>LNET01000098.1 GCA_001464055.1 Burkholderiales bacterium Ga0077543
ACGCTTTTTCGCCCCGCTCTTGGTCTTCATCTTGGGCATGTGAATGCTCCTTCTTCGTTGGCTGCTGCAGGCGACGCCGGAGGTTCCGGTGTGCTTGTTGGCCTGCAGTCGCTTCTTGTTCATCCCCGCAGCAAGCCGCAGGGATGGCACAACCTCAAAAACTGAACTTACTTTCGCTTGGGCGCCAGCACCATGATCATCTGACGGCCTTCCAGCTTGGGCATGTGCTCGACCACCGCCACGTCGGACAGTTCGTCGCGGATGCGTTCGAGCATGCGCATGCCGATGTCCTGGTGGGTGATCTCGCGGCCGCGATAGCGCAGCGTGACCTTGCCCTTGTCGCCGTCTTCGGCAATGAAGCGCCGCAGGTTGCGCATCTTGATCGCGTAGTCGCCGTCGTCGGTGCCCGGACGGAACTTGACTTCCTTGATCTCGATGACCTTCTGCTTGCTCTTCGCCTCGGCGGCCTTCTTCTGTTCCTGGTATTTGAACTTGCCGTAGTCCATCAACCTGCACACCGGGGGGTCTGCGGTGGCGGCGATCTCGACGAGATCGACATCCAGTTCCCCCGCCATGCGCAACGCTTCCATCGTGCTGACGATGCCCAGCGGCTCGTTTTCGATCCCGTTCAGGCGCACCTGCAGCGCCATGATTTCCCGGTTCAGCCGGTGCTTGCGTTCCGCATTCGGTACGCGGCGGTCCATGAAAGTAGCGATAGTTCCAGCTCCTAGTGCAACCCGAAGGCACGACGGGCCACAGTCAAATCAAAAGCGCGCTCCTGGGAGACCCCGACGAAGTTCAAATCTTCGAGGCGATGTCACTGCCGATCTTCGATTGGAAGTCTGCCAGCGGCATCGCACCGAGATCCTGGTTGCCCCGGGCGCGCACGGCGACGGTCCCATTGGCCTTCTCCGTGTCGCCAGCGACCAGGATGAACGGGACCTTCTGCATTGAATGCCCGCGGATTTTACGGTTGATTTTCTCGTTGCGCAAATCAAGGGACACCCTAACTCCTTGTTTCTGCAACGATTTCGCCACCATTTCTGCGTATTCGGCCTGCGCGTCGGTGATCGAGGCCACCACCACCTGCACCGGGGCCAGCCAGGCAGGCAGCGCGCCGGCGTGCTGCTCGACCAAGATCCCGATGAAGCGCTCCAGGCTGCCGACGATGGCCCGGTGCAGCATCACGGGGTGGCGACGGCTCGAATCCTCGGCCACGTAGACCGCGTCCAGGCGCTCAGCCATGGAGAAGTCGACCTGCATCGTGCCGCACTGCCACTGCCGGCCGATCGCATCCTTCAGCGTGTACTCGATCTTCGGGCCGTAGAAGGCGCCGTCGCCGGGGGCGATCTCGTAGTCGCAGCCGCTCTGCTTCAGGCTTTCGATCAGCGCGTTTTCGGCCTTGTCCCAGATCTCGTCGCTGCCGATGCGGGCTGCCGGGCGCGTCGCCACCTTGTAGATGATCTCGCTGAAGCCGAAGTCCTTGTAGACCCGCTGCAGCAGCGCCGTGTAGGCCAGGCATTCCGGCAGGATGTGGTCTTCGGTGCAGAAGATGTGGCCGTCGTCCTGCGTGAAGCCGCGCACGCGCATGATGCCGTGCAGCCCGCCCGTGGGTTCGTTGCGGTGGCAGTTGCCGAACTCGCCGTAGCGCAGCGGCAGGTCGCGGTAGCTCTTGATGCCCTGCTTGAAGATGCAGTTCATCGGCTTGATGGCGTAGTCGCGCTTTTCCGATTCCGTCACGAACATCGCGTCGCGGTACTTGTCCCAGTGCCCCGTCTTTTCCCAGAGCGCCTTGTCCAGCACCTGCGGGCCTTTCACCTCCTGGTAACCGTTGTCGCGGTAGACATGGCGCATGTACTGCTCCACTTCCTGCCACACCGTCCAGCCCTTGGGATGCCAGAACACCATGCCGGGGCTGTGTTCGTCGATGTGGAACAGGTCGAGTTCGCGGCCCAGGCGGCGGTGGTCGCGCTTTTCGGCTTCTTCCAGCATCAGAAGGTACTGCGCCAATGCTTCCTTGCTGGCCCAGGCCGTGCCGTAGATGCGCTGCAGCTGTTCGTTGGCCTGGTCGCCGCGCCAGTAGGCACCGGCCACCTTCATCAGCTTGAAGTGCTTCAGCCGGCCCGTGCTGGGCACGTGAGGGCCGCGGCACAGGTCCTCGAAGTTGCCTTCGCGGTACAGGCTGACGTCCTGGCCTTCGGGAATGCTGCCGATGATCTCGGCCTTGTAGGCCTCGCCCATGGCCTTGAAGTGCGCCACGGCTTCGTCACGGGGCAGAACACGGCGAACCACGGGTTCGTTCCTGGCAGCCAGTTCACCCATGCGCTTTTCGATCGCCACCAGGTCTTCGGGCGTGAACGGACGCTTGTAGGCGAAGTCGTAATAGAACCCGTTCTCGATGACCGGGCCGATCGTCACCTGGGCTTCCGGGAAAAGCTCTTTCACCGCGTAGGCCAGAAGGTGGGCCGTGCTGTGGCGGATGAGCTCCAGGGCCTCGGCGTCCTTGTCGGTGACGATCGCCAGATGCGCGTCGCTCTCGATGCGGTGGCTGGTGTCGACCAGCTGGCCATCGACCTTGCCGGCCAAGGCCGCCTTGGCCAGCCCGGCGCCGATGGAAGCCGCGACTTCGGCCACCGTGACGGGGCCTTCGAACTCTCGCCGGGAACCGTCCGGCAGCGTGATCTGGAGCATGGGAAACCTTTGCGTTGGAACCTGGGCAGACAACAAAAAAGCGCGGGGGTCAGCCGCGCTTGTGTTCAGGGAGACAGGGAACTGTCGAACGCGCGGCTGCTCAGGCCGAGATGAACGCCACGATGGGCGCCTCGGCGAAGAAGGTGGTAGTCCGCGGTGTCATAACCGTGCTGCCTTTCTTGCCCTTGTTCGTTGCTGGAATGCGGAGTTTAGCCGCTGTCAGGGCAGCGGCAAGGCGAGCACAGGCTGGCCACCCGTGACGATCTCGGCGAACTCGTCGGCCAGCCGCTGACTTTCGGCCACGGCGACGCGCCAGTCGCGCACGCGGCGGGCGTCGTCGTGACGGTAGGCCTTGAAGTCGTTGCGGTCGGGCAGCTTGGCGTTCGGCAGCCGGGCCACCCATTCTGGCGCGGGCGACAGCACGACCAGGTTGTCCAGCATCGGACTGGCACGGTGGCGGCGCTTGAAGCCCTTGTCCAGCCATCCGGGCACGATGTGGGGCTGGAAATGCGGGTAGAGCACGAGGCCGGGCCCTCCGCCCCAGCCGGGCACCGGCAGATCGGCCATCTGCGCGTAGTTCAGATGAAGGTGGTAGTCGGTGATGCCGCCGTCCCAATAGGCACCACGTGGTCCGCCGGGGATGTCGTGCACGGCGTCCAGCCAGAACGGGATGGAACAGCTGGCCAGGATGGCTGGCGCCAGGTTGCCGGCCGTCAGTGTGGCGTGGTGGGTGCGGAAGTCGGACAAGGCAAAAGGCAGGGCCTCGCGGGGGTCGGCAAAGACGACGCGGTCGATGAAAGTGGCCAGGGCCCGGCGGTGGGCGGCGTTGGCCAGGTAGGCGCCCAGGTAACCCGCCGGCGTCCGCACCCTGCCCTGGCGCGCCAGCACGTGGCGGCCGCGGCTGGTGAACACGTGCAAGCGGAAACGCGGATGCGACAGCACCTCGGCCGCGCGCCGGCCCAGGCGTTCCTCGATCTTCTGGCCGAAGGCGCGGCTGACGGTGCTGGCCGTGGGCATCTTGCCCGGCGCGTGTTCGTAGCGCTGGGTGATGTAGTCCTCGGCCAGCTGGGCCAGCGCGGCGTCGGGGTCGGCCAGGCAGGCCGCGGCCATGCGCCAGGCGCCGATGGACGCCCCCAACAGGTGCACATGCTGCTGCGCCGTGCTGCCCGGGCCCTGCAGCCAGTGGCCGAAGATGAAGCGGTCCAGCGGGTTCAGCGTGATGCCCTTGGCACCGCCGGCCGCCGCAGGGATGGCGCGCACATCGCCTGCGCGCAGACCGTGGTCCTTCAACCAGGCCGCTGCGCGCGGCCCGGCGTGGATACGCAGCGTGGGCGCGGCCGGCCGCATCGCCCTCAGCGCTTGCCCTGCAGCTTGGCGAAGGCCGCGGCCATGGCACCGCCTGCGGGTGCAGGCTCGGCGGCACGGCCGGGTCCGCGCCCGGGCTGGGGCCGTTCGCCGCGGGCGGCCGGGCGGAAGCTGTTGTCGGCCTTGTCGCGCGGGCTGGGCACGGGCGCGTCCAGCTTCATCGTCAGGCTCACGCGCTTGCGCGCCAGATCGACCTCCAGCACCCGCACCCTCACCACCTGGCCAGTACGCACCACTTCGCGCGCGTCGCTGACAAACTTGTTCGCCAGCTGGCTGACGTGCACCAGCCCGTCCTGGTGGACACCCAGGTCGACGAAGGCTCCGAACTGCGCGACGTTGCTGACCGTGCCTTCCAGCACCATGCCGGGCTGCAGATCCTTCAGGTCCGTGACGGCGTCGTTCAGGCGCGCCACGACGAAGTCCGGGCGCGGGTCACGGCCGGGCTTTTCCAGTTCGGCCAGGATGTCCTTGACCGTGATGGCGCCGAAATGGCCGTCGGCGAAGGTTTCGGGCTTCAGCCCGCGCAACAGCGCCGTGTTGCCCATCAATTCCTTCACCGGCTTCGCGGTGGCCCTGAGCATCTGCTCGACGACCGGGTAGGTCTCGGGGTGCACGCCCGTCAGGTCCAGTGGGTTGTCGCCATCACGGATGCGAAGGAAACCGGCGGCCTGCTCGAAGGTCTTCGGGCCCAGGCCGGTGACGTCGAGCAGTTGCTTGCGGTTGCGGAACGCGCCGTTGGCGTCGCGCCAGCGCACGATGCTGGCAGCCACGGCCGGGCTCAGGCCCGACACCCGCGCCAGCAGCGGCGCAGACGCGGTGTTCAGGTCGACACCGACGCCGTTCACGCAGTCCTCGACCACGGCTTCCAGGCTCTTGGCCAGGCCGGCCTGGTTGACGTCGTGCTGGTACTGGCCCACGCCGATGCTCTTCGGGTCGATCTTCACCAGTTCGGCCAGCGGGTCCTGCAGTCGGCGTGCGATGCTCACCGCGCCGCGCAGGCTCACGTCCAGGTCGGGCAGTTCCTTGCTGGCGAATTCGCTGGCGCTGTAGACACTGGCCCCGGCCTCGCTGACGACCACCTTGTCGATGTGGACCTCGGGTGCGAGCTTCTTCACCCGCGCGATCAGGTCGGCGGCGAGCTTGTCGGTCTCGCGGCTGGCGGTGCCGTTGCCGATGGCGATCAGGTTCACGCCATGGCTGGCCACCAGCCGGCCCAGGGTGTGCAGGCTGCCTTCCCAGTCGTTGCGCGGCTCGTGCGGGTACACGGTGTGGGTGTCGAGCACGCGCCCGGTGTCGCTGACCACGGCCACTTTCACGCCGGTGCGGATGCCCGGGTCCAGGCCCATCACCACGCGCTTGCCGGCCGGGGCGGCCAGCAGCAGGTCGCGCAGGTTGTCGGCGAAGACCTTGATGGCCACGGCCTCGGCCTCTTCGCGCAGTCGCGAGAACAGGTCGCGTTCCAGGCTCAGGCTGAGCTTGACCTTCCAGGTCCAGGCGATGGTCTTGCGGATCAGTTCGTCGGCCCTGCGGCCGGCGGGGCTCCAGCCCAGGTGGCGGGCGATGCGTCCCTCGGCCAGCGACACGGCGGGTGGCCGCTTCGTGTCCGTGGGCTTGGCCGGCGCAACTTCCTCGTCCAGCACCAGCTTGGCGTCCAGCCACTCCAGCGTGCGGCCACGGAAGACCGCAAGCGCGCGGTGGCTGGGCACGGCGCGGATGGGTTCGGCGTAGTCGAAGTAGTCGCGGAACTTGGCGGCATCCGCCGACTGACCGTCTTTGCCTTCGACCAGCTTGCTCTGGAACAGCGCTTCGCCCCACAACCATTCGCGCAGCTTGCCCACGAGCGCGGCGTCTTCGGCCCAGCGTTCGGACAGCAGGTCGCGAACGCCGTCGAGCACGGCCGGGGCATCGGCAAAGCCGGCTTCGGCGTTGACGAAGCCCGCGGCTTCGGCCAGCGGGTCCAGGGTCGGGTCGGCGAACAGCAGGTCGGCCAACGGTTCGAGGCCGGCTTCGCGGGCGATCATGCCCTTGGTGCGGCGCCTGGGCTTGTACGGCAGGTAGATGTCTTCCAGTTCCTGCTTGGTCGGCGCGGCCTCGACGGCGGCCCGCAGTTCTGGCGTGAGCTTGCCCTGTTCCTCGATGCTCTTGAGCACCGCGGCACGCCGGTCTTCCAGTTCACGCAGGTAGCCCAGCCGGGATTCCAGTTCGCGCAGCTGGATGTCGTCCAGGCCGTCGGTGGCTTCCTTGCGGTAGCGGGCGATGAAGGGCACGGTGGCGCCGCCGTCGAGCAGCTCGACGGCAGTGGCCACCTGCTGCGGCCGAACCTTCAGTTCGGCGGCGATCTGCAGGACGATCTTGTTCAAGGCAGGAGAGTAGCGAAGCAAAACCTTCGAGTTTAGGCGCTGCGTTCGGCGGCCATCCAGGCCGCGGCCCCGGCGCCGGCCACTCGCCCAGTGGCAAAGCAGGCGGTGAGCAGATAGCCACCGGTGGGGGCTTCCCAGTCGAGCATCTCGCCTGCGCAGAACACGCCAGGCAAGGCGGTCGACATCAGATGCTCGTCCAGACCTTCGAAGCGCACGCCGCCGGCGGTGCTGATGGCCTCGTCGATGGGCCTGGCGGCAGTCACCGTGATCGGCAGCGCCTTGACCGCGGTGGCCAAGGCCAGCGGGTCGGACTGGGCCTGCTTGGGAACGATTTCCCACAGCAGCCCAGCCTTCACGCCGTCCAGCTTCAGCCGCGTCTTCAAGTGCGTGGACAGCGACCGCGGTCCGCGCGGGTGAGCGATCTCGCTGTGCACCCAGGCCAGCTCGCGCGCCGGCAACAAGTCGAGCGTGAAACTGGCGCTGCCGTCCCGGGCGATGGCTTCGCGCAGCAGGGACGATACGGCGTACACCAGACTGCCTTCGAGCCCCGTGGCCGTGACCACCGCCTCGCCGGCCTGCCGAACCTCAGCCACCGTGACGGCCACGCCTTTCAGCGGCTGGCCGGCGTGGCGACTGCGAAAGTGTTCGCTCCAGCCGACGTCGAAACCACAGTTCGACGGCCGCAGCGCCGCCAGATCGACGCCGCGGGCCTGCAGCCAGGGCCACCACGCACCGTCCGAGCCCAGCCGCTGCCAGCTGGCACCGCCCAGCGCCAGCACGGTGGCCGCCGGCCGCAGCAGGCGTTCACCCTGCGGTGTGGCCAGCCGCAGCGCGCCGTCCTCGGTCCAACCCTGCCAGCGGTGGCGCATGTGGAACTGCACGCCTTGCGTGCGCAGCCGATGCAGCCAGGCGCGCAGCAGAGGCGCGGCCTTCAAGTCCTTGGGAAAGACACGCCCGGAGCTGCCGACGAAGGTTTCGACGCCCAGATCGGAGGCCCAGCGGCGGAGTGGTTCCGGGCCGAATTCGGTCAGCCAGCCGGCCAGTTGCGGGCTGCGCTCGAAAAAACGCTGGCTGAATGCCGGCAAGGGCTCGGCGTGCGTCAGGTTTAGACCGCCCTTGCCCGCCAGCAGGAACTTGCGGCCCACCGAGGGCATGCCGTCGAACACGTGGACCCCATGGCCGGCCGCGGCCAGGGTCTCGGCGGCCATCAGGCCGGACGGGCCGCCGCCGATGACAGCGGCAAAAGGGGGGCGAAAGTCGATGTCGGGATCCATGCGGCGACTGTAGGGCCGCGGCGGATGGCGTAAGTTCAGTCCCGGCGGCGCGACCCAGGCCGCATCCCCTGCCATGCAAGCCCGGTGCTGCAAAGCTGGTGTCACGACCCCTGCCGGAGCCACCCGATGCACCCTTCTGCCTTTTTTCCGCCGGCTGTTGCCTGCGCGCTCGCAGTCTCTGCCAGCACCGCTCTGGCCCAGACCTGCCAGGCCACTGCCGCCGCCAAGCCGCCCGTGGTGGTCGAGCTGTACACCTCGGAGGGTTGCAGTTCCTGCCCGCCCGCCGACCGCTGGCTGTCGAGCTTGAAGGGTCGCAGCGACGTGCTGCCTCTGGCCTTCCACGTGGGCTACTGGGACTACCTGGGCTGGACCGACCGCTTCGCCCGACCCGAGTTCACCCAGCGCCAGTACCAGTGGGCCAGGACACACCGCGCGGCCAACGTCTACACGCCGCAGACCATCGTCGACGGCCGCGACTGGCGCGGCTGGCCGAAGCTGCCGAGCGCCGACGCGCCAGCACAGGCGGTGGCCCCGGTGACACTGCGGCTGACGCGCCAGGACGACCTGGTCACGGCCGATGTCGGCCCGGCGGCAGCAGGCACCCCAGCCTTGGCCGGCTACTGGGCCGTGCTGGAGAACGGCCACCGCAGCCAGGTTCGCGCAGGGGAGAACGCCGGTGAAACCTTGGCGCATGACCACGTCGTGCGACTGCTTCAACCCGTGGCCGGCTGGGCGCCCTTGGCGGGTCTGCGTTCGCAGCTGAAGGTCACGCGCGGAGAGGTGGCCACACCACGCCGCGTGGCCTTCGTCGTGGTGGACATGCAAAGCCAGCGCCCGGTGCAGGCGCTGGCCCTGGACTGCTGAAAAATCAGGCGCGGTCTTGGTTGGCGGCCTGGCGCCGGCGCAGCATGACGCCGATCAGGCCCAAGCCGGCCAGCATCGTCAGCACGGTGGCGGGCTCCGGCACGACGGTGACGGGAATGGTGTTGGCATCGCCAATGCGGAAGCCGGTGAGATCGGGCACCCCGAAAAGCGCTGTCAGCGCGCCTGCCGCGGCAGACGTCAGCGACAGCGAGAACGGCGCAACCGCGACACCGCTGCTGCCCAGGTTGAACAGTGGCACCACGCCCAGGGCGGTGCTGCCCACGGCCGCGTTCCCGGACAGGGTGCCACCGACGGTGTCGATGACGAAGTTCGTCAGGTTGAGGGTGACGGCCGCGGTGCTGAGCGACAGCCCGCTGCCGGCATGTTCGATGCTGCCGGCAAAGCTGACCGTGTCGATCGAGCCGCCAGTCACTGGAAAGTACGCCAGCGGTGTGCCGGCCGAGCCTGGCGAAATGATCGCCGAGCCCAGACCGCCGACGCCCAGGCCCAGGCCGGTCAGCGCAGGCGCCGAGGTCAGCGTGACCGAGGTGACGCCGCCAATGATGGGCAGGCTTTGCGCGAGCGCTGGCGTGGCCAGCAGGGTGCAGGTGGTGGCGACCGCGGCCGCCAGATGAGACAGTTTCATCGGAGAGCTCCTGAACAGTGGGGTGGACGGAAGACTGGCTGGAACAGGCTGGTATTCGAACCCGCCCGTGGTCGGACTTAAACCAACCAGTCTGCAAAGTTACCGTACAGTTCAGAAACAGACTGTTAAATCACAGTCGTCCTGGCCCACTCATCCGCGGGGGCGAACAAACCTCGGCGTCTGCGGTCGCCCGTTAACCCTGCCCGCGCAGCTTGGCGCGCAAGGCCTGGCCGATCTCGGGCTTCGCCGCGAACGGGTCGGTTGGATTGCGGCCCTGCACCACGTCTTCCAGCCGCACCTGCACGCTGGCCAGGGCCTTGGGGTGGCTGTAGATGTAGAAGCGGCCTGCGTCCATGGCGTCGAAGACGAACTGCGCCACCTCGGCGGCGCTGATCTTGCCGCTGGTCACGGCCTTGTCGCTCATGGCCTGGGCGATCAACTGGCTGCGAGTGGGCCGGAGGGCCGCGTCGGCGAACTCGGCGGGCCGGTTGCGTTCGCTCTGGTGGATGCCCGTGGGCACGAAGAACGGGCACAGCACATGCGCCTGCACCTGTTCACTGACCAGGGCCAGGTCCTGATACAGGGTTTCGCTCATTGCGACCACGGCATGCTTGCTGACGTTGTAGACGCCCATGTTCGGCGCATTCAGCAGCCCGGCCATGCTGGCGGTGTTGACGATGTGGCCACGGTAGGCCGGGTCGGCCTCGGCTGCGGCCAGCATCAGTGGCGTGAAGACGCGAACGCCGTGGGCCACGCCCATCAAGTTGACGCCGATGACCCATTCCCAGTCCTTCAGCGTGTGTTCCCAGATCAGTCCGCCAGCGCCGACACCGGCGTTGTTGAAGACGAAGTGCGGCGCACCGAAACGTGCCATCGTGGCCGCGGCCAGGGCCTCGACCTCGGCGGCCCTGGCCACGTCGATGCGGAACGGCAGCACTGCCACGCCAAGTGCCCGGACATCGGCGGCAGCGGTTTCGAGCGCGTCGGCCTGCACGTCGGCCATGACGACATTCATGCCGCGCGCGGCGGCAAGGCGGCTGGCCTCCAGGCCGAAACCGGATGCTGCGCCGGTGATCACGGCCGTCTTGCCCTGCGCCAAGCTGTGATGGTTCATGAACTGAAGATCTCCTGAGTGTGGCCGCGCTGGCGGTTCACGCGGCCGGCCGCAGCATCTCGATGTGCGGAATGTTGTCTTCCATGTAGACATCGCCCACGGCTTCGAAGCCGAAGGCGCCGTAGAAATGGCGCAGATGGGCCTGCGCGCTGATGCGCAGCGCCTGGCCCGGCCAGGTGGCATCCATGCGGCGCAGGCCTTCGCCCACCAGCACACGGCCCAGCCCGGTGCCACGCAGGGCGGCCGAAGTGAGGACGCGGCCGATTGAAGGCTCGACATACTTCACACCCGGGTCGACGCCGCGCAGGTAAGCCTGCAGCATGCCTGCGGTGTCGTGGCCCAGCAGGTGCCAGCAATGCCGGTCGACGCCATCGGGGTCGAGATAGGAGCAGGCCTGTTCGACGCTGAAGATGGCGCTGCGCAAGGCCAGCGCGTCGTAGAGCTGTTCGACGCTCAGGCTGCCGAAGCGCAGCCAGGTCCAGTGGATGGCCGGGCCCGTCATCAGGCCAGCTTCACCAGTTGCTTGCCGAAGTTGCGACCCTTCAGCAGGCCCAGGAAAGCCTCGGGCGCGGCGGCCAGGCCGTCGGCGACGCTCTCGCGGTACTTCAACTGGCCCGTGGCCACCATGGTGCCCAGTTCCTTGAGCGCCTGCGGCCACAGCGCCATGTGCTCGCTGACGATGAAGCCCTGCAGCTTCAGCCGCGACACCAGGATCAGCGACGGATTGGCCATGGGAATGGGCTCGCCGTTGTAGCCGGAGATCATGCCGCAGAAGGCAATGCGGCCGAAGGCGTTCATGCGCGCCATCACGACATCGAGGATGGCGCCGCCGACGTTCTCGAAGTAGCCGTCGACACCGTTCGGGGCGGCAGCCTTCAGCGCCAGCGACAGTTCCTTGCCGTGGCCGAGTGCCTTGTAGTCCAGGCAGGCGTCGAAGCCCAGCTCGCCGGCGACATAGGCGCACTTGTCCGGCCCGCCGGCAATGCCCACCACGCGGCAGCCGCGGGCCTTGGCCAACTGGCCCACGGCGCTGCCCACCGCGCCGCTGGCGGCGCTGACCACGACCGTCTCGCCTTCCTTGGCCGCGATGATCTGGGTCAGTCCGACCCAGGCCGTCACGCCGGGCATGCCGACTGCGCCCAGGTAGGCCGACAGCGGAATGTGCGTGGTGTCGACCTTGCGCAGCGCGCCAGGCTGGGCGGCGTCCACCACCGCGAACTGCTGCCAGCCGCCCATGCCCACCACCTTGTCGCCCGGCGCATAGCCCGGATGGCGGGATTCGACGACCTCGCCCACCGTGCCGCCGATCATCACCGCGTCCAGCGGCTGCGGCTGGGCGTAGCTCTTGCCGTCGTTCATGCGGCCGCGCATGTAAGGGTCCAGGCTCAGGTAATGGTGGCGCACCAGCACCTGCTGGTCCTGCAGGGCGGGCAGTTCCGCGGTTTCCAGGCGGAAGTTGGCGGCAGAGGGTTCGCCGGCGGGGCGCGAGGCGAGCACGATGCGTTGGTTGTTCATTCGGGTTCCTGTTGGTCGGGTTCGGGGGCGCGCCGCAGCGCCTTGGCCTGGTGGCTGCCGGTGGGCAGGCCACGCAGGTACTTGAAGGTGCCGGTGGCGTGTGCGCACAGCTGCCCGGCTTCATTGAACACGCGGCCTTCGGTGAAGGCCATCGTGGTGGTCTTGTCCAGCAGCAGGCCTTCGGCCCGCAGCCTGCCTTCGGCGGGGCGCATGAAGCTGGTCTTCATCTCGATGGTGGCCACCCCTGGGCCACCCCCCGAGGCATGCTGGTGGATGCTGCGCGCAGCCATGGCCATGGCCACGTCCAGCATCGTCATCAGCACACCACCGTGGGCCACTTCCCAGCTGTTCAGGTGCCCCTCGCGCAGGTCGACACGCAGCTCGGCCTGCCCGCCTTCGAATCGCCAGAGCTCGAAGCCCAGCTCTTCGACGAATGGAATGCGCAACGGGAAATGCAGCTTGCTGGTCATGAGGGCGATGTGGCTTCAGCCACCGTGAACCGAGCTGACGCCGCCATCGACGGCCAGGATCTGCCCGGTGATGTGCTTGCCCGCAGCGCTGGCGAACAGCAGCGCTGCGCCCTTCAGGTCGTCGTCGTCGCCGATGCGCTTCAGCGGTGCCGCCGCGGCCAGCTTTTCCACCCCGAAATGCTCGAGCACGCCCTTGGTCATCTTGCTCGGGAAGAAGCCCGGCGCCAGGGCATTGACGGTGATGCCGTGCGGCCCCCATTCCGCCGCCAGCGTGCGTGTGAAATTGACCACCGCGCCCTTGCTGGTGCCATAGGCGATGAACTGCACGTCCATGCTGCCGCCCAGACCGGCGATGCTCGCCACGTTGATGATGCGGCCACGCTTGTTCGGGATCATGCTGGCCTTGCCGACCGCCTGCGCAAACAGGAACAGGCTGCGGATGTTCAGATTCATGACCTTGTCCCAGGCCGCCAGCGGGTAGTCCTCGGCCGGGGCGCCCCAGGTCGCACCTGCGTTGTTGACGAGGATGTCGATGTGGCCCAGCCGTTGCAGCGTCTCGTCGACCACCTTCTGGATCTGCGCCGGGTCGGCCGCGTCGGCGGCGATCCAGCGGGCGTCGATGCCGCGCTCGGAAAGGTGCGCCGCGGCTTCCTCGAGGTCGGCGGCCTTGCGCGAGGTCAGCATGATCTTCGCGCCGGCCTCGCCCAAGGCTTCGGCCATCTGCAGGCCCAGGCCGCGCGAGCCGCCCGTGACCAGGGCGACCTGACCGCTCAGGTCGAAGAGTTTGTGGATGGGGGTGCCCATGGGGTGGTGTCTCCGTGTGGTGTGTGAAGCTTCAGTCGGGGCGGCGCGATCGCACGACGATCAACACGGCGCCCACGGCTGCGCCGAGGCCGCCGGCCAGCATCAGCGCCCAGCCGCTGGACGGGCTGTACGCATGAACGAATGCGCCCAGCGAAGCCACGAACAGGCCGGCGAAGATCAGCACCCAGCTCAGCTTCTCCAGTGTCGAATTGCGCATGACACTTCAGAACCAGTCGGCGTGCATCTCGCGGCACACCGCTTCACGCCGCGCCACCACGCCCAGCCAGGCGTCGATCTTCGGCAGTTCGTAGGCGTAAAAGTAGCGCATCGAGGCCAGCTTGCCAGGCTTCAGCTTCTGCGCCGCTGGGGTCTCACCGCGTTCGCAGGCCAGCGCCACGTCCAGCCACATCCAGGCCAGCACCACGTGGCCGAAGGCCTGCAGGTAGGGCGTGGCATTGGCCAGCGCTTCTTCGGGCACGCCCGTGGCCCAGGCCGACTTGGTGGCGGCACCCAGCCGCTGCAGGGCACCCGCCAGGGCGTTGGCCGGCTCGGCCAGGCCGGCCACCTGCCCGGCCGACTGCGCCGTGGCGCTGATGCGCCCGGCCAGCAGCTTCAGGCCGGCGCCGCCGTCCATCACCACCTTGCGGCCCAGCAGGTCCAGCGCCTGGATGCCGTGCGTGCCCTCGTGGATCATGTTCAGGCGGTTGTCGCGCCAGTACTGCTCGACCGGGAAGTCGCGCGTGTAGCCATAGCCGCCCAGCACCTGGATGGCCAGCGAATTCGCCTCCAGGCACCATTCGCTGGGCCAGCTCTTGGCAATCGGTGTCAGCACCTCGAGCAACAGCGCCGCCTCGCCGGCCTCGGCTGTTTCGCCCGTGTGCTGTTCGTCGACCAGGCGCGCGCAATACAGTTCCAGCGCCAGCGCGCCTTCGGCATAGGCCTTCTGCGCCAGCAGCATGCGCTTGACGTCGGCGTGTTCGATGATCGCCACAGGCGGCTGGGTCGGATCCTTGCCGGCGCCGGTGATGGGGCGGCCCTGGCTGCGCTGGCGCGCGTAGTCCAGCGAGGCTTCATACCCTGCCATGCCCAGCATCGTCGCGGCCATGCCCACGCCGATGCGCGCCTCGTTCATCATGTGGAACATGCAGCGCAGGCCCTCGCCAGCGCGCCCGACCAGGTAGCCCACGGCGCCAGCCCGGCCCAGCGGCCGGTGGCGGCCTTCGCCGAAGTTCAGCAAGGTGTTGGTGGTGCCGCGCCAGCCGCACTTGTGGTTCAACCCGGCCAGGACGACGTCGTTGCGCTCGCCCGTCAGGCGGCCTGCGGTGTCGACCAGCCATTTCGGCACGATGAACAGCGAGATGCCGCGGGTGCCCGGCACAGGCTTGCCGTCGGGGCCGGGAATCTTGGCCAGCACCAGGTGGATGATGTTCTCGGTGAGCTCGTGCTCGCCGGCCGAGATCCACATCTTGTTGCCCTGCAGCCTGAAGCGCGGGCCCAGCGGGTCGCTGGCGTCTTCGGGCAGGGCCCGCGTGGCAATGTCCGACAGGCTGGAACCGGCCTGGGGCTCGCTCAGGCACATGGTGCCCGCCCAGAGGCCGGCAAATTCGTTGGCCGCGAACACCTGCTGTTGCAGCGCACTGCCATGGGCCATCAGCAGATTGGCGTTGCCCGATGTCAGCATGGCTGCCGAAATGCTGACACTGGCCCTGGCGAAGAACGCGTTCGCTGCCGCTTCCACCGTGTAGGGCAACTGCATCCCGCCAATGGCGTAGTCCTGGGCCGCGGCCAGCATGCCCGATTCGGCGTAGGCCTTCCAGGCATCGTGCGTGGCCCGGGGCAGCACGACCCTCTCGCCATCGAAGCGCGGCTCCTCCGTGTCGACCAGGCGGTTGAAAGGTGCGTACTTGTCGCGGGCGATGCGTTCGCAGGTGTCGAGCACCGCCGCGAAGGTGTCGGCGGAGTGATCGGCGAATCGTTCGCGTGCGGTCAGCCGGCTGACCTGAAGCCAGTCGTCGAGCAGGAAGTCGAGGGTGGCGCGCATCCGGTCACAGGACTTCGAACACCCCGGCTGCACCCATGCCTCCGCCGATGCACATCGTCACGCACACCCGCTTCGCACCACGGCGCCGGCCTTCTATGAGCGCATGGCCCGTCAGCCGCTGGCCGCTGACGCCGTAAGGATGACCCACCGCGATCGCGCCACCATTGACGTTCAGCCGGTCCATCGGGATGCCCAGGGTGTCGGCGCAGTACAGCACCTGCACGGCGAATGCCTCGTTCAGTTCCCACAGGTCGATGTCGGCCACCGTCAGGCCCAGGCGCTTCAGCAGCTTGGGCACGGCAAACACCGGGCCGATGCCCATTTCGTCGGGCTCGCAGCCTGCCACGGCGAAACCCAGGAAGCGGCCCAGGGGCTTCAGGCCTTTCTTCTGCGCCAGGCCTTCGTGCATCAGCACGCAGGCGCCGGCGCCATCGCTGAACTGGCTGGCGTTGCCGGCACTGATGACGCCGCCCGGAATGGCCGTCCGGATGTTGCAGATGCCCTCATACGTGGTGCCCGGGCGGATGCCCTCGTCCTGGCTGATGGTGACTTCCTTGCTGCGCAAGCCCAGCACCGCGTCGGCGACACCGGCGGTCACCGTCATCGGCGCGATCTCGTCCTTGAACAGGCCGGCAGCCAGCGCCGCCGCGGCCTTCTGCTGGCTGCCGGCACCATAGTGGTCCATGCGTTCACGGCCGATGCCGTAGCGCTTGGCCACCTGCTCTGCGGTCTGCAGCATGTTCCAGTAGATCTCGGGCTTGTGTTCCTTCAGCCAGCTGTCGTGCAGCATGTGGGTGTTGGCTTCGTTCTGCACGCAGCTGATGCTTTCGACGCCACCGCCCACGTAGATGTCGCCCTCGCCGGCAATGATGCGCTGCGCGGCCAGTGCGATGGTCTGCAGGCCGCTGCTGCAAAAGCGGTTGACTGTCATGCCGCTGGTGGTGATGGGCAGGCCGGCGCGCAGGGCGATCTGCCGTGCGATGTTGCTGCCCGTGGCGCCTTCGGGCGTGGCACAGCCCATGATGACGTCGTCGACCTCACCGGGCTCGATGCCGGCGCGCTCCACGGCGGCCTTAACGGCATGCCCGCCCAGGGTCGCGCCATGGGTCATGTTGAAGGCGCCCTTCCAGCTCTTGGCCAGGGGCGTGCGGGCGGTGGAAACGATGACGGCTGCGGTCATGGGGTGGCTCCTGCAATGGGCTGGTTTCAGGCCGCGGGCTTGAGCACCGACGCGGCCTTGTAGAGGCTGTTCTTCGGCTGCGCGAACACCCGGCGCAGCATCGGTTCGAATTCCTCGATGGGCAGGGTGGGCGCGGCCGCGTCGAAGGCGGCGTTGTCGTAGAGCGCGCAGAACTCTTCGGTGCGCGTGAAGTGCTCGTGGCCACGAAACTGATCGCGCAGGTTCCGGTCCAGGCCCACGTGGTGGAAGAAGTAGTAGCCCTGGAAGATGCCGTGGTGTTGCACCATCCAGTGGTTGGCTTCGCTGACGAAAGGCTTGAGGATCGCAGCCGCGATGTCGAAGTGGTTGTAGCTGCCCAGCGTGTCGCCGATGTCGTGCAACAGCGCGCAGACCACGTATTCCTCGTCCCGGCCGTCCTTCAGTGCGCGCGTGGCCGTCTGCAGGCTGTGCTGGTAGCGGTCGATGGGAAAGCCGCCATGGTCGCCATCCAGCAGCTTCAGGTGCGCCAGCACCCGGTCGGGCAGGCTGCGCGCAGCAACCATGACCTCGGCCCCGATGGCACGCCAGTCGTCCTGGGTGCTGTCTTCCATGCGCTTGAAGCTGGCCCGGGCTTGCATGCCGCTGTCCTTCAGGTAAAGGTCTTGCCAGAGGCTGCCAGCCGCACCAGCAGCGGCGCAGGCTGCCAGAACGACGCGTCGTCCAGCGGGTTGGCGGCAAATTTCTTCATCGTCTGCAGCACGTTGAAGAGACCTTGGTTGTCGGCGTAGCACATCGGGCCGCCGCGGTGCAGCGGGAAGCCGTAGCCGGTGAGGTAGACCATGTCGATGTCGCTGGCCTTGCCGGCAATGCCCTCTTCCAGGATCTTCGCGCCTTCGTTGACCAGCGAATAGACCAGACGGTGCACGATCTCCTCGTCGCTGATCCTGCGCGGGCTGACGCCGAGCGCTGCACGGTGGTCCTCGATCATCTTCACCACCACCGGGCTGGGCAGGGCGTCGCGCTTGCCAGGCTGGTAGTCGTACCAGCCCGCACCGGTCTTCTGGCCATACCGGCCCATCTCGCACAGCAGGTCGGCGGTCTTGCTGTAGCGCATGTGCGGCTTCTCGACGTAACGCCGCTTGCGGATGGCCCAGCCGATGTCGTTGCCGGCCAGGTCGCCCATGCGGAACGGACCCATCGCGAAACCGAACTTCTCGGCCGCCTTGTCCACTTGCGCAGGGGTGCAGCCTTCCTCCAGCAGGAAGCCTGCCTGGCGGCTGTACTGTTCGATCATGCGGTTGCCGATGAAGCCGTCGCAGACACCGCTGACCACCGCGGTCTTGCGGATCTTCTTGGCCACCGCCATCACCGTGGCCAGCACGTCCTTGGCGGTGGCCTTGCCGCGCACCACCTCCAGCAGCTTCATCACGTTGGCCGGGCTGAAGAAGTGCAGGCCCACCACGTCCTGCGGGCGCCTTGTGAAGCCGGCGATCTGGTCGAGGTCCAGCGTGCTGGTGTTGCTGGCCAGGATGGCGCCAGGCTTCATCACCTCGTCCAGCGTCTTGAACACGGCTTCCTTCACGCCCATCTCTTCGAACACGGCTTCGATGACGAGGTCGGCATCGGCGATGTCGGCGTAGTTGAGCGTTGTCGACAGCAGGGCCAGGCGGGCGTCGAGCTTGTCCTGCTTGAGCTTGCCCTTCTTCACCTGGGCCTCGTAGTTCCTGAGGATCGTGGCCACGCCGCGGTCCAGTGCGTCCTGCTTCGTTTCAAGGATCGTCACCGGAATGCCGGCGTTCAGGAAGTTCATGCTGATGCCGCCACCCATGGTGCCGGCACCGATCACGGCGACTTTGGCGATCGCGCGTTGCGGCGTGTCTTCAGGCACATCGGCGATCTTGCTGGCAGCGCGTTCGCCGAAGAACGCATGGCGCAGCGCCTTGCATTCAGGGGTCAGCATCAGCGCCATGAAGGTCTCGCGCTCGTAGGTCATGCCCTGGTCGAAGGACAGCTTCAGGGCCATTTCCACCGCGTCCACGCACTTGGCAGGGGCCGGGAAATTCTTCGCCATGGCCTTGACGGTGTTGCGGGCGAACTGGAAGTAGCCGTCGGGGTTCGGATGGCTCAGTTTCAGGTCGCGCACGCGCACCCGAGGCTCGTTCGCCTTGGCCACGCCCAGCGCACAGGCGGCGTCGACCACGCCCTGTCCCGCGGGAACGATCAGGTCGAACAGCCGCTGGCCCGGCAGGCCGGCCAACAGCTCGCTCTTGACCGGGTCGCCGCCGACGATCATGTTGAGTGCGGTCTCCACGCCCAGCACCCGCGGCAGCCTCTGCGTGCCGCCGGCGCCAGGGATCAGGCCGATCTTGACCTCGGGCAGCGCCACATCCACCCCCGGGGCCGCCACGCGCCAGTGGCAGCCCAGAGCCAGTTCCAGCCCGCCGCCCATGCACAAGCCGTTGATCGCCGCCACCACCGGTTTCGGGCAATCTTCGAGCAGCCTGATCAGACTGAGCAGATTGGGTTCGGCAATCGCCTTGGGACTGCCGAACTCCTTGATGTCAGCGCCACCCGAAAACGCCCGGCCGCTGCCCGTGATCACGATGGCCAGGACAGCCGCGTCGGCCACCGCCTGCTCGACGCCAGCAGCCACACCCGTGCGCGTGTCGTAACCCAAGCCGTTGACCGGAGGATTGTCCAGCGTGATCACGGCCACCTGGCCCCGCAACTCGTACTTGGCGCCCATGCGTACCTCTGCCTTCGAAATTAGAACGGTCGTTCGATTCTAGGTCGCGCCCATGGCAGGGTTTTGTCCCGGTTGCGACAGGCGCAGGACGGTGGCAATCAGTTCGTCCACGTCGAGCGGCTTGGTCACGTAGTCCGAGAAACCGGCCGCGCGGGCTGCCTCGACGTCCGACTGCGTCGCGTCGGCACTCACCGCCACGACAGGAACCCCGGCGGTGGCCGGGTGGGCCTTGAGCCGGGCCAGCACGGCATAGCCATCCAGGCCCGGCATGTGCAGGTCCAGCAGCACCAGATGCGGCGGCTCGCGCAATGCCTGGGCCAGCCCGTCCTCGGGCCGGCTGGCCGTGCGCAGGCGAACATCCGGCAACTGCAACAGGACGGCGTGGACGAGCTCGAGGTTCACCTCGTTGTCGTCGATGTAGAGAACCTCGCGTCGCTCCGTGGCGTTGCCGGCAGCGCCCCCCGGACCGGCGGAGCCCGGCGCAGCACTGGGCTGCACGGACGAACGGGCTGGAATCGGCGGTGCGTCGGGCACTGCCGGCAGGCTCAGACAGAACACACTGCCTTCGCCGACACGGCTGTGTACGCCCAGGCGCCCCTGCATCGCCTCGACCAGGCGGCGGCTGAGCGCCAGGCCGATGCCCGTGCCTTCCACCCTGCCGCGTTCGGCCCCCAGCCGCTCGAAGGGCACGAAAAGGCGCTGCTGAGCCTCGTGCGAGATGCCTGAGCCGGTGTCGCGGACATCGATCCGCACTTCGGCGCCTTCACGACAGAGCCGAACCTCGACTTCGCCCCCCGGTCGGTTGTACTTGATGGCGTTGGACAAGAGATTCAGCAACACCTGCCGCAGCCGGGTTCGGTCGGCGGTGACGACCGAGGGGTCGGGACTGCCGTCAGGCAACAGCGGGGTCAGCGTGGGCTGCAAGCTCACGCCATGGCGGATCGCCAACTCGCCCACCAAAGCCAGGCATTCGGCCGTGAGTTCGGTGGCCGAGACAGGCTGCAGGTCCACGGTCATCCTGCCAGCCTCGATGCTGCCGAGGTCCAGGACTTCATTGATCAGTTCCAGCAGGTGCTGCGCTCCACGCAGGATCTGCTGCGCGTAGCCCAGCTGGTGTGCAGGCAGCGGCGGGCGCTGATCGCGCATCAGCAGCTGCACGAAGCCCACCACGGCGTTCATGGGCGTGCGCAGCTCGTGTGACATGTGGGAGAGGAACTGGGACTTGGCCCGATTCGCGCGATCGGCCTCGTCGCGCGCCGCGGCCAGGGCCTGTTCGGCGCGCTTGCGCGCGGTGATGTCGACACTGAAGGTGTAGACAACACGCCGGCCGTCGGGGCCTGGCGGGCCGGCCACATGGCGCACGGCCAGGTCCACCTGGCCACCCTGTCCGTCGGAGTAGCTGCGTTCGACCTCCAGCGCCCTTCCCTGGCGTACCTGTTCATGCTCGGCTTCGATCCGGCGCGCACGATCCGGGCCCAGGACCTCGGCCATGCCGAGCCCTGGGACTTCGTCGGCGCGGCGTCCGAGCATCGCTGCCAGGGAAGCGTCCATGTAGGTGTAGCGCCCGTCGGCGTCGACGCTGGAGATGTGGCCGGGGAAAGCCTCCAGCAGGGCACGCAGCTCGCGCTCACCCTGGCGCAGCTGCTGCTCGGCCCGCTTCAGCTCGGAGATGTCGGCGCCGAAGGCGTAGAGCACGGGATCGCCGCTGCGCGGGTCGGTGCCCGCAGCCAGGGTCATCTGCACGGTGATGGGGCCGTCCGGTCCCAGGTACTCGCGCTCGATGCTCATCGATTGGCCGGCCAGCACCTGAGCCATCGCTGCCTCGAACTCGGCGGCACGCCTGCGGCCGATGACTTCGCCGACATGCCGCCCGATCAGGTCTGCCGCTGACCGGCCCGCCAGCCGGGCCAGCGG
Organism: Burkholderiales bacterium Ga0077543; assembly: GCA_001464055.1. GTDB lineage: Bacteria > Pseudomonadota > Gammaproteobacteria > Burkholderiales > Burkholderiaceae_C > Rubrivivax. Next base: position 20,964 of record LNET01000098.1, read on the forward strand.
CCCGTTGACGTAGGTGTAGCGAAGTTGGCGGTCGAAGCGGGAGATGAAACCGGGAAAGGCGTCGAGCAAGGCGCGCTGCTGGGCTTCACGGTCGTGCAGCATCGTCATGGCGTGCTGCTCTGCCGTGACATCCCGAAAGCTCCACACACGCAGTCGACGCCCCCCCACGTTGACGGGCTCGAAGCGGCGATAGATGACCCGGCCGTCCCTCAGCTTCACCAGCCCTTCATGCCGCCGGCCGTTGGCCACGATGGCCGCGGCCTGACGCTGCTCGACCTCGGGTTCGACGTAGAGCGCCGCCGAGGCCTGACGCAGGTCTGCGGCCCGCAGCTCGTGCGGGCGCCGGTCACGGATGCCCACCAGGTCCAGCAACTGCTGGTTGGCAAAGCGTACCGGTTCGACACGGTTGCCGGGCTCCGTGGCGTAGATGGCGTCGCCCGTGGCATCGAGCACGCCGCGCAAGGACTCGGCCGCGAGTTCGGCGGCGGCGCGGGCGCTCTCCTGATGGCTGATGTCGCGCGAGACAAGGATCACGCTGCCATCGCCCTCGTCGTCGTCGCGGTAAGGGAAGAACTGCGTCTGAAGCACGACGTCGCGTCCATCGGGCAGCCGCGTAGGCATCGTCACGAACCCGGGTGTGCCGTCACGCTGGCAGGCCTCGAAGGCCTGCCAGCGCGGCGGCGCCGACAAGACCTGCATCAGCTGGCGTGCGGGCTGGCCGATGGCCTCTTCGCGGGTGCGCCCCAAGGCCCGGCACCAGGCATCGTTGACGAGCCTGTAGCAGCCATCGGGTCCGATCATCGACACCATGTCGTCGACGGAGTTCGTCACGCGTTCGTAGGTGCGAAGCCCGCGCTCCAGCGACTTCAGCTCGGTGACATCGGTCCACAGCCCGATCGATCCGATGTGGCAACCCTCTTCGCTGACGATGGGCGTGGCCTGGTTCACGGCATGGCGCAGGCTCCCGTCCGGGCGCTCGATGCTCATTTCGTAGACACCTCGCTGTCCCAGGCGGCGCAGCGACAGTTCATGCGCCAGGCGCTCGCGGGCTGCGCCGCTGAACACCTCCAGCGCTCCCCGGCCGAGCAGCTCGTCGCGGCTGCGGCCCAGCAGTTCGCACATCGCCGGATTGACGTCGAGCGTGCGACCCTCGGCATCCACGAACCAGTAGCCCTGCGAGGTGCCGCGCAGCAACCGCTGCGTCAAGGCGTTCTGGCGGGCCAGCTCGCGACGGGCCGATTCGGCGTCTTCGGCATGGCGCTGCGCTTCGGCATAGCGCGCCCGGCTGGTAACGCTGGCGCGCAACTCGGCCTCGAACTGCCGCGCCGCGCGCTGCCCCGCCACCACCATCATCAGCACGAACACCGCTGCGCCGGCCGCCAGGCCCGGCATGGCCGTCCCGACAGCCCCCAGAAGGGCCGCTGCCAGAGCCAGGCCGGCCGGCAGGGCGAAGAGCGTGGCGGCACGCTGGTCGAACGCCCCAGTGACAAAAGCCCCGCCGACCATCGCCGTCCAGATGAACAGCACGCCGGCAGCCGCCTCGGGCTGGGGCAGCAACATCAGCACCGGCAGCAAGCCGGCCCAGGCCAGGCCGTGAATTCCGAAGGCAATTCGGTGCCAGCGCAAGGCCGCTTCGGCTGCGCCCTGCTCAGCCTCGCGATGCGGCCGGCTGTGCCGCAGTCCGGCTCTGACAGCCAGGGTGGCCAGCAGCGCGAGATACCAACCCGCCGCCAGCGCCGCCGATCCGCCCTGGGCGAGCAGGAACACCACCACCAACCCGGCCAGCGTGGTGGCCAGCACCGAAGACGAGGTGGCCTGCAGCAGCACGCGCAGGCGTTCCTGGGCCAGCGGCAGGCTGAGGTCGGCTTCGTCGGCCGGGGGCATCAGGGTGGTGGTGCTTCGGAGCATGCTGTGGGTCTTGTCAAGGACCGGCAGGCGGGCGCGACCAGGCCGTGCAGCCGCGCCGCGCCTGTGCACGTGCTGTTGCGCGGGCGCGTCCAGGTGCTTGCAGGCCGGTCATTCAAGCGTCCTGTGCGGCATCGGCCGCGGACAACAGGCGCAGCGCGCTGTCGTAGTCGAAAGCCTGCACGGCGGCGCGCAGCGCCGCTGCAGTCAGCCCCATGGCAACGAGCTCGTCGTCGCTGGCGGTCTGCAGCCAACGCAGCGCAGCCATGTCGCGCCGCTGCAGGTGTTCGCGCAGGACCAGGCGCCGCTGCCGCGCCGCTGGGTCCGTGGCCGGGCCAGGGCCACCGGCAGCAGACACCGCAGGTCCGGGTGATGTCGCCAGACGCAACTCGATCTGGCCGATCAAGGACTGCAGTTCACCCGCCAGTTCACCGGCAAGGGCTCGGGCCCCGCCGTCGATGGGGCCCGGATGCCGTGCCAAGGCCTGCGCCAGGGCCTGCACGCGCAAGGCCCCGATCGAGCCCGAAGCAGACTTCAAGGAATGTGCAAGCTCGCGCAGCGTCCCCAGGTCGCCAGCCTGCACAGCCTGGCGCAGGCGTTCGCCGTCGGGCCGGTGAAAACCGGCAAAGCTGCGCAGCAGCCGGCCGTACGCTGCGCCGTCGCCCCGAACCGAGCGCAGACCACATTCGATATCGAGCCCGGAAACGCTGGCCAGCGGCTGCAAGGCCTCGGCCGATACGTTCCCGGGCCCGCCCACAGGCGTGGCGGGCGCGTTGGGAGCGGCGCGCGGCGCCGGCGCCGGCGCCACCGGCGCGGGCATCGGCTGGGGTTCGGCGCGAAGGCGCTCGGCCAGGTCGTCCAACAGGACCGGTTTGTCCAGCAAGCCCACGAAGCCCGCCCGCAGCGCGTCGGCCAGCGGCGGCGCGGCCGTGGGTGGCAGTGCCAGCAGCCAGCGCGGCGCGGGTTCCAGGCCTTGCGCATGGGCGTCGGACGGCATCGACAGACCGGCGGTGGCCTGGCGCGCACCGACCAGCACCCAGTCCACGGGCTCACCGCGCTGGGCTGCGGCCCGGAGCATGCGCAGGGCCGCCACCGCATCGTCGGCAGTGTCGGTGACAAACCCCAGCGCGCGCAGCGCTTCGGCCTGTGCGGCGCGGGCCTCGGGCAGCGCGTCCACGACCAGGGCGTGGCCCGCGCCCGACGCCACGGCGGACAGCCCCAACCCGGGCTCGGCGGCCTCCGCCGGCCCCGGCACGGAAGCCTCGTCCGCCGGCAGCGGACAGCGCAAGGTGAAACCGAACCGGCTGCCCTTTCCAGGCTGACTCTGCGCAACCAGCCCAGCGCCCATCAAGGCCAGCAGGCGCTGACAGATCACCAGCCCCAACCCGGCGCCACCAAAGGCGCGACTGTCGCCGACGTCGCCTTGCTCGAAAGGCTCGAACAAGCGATCGACCAGTTCGGCTGGCATGCCGATGCCGCTGTCGCTGACCTCGAACCGCAGGTCTGCCGTGCCCGGCAGCGCACCCGCCATCCGGGTGATGCGCAGCGTGACATGGCCCGCCGGGGTGAACTTCAGCGCGTTGTCGAGCAGATGGCCCAGCACCTGTCGCAGTCGCAGGCCGTCGACCAGCACCTGCGCGGGCACCTCGGCGTCGACCCAGAGCACCAGCTCGGCTTCGCTGCGCAGGCGCGCCGGCGCCAGACCCTGCAGCACGGCCGCCAGCATCGGACGCAGCGCATTCAGGGCCGGCACCAGCGCCAGCTGCCCGGCCTCGAGCCGGGTGAAGTCGAGGATGTCCTCGAGCAGGCCATGCAGTTGTCGGGCCGCGCTGTCGAGGGCGGCAACGCGCGCGGCCGCCGGGCCGTCGAGCTCCTGGCGCAGCAGGTGCGCCATGCCCAGCACGGTGTTCATCGGCGTGCGCAGTTCGTGGCCGATGCGCGCCAGGAACTCGTTCTTTGCCCGCGTGGCGGCCTGCGACCGGTCGCGTTCGAGCACCAGTTCGGCGGTGCGCCGCCGCACCAGGTCCTCGAGACTGCGGCGGTGGGACTCGAGTTCGGCTTCGATCGCCACGCGATCGGACACGTCGCGCAGCATGGCCGTGAACTGCATCGCGTCGCCCAGGCGGCTGCGCGAAATGCCGACCTCCAGGTGCAGCGTGTGGCCGTCGCGATGGCGCCCCAGGACCAGCCGCCCGGCCTTCATGCGTCGCGCCGTGCCTTCGAGCTCGTTGCCGAACTCGCGCACATGCTGCGCATGCTCGGCCGCCACGCCCAGGGGCAGCAGCGGGGTCAGCGGTTGGCCCAGCATCTCTTCGGCGCTGTAGCCGAACAAACGCTCGGCCGCCTGGTTGAACTGGTCGACCCGGCCTTCAGCGTCGAGCGTGACGATCGCGTCCGGTGCCGATTCCGCCAGGGCACGGAAGCCCTGCTCGCTCTCGCGCAGGCGCTGCAGCGTGCGCTGCAGGTCTGAACCGGCCCGCAGCAATGCGCGCCCGAGGCTGTCGAGTTCGAGAACGCGGCTGGGCGGCAGCGCAGCCTCCTGCCCTTCGCCCAGCCGTCTGGCGGCTTCGCGCAGGCGCGCCAGCGGTCGCAGCAGCCATTGGTCCAGGCCCAGCAGCAGCAGCAAGCCGCCCAGAAGCAGTACCAGCCCCTCGGCCGTCTGCGCCTGCATGATCTGCCGTTGCCGGCGCTGCACCTCGCGCGCGACGTCGACTTGAAGCCACAGCGCACCGCGGGACGTGCGGCGCAGTTCGCCCGGTGCTGCCGGCCAAGGCAGCGGTCGCATCACGCGCAACAGGCCGGCCTGGCGATCTTCGAACATCAGCAGCGGGTCGCCGGTGTCGCTCCGTGGGGCGACGGCGTGAAGGGCGCCATGGGCCTCCGCCAGCAGCCGCCCCCGGTCGGCCGCTCGCGTGGAAACGACGATCCGGCCCTGAGGGTCGGTCACCAGGGCCAGCTCGACGCCGTCCTGCAACACGGCATGGACCAGCACTTCGTTCACGACCGAGGGGTCCACCGTCACCAGGCGCTCAGCCACCACCGAGATGCGAGCGGCTTCGGAGGCGGCCGTGGCGAGGGCACGGTGCCAGGCCTCGGAGCTGGCCTGCTGCCGCGCCTGCAGCACGAATGCCGCGGCGAGCGACAGCGCCACCAGCGCCGCCCACACCGCGACCAGGCGCCGCAGCGGCCACCGGCCGGGCGCGGCAGTCGGAGCCATCAGCCGCACGCGACGAATCGGTCGTCGCTCAAGCCCGAAGGATCGAATACGCCCTGGACGAGGCCTGCGCGCAGCATCACCGCATGCAGGCGCTCGGCCGATGCCCGCAGCCCGTCCTGCTGGCCCAGCCAGCGCCGGTTGCCAGAACGATCCGGCAGTTCCAGGCCCTGGAATGCGGCAGGCACGGCCTGGGGCGAGAGGCCCAGGCGTGGCGCGAGTTGCGTCAGGAACTGCTGCGGCTGGGTGATGAAAGCTTCGCGCAGCGACAGGTGGGCGTCCACCGCAGCCGCCACCGCTTCGCGATGGACACCCAGCAGGCCACTGCGAACCGCCAGCACGTCGAGCACCAGGCCTGGCTGCTCCAGGCTGCTGAACAGCTTGTGGGCCCCGGCCGCCAGCAGGCGCTGCCGCGCCGGGTCGTACGTGACGACAGCGTCCACCTGGCCTGCGAGGAAGGCTCGCTCGTGCTCGTCGGCCGCCAGCGCAACCACCTCGACGTCGCCTGGCCGCAATCCGGCGCTGCGCAGTGCGGCGTCGAGCATCACCGCGCCCACGGCCGACTGCTCCACGCCAATGCGCTGGCCGCGCAGGCCGCTCAGGTCGCGCATGACCGGCCGAGCGAGCAGCGCGTCGGCCCCCATCGACACATCGAACACCAGCACGGCCGTCAAGGACACGCCGCGCGACCTGGCCACCAGCACCTCGTCGAGGGTGAGGCAGGCGGCCTCGATCGCCCCCGAGGCCAGCGCGCGCAAGCTCGCCGAGGCCGATGGCATTTCGATCAGCCGCACCTGGCGGGCGTCCAGGCGCCCAAGCTCCCGGGCCAGAAACAACAGCTCGTAGCCCGGGAACACCTGGGCGCCGACGCGCAGTGGCTCGGCCTCGGTCCGGCAGCCGGGCAGCAGCGCAGCGGCGCAACCGGCGGCGACGAGGCGCCCCAGACGCCGTCGGCGATCGCGATCGACCAAGGGGCTCACGAGCGCACGGGCTCGTCGGGGTCGGCCAGCCGCCTTGCGATCGAGACGAACTCGTCCCAGCAGACGAACAGGGCGTCGACCATGTCGGGGTCGAAGTGCTGGCCGCGCCCTTCGCGGATGATGCGCTCGACCTCGGACAGGGGCATCGGCGCCTTGTAGACGCGTCGGCTGATCAGGGCGTCGAAGACGTCGGCCAGAGCCATCAGGCGCGCGGCCACCGGAATGGCGTCGCCGGCCAAACCAAAGGGGTAGCCGCTGCCATTCCACTTTTCGTGGTGGCCGATGGCGATCTCGCGGGCCACCAGCAGGAAGTCCAGCGGCCCGGCACCGGGCTCCAGGTGGCCGGCGTCGAGCGCTTCATTCAGTTCCTGCGTGTGGTCGACGGCAACTTCGCGGATGGCCCGGTCGATGGCTTCGCCGCCAATGGCGGCATGGGTCTTCATGACCTCGAACTCCTCGGGTGTCAGTCGCCCGGGCTTCAGGAGGATTTCGTCGCGGATGCCGATCTTGCCGATGTCGTGCAGGGGCGCGGCGTTGACGATCAAGGCGAGCCTGCGCGGCAGCAGCTGCGCGGCAAAGCGCTCATGCCTCTGCAGGTATTCGCCCAGCACCTGGATGTACAGCTGCGTGCGGCGGATGTGGTGGCCCGTCTCGTTGTCGCGGGCCTCGCCCAGCGAAGCCAGCGCCCTGACCGACACCTGCTGGACGAGTTCGATGTAGCGCGTGCGCCGCGCCACCTCGGCCTCGAGGCTGGCATTGCGCGCAGCCAGCACGTCGCGGCTGCGCTTGAGTTCCAGGTGGGTGGCCACGCGCGCCAGCAGCACGACCGGATTGATGGGCTTGACGACGTAGTCCACCGCCCCCAGCCGCAAGCCGAGTTCCTCGTCCTCGAACGACTCCTTGGCGGTGACGAAGATGACGGGGATGTGCGACGTGGCAGGGTCCTGGCGCAGCCGCCGGATCACCTCGTAGCCGTCGATGCCGGGCATCATCACGTCCAGCAGCACCAGACCCGGCTGCGGCTGCGAAGCCGCCAGCGCCAGCGCCTGTTCCCCGGAGCGGGCAAAGCGCACTGCATGGTTCGGTTCCAGCAGCTCGCCCAGGACGAGCAGGTTGGACGGGTCGTCGTCGACGACCAGCACGTGTTCGCGGGGCACAGCGGCGGCCGCCCAGTGGGCAGTTCCAGCGTCAGGGAGCTCGCTCATCATGGACCTATCGGCATGGTGCACCGGGTCTTGAGGGTAACCCACCGTGGCCGGCTAGACCTCCAGCCACTCCTTGCGGATGTAGCTGTTCGCGCGCAGTTCGGCCGGCGTGCCGTCGAACACGATCTGGCCGTGGCCCATGACCAGGCAGCGGTCGGCCACTTCCAGCGCGATGGTGAGCTTCTGCTCGACCAGCAGCACGCTGATGCTGCGCCGGCGCAACTCGCGCAGGTACTCGGCCACCAGTTCCACGATCTTCGGCGCCAGGCCTTCGGTGGGCTCGTCGATCATGATGAGTTCGGGGTCGCCCATCAGGGTGCGGCAGAGCGTCAGCATCTGCTGTTCGCCGCCACTGAGCACACCGGCCTCGGTGAACTGGCGCTCTTTCAGACGCGGGAACAGCTTGTACATGTCGTCGAAGCCCCAGCGGCTGGTCTTCATCCCGCTCTTCTGGCCCAGCATCAGGTTCTGGTGCACGGTCAGCGTGGGGAAGATGTCGCGGTTTTCCGGCACGTAGCCGATGCCGGCGTGGGCAATCTCGAAAGCCTTGCTGCCCAGCAGCTCACGTGCTTTCCAGTGCACGGAGCCAGTGCAGTCGACCAGACCCATGATCGCCTTCACCGTGGTGCTGCGGCCAGAACCGTTGCGCCCCAGCAGCGCCACGATCTCGCCGGCCCGCACCTCGAAGTTCACGCCATGCAGCACATGGCTCTTGCCGTAGTAGGCGTGCAGGTTCTGAAGCTTCAGCATCGTGGGCCCCCTTCAGTGGCCGGCCTGGGCCGCCTGCGCGTCGGCCAGGGTCGAACCCAGGTAGGCTTCCTGCACACGGGCATTGGCGCGAATCTGGTCGGGGGTGTCGAAGGCGATGACCTCGCCATACACCAGCACCGCGATCTTGTCGGCCAGGCCGAAGACCACGCCCATGTCGTGCTCCACCGTCAGCAGCGTCTTGCCCACGGTGACCTCGCGGATCAGGTTGACGAAGCGGGCGGTTTCGCTCTTGCTCATGCCGGCGGTGGGTTCGTCGAGCAGCACCACGCTGGCGCCGCCGGCGATGGTGATGCCGATCTCGAGCGCGCGCTGCTCGGCATAGGTCAGGTTCATCGCGAGGACGTCGCGCCGCTTGTGCAGCTTGATCATGTTCAGCACTTGCTCGGCGCGGTCGTTGGCGTCGCGGGCGTCGGCCAGGAAGCGCCAGAAGGCGTACCTGTAGCCCATGCTCCACAGCACGGCGCAGCGCAGGTTCTCGAACACCGACAGGCGCATGAACAGATTGCTGACCTGGAAGCTGCGCGCCAGCCCGGCACGGTTGATTTCGTAGGGCTTCATGCCGTCGATCTTGCGGCCGTTGAGCAGGATGTCGCCGCTAGTGCTGCCGAAGCGGCCGCTGATGAGGTTGAACAAGGTGCTCTTGCCTGCGCCGTTCGGGCCGATGATGGCCACGCGCTCGCCGGGCTTCACGGCCAGGCTGGCTCCGCGGATGATCTCGGTGCGACCGAAGCTCTTGCGCACGTCTCGCAGTTCGATGGCGTATTCGCTGCTCGTCATGCCAGGGCCTCGCGGCGCTTGATCTCTTTTTCGATTTCTTCCTGCACCGTGCCCCACTGCACGACAAAGTGCCGGCGCACCAGTTCAAAAAGTGCCGCGCTGACCACCAGCACGAAGGCCGCGCCGAACCAGCTGTCCAGGTCCTTGGCATCCAGGTGCGCGCCCATGAAGGTCAGCTTGGGACCCAGCGCCTCGTTCAGCTGCAGGTGGTAAACCATCTCGATCATTGCCCCGGCGCCAGCCAGCATGCCGAAGGCCGTGCCGGCCAGGGCCAGATAGCTGCCCCACAGCTGTCGCAACTTGCCGAACGAGGCCACGCGCAGATTCATCATGATGAGGCTGCTGACGCCGCCGGGGGCAAACATCACCATGAAGGTGAAGATCACGCCCAGGTACAGCAGCCAGGCCTGCGTCAGCTCGCTCAGCAGCACCAGCGCCAGCACCATCAGCACCGCGCCGATGATCGGGCCGAAGAAGAAGACCGCGCCGCCCAGGAAGGTGAACAGCAGGAAGGCGCCGCTGCGCGCAGCATTCACGACCTCGGCCGTGACGATCTCGAAGTTCAGCGCTGCCAGGCCGCCCGAGATGCCCATGAAGAAGCCGCTCGCGATGAAAGCCGTGTAGCGCACGATCTGGGTGTTGTAGCCGACGAACTCCACGCGCTCGGGGTTGTCGCGCACGGCATTGAGCATGCGGCCCAGGGGCGTGCGCGTGAACGCGTACATCGCGGCGGTGCAGACGAAGGTGTAGATGGCGATCAGGTAGTACAGCTGGATCTGCGGCCCGTAGGTGATGCCCATGAAGGGCTCGCCGGCCACGCGGTTGCCACTGATGCCGCCCTCGCCACCGAAGAAGCCGGGGAACATCAGCGACATCGCCCAGACCAGTTCGCCCACGCCCAGGGTGATCATCGCGAAAGGCGTGCCGGCCTTCTTCGTGGTGACATAGCCCAGCAGCACCGCCACGGCCATGCCGGCCAGGCCACCCACCAGCGGAATCAGGCTGACGGGCAGCGGCAGCGAGCCGGCACTGACCATGTTCAGGGTGTGGATGGCGAAGAACGAACCCAGCCCTGAGTAGACCGCGTGCCCGAAGCTGAGCATGCCGCCCTGCCCCAGCAGCATGTTGAAGGCCAGACAGGCGATGATGCCGATGCCGATCTGCGACAGCATGGTCAGCGACAGGCTGCTGGTCCAGAGCAGCGGCGCCACGGCGAAAATCAAGGCGTAGCCGCCCCAGATGAACCAGCGGCCGACGTTGTAGGGCTTGAAGCGGTAGCGCGCTGAAGAAGGGTGGGCAGCCATCAGCCCTCCCGCGTGCCGAACAGGCCCTTGGGCCTGAAGATCAGGATCAGCACCAGCAGCAGGTAGGGAATGATGGCCGCGACCTGACTGATCTTCACGCTCCACAAGGCATAGCCGAAAGACTCGGGCGTGACCTGCATGCCCACCCAGCCCAGGAAATCGCTGAAGCTGCGGTCACTGCCCACGGCGAAGCTCTCGATCACCCCCAAGGCCACCGAAGCGACGAAGGCCCCGGCCAGCGAACCCATGCCGCCGATCACGATCACGGCAAACACCACCGCACCGACGGCCAGCGCCATCGATGGTTCGGTGACCCGCAACGCACCGCCGATGACGCCGGCCAGCGCAGCCAGGGCCGTGCCACCGCCGAACACCAGCATCAGCACCCGGGGCACGTTGTGGCCCAGCGCCTCGACGGCGTCGGGATGTGTCAGCGCAGCCTGGATGACCAGGCCGATGCGGGTGCGCGTCAGCAGCAGCCACACCGCCAGGAGCATCAGCACCGCCACCGCCATGCCGAAGGCGCGGAAGGCCGGGAACTGGGTGCACAGCGCGCCGGCAACCGTCCTGCAGACCTCGGGCGGGGAACCCCAGCTCAGGCCGAGCGAGGTGGGCAGCTCGACGATGGTGAACAGCGGTCCGCGCAACGACTCGGGCGGCTGGAAGTTCAGCGCCTGCCGGCCCCAGACCAGTTGCACCAGTTCGAGGATGATGTAGCTCAGGCCGAAAGTGATCAGCAGTTCGGGCACATGGCCGAACTTGTGCACGCGGCGCAGTGCAAATCGCTCGAACAGCGCGCCCATGATGCCGACGATGGGTGGCGCCAGCGCCAGGCCGACCCAGAAGCCGAAGGCCTGCGTGATGGTGTAGGCCACATAGGCCCCCACCATGTAGAAGCTGGCATGGGCGAAGTTCAGCACGCCCATCATGCTGAAGATCAGCGTCAGGCCGCTGGCCAGCATGAACAGCAGCAGGCCGACCGACAGGCCATTCAGCAGCGAGATCAGGAAAAAGGATGCATCCATGCGCGGTGCGTGATGTGCCGCAAAGAAAGGCGCGATGCGGGTCGCACGACACCGCGCCCGTCATCGCGCCCGAGGCCGCTCCCGACGGGGTGTCGGGTGCGGCAGGTCAAGGCTACAGCTTCAGGAAGGCCGTTTCATCTGGCACGACGTGGGGGTGCTGGCCACGTAAGCCGGTATCGCACGCACTTCCTGGAAATTGAAACCCGTGTTCTCGACACTGTAAGGCGCCTTCGGCGTGGCCTTGGCCCATTCGCTGATGTACATGTTCTGCTGCAGCTGGTGGTCGGCCCTGCGCATTTCCACATCACCGCTGAAGCCCTTGAACTTCAGCCCGCTCATGGCCTGGGCCACCTTGACCGCGTCGGTGGTCTTGGCAGCGGCCATGGCCGTGCTCAGCATGGCCATCGTGTTGAAGGTCTGGTAGGTGTACCAGTCGTCGTTGAACCTCGCCTTGAAGGCGTTCTGCAGATCGACCAGGCCAGGCAGGGAGTTGTGGCCGATGCCCACCACCCGGACCTTGCCACCCACGCCTGCGGCCATGGCCGTGGGCACACCGCTGGTGACGGCATAGTAGGTGTAGAAGTTGGCGTTCAGCCCGGCGTCCTTGGCCGCCTTGATCAGCAGGGTCAGGTCCTGGCCCCAGTTGCCGGTCACGACGCTGTCGGCACCGCTGGCCTTGATCTTGGCCACGAAGGGGGCGAAGTCCTTCACCTGGCCAAACGGGTGGAGATCGTCGCCGACGATCTTCACGTCGGGCCGCTTGCGCGCGATGGTGTCCTTGAAGTAGCGCGAGACCTGCTGGCCGTGGGCGTAGTTCTGATTGATCAGGTAGACCTGCTTCACGTCGGCCTGGTCCTTCATGTAGCTCGTCAGGGCCTCCATCTTCATGGAGGTGTCGGCGTCCATGCGGAAGTGCCAGAACGAGCATTTGCTGTTGGTCAGATCGGGGTCGACGGCCGCGTAGTTGATATAGACGACCTCCTTGCCGGGGTTGCGCTCGTTGTGCTTGCTGACAGCGTCGCTGATGGCCGCGGCCGCGCCCGAGCCGTTGCCCTGCACGACGAATCGGATGCCCTGGTCGATGGCCGCCTTCAGCACGGTCAGGCTTTCCTGCGGCGAAGCCTTGTTGTCGAAGGACACCATCTCGAACTTCACGCCGGCCGGGTTCTTCTTGCTGAACTGCTCGGCCGTGAACTGCCAGCTCTTCAGCTGGTTCTGCCCGACGTTGGCAAACGGACCGGACAGGGGGTCGATGAAGGCGATCTTCACGGTCTGGCCAGCCTGTGCGAAGACCGCACCGGAAGCCAATGCCAGGGCTGCTGCAGCCAGCGCGGTGCGGGCGTTCAGGGCCCGGCGGGTGATGGGGGTCATGTTGTGTCTCCAGGAGAATTTGCGGACCGCGCGAAGGTAGCGGATGTGGGTGACCCTGTTGCTCAGGGACTTCCCCGAAGCCCTGTCGCACTCGAGACAGCGCCTGAGACGACAATCGCCCCACTGGACTCAGCGCCTACTGGAATTCCCTCGGCACCATGAAGCAGCCCCAACCCCACCCCCACGACGACCCGCGTTATCCGGTGCGCAAGACCGACGCCGAATGGCGCGCGTCCCTGGACCCGATGCAGTACCAGGTGGCCCGGCATGCCGCGACCGAACGTGCCTTCACCGGCCAGTACTGGGACCACTTCGACAACGGAAGATACCTGTGCGTGGGCTGCGGCACGCCGCTGTTCGAGTCGACCACCAAGTTCGACGCCGGCTGCGGCTGGCCCAGCTACTGGGCGCCGGTCAACAGCGAAGTCGTCGAGCGGGTACGCGACGAGACCCACGGCATGGTGCGCATCGAAGTGCGCTGCAACCGCTGCGGCACGCATCTGGGCCACGTCTTCGAAGACGGCCCGGAGCCCACCGGCGAACGTTTCTGCATCAACTCGGCAGCGATCGCCTTTCAGCCGGAGAAGCCTGAATGAGCTTGGCGCAGGAATCGGTTTCCAGCCGCATCGAAACCCTGCTGCGCGCGGCCCTGAGCCCCAGCAGCCTGGAGGTGCAGGACGACGGCCACCTGCATGCCGGCCACGCTGGCGCGCGGGAAGGCGGGCACTACACCGTTCGCCTGCGCAGCGTCCGCTTCACCGGGCTGTCACGCGTGGCCAGACACCGCCTTGTGTATGATTCCCTCGGGAATTTGCAAGCACTGGGTATCCACGCGCTGGCGCTTGACACCCGGACCCCGGACGAGCCCTGACGCGCTGCCACCACCACCCCGACTGAACCATTTCCACCCACCGGCGCTCTGAAGCCGGGTTGCCCGGTCCGGGCGCCATCGAAAGTGCACCTCTTCATGAAATCCAGAACTCTTGTCGTGCTCGCCATGGCCGTGTTGCCACTGCTGGCGGCCGCCCAGAACGTGGCCACCGTCAATGGCAAGGCCATCCCGAAGTCCCGCGTCGACCTGCTGCTGCAGCAGGCGCAGCGCGCCGGCCAGCAGGTCACGCCGGAAATGCAGGGCCAAGCCCGCGATCAGGTGGTCATCCGCGAGATCTTCGCCCAGGAAGCCGAGCGCCGTGGCATTGCTGCCAGTGCAGACTTCCGTGCGCAGATGGAACTGGCACGCCAAAGCATCCTGATCCGCGAGTTGTTCGAAGACTGGCGCAAGAAGAACCCCGTCACCGATGCCGAGGCGCAGATCGAGTACGACAAGTTCAAGGCCCAGTCGGTGGGCACCGAGTACCGGGCCCGCCATATCCTGGTCGAGAAGGAAGAACAAGCCAAGCTGCTGCTGACGCAACTGAAGGCTGGCGCGAAATTCGAAGACCTGGCCAAGGCCAATTCGAAGGACCCGGGTTCGGGAGCAAATGGCGGTGACCTGGACTTCGCCAAGCCGGAGAGCTACGTGCCCGAGTTCGGCAGCGCGCTGGTCAAGCTGAAGAAGGGCGAAACGACCGAGGTGCCAGTGAAGACCCAGTTCGGTTATCACATCATCCGCCTGGAAGACACCCGCGAAGCCAGCTTCCCGCCTTTTGCCGACGTCAAGGATCAGATCAAGCAGCGGATCGAACAGGTTCGCCTGCAGGGCTACCAGGACGAACTGCGCACGAAGGCCAAGACCGACTACAAGTTCACCCAGTGAGTCCAGGGCAGGCGCCTTGCGCCTGCCCTGCAACCCGGGCCAGCCGTTCAGATCTCCAAGATGGTCGAGCCGGTTGTCTTGCGCGCTTCCAGGTCGCGATGCGCTTGCGCCGCCTGCGCCAGAGGGTAACGCTGGTCGATGCGGATCTTCACTGCGCCGCTGCCTACCACATCGAACAGGTCGTCGGCCATCTCTTGCGTGGCTTCACGCGTGGCGATGTGGGTGAACAGCGTCTGCCGGGTCAGGTAGAGCGAGCCCTTCGGGCCCAGCGCCCCTGGCGCGAACGGCGGCACCGGCCCCGAGGCATTGCCGAAGCTGGCCATCAGCCCGAACGGGCGCAGGCATTCCAGGCTGCGGTCGAAGGTGTCCTTGCCCACCGAGTCGTAGACCACCTTCACGCCGCGGCCGCCGGTGATGCGCTTGACCTCGGCCACGAAATCCTGGCTGCTGTAGTCGATGGCGTGGGCGGCACCATGGTCGAGGGCCAGCTTGCATTTGGCCGCGTTGCCGGCCGTTCCGATCAGTTGCAGCCCGAGCGCGCGCGCCCATTGGCAGGCAATCAGGCCCACGCCGCCGGCGGCAGCATGGAAGAGCACATGGTCACCAGCCTGGAGCCCCTGGACAGGCAGGGTGCGCTTCAGCAGGTACTGCGCCGTCAGCCCCTTCAGCATCATGCCGGCGGCGGTGTCGAAGTCGATGGCGTCGGGCAGCCGCACCACATTGCGGGCCGGCATCACCCGAACCTGGCTGTAACTGCCGGGCGGGTTGCTCGCATACGCCACCCGGTCGCCCACGGCCAGGTGCGTCACGTCGGCGCCAATGGCTTCGACGATGCCGGCACCTTCCATGCCCAGCGTCAGCGGCAGCGGATTGGCGTACATGCCGGTGCGCTGGTAGACGTCGATGTAGTTCAAGCCGCTGGCATGGTGCCGGATGCGCACTTCGCCGAGACCGGGTTCGCCCACCAGCACCTCGGTCAGCTGCATCTGTTCGGGACCCCCGAATGCGTGGATCTGGATGGCAAGTGGCATGTCGAGGTCTCCTGGTTGACGGTTTTGCGCAAGCCTAGTCGAAGTCGGCCCTCTGCGCATGGCACCATCGGCGATGCACGTGACGACACCATGAAGAAGCTGCTTGCCGCTCCCAACCTGGCCCTGGCCACGCTCTGGGCCGACCAACTGAGCGGCGCAGGCATCGCCACGAGCGTGCAGCGCGCCTACGCCAGCGGCATCGCAGGGCAGATTCCACCCGACCAGGCGCTGCCCGAGGTCTGGGTCGAAGACGCTGACGACCGCGAACGGGCATTGGCCCTGCTCGCCGAGTGGCGCAACCTGCCCCACCGCGTCTGGGCCTGTGGCCAGTGTCACGAGATCGTCGAAGGCCCGTTCGAGCAATGCTGGAACTGCGGCGCGGCCATGCCGCCGCTGGCCCGCTGAACCTCTGGTCCGCACAGAGGCAACGCCCTTGACCCTGACGCCGCGTGTTGCGCTGCTGCTGACGATTCCGCCACTGATGTGGGCCGGCAACGCCGTGGTGGGGCGCCTGATGGTGGGCCACGTTCCCCCGCTGACCCTGAACTTCCTGCGCTGGGTGCTCACCGGGCTGCTGCTGCTGGCCCTGGCATCGCACAGCCTGCGCCCCTGGCCGGCGACCTGGCGGCAGGTGCTGGCCCGCTGGCCCTACTTGCTGGCCACGGGTCTGCTGGGGGTGGGATTCTTCAATTCGCTGCAGTACGCGGCACTGGTGACATCGACACCCATCAACCTGACCCTGGTGGGTGCAAGCCTGCCGGTGTGGATGCTGGCCGTGGGCGCGCTGGTTTTCGGCGAACGCCCGAGCCCGCGCCAGTTGCTAGGCGCGGCACTGGGGCTGGTGGGCGTGCTGCTGGTCATCGGAAGGGGCAGCTGGACCAGCCTGGTGCAGGTGGAGTTCGTCATCGGTGACCTGCTGATGCTGCTGGCGATCATCGGCTGGGCTTTCTACAGCTGGCTGCTGGTGCGGCCGCCGGCGTCGATGCGCGGCGAAGCACGGCCGCGGTGGGACTGGGCCGGGATCCTGCTGATCCAGACCGCGCTCGGTCTGCTTGCGGCGTCGGTCTTCGCTGCGGCCGAGCAGGCCCTGGACGCACCACCCATCCGCTGGAGCCCTGGCGTGGTCGCCGGTCTGCTTTACGTCAGCGTGGGCGCGTCGATCGTCGCTTATCGCTGCTGGGGCCTGGGCGTGGCCGCTGGCGGGCCCGCCCTGGCCGGTTTCTTCAACAATCTGACGCCGCTGTTCGCTGCCTTGCTGTCGGCGCTGGTGCTGGGTGAGCGGCCGCAGCTCTATCACGGCCTGGCCTTCGTGCTGATCGTCGGCGGCATTGCGGTGTCGACACCGCGCGCCAGACCTGACGCTCAGAACGTGCCTGGGTAGGCCCCGCCATCCATCAGCAGGTTCTGGCCGGTGATGTAGCCGGCGTGAACGCTGCACAGGAAGGCGCAATAGGCGCCGAATTCCTGCGCCGTACCGAAGCGTGCGCTGGGGTTGGCCTGGCGGCGCAGGGCCAGGATGTCGTCGATGCTCTTTCCGGCCTTGGCTGCCGCACCCGCGGCGGTGGCGCGAAGCCGGTCGGTGTCGAACGGGCCGGGCAGCAGGTTGTTGATGGTGACGTTCGCAGCGGCCACGCGCTGCTGTCGCGCCACGCCTGCCACGAAGCCGGTCAGGCCCGAACGCGCGCCATTGCTCAGGCCCAGGATGTCGATCGGCGCCTTCACCGCGGCCGAGGTGATGTTGACGATGCGGCCGAAGCCGCGCGCCGTCATCGGGTCGATCACGGCCTGGATCAGGGCGATCGGCGTCAGCATGTTGGCGTCCAGCGCCCTCACCCAGGTGTCGCGGTCCCATTCGCGGAAGTCGCCTGGCGGGGGCCCGCCGGCGTTGTTCACCAGGATGTCCACCTGCGGGCAGGCGGCCAGCGCCGCAGCACGGCCTTCGGCGGTGGTGATGTCGCCAGCCACGGCCCGCACCTCGACCGCCGGGTTCAAGGCCCGCAGTTCGGCAGCCGTGGCCTCGAGCGCCTGCTGGCCGCGCGCGGTGATGACCACGTGGACCCCTTCGCCGACCAGCGCTTCGGCGCAGCCCCGGCCCAGCCCTTTGCTGGCCGCACACACCAGGGCCCAACGACCCGCAATGCCCAGTTCCATCTGTGTAGTTTCCTTTGATTGGTCGTGCAGATTGTGCAAGACGCACCGGCTGCCTGCCGCGCCCCCGAGCCGCCGCGCCGCCTGCGCTAGAGCTGGGGTGGCAGCGTGCTGTCGGACATCCCAGCCGGAGCATCGCCCACGTAGCGTCGTAGAACCGGAGGCTCGTCGCCCTGGTGAAAGGCCATGCGCTGCGCGCGCAGTTCGGCGTCGAAGGCCGTGAATCTCTCGAGCCGGCGCCGATGCTCGACCCAGGTCTCGTCGACGGAGTACTCGATGTAGCGGCCGGGCACGGAGACGTCACGGAACAGCCCCCATGAGAGGGCGCCCTGACGCAGCCGAGCCTGCCGCGTGCGCTGCATCACGGCGCTGAAGTCTTCGGCGCGGGCAGGGTCGATCTGATACTCGATCGTCACCATCACCGGGCCGGCGTCGTCGGCGATGGCGAAGGCCGGCTCGGCGGCGGCACGCGGTGCGGCCGGGGTGAAGTCGTGGTCCTCGCCACCTTCCACCGTGACCCGGCGCGTGGCCAGCAACACCAGACCGCCGAAGGCCGCAGCGGCCAGCACCGCACCGCGCACGTCCAGCCAGTCGGCCACCTGCCCCCACACCAGGCTTCCGGCGGCAGCCCCTCCCATCAGGGCCATCTGATAAAGCGACATGCCGCGCGCACGCACCCAGTCGGGCATGGCCATCTGGGCGGCCACCGCCAGCGAATTCGCCACCGAGATCCAGGCCATGCCCAGCACCACCATCAGCGGCAGCGCCAGCCAGAACTCGGGCACCGCCACGATCAGGCAGGAGCCCAGCGCATGCACCGCGGTACCGGTGCGCACGAAGGCGTCACGGTCGTATTTCTCGCGCCACTTTGGAAAGCACAAGGCCGCGTAGATGGCGCCAACGCCCACGCAGGACAACATGATCGTGAAGGTGCCCGCTCCGCCGCCATGCAGGCCTGCCGCCACCAGCGGCAGCAGGGCCATCAGGGCCGTGGATTGCAGGAAGAACAGGAACACGCGCAACAGCACCACCTTCAGGCGCGGCGACTGCCGGGCGAAGCTCAGGCCCACGCGCATGGCGCCGACGAAGCGCTCGCCGGGCAGCGTGCTGGCGCGTGGCTCGCTCCTCCAGCGCAGCACCAGCACGAAAGCGACGCCCGCGAGGACCGCGTTCAGCACGAAGACCGCCGCTGGATTGACAGTCGTGATCAGCACTCCCGCAAGCACCGGACCCACCACCCGCGACAGGTTCATCGCGATGCCGTTCAGTGCCAGCGCCTGCGGCATCTGCGACTTCGGTACGACCTGCGGCACGATGGCCGAGAACACTGGCCAGCGCAGCGCCAGGCCGATGCCGTTGCTGAAGGTCAGCAGCAGCAGCAGTGGCGCCGTCAAGGCACCGGCCAGCGACAAGCCGGCCAGCAGCAGTGCATTCACCGCCACCCACAGTTGCGTGGCGGCGAAGTAGCGGCGGCGGTCGACGATGTCGGCCATCGCGCCGCTGGGCAGGCCCAGCAGGAAAACCGGCAGCGTCGACGCGGTCTGAACCAGGGCCACCATCACCGGACTGGTGGTCAGCGTCGTCATCAGCCAGGCGGCTGCGACGTCGTTCATCCACATGGTCATGTTGGCCGCCAGCCAGGCAAGCCAAAGGCCCCGGAAAACGGGGCCCTGGAGCGGAGCGAGAGCCGGAGAAAGACTCAATCTGCGTCTTGGAAGGCTTCCTGGCGCTTGTTGCGGATGGCCGGCAACATCACCACCACGATCATCAGCAGCGCGGCAAGCAGCAGCGCACCCGACAGGGGACGGGTGACGAACGCGGTCCAGTCACCGCGCGACAGCAGCAAGGCGCGGCGCAGGTTCTCTTCCATCATGGGCCCCAGGATGAAGCCCAGCAGCAGCGGTGCAGGTTCGCAGCCCAGCTTGTAGAAGATGTAGCCGACGACCGCGAAGGCCGCGCCCATGAACACATCCCAGTTGTTGTTGTTCAGCGTGTACAGACCAATGCAGCAGAAGGTCATGATCGCCGGGAACAGGAAGCGGTAGGGCACCGTCAACAGCCGGATCCAGACGCCAATGAGTGGCAGGTTCAGGATGATCAGCATCGCGTTGCCCACCCACATGCTGGCGATCAGGCCCCAGAACAGGTCGGGGTTGCTGGTCATCACCTGCGGGCCGGGCTGGATGCCCTTGATCGTCATCGCGCCCACCATCAGGGCCATCACGGCGTTCGGCGGGATGCCGAGCGTCAGCATCGGGATGAAGCTGGTCTGTGCACCGGCGTTGTTGGCCGCCTCGGGGCCGGCCACGCCACGAATGTTGCCCTGGCCGAAGGGCACTTCGCCGGGCTTCATCTTCGTCTTCTTCTCGAGCGTATAGGCCGCGAACGAAGCCAGCAGTGCACCACCACCCGGCAGGATGCCCAGCATGGAGCCGAGCGTGGTGCCGCGCAGCACCGCCGGCCAGGCCATCATGAAGTCGTTCTTCGTCGGCCACAGCCCCTTCACGTCCTTCGTGAAGACCTCGCGCTTCTCGGCCGGCTGCCCGAGGTTGGCGATGATCTCGCCGAAGCCGAAGATACCCATCGCGATGGTGACGAAGCCGATGCCGTCGGTCAGTTCGGGAATGTCGAAGCTGTAACGCGGCACACCGGAGATCACGTCGGTGTTGATCTGACCCAGCAGCAGGCCGAGAACGATCATCGCGATGGCCTTGACCAGTGAACCCGAAGCCAGCACCACGGCGCCGATCAGGCCCAGCACCATCAGGCTGAAGTATTCGGCCGGACCGAACTTGAAGGCGACTTCGGTCAACGGCGGGGCGAAGGCGGCGATGATGATGGTGCCCACGCAGCCTGCAAAGAAGCTGCCCAGGCCGGCCGCTGCCAGCGCCGCGCCGGCGCGGCCCTTGCGCGCCATCTGGTAGCCGTCGATGGCCGTGACCACCGAACTCGACTCGCCAGGCACGTTGATGAGGATGGCCGTGGTCGATCCACCGTATTGCGCGCCGTAGTAGATGCCGGCCAGCATGATCAGCGCCGGGGTGGCGTCCAGCGCGTAGATGCTGGGCAGCAGCATCGCGATGGTGGCCACCGGCCCCAGGCCGGGCAGAACGCCGATCAGTGTTCCGAGCAGCGCGCCGCCGAAGGCATAGGCCAGGTTCTGCAGCGTGAAGGCAACGCCGAAACCCAGGGCCAGGTTGTTGAGCAGTTCCATGCGTTCGCCCTCAGCGGAAGTTCGGGTAGAGGGGAATGGTCAGGTTCAGTCCGTAGATGAACACGACCCAGGAGATCAGCATCAGGATCGCAGCGTTCAGCAGCGCCTCCTTCCAGCGGAATTCGTCACCCGCGAGAGCAGAGACGATGACCAGCAGCGGCAGCGAGATGAACAGGCCCAGACGCGGCAACAGCAGGCCGAAACCGGCCACCGACAGTACGACGAGCAGCAAAGGCCGCCAGGCAATGTGGCCGACGCGGTCACCACCCTCCACTTCGAAAGTCATGGCCTTGAACAGCACCATGGCGCCCAGCAGCGCCAGCAGCACACCCAGGCCGAAAGGGAAATAGGCCGGACCGGGCCGGGCCGAGGAACCGAAGTTGTATTCGAGCGCACCGACGGCGAAGCCGGCTCCGACACCGATGAACATCAACCCGGACCAGAAGTCCTTTTCGCTCTTGATCTGCACCCGCGCTCTCCTCGCATTGGCTGCCAGCATGGTGCCTGGCCTTGCGGGCGGATTCTAGGGACGCGGTCAGGAGGGCTCGCTGTGGTTTCCACGTAAGACTGGCGACAGCCGGCCCAGGGGATCAAAGACCGGGCGTGGACCGCAGCACTTCCTCGATCGTGGTCTGGCCCTCGGCCACGCGCATTGCGCCGGCCAGGCGCAGCGGGCGCATGCCGTCCTGGATGGCCTGGCGGCGCAGCGCCGCTGCATCCAGGTTCGGGTGGACCGAGGTGCGCGCCGCGTCGCTGAGCGTCACCAGCTCGTACAGGCCCACCCGGCCACGAAAGCCGGTGTGGCGGCATTCCAGGCAGCCCACGGGCTTGTAGGGCCGCACCCCCCCGGACAGGCGCCAGGGCTTGGCCATGTCGTGCAGGGCTTCCAGCACCGGCCCCTCGTCGGGCTGCTTGCAGGCCACGCACAAGGTGCGCACCAGGCGTTGCGCCAGCACGCCGACCACGGTCGCGCCGATGAGGTAGGGCGGCACGCCCAGGTCGGCCAGCCGCGTGACCGCGCCCACCGCGTCGTTGGTGTGCAGGGTGCTGAAGACCAGGTGGCCGGTCAGCGCGGCCTGGATTGCCATTTCGGCGGTGGCCAGGTCGCGGATCTCGCCGACCATGATGATGTCGGGGTCCTGCCGCATCAGCGCGCGCAGGCCTTCGGCAAAACCCATGTCCAGCGCCTGCTGCACCTGCGTCTGGTTGAAGGCCGGCTCGATCATCTCGATCGGATCTTCGATGGTGCAGACGTTGACCTCTTCGGTGGCCAGGCTCTTCAGCGTGGCATACAGCGTCGTCGTCTTGCCGCTGCCGGTGGGACCGGTGACGAGGATGATGCCGTGCGGCCTGGCGATGAGCTCGGCCCAGGCCTTGGACTCATGGGCACCGAAGCCCAGCGCCTGCACGCCCTTGACGGCATTGTCGGGGTCGAAGATGCGCATCACCATCTTCTCGCCGAAAGCAGTGGGCAGGGTCGACAGGCGCATCTCGACTTCACCCCCGGATTCCGGGGGTTCGCCAGCGGCAGCCGGGCGCCGCGTCTTGATGCGGCCGTCGAGCGGACGGCGCTTTTCGACCACGTCCATGCGGCCCAGAAGCTTGATGCGCGCCGTCATCGCGCTCATCACCGACATCGGCACCTGGTAGACGGTATGCAGCACACCGTCGATGCGAAAGCGGATGGCGCCCATGTCGCGGCGCGGCTCGAGGTGGATGTCGCTGGCGCGCTGGTCGAAGGCGTACTGCCACAGCCAGTCGACGACTTGCACCACGCCCTGGTCGTTGGCGTCGAGCTGCTTGTTGGTGCGGCCGAGTTCGACCAGCTGCTCGAAGCTGCTGGCCGACGAGTTCTCGCCATTCTTCGCCGCGGCGCGCACGCTCTTGGCCAGGGCGTAGAACTCGGTGGTGTAGCGGCGCACCTCGTCGGGGTGGGCCACGTTCAGGCGCACGCGGCGGCGGGTGTGGGCCTCGATCTCGGGCACCCAGGCGGTGTCGAAAGGCTCGGCGGTGGCGATCACCACCTCGGTGGCCGTGACCTGCACCGGCAGCGCGCGCCGGGTCTCGGCGTATTGCACGCTCATCACGTCGGCCACCCGGCCCACGTCAGCCCGCAGCGGGTCGATGCGCAGGTAAGGCAGGCCGGCGCGCACCGCCAGCCACTCGGTCAAGGCCTGCGTATCCAGCGGGCGCTGCGTGCCCTGGCGCAGCAGCCCGGCACCGCCAAGCCGCACCAGGGCATGCAGGCTGCTGCTGCCAGCACCGAAGCGCCGCGCGACACGCTCGACATCGTCGACGCTGATCCAGCCGTCGGCGCGCAGCCAGTCCAGCAGCTGGCGCCAGTCGAGCCGGCCCACCGGCTGCTGGCGGCGCAGCGGACGTGCCGGCGGCGCTGCCGGGGGCTCGGGCGGGGCGATGGGTTGGCCTGTCTTCATGCCGGTATCAGGAATTCGACCGGCACCGCCGGTTGGTAAGGCCGCACCATGCGCAGCCACTTGCGCGCCGGCAGGCCGAGCGCGCCGAAGCGCTGTTCGATCACGGCGGCACGCGCGCTCAGTTCGTCGCGACCCGGCAACACCACGCCACGCCCGGCCACCACCACGGTATTGCCTTCGCGCGTGGGGCGCAGGCTCCAGACCTGGTCGCCGCCGAAGGCCGCGGCGATGCGTTCGACGCTGGCCGCGAAGCTGGCATTGCGACCGAAAAGGTTCACGCTCATCAAGCCACCCTGGGCCAGCACGGCGTGGCAGGCGGCATAGAAGTCCGCGCTGTCGAGGACTGGCGCGGCGGCCTCGTGGTCGTACAGGTCGACATGCAACAAATGCACGCTGCCATGCTCGGCCTGGGCCAGCCAGTCGGCGGCGTCGCCACGCACGACTTCGGCCATGGGCGGCAGGTGGAACCACTGCAGACCGACGTCGATGACAGCCGGATTGATTTCCACCACCGTGGTGGCCATGCCCAGCTGCTGGCAGGTGAAGCGGGTGATGGCGCCTGCACCCAGGCCGAGCTGCACCGCCTGGCCCTGGCCCAGGGCCGGACTGGGCAGCCAAAGCAGGCTGGCCAGCATGCGCTGGATGTAGTCGAGCTCGAGCTTGTGCGGCTGGCGGATGCGCATCGCCCCCTGCACCCAGACCGAACCGAGGTGCAGATAGCGCACACCCTCGAATTCCGAAACGGTGACCGGCGGCAGGTCTTGGGGAACACGCGGGGCGGTTTTCACGACCGCGACGATAAACCCCCTGCAGATTGCCCGAAGCGCGGAACAGCGGGTGGCCCTGCTGCCTTAAGCGACGCCGAAACCGTCCAGCACGCTGCGCCAGGCTTGCAGCTTGCGGGCGAACGACCAGCTGGCATTGGCCGGGCTGGTGGACGGCAGGCGATGCACCTCCCAGCCCTGGGCCTCGACCTGGCGGCGCGCACGGGCCGACTCGCTGCCGTTGTGGGCAACACCTCGGAGGTCGGGCGCCAGCAGGCGCAGCGACACCAGGTCGTTCGGTCGGGCGTCCTGGATGGCCTGGTCGAGGCTGCCGACCCGCTTGCAACTGGCATAGATGTCCCACAGGCCCAAGCCATGGTCCAGCAGCACCTGCAGCCGCCGGGCGTAGGGCAGCGCCACCAGGTCGCAGCCCCAGACCGCGCCCAGGATCGGCCAGAAATGGTTGCGCGGATGGGCGTAATACTGCCCGGCCCGAAGCGAGGCCACGCCAGGAAAACTGCCCAGCACCAGCAGGCGGGTTTCAGTCGAGACCACGGCGGGCAGCCCCTGCAGCCTGGCGGCATGGGAAGGCGGGTCCTTCTGACGCGAAATGGGGTTCATGGATGAGATTTGCTTACATTGTTCCCCGGAGAAATCCTGGGCCCTCGGAAGGGTGTCTGCGGGGCAAGTGTCCTTCCGATGGCGGTACAAGCGGTGGCGGCGGATGCATAACATGCCCGGTGCCAGCGCGCCGGCATGTTCCGGCCATGACCAGCCCGCCAATTCCAGGGAGAAGACCATGCGGACAACACTGAGCAGCCTGTTCCTGGCCGTGGCCGTCGCGGCCTGCGGCGGCGGAGGCGGCGGTGGCGACAACCCGACGGCGGGGCCGACCCCGACGCCGGCCCCGGCACCGACGCCCGTGCCAGCACCAGCGCCAACCCCGGCGCCGGTACCAGCCCCGACGCCGGCACCTGCGCCAGCGCCAGCGCCTGTGCCTGCTCCTGCTCCTGCTCCTGCTCCTGCACCTGTGCCTGCTCCTGCACCAGCACCAGCACCGGCACCATCACCAGCGCCAGCGCCCGTCCCGGCGCCTGCACCCGCACCGACACCCGTGCCGGCCCCGGCGCCCGTGCCCGTCCCTCCTCCGGCACCCGTACCCGCACCGGCGCCCACGCCGTCCAGCTTCAACCTGTCCGGAACACTGCTGGTTGCACCCACCTCGCGCGTCGACTCCGATGCCAACGACACCAGCCAGATCAGCCAGGGCACCTATCGCGTCAACGACACGGTGGCGACGGCGCAGCCGCTTCAGGCGCCCTTCCTGCTGACCGGTACGGTCAACGAGATCTTCACCGGGCCGCGCGGCAACAACTACGGCGTCGGCGACGAAGACGACTACTTTGCCGTCGACCTGGTCGCCGGCCAGGTCGTCGAACTCGAATTCGCCAGCGACCCGGCCCAGGCCGATGTCGACCTCTACGTTCTGTCCAGCACCGGGGCCGCATTGGGCAGCTCCATCGGCGTGTCGACCCGTTTCGAGTGCGTCCGCATCACCACCAGCGGGCGCTACATCATCAACGTCTACGCCTACGACAACGCATCCATCTACAACCTGCGTATCGGCGCCCCGGGCAGCGCCGGCAACTGCGCCAACAGCGCCCTGCCGCTGGCCACCACGTCGGGGCACCTGCTGGCCAGGGCCAGGCCCCTGCCCCCTTCCGAACTGGCCAAGGCCACGCGCATGCTGCAAGCGGCCGGCATCGCGCAGGCCCGGCTGCTGGCCCAGGGCAGCCCGGGCGGCGCCGAAGCCGCCTTGCCACACTGGCTGGCACTGCCGGCCAGTTCCGAGAGCCGCGCCCTGGCGCTGGCGCGGCTGGCAGGCAAGAGCGGCGAGGAAACCCGGGCACGGCGCCTCTCGGCGCTGCGCGCCCAGCCGGTGCAGACCGCCGACGACCTGGCGCTGGAGAACACCCTGGCCCAGATGAAGCTGGCCAAGGCGCTGCAGCAGACCGGTGCCTTCGAATACGTGCAGCTCGACCGGCTGGCCACCACCCAGACCCTGGTCGGCGAGTTCCCGCCCAACGACCGGTCCTACAACCTGCAGCGCTGGCACTACGAGCAGATCAACCTGCCAGCCGCGATGAGCCGCATCACGCAACTGCCCAGCCAGCCAGCCCAGCGCCCGGTGGTGGCCGTCATCGACGACGGCGTCATGCTCGACCACCCCGACCTGCAGCCGCAGCTGTTTTCCAGTGGCCGGGCGTTCATCAGCAACACCGTGGCCGGCGACGGCAACACCGCGTCGGGCGACAACACGGCCGTGGCCGCTGACGAGCCGGTGTTCCACGGCACACATGTCGCAGCCACCGTGGCAGCCGCCACTTTCGACGGCATCGGCGTGGCCGGCACCGCACCGATGGCGCAGGTCCTGCCATTGCGGGTGTTCCGCCCCAGCAGTGGCGGTGCCCGCCAGGTCGACATCATCAACGCGATGCTGTACGCGGCGCGGCTCTCGAACAACTCGGGCACCCTCCCGGCTCGCCGCGCCGACGTCATCAACCTCAGCCTGGGCGGCGATTTCCCTTGCGACGCAGCCTACGCTGACGCCATCAACCGGGTGCGTGCAGCCGGCGTCGTGGTCGTGGCGGCGGCCGGAAACTCCGGGCGCAACGACCTGGGCCAGCGCGTCGCGGTGGGCGCGCCGGCCAATTGCAGCGGGGTCGTCGCCGTGTCGGCGCTGGACGCGCAAAAGCGCCTGACGCGCTACAGCAACAGCGGCAGCGCGCTCACGGTGGCAGCACCCGGAGGCGACCTGCGGCAAAGCAGCACCGGCTCGGGCGCGCCCGACGGCGTGTTCAGCGCGCTGGGGGCCTTCGACGCCAGCGGCCGGCGCCTGCCAAGCTCAGGCCCCTACCAGGGCACTTCGATGGCGGCGCCCCACGTGGCCGGCGTCATCGCCCTGATGCGCTACGTCAACCCGGCCATTGGCGTGGCCCAGGTCGACAGCCTGTTCGCCAGCGGCGCGCTGACCGACGACCTGGGCAACCCGGGCCGGGACCTCGATACCGGCTTCGGGCTCATCAACGCCGGCAAGGCCGTCACGGCCGCGCTGGGCGCGGCGGGAACTCCGCCGCCACCGGCACCGGCCGGCCGCGTGCTGGCTTCACCATCCAGCATCGACTTCGGCAGCTTCCAGACCACCGCCACTCTCGAACTGGCGCTCAGTGCCGCCGGCACCGAGACGGTGACGTCGATCACCAGCGACAACAGCCGCGTATCGGTCACGCCCACCGCAGTGAACCCCAGCACGCGTCTGGGCACCTACACCATCACCGTCAACCGGGTCGGACTGGCTGCGGGTGCCATCTTCCCCAGGCTCACCGTCAACGTCGCACCGGCACGCAGCTTCACCGTGCAGCTCAGCGTCACGCAGCCCGTGGCCGGCGGCAGCGCGGCTGCAGGCGGCGACCTGGGGCCGCTGTACGTGCTGCTCATCAACCCGGCCGACGATCGGGTCGTTCGCAGCATCCTGGCCACGCGCGGCAGCAACGGCTACTCCTGGAACGCCGCGGGCTGGACCTTGCCGCAGGTGCAGATCATCGCTGGCGGCGACCTGGACAACGACACCGTCATTTGCCAGCGCGGCGAGGCATGCGGCGCTTTCCCGGTGCTTCCACCCGGCCGCGACCTGACGGTCATCACCCTGAACGGCAACCGCAACGACCTCGCCATCGAGGTGGCCCCGCTGTCCGGCATCTCGCCGCAGAGTCTGGACACGACGGGCCCGTCGCGCCAGCGCGGGGCGGTCGACGGCGCGCCCCTGGCCGCGCCAGGCACCACGCGCCCGGCGGGCCAGCGATGAGCGCGCACTGCAGCTTCAGGCTTGCCTTGCGGCCCGGCGCCCTGACAAAAGCCCTGGCCACCACAGTGATACTGGCCCTGGCAGCACCAGCCGCACTGGGCCAGCCGCGCGTGCTGGCCCAGCGCAGCCAGACCCTGTGCCAGTGGCCACAGCAGACGCCCGAAGGGGCTGCACAGACCGTGCTGCTGGACAGTGCTGCCGCCTGGCAGCGCCATGTCACGGCCAGGGGCAGCACGCCAGCCATCGGCCGAACGCCGCAGTGGGCACGCGAACAGGTCCTGCTGCACGTGCTGCCGGAACAGCCGACGATGGGCGTGCGCGTTTCGGCCCTGCGTGTGCAGAACGGCCCGGTGCTGGTGCTGCAGGTCAGCCGGCCCGGGCCCGAGCAGATGGCCCCGACGGCCCTGTCACGGCCCTGCGTCTGGGTGCTGGTGTCACGCTCGGCCACGCGCCCCTGGCAGGTGCGCGTGCAGGACAGCGCCACCGGCCCCATGCAGACCCACCTGCCCGTGCGGCTCGACCGGTAGCCTTCAAGGCGTCTCGGGCCGGGCTTTTCAGCCCAGCGCGGCGAGCCTCGGCAATGCGGCCAGCGCGTTGCGGCTGGTCAGCGCCGCCAGATCCTGCAGCGGCATGCCGCGCAAGGCCGCCAGCGTGGCCGCGATACGGGGCAACTCGGCCGGTTCGTTGCGCGCGTGGCCAGGTGCGCCCGCCGCACGTTCGGCCACGGTTCGGTACAGCCAGCGCGGCGGGATGTCGGGCGCGTCGGTCTCGAGCACCAGGGCCTCGTCGGGCAAGGTGCCGGCCAGTTGCCGGATCTGCAGCGCACGCTCGAAGGTCATCGCCCCCCCGAAACCGAGCTTGAAGCCCATTGCCACGAACTGCGCGGCCTGCTGCTGGCTGCCGTTGAACGCATGGACGATGCCCCCGGCCACCGGAAACCGGCGCAGGCCCTTGAGCAGGGTGTCTGCCGACCGGCGCACGTGCAGCAACACGGGCAGGTCGAAGCGCCGCGCCATCTTCAGCTGGGCCAGGTAATGGTGCTCCTGCCGCTGCCTGTCCACGCCGGGCACGAAGTGATCGATGCCGATTTCTCCGACAGCCACCAGTCTGGGGTCGGCCAGGCCGTCGAGCAGCGACTGCTCCACCGCCTGCAGGTCACCTTCGACGGCGCGCCCGGTATACAAGGGATGGATGCCGAGGGCATAGGCCGCGTCGAAACTGCGGGCCTGGGCCTGCACCGTGGCCAGGTTGCTGCGTTCCACGGCAGGCAGCACGAGCCGGCCCACGCCGGCTGCACGCGCCCGGGTCACGACAGCAGCCCGGTCGGGGTCGAACTCGGGCGCATCCAGGTGGCAATGGGTGTCTATCCACATCGGCCCGATCATCGCCCAGCACGGCGTTGCGGGCACGGGTCCAGGGTGGTTGCTGCGACCTCGCGCATGCGCCGCACTGTGCAACGTGATACTGTCTTCTTGCGATGGATTCCTGGACGGGGCCACCCCCGGTTTTGCCGCATGATGAAGAAGGCACCGCTCATCAGCCGATCACCGCGCCTGGCCAAGGCGGCCACAGCAGCCGCTGCCGCGGCTTCAGCCGGATCGCCAGAATCTGCCAGCGTGGCGAGCGCAACGCCGCAGCCGGTCGCTGGCAGCACGCCAGGGGCCACCGGCTCCAACCCGCCAAGGCGCCAGGCGCTTGCCTGGGCTCTGGCCGGTGGATTGATGGCGGTGGCCGCCATGCTCGGGCTGCAACAGTGGCAGCCGGGCCCGCGCGTCATCACGCAGGACGACATCGACACCGCGGTACGGGAATCGCTCGAGAAAGAACCCCTGCC
The DNA here is from genome assembly GCA_001464055.1 of Burkholderiales bacterium Ga0077543. Lineage (GTDB taxonomy): Bacteria > Pseudomonadota > Gammaproteobacteria > Burkholderiales > Burkholderiaceae_C > Rubrivivax. The sequence goes on from LNET01000098.1 coordinate 50,563, forward strand.
GTCGGCCGCGGCGAAGGCCTACCAGGCCATCATCCCCTCGGTGGTGCGCGTCACCGGCTTCATGCGCGAAGGTGATACCGGCGAAGAAGACAGCGACAGCGGCAGCAGCCCCGACCGCAACGAAGGCCGCAGCGTCGGTACGGGCGTTGTCATCGTCGACAACGGCACGATCCTGACCAACCTGCACGTGGTTCTGGGTGCCAAGCGACTGCAGGTGCGCTTTTCCAACGGCATGGTCAGCGACGCGCAAATCGTCGGCGCCCAGCCGGAGAACGATCTCGCGGTCTTGCGCGCCAGCAAGGTACCTGACGACCTGCAGGCCGCGACGATGCGCTCCACTTCCGACCTGCTGCCAGGCGACCATGTCATCGCGGTGGGCAACCCCTTCGGCATCGGGCCTTCGGTCAGCTACGGCGTGGTGTCGGGGCTCAAGCGCGAATTCCGGTCACCTGAAGGCGAGAAGACGCTGACCAACCTGATCCAGTTCGACGCCGCGGCCAACCCGGGAAATTCCGGCGGCCCGCTGGTGACGATGGACGGCGCCGTGGTCGGCGTCGTCACCGCCATCCTGAACCCATCGGACCAGCGAACCTTCATCGGCATCGGTTTTGCTGTGCCCATCGAAAACGCCGCGGCGGCCGCAGGCATGCCACCGTTCTAGCCCTCATCACAGACATCCAGGCAGGAAAACCATGATCAACAACGACGCCGAATCGACCGCCACGCTGATGGAGCGTGTACTCTACGAAGTCAAGCGGGTCGTCGTCGGGCAGGACCGCTTCCTGGAGCGTGTGCTCGTGGCAATGCTGGCCCAGGGCCACCTGCTGGTCGAAGGCGTGCCCGGCCTGGCCAAGACGCTCACCGTGAAGACCCTGGCCCGCACCACGCGGGGCAGCTTCAAGCGCATCCAGTTCACGCCCGACCTGGTGCCGGCCGACCTGGTGGGAACCCGCATCTACAACCAGAAGACCGGGGAATTCGGCACCAGCCTCGGTCCGGTGTTCGCCAATCTGGTGCTCGCCGACGAAATCAACCGCGCGCCGGCCAAAGTCCAGAGCGCGCTGCTCGAAGTGATGCAGGAACGCCAGGTCACCATCGCCGGCGAAACCCACAAGGTGCCGGAACCTTTCGTCGTGATGGCCACGCAGAACCCGATCGAGACCGAAGGCACCTACCCGCTGCCCGAAGCCCAGGTCGACCGTTTCATGATGAAAGTGCTGGTCGACTACCCCACCGAAGAAGAAGAATTCGTCATCGCCGAACGAGTCACCGGCCCGGCAGTCGAGGTGAATGCCGTCGCCGACACCTATTCGCTGGCAGCCTTGCAGCGCGAATGCCGCGCCGTCTTCGTCGACCCGGCACTGATGCAATACGCCGTGAAGCTGGTCGGCGCCACCCGCCGGCCCGAAAAATACGGCATGACCGACACCGCCAAGTACATCACCTACGGCGCCAGCCCGCGCGCCACCATCGGCCTGATCGAAGGCGCGCGCGCCATGGCCATGCTGCGCGGCCGCAAGTACGTGCTGCCGGAAGACATGGCCGACCTCGTGCCCGACGTGTTGCGCCACCGCATCTGCCTGAGCTACGAAGCCCTGGCCGAGAACATCAGCGCCGAAGACGTCGTGGCCCGTGTGCTGAAGGCCGTGCCCATGCCCGACAAGCCCCTGGCCCACCCGAAGGACGGTCCGACCCATGGCTGAGGCCCTTGCTGGCCCGCCGCCCCGTACGGGCGGCGGCACCCCGGTGCCGGTGCCCGAGCAGCTGCTTCGGCGCCTGGAATGGACGGTCATACGCCGTCTGGACGGCCTGCTTCAGGGCGACTACCGTACCCTGTTCCGCGGCCATGGCGTGGACTTGGCCGACCTGCGCGAATACCAGCATCACGACGACGTTCGACACATCGACTGGAACGTCACCGCGCGCCTGCAGCAGCCCTATGTCCGACAGTTCATCGAAGACCGCGACCTCACCGCCTGGTTCCTGCTGGACCTGTCCGGCAGCGTCGACTTCGGCAGCGGCGACGTCACCAAGCTGAACGTGTCCACCGGCTTCGTGGCCACGCTGGCACGGGTCATCACCCGCCACGGTAACCGCGTGGGCGCGATGCTGTTCGGCCAGCAGGTCGACGCCGTGCTCAAGCCAGGTGCCAGCCGCAACCATGTGCTGAACCTGCTGCGCCGCATGCATCAGCCGCGCCCTGTAGCCAAGGCCGGCAGGACCGGGCCCGAGGGCACCCGCCTGGCCGACCTGCTGACCCTGGCCGAAGGCACCATGAAGCGTCGCGGCCTGGTCTTCATCGTCAGCGACTTCATCAGCGCTCCGGGCTGGCAGAAGCCGCTGGCGCGGCTGGCGCAGCGGCACGAGGTCGTGGCGGTGCGCCTGCTCGACCCCCTGGAAATGGCCCTGCCCGACGTCGGCCTGGTGACCATCGAAGACGCCGAAACCGGCGAACAGCTGTTCATCGACGCGGCCGACCCGGCTTTTCGTGAACGCTATGCGGCCGTGGCTGAACAGCAAGAGGCCCAGCTGATCGACGAGCTGTCGGCCAGCGGCGCCGACATCCTGGAACTCGCCACCGACGACGACCTGCTCGACGCCTTGCTGCGCTACGCAGACCTGCGCCGGCAGCGCGCACGCGCGCGCAGCGGCCGCCGTTTCCCTGCGCACCTGCAGCGTGCGCGCCCACCCATCGGCACCCCCGCGCTCCTGGAGGCTGCACCATGAAATTCATCTGGCCCTCGATGCTCTGGCTGCTGCTGGCCTTGCCACTGCTGGTAATCGCCTACCGCTGGATCCTGAAGCGCAAGCGCCGCACCACGGTGCGCCTGGCCAGCATCAACGTGGCGAAGATGGCGCTGGGCTCGGGCCCGAGCTGGCGCCGCCACGTGCCGCCGCTGCTGCTTCTTCTGGCCCTGGCCGCCCTGCTGCTGTCGGTGGCCAGGCCCACGGCCACCATCACGCTGCCCTTGTCGGAGCGCACCATCATCCTGGCAATGGACGTTTCAGGCAGCATGCGTGCCGAGGACGTCAAGCCGAACCGGCTGGTGGCTTCCCAGGTGGCGGCCAGGGCCTTCGTGGAGAACCTGCCGCGCGAAGTGAAGGTGGGCGTCGTTTCGTTTGCCGGCACGGCCGCCGTGGTGCAGGCCCCCACCACCAGCCGCGAAGACGTGCTGGCCGCGATCGACCGCTTCCAGCTGCAGCGCGGCACCGCCACTGGCAGCGGCATTATCCTCAGCCTGGCCACGCTGTTCCCCGACCACGGCATCGAGATCCAGAACATCACCGGCCAGCGCAACTTCCCGGACAAGGAAATCGGCAAGAAGGACGACAAGGCCTTCACGCCCGTGCCTGCCGGCAGCTACAACTCTGCCGCAGTCATCATGCTCACCGACGGCCAGCGCACCACCGGCCCCGACCCGCTGGACGCTGCGAAGATGGCTGCCGAACGCGGCATCCGCGTCTACACCGTCGGTATCGGCACCACCAGCGGCGAGATCATCGGCTTCGAAGGCTGGAGCATGCGCGTCAAGCTCGACGAGGAAACGCTGAAGAACGTCTCGGTGCTGACGCAGGGCGAGTACTTCTACGCGGGCACGGCCGAAGACCTGAAGAAGGTCTACGAATCACTGTCCTCGCGCATGGTGGTCGAACGCAAGGAAACGGAAATTACCGCCGTGTTTGCAGCGCTCGGTGCGCTGCTGGCCGCGCTGGCGGCGGGTCTGTCGCTGTGGTGGTTCGGGCGCGTGGCCTGAGGCGCGGTCCCTCGGCTTGGGGCTTGACTTCGCGTTCTCGTCTCGCGGAGCATCCGGCGCGTCAGTAACTCACCCCGGAATCTCCATGCCAGACTACCTGCGAGTCGACGAGACGATCACCCCGTCCCCTGTGCAAGGCTCAGCCGGCTTGCGAATGCTCTTGGAGATCTTGCGCCGGCGACACCCGACTGGCGCAGACTGTCTGCTCATCGGCCAGTCTGCCAGCCTGGGGCAGGCATCCGGCAAGGCCCGCAACGGTGCCAGCGTCGCACTGGCGGGTTTGCCGGTGTCTCTCTTGAATGCCCTGCAGGTTCCCAATTCACCCGACCTGCAGTTGCTCGGCGGAGCAGTTCGCAAGGGCGGGCCGGTCAACGTGTTGATGGCCGATGGCAGCGTGAGAGGGATCATGGACAGACCCACCCTCTCCAGCCTCAACTACGAAGAGATCAAGTGGGCGTGATGGCAGAGCCGGTTCGCTCCTTCGCCACTCTCGCTGCAGCGACAGGGCAGGCGCTGGCAGGCTGACAATCCCCCCCCCCCGCAGCGACACCACCAGCCTGGCCCCGGCGGGGTCGACGGGTCGAGAAGCGGCCGGCTGCCTTCACCGAAGCTCAGCGTGGTCCAGGCCTCACGGGCTGTTTGCGAAGCCCAGCGGCGGCTGCGTCACGGTCGCTCCAGCCTGAGCACCTGTCCGTTGTCGCCGTCGCTCACGATGTAAAGCCAGCCATCAGGCCCCTGGCGCACGTCGCGGATGCGCAAACCCAGGTCGGCCAGCAAACGCTCTTCAGCCTTGACGCTGGCGCCATCCAGCGTCAGCCGCACCAGCGCCTGACCGCGCAAGGTGCCCATGAAGACGCTGCCCTGCCAGCCCGGGTAGCGGTCGCTGGTCAGGAACACCAGGCCGCTGGGCGCCACCGAGGTGGGCACCCAGTGCCGCAGCGGTTGCTCGAAGCCGGCCTTGGGCCCGGGTTCGCCGATGGTCGTGCCCAGGCCGTAGTTGCGGCCGTAGGTCACGATCGGCCAGCCGTAGTTGCGGCCGGCCTGCACGCGGTTGATCTCGTCGCCACCCTGCGGGCCATGTTCCACGGCCCAGAGTTCGCCCGTCTGCGGATGCAGCGCCGCGCCCTGGATGTTGCGGTGGCCCAGGCTGAAGACCTCCGGTGCGGTGCCGCTGCGTCCGGCAAAGGGGTTGTCGGCCAGCGGCTGGCCTTCGGCATTGATGCGGATGACCTTGCCGATGTGGTTGGCCGGGTTCTGGGCTTCGTCCTTGCCGCTGAAGCGATCGCCCAGGCCCACCAGCAGCGCGCCGCTGCGGTCGAAGACGATGCGGCTGCCGCAGTGGTTGCGGCTGCTGATTTTCGGTTTCTGGCTGAAGATGGTGCGCACGTCTTCCAGCCGCGCCGTCAGGCCGTCGCCGACCAGCCGGGCGCTGGCCACGGCGGTGCTGTTGCCACGTTCGCCCCCGGTGCCGGGTTCGGCGAAGGTGAAGAAGATGCGCTGGTTCTGGGCGAATTTCGGGTCGACGACCACGTCGAGCAGACCACATTGGCCGCCGGCAGCCACCGCCGGCAAGCCGGCCAGGGGCTCGGACAACTGCCCGGCGGGCAAGGCCAGCCGCATGCGGCCGGGCTTTTCCGTCACCAGCATGCGCCCGTCGGGCAGGAAGGCCAGGGCCCAGGGGTTGTCCAGTCCTTTGAGGACCGTCACCGGCTTGAGGGCTGCGCCCTGGGCGAAAGCGGGCTGGGTGGAGGACAGGGCCGCCAGCAGCAGCAGGCCGGCCAGCGGAGTACGAAAGGAGTTCAGCGTCATCGTCATGGCTCGAATGTTGACACCCCGGAGTCTGCCCGCATGCGCATCAGGGTTGCGCGTCGGGCGCTGCCTCGATGAACATCTGCACGCGCTGCCTGCCGTTCCATTCGTCCAGGCCCAGTCGGTAGGCCAGGCGCAACCGGTCGGGCAAGGGCCGGTCATGGCTGAACCAGATCGCGTCACGTTCCTGCCCGGCATGGCGCAGCTTCAGCTTCATGTGCTTTTCCCCCACCAGCCGCTGCTGCAGCACCTGCACCTCGTCGCAGAAGACCGGGGCCTCGAAGCCCTGACCCCAGACCTGGGCATCGAGCAGGGCCACGGTCTCGGCGTTGAACCATTCCAGCGCCAGCGGACCGTCGGTGCGCAGCGTGCGCTGCAGCGTGGCGGCGTCCAGCCATTCGGCGGCCACGGCCTGCAGCGCAGCGTCGAAGGCCGGCACCCCGCCGTCCTGCAAGGTGCAGCCAGCAGCCATGGCATGCCCGCCGAAGCGCAGCAGCAGGTCAGGGTGGCGCTTGGCCACCAGGTCCAGCGCGTCGCGCAGATGGAAGCCCGGGATGGACCGACCCGAGCCCTTCAGCTGTCCGTTGGCGCCGCGTGCAAACACGAAGGTCGGCCGGTGCGCGCGGTCCTTCACGCGCCCGGCGACGATGCCCACCACGCCTTCGTGGAAGCCGTCGTCGAACAGCACCACGGCCGGGGGTACGCTGGCCGGGTCGGCACCATGCCACCAGCGCGCCAGCAGCGCCTCGGCCTGTTCGCGCATGCCGGACTCCACGTCGCGGCGTTCGCGGTTGATGGCGTCGAGCTGCGCGGCCAGTTCGCTGGCGCGGGCCGGGTCGTCGGTGAGCAGGCATTCGATGCCCAGCGTCATGTCGGCCAGCCGGCCGGCGGCGTTGATGCGCGGCCCCAGCGCAAAGCCGAAGTCGAAGCCGGCGGCGCGCGCAGGGTCGCGCCCGGCCGCGCGGAACAGCGCCGCCACGCCAGCCTGCATGCGGCCGCTGCGGATGCGCTTCAGGCCCTGGGCCACCAGCCGGCGGTTGTTGGCGTCGAGCTTCACCACGTCGGCCACCGTACCCAGCGCCACCAGGTCCAGCAGCGCGTCCAGGCGCGGCTGGCTGGCGGCGTCGAACGCGCCGCGCGCACGCAGTTCTGCGCGCGTGGCCAGCAGCACGTAGAACATCACGCCGACACCGGCGATGGCCTTGCTGGGAAAGCTGCACTCCGGCTGGTTCGGGTTGACGATGACGTCGGCCTCGGGCAAGGCCAGGTCGGCCGCGGGCAGGTGGTGGTCGGTGACCAGCACCGCCAGCCCCAGACGGCGTGCATGGGCCACGCCGGCGTGGCTGGCAATGCCGTTGTCCACGGTCACCAGCAGGCCCGGGCGGGCGCCGGATTGCAGCGCCAGGTCGACGATGGCCGGTGTCAGGCCATAGCCGTGCACGGCGCGGTCGGGCACGACATAGCGCAACGTGGCAGGCCGGGCGCCCAGCAGGGCCAGGCCACGCAGCGCCACGGCGCAGGCGGTGGCGCCATCGCAGTCGTAATCGGCCACCACGCAGATGGACTGCCCAGCCGCGATGGCGTCGGCCAGCAGGCGACCGGCGGCGCTGGCGCCGTGCATCGCGTCGGGCGGCAGCAGCCGGGCCAGGGTGTCGTCCAGTTCGTCGGCGCTGCGCACGCCACGGGCGGCCAGCAGTTGGGCCAGCAAAGGGTGCACGCCGGCCTGTTCGAGCGTGTAGCGCACACGCGGCGGCACCTCGCGCGTCTGCAGGATCACAAGGTCTCCAGGAAGCTGGCAGCGGCCGGCTGCGAGCGCAGTCGCTGCATCAGCCCGGACAGCCAGCCCGCCGCCGCGGGCTGGAAGCGCGCCGCACTGCGGTCGCCGCACAGCGTGAGGCTGGCACCGCTGCCCGGGGCAGCGTCGGCCAGCGCGGCCAGCGGTCCTTCGTCCAGGGTTTCCCAGGCTCGGGCCCAGCCCGCCCAGTCGCCCAGCAGGGCGGCGGAGCGCAAGCGGTCGTCCACCACGGGTGGCGTACCGGTGACAAGCTGGGCCGGGCCACAGCCGCTGAGCCAGAAGGAATTCACGGCCAGCAGGCCACGGCTGTCGCGCGCGTCGTTCAGCGGGTGACCGTACAGCACCATCTGCACCTCGCTTTGCAGGCGGCGGATGGTGCGCAGGCCGGGGTCGTGTCCCAGCCAGCGGTCGACGTTGCGGCCGATCACCCGGTCCAGCGCCGCGCAGGGCAGTTCGGCGAGGCTCTCGTGTGCCGCGTACCAACGCAGCGCCGCGCCCCAGGCCAGGAGCCAGCCCTGGGACGTGAACAGCTCCTGCACGGCGTCGAACAGTGCCTTCGACGTGGTGGCATCCAGCATCAGCCCGGCGGGGTCGATCAGGCTCACCTGGTCGGTGCCCAGGTGCCAATGGGCGGGGGTGAGCAGGCCCCAGGCCAGGTCACCGCAGTCGATGCCGTCGGCCGCCGCTGCCTGCGCAGCCCAGGGCAGGCGTCCGTCGCCGCCCTGCCAGCCCAGGGCCCTCGCCAGGGCTCGCTCGTGGGGTGGCGACAGGCTGAGTTCGTCGGCTTCGTCGCGGTCCACCTCGGCCCAGCGCAAGAGCAGGCGCTGCAGGTTCGGCAGCTTCAGCCCCGACAGGTCCGCCCAGGGCGCAGCGCGTGGAGCGGCAAAGGGAATCAAGAGCTGCATCGACCGCATTATCCCGGCTGGACGACCCGGGCCGGGCCGTCCGGTAGCATCCGCCGCCTATGAACATGCCCTACGAGTGGCACATCGGCTGGCGCTACACGCGCGCTGGCCGCGCCGGCCGGCGCAACGGATTCATCAGCTTCATCAGCCTCGTGTCGGTGCTCGGCATCTCGCTGGGCGTGGCGGCGCTGATCATCGTGCTGAGCGTGATGAACGGCTTCCAGAAAGAGGTGCGCGACCGCATGCTCAGCGTGATCGCGCATGTCGAGATCTTCGATGCCGCGCGCGGCGCCCTGCCCGACTGGCAGGCCACCGCGGCTGCGGCCCGCGCCAACCCGGAGGTTCGTGGCGCGGCGCCCTTCATCGCAGCCCAGGCCCTGATCGGCCGTGGCGACGACCTGCGCGGTGCCGTCGTGCGCGGCATCGACCCCGTGGCCGAGGCCAGCGTCACCGACCTGGCGCGCACCCAGCAGGCGCTGCTGGCGCCGCTGAAGGCCGGTGAATGGAACATCGTGCTGGGCATCGAACTGGCCCGCCTGCTGGGCGCGCGAGTCGGCGACAAGGTGGCCATCGTCGCGCCCGGCGGGCAGGTCACGCCGGCCGGTGTCACGCCGCGCATCAAGCAGTTCACCCTGGTCGGCGTGTTCGAGGCCGGGCACTACGAATACGACAGCGCGCTGGCGCTGATCCACATCGGCGACGCCGCGCGCTTCTTCCAGGTGGAAGGCCCCACCGGCGTGCAGCTGCGGCTGAACGACGTGCAGGCCGCGCGCCGCGTCGGGGGCGAACTGCAGCAAAGCATGGGCCTGGCCGTCGACGTGCGCGACTGGACGCGCACCAACCGCAACTGGTTCGACGCGGTGCAGATCGAGAAGCGGCTGATGTTCATCATCCTGACGCTCATCGTCGCGGTGGCGGCCTTCAACCTGGTCAGCACCCTGGTGATGACGGTCACCGACAAGCGCGCCGACATCGCCATCCTGCGCACCCTGGGCGCCAGCCCGCGCTCGATCATGGGCATCTTCATCGTGCAGGGGGCCACGGCGGGCATCATCGGCACCTGCGTGGGGGTGGCGCTGGGCCTGCTGGTGGCCTTCAACGTCGACGTCATCGTGCCGGCCATCGAACGGCTGCTGGGCGTGGCCTTCCTGCCCGGCAGCATCTACGTCATCAGCCGCATGCCCAGCGAGCCTTTGGCCAGCGACATCGTGCCGATCGCGGTGATTTCGCTCGTGCTCAGCCTGCTGGCCACGCTGTACCCGAGCTGGCGCGCCAGCCGCACCAACCCGGCGGAGGCGCTGCGCTATGAGTGACGCCGTGCTGCAGGCCGAGCACCTGGTCAAGCGCTTCACCGAAGGCGAGCTCGACGTGCAGGTGCTGCGCGACGTGAGCCTGACCGTCCAGCGCGGCCAGACCCTGGCCGTGGTGGGCGCCAGCGGCTCGGGCAAGAGCACGCTGCTGCACCTGCTGGGCGGGCTGGAGGCACCGAGCTCGGGCCGCGTCACGCTGATGGGCCGCGACCTGGCAGCGATGAACGCCGCCGAGCAGGGGCGCTGGCGCAACCAGCACCTGGGCTTCGTCTATCAGTTCCACCACCTGCTGCCCGAGTTCAGCGCGCTGGACAACGTGGCCATGCCGCTGCGCATCGCCCGCCAGAGCGTGGCCGCGGCGCGCGACCAGGCCGCCACGCTGCTGGCCCAGGTGGGCCTGGGCCAGCGCACGGCGCACCACCCGGCGCAGCTGTCGGGCGGCGAGAGGCAGCGCGTGGCGATTGCGCGCGCCCTGGTCACGCGGCCGGCCTGCGTGCTCGCCGACGAACCCACCGGCAACCTCGACCGCGGCACCGCCGACGCGGTGTTCGAGCTGATGCTGGGCCTGGCCCGCGACCGCGGCACGGCTTTCGTCGTCGTGACCCACGACCACGCGCTGGCAGCGCGTTGCGGCGCCACCCTGCAACTGCACCGCTGACCGCGAAGCTGCCGCACCGTGCCCATCAGCCACCTGATCAACGCCGACCTGCACAGTCACAGCAACGTCAGCGACGGCACGCTCACGCCCGAAGACCTGGCAGCGCGCGCCAGAGCCCAGGGCGTGGAGCTCTGGGCCCTGACCGACCACGACGAGATCAGCGGCCAGCAACGCGCCTGCGACACCGCGCTGGCGCTGGGGCTGGATTACCTGACCGGCACCGAGATCTCGGTCAGCTTCGCCGGCGAGACCGTGCACATCGTCGGCCTGGGCTTCGACGCCGAAGATGCCGCGCTGGGGGCCGGGCTGGCGGCCACCCGCGGTGGCCGCCTGGCACGCGCCCACGCCATGGCCGACAGCCTGGCCCAGGCCGGCGTGGGCGGGGCTTTCGAAGGGGCGCTGCGCTACGTGGGCAATCCAGACCTGATCTCCCGCACCCATTTCGCCCGCTTCCTGGTCGAGACGGGTGTGTGCAGCGACACCCACGAGGTCTTCCGCCGCTTCCTCACCGAAGGCAAGCCCGGCTACGTGCCGCACCAGTGGGCGCGGCTGGGTGACGCAGTGCGCTGGATCACCCAGGCCGGCGGCATCGCCGTCATCGCCCACCCGGCGCGATACCGGTTCGGGCCCAGCGCGGAATACGCGCTGTTCAGCGAATTTGCCACCCACGGCGGCCAGGGCGTCGAAGTGATGACGGGCAGCCACAGCGAAGCCGAACGCCTGCGCTACGCCGAAACGGCCCTGGAATTCGGCCTGCTTGCCAGCCGCGGCAGCGACTTCCACTCCCCCACCGAGAGCCGCACCGACCTGGGCGCGCTGCCCGACCTGCCCGGCCGCTTGCAGCCGGTGTGGGAAGCGCTGGAACACCGCATCCTGCGGCCATGAGTTCCGCACCGGGCCTGCCCGCGCAGCGGCCCGGCCTGGGCGTGCTGCTGATCGTCCTGACCGCGCTGTGCTTCGCGACCATGGACAACCTGATCCGCAAGCTGGGCCCGGTGGTGCCCGTGCTGCTGATCCTGACAGCTCGCTATGCCTTTCAGGCGGTGAGCATGGGCCTGTGGCTGGCCTTCAGCCGCCAGCACCGACTGCGCAGCGCCCACCCCCGCTTTCAGCTGCTGCGCGGCAGCCTGCTGCTGGCCACCAGCGCGATGAGCTTCTGGGGCGTGCAGTTCATGCCGGTGCCGGAATTCACCGCCATCAACATGCTCACGCCGGTGCTGGTGACGCTGCTGGCCGCGTGGCTGCTGAAGGAAAGCGTCACGCCGCTGCGCTGGGTGCTGGTGGCGGGCGGTTTCCTGGGTGCGCTGGTGGTCATGCGCCCCGGCAGCGGCCTGTTCGGCTGGGCCGTGTTGTTCCCGCTGCTGGGTGCCTGCACTTATGCGTCGTTCCAGGTGCTGACCAGCCGGCTCGCAGCGCTGGAAAACCCGTTCACCACGCACTTCTGGACCGGGGCCGTGGGCACGGCCATCCTGCTGCCGGTGGTGGCGTTCAGTGGCATCGACGTCCCGGGCGTGCTGGCAGCCGCCGCGCCATCGACCCTGGCCCTGGTGCTGGCCATCGGCTTCCTGGGCACGGCCGGCCACCTGCTGCTGATCCTGGCACTGGGCATGGCGCCGGCGGCCAGCCTGATGCCCTTCATGTATGCCCAGATCGCCGCGGCGGCCTTGCTGGGCTGGCTGATGTTCGGCCAGCTGCCCGACTTCTGGGCCTGGGTGGGGATGGCCATCGTCAGCGTGTGCGGCGCCGCCAGCGTCTGGCTGAACCTGCGCGGGGCTTCAGCGCAGGCGCGCCGCGCGGACGCGCCCGTCGCCGCAGACACCATGGCGGACTGAGCGCGCGAAACTTCGCCCGTGTAAACCCGAAGTCGGCTATAGTCGCCGGCTTGGCTGCTCACGCATGCCATTCGTTCATCCCCTTCGACCTTCGTCACTTGCCGCACAGACAGCTGCGCCAAGTTGCATTTTTCGGGTCGGCGGCGATGCCGTCGCCAGATCCGGATACCGAACCAAGCCAGCGCCCTGTACACGGCGGCGCCGGGCTTCACCCGTATTGATGCGACTTCACCAGACGGTGCACCCCATGGACAAACACGCATGGGGCGCGCCGCGGGTGGGCTCTTGCGCCTTGCAAGGCCCGCCTGTGCCTTTGAAAGTTAGACGATGAGTTTCGATACCCTGAACCTGCACGAGACCCTGACGCGTGCCGTGGCCGATGCCGGCTACACCCAAGCCACCGACGTGCAGCAGCAAGCCATTCCCGCTGCCATGGAAGGCCGTGACCTGATGGTCAGCAGCAACACCGGCAGCGGCAAGACCGCCAGCTTCGTGCTGCCCGCACTGATGAAGGTGTTGGCCGCGCGCGAAGCATGGGCCGAGGCCAACAAGCTGGCCGACAAGAACCTGGGCCCGCGCCCGAACCGCCCCGCCAACCCCGGGCCGCGCGTGCTGGTGCTGACACCCACCCGTGAACTGGCCCTGCAGGTGGCCAAGGCCGCTGCCGACTACGGCCGCCACATCAGCAACCTGCGTGTGGCCACCATCGTGGGTGGTGTGCCTTATGGCGCGCAACTGAAGGCCCTGCGCGGCCCGCTGGACATCCTGATCGCCACCCCCGGCCGCCTGATCGACCACATGGAAAGCGGCCGCGCCAACCTGGGCAGCGTCGACGTGCTGGTGCTCGACGAAGCCGACCGCATGCTCGACATGGGCTTCATCGACCCCATCCACCACATTGCTGCGGCCACCCCGCCCACGCGCCAGACCGTGATGTACAGCGCCACCTTCGGCGGCCATGTCGGCCGTCTGGCCCAGGAGCTGCTGAACAACCCGCTGCGCATCGAGATCAGCTCGCAAACCGCGGCCCATGCCGACATCGAGCAACGCCTGCATTGGGCCGACGACTTCGAGCACAAGAACGCCCTGCTCGACAGCATCCTCACGTCCAAGGACATGGAGCAGGCCGTCGTCTTCACCAGCACCCAGCGCGACGCCGATTGGCTGGCCGACCGCCTGGCCGACCTGGGCCACCATGTTGCCAGCCTGCACGGTGGCCACCCGCAAGGCCGCCGCACCCGCGTGCTGCAGGGTCTGCGCAACAAGCAGCTGAAGATCCTGGTCGCCACCGACGTGGCAGCGCGCGGCATCGACGTGCCGAGCATCAGCCACGTCATCAACTTCGGCCTGCCGATGAAGGAAGAAGACTACGTGCACCGCATCGGCCGCACCGGTCGTGCCGGTCGTTCGGGCCTCGCCGTGACGCTGGCCGAGCGCCGCGACACGGGCATGGTGCAACGCATCCAGCGCTTCACCACGCAGAAGATCCCGGCCACCACGATCGAAGGCCTGGAGCCGAAGCGCCCCGAGCCACGGCCGGCGCCGCGCCCCTTCGTCAAGCACGGTGGCGCTGGCAACTTCGCCGGCCCGCGTGGTGATGGCGGCAGCTTTGCCGGTCCGGGCGCACGCCCGGCAGGCCAGCGTCCTTTTGCCCGCCCGGGCGCCCCGGCAGGCAAGACATTCAAGCCGGCAGGCAAGACCTTCTCGAAGGCCGGACCCCGGCCGCGCTGAGTTCCTGGCCGTTGCAAAGACGGCCTGGATCGCAGACCGCCAATGAAAAAGCCGCGCGATGCGCGGCTTTTTCTTTTTGTCGTTCTGCTGGCGGGATGGTGCCCCGTCTGGAGCCAGGCCTGCTCAGGCGCAATTGGCTATTGGTTATGGGCTATCTCGGCTATCGGCTATCGCGCGCCCGACCAGGTTTCACAGGGGGTCATGACCGGGTGATTCAAGCTGCCGTTCACGTCACTCAGAAACGGACGCCAGCCGCTGGCCAGGGCCTGCGGAAACTCCGCCTTCGGAATGGTGAACACGGCCATGCGGCCGTCAGGCGCGCCGCAGACCGCCGGCATGGCGTTCTCCAGGGTCCAGGCACACTGCCCGCCACTCGCGGACAAGCCGCTGGCCAGCAGTTCCCGACGCAAGGCGTCCTGCCGCTGGAGGAAGTCACTCGGCAGGCACTGGCGGGTACCGGCCCAGTTCCAGATGGATATGGCAAGCGATTCCTCGCCGCGGCAGCTGGAAGGGCGAACCACACAGCGGTAGTTGACGAGCTGGCCGTACTGCTGCACGGTGTTTTCGGTGAACGGACCCAGCGCATGGACATGTCCGTCATCGGTGACGCCGAGGTAGACGTTCTGCTGCGGATAGTGCCGGATCCGGAAGCTCCGCTGGTTGTACTGAACGCTCTGGGTCTGCGGCCCCGTGGGGAACATCGCCGGATAGGTTTGCTCGATCCAGCCGAACCAGTCATCGGCGGTGATCGGCTCGGGCTTCAATGGCTGGGGCAACACCGGAAGCGCGGGCGGCGGCAGGTCCGTTGCTGCCGGTGCCTGCGCCAGCAGCCGGGCCTTGGCGCCGACTGGTGTCTCGTCAGCCGCCTGTCGTGCCTGGGCCATGGCCGCAGCAAAGGCCTGTTCCGGCTCGTCAGGCGACCCGCCGCCGCATCCGGCCATCAGCAGGGCCGCCGCCAGGGCAACCGCTGCCACGCCGGGGACACGCTGCGACGGCCGCCGGGCCGACCGCGTCAGCCAGCGTTGCTTCATCTCACACCTCCAGCAGGTCGACCTCGAACACGAGTGTTGCATTCGGAGGGATCACGCCGCCGGCGCCGCGCGCGCCATAGCCCAGCTCGGCCGGGATCGTCAGCACACGGGTGCCTCCCACCTGCATGCCCTGCACGCCTTCGTCCCAACCGCGAATGACCTCGCCGCCACCCAGGTGGAAACGGAAGGGCTGGCCGCGGTCCTTGCTGGAATCGAACTTCTTGCCGCGCTGGTTCTCGGCCGTGGGGTCGTGCAGCCAGCCCGTGTAGTGCACGCTGACACGGCGACCCGCGGTGGCGGTGTCGCCAGTGCCAGGAACGGTGTCCTCGAAGCTCAGGCCGGAGGGGGTGGTGGTCATCGCACGGTCCTTGTTGGAATGGGGTTGTCAGGAGCCCGAATCATGCCAGGGGCTTGCGCACCATTTCCAGCACCTTGCCGGCGTCCAGGCTGCGCGCCTGGGCCTGGATCTGCGGTAGCGCCTGCTGCTGCATCTGGCGGGCGTTGCCCAGCAGGTCCTGGTAGGTCTGCTGCAGCAGCGCCGTGCTCATCTGGCGACCACCACCGTAGTAGCGCACGGCCAGTTGGCCCAGCGCGTAGGTGGTGGCAAAGCTCATGACCATTCCCGTGCCCACGCTGCCTACGCCACGCCCCAGCCCGCCCAGCACGGAACCCAGCAGCCCGCCCACCAGCTTGCGTCCGAACTGCTCCAGGTACTGCCCGGTCAGGCCGACGCCGGCGGTGGCGATGAATTCCTTCACCATGCCGGCGTCCATGCTCACCCCGTGCGCCTGCGCGATGCCGTGCACCAGCTTCACCTGCAGCGGGATGATGGCCACGCTGGCCCAGCTTTGCGGCAGCAGTTCCAGCGCGCCGCAGAGCACGGCACGGTTGAAGATGCTCTTGTCGAGCGCGGCGCGGTCGACCTTGACCACGGCAGCCCCGGCCGCAGCTGGCGCCAGCGGGGCGTCGGTCTCGAGCGCCAGGCCGTCGGCCTGTGCCTCGAAAGCCGTGTCCAGCGTGCCGCCCAGCTCGGTCTTCAGGCTGGCCAGGAACTGCCGCTCCGCGGGCGATTGCACACCGTCGGCGTCGCAGACGCACACCGCGAGTTCGTAAGCCAGCTGACGTTGTTCAGGCGACTTGAGCTGGGCCACGGCCTCGGGCAACCCCAGCCGCTTGAGCAGCACTTCCTGCATCAGCGCGGCAACGTTCAGGCCCTGCGCCTGCCCGCCCAGGTTGGCGGCGATGCGCTTGACCTCCTCGCGTTCGGCTTCCGACTTGTTGCCGTCGGCAAAAGCGGCGAGCAGGGCCACCGCCAGCAAGGCGCGTTGTTCTTCAGCGGTCATGGGAATTCCTCGTGGCGATTGGTCTGGATATGGGGATTGTCACGGGCCGCGGCAAGAGGCCAGCGCTGGCCCCATTCGACGACGGCTCCCGCCAGCAGTTCCGGCAGTGTTGCCCGGGGCGTGGCCTGCAGCCCCAGCGCCGCCAGTGCCGTCCGAAGCGGCACCGAAGGGTCCCGCAGGTCCAGGGCTGCCGCCCCATTTTGCTTGCTGAGCTTGTGACCGTCCGCAGCCAGCACCAGCGGCGTGTGCAGATGGCGCGGCACTGGGAGGCCCAGCGCCCTTCGCAGCACGATCTGGCGTGCCGTGTTGTCGGCCAGGTCTTCGCCGCGCACGATGTCGGTCACGCCCTGCGCGGCGTCGTCCACCACCACCGCCAATTGGTAGGCCCACAGGCCATCGGCACGGCGCAGCACGAAGTCGCCGACTTCGGACGCCACGTCCTGATGCTGCGACCCCAGGCGACGGTCGTGCCAGGCCACATGGCCTGCCGGCACGCGCAGCCGCCAGGCCCGCGCCGGGCGGCCGCCCAGGCCCGCGCTGCAGGTGCCGGGGTAGACACGCTCGCCGTCGCGGGCAGGCAGCTCGCCCCGCAGAGCCAAGGCAGCCTCGATCTCGGCGCGCGTGCAGGCACAGGGATACGCCTGTCCAGCGTCGACGAGTTGCTGCAGCGCCTGCGCATAAGCCGTGTCGCGCCGCGACTGCCACCACGGCGGCTCGTCGGAGCGCAGGCCGCAGGCCGCCAGCTGCGCGAGGATGAACTCGCCCTGGCCCGGCGGGCAGCGTGGGCGGTCGGCGTCCTCGATGCGCACCAGCCACCGCCCGCCAGCGGCGCGTGCGTCCAGCCAGCTGGCCAGCGCAGCCACCAGTGAGCCGGCGTGCAAAGGGCCGGTGGGCGAAGGCGCGAACCGGCCTACGACCGGCCCCCGCCGACCCATGGGGTCGCCAGCCTGTGGTGTGGGGTCAGCGGCCGCCATCGAGCGTGGCCCGGGGGCACTCAGTCCAGCGGCCCGGCGTGCCGTTCCACCAGCGCGCGCCGCGTGGTCGGGCTTTCCAGCTGCTGCAGCCACCACTGCAGGGCACGACCCAGTCCCATCGCACCCGGGTCGCCACGCTCGGCACGCCAGGCGTAGTGCAGCCGCGCACCGAACGGCCCGCGCGCGGTGGCCCGACTCACCAGGTGTCCTGCTTCCAGATGTGGACGTGCCAGCGGTTCCGGCACGTAGCCACAGCCCAGGTTGCGCAGCAGGGCTTCGAGCTTGGCGCGCATGCTGGGCACGGTCAGCACATCCTGCCCGGGCAGCAGATTCACCGTCATCGGCGTCGTGCGCTGGGCCGTGTCGGCCACCGCAACGGCTCGGTGGTGCACGAGTTGCGCGTCGACCAGCACGCCCTCATGCTGTGCCAGCGGGTGGTGCGGGGCCATGCAGTAGATGAAGGGAACTTCGCCCAGCGGGCGGAGTTCGATGCCGCCGGGGTTGGGGTGTTCGTCGCTCACCCCTATGGCCAGGTCGGCCTGGCCCGAAACCAGGGCTTCCCAGGTGCCGGCCAGCACGTCGGTGCGCAGGCGCAGACGCGTGGCCGGGCCGGCGTCGCTGGCCTGGCCGGTGGCCAGGCCGTCACGCACCTCGCAAAAGGCCTGCACCAGCTCGAAGATGGTGGGCATCGAGAGGATGTCCTCGACGCTGATCGACAGCTGCGTCTCCCAGCCGCTGGCGACGCGGCGCACGCGGTTGGCCACGGCGTCCATTTCCTGCAGCAGCCGACGGCCTTCGAACAGCAGCTCGCGGCCAGCCGCGGTCAGCTGCGCCTGGCGCGAGCTGCGGTCGAAAAGCAGCACGTCCAGCGCGTCTTCGAGCTGGCGCACGCTGTAGGTCAGGGCTGATGGCACCTTGCCGAGTTCGCGGGCGGCGGCAGCAAAACTGCCGGTTCGGGCGATGGTGTCCATCATCGCCAGGGCGTCGGGGGTCAGGGCTTGGCGGCGGTCGGGCATGGCTTCATCTTATTTGAACGGGTTCATCAAGCCCTTCCCACCGCTGCGCGGGCGGTGCTGCCTACAGTCTGGGCCAGGGGCACCGGCCCCGCAGCGAACTCAGGAAGGAGAGCCCGCCATGATCACATTGCGCAGATCCAGTGAACGCGGCTACGCCGACCATGGCTGGCTGAAAAGCTTCCACAGCTTCTCCTTCGCCGACTACTACGATCCCGCCCACATGGGCGTGGGCAACCTGCGTGTCGTCAACGAAGACCGCATCGCACCGGGCACCGGCTTCGGCACGCACAGCCACCGCGACATGGAGATCGTCAGCTACGTCCTTGACGGCGCGCTGGCGCACAAGGACAGCCTGGGCAATGGCTCGGGCGACAGCCAGAAGGCCGCTGGCGTCATCCGTCCCGGCGACGTGCAGCGCATGAGTGCTGGCACCGGTGTCCAGCACAGCGAGTTCAACCACGCGCCCGACCGCAGCACACACTTCCTGCAGATCTGGCTGCTGCCGCGCGAACGCGGGCTGGCACCTGGCTACGAACAGAAGCATTTCGACAATGCCGTCAAGCGCGGCCGGCTGGCGCTGGTGGCTTCGCCCGACGGTGCCGAAGGCTCAGTCACGGTGCATGCCGACGCGTCGATCCGCGCCGGGTTGTTCGACGGGGCGGAGCACGCGAAGTTGGCTCTGGACCCCCAGCGCAACACCTACGTCCACCTGGTGCACGGAGGACTGCGCGTGAACGACCGGCAACTGCACGCCGGCGACGCAATGCGGCTCACGGGCGAGACGCTGCTGGTACTGGAAGGCGGCGAAAACGCCGAAGTGCTGGTCTTCGACCTGGCAGGTTCCTAGCGCTGCGGCGGTTCCTCGCGCAGCAGTTGCCAGGCCGCCAGCAGGCCGAAGCCCACGTTCATCAGCGCGATGAAACCCACCAGCAGCAGGCCCACCATGCTCAAAGGCAGGGCCCGCATGGCCCAGGTGCACACGGATGAAAGCACGTTGAAGCCGAGCATCATCCAGAAGAGCCCGCGGCGGGGCTGCCAGAGTCGAGACCATTGCATGGAGCGGGAGCTTAACGACTCCGCCTGGCCGCCGTAAAGTCCAGGGGTCCTGAGCCCTGCAACCGGAGGGCGGGCGATGTGCGAGCTGCTGCTTCGGTTCTTCGTCCCGGTGCAGTTCCCGCAAATGGCACCCGATGCTCGAGCCCTGACAACGCACCGGCGACCGCCGTGGCCGGTTTCATGCCCATCGCGGCTGTTTTCGTCGCAAGCCGCTGACCCACCCGCCCGCAGGCCCTAGCCTGCCGCCATGATGCTGAACGACCCCCTGCCCCCCGAGCTCACCGGTCGCCATCACGGCTGGTTCAGCCGCTATAGGCGCTATCCGGTGTTCAGTACGCCCTGGGCTGCCGGCCGCGTGCGCAGCTTCGGCATGGCCGCCGTCGCCTGCCTGCTATTGTTCATCCTGCCGCTGCTGCTGGACCCGCCCGAGCACCCGCCTCTGGGCGCTCTGCTGCAGGTGGCGTTCCAGCTGTTCCTGCCCATCCTGGCGGGACCCTGGCTGGGCTGCTGGGTGCGCCAGCAAGGCTGGCCGCCGCAACGCGAGGGCGCGGCATTGGCGGCCGCGATGGCCAGCCTGGTCGTGGCGGCACTGGCCTTCCACGAATACGGCGCCGAACCCGCCAAGCAGTGGCTGGCGGAAAAGACCGGCCAGGTCGACGAAAGCGGGCAGCGCAGGAAGGTAGCGATGGCCATTGGCGTGATGATCAGGCCGATCGACCCGCCGCCGTCCTCCCCCGTGGACGGCGTCGAAGATCGCCCCAGCCTGCAGGGGCGCCTGGTCAATGGTGTAGCCAGCGCGCTGGTGACCTTCTGGCTGGCCGGCGGCATTGCACTGTGGGGCCGGCGCCGTGAACTTGCCGGCCTGGCCGCGCTTGAAAACGAACGCAAACTGGCCCAGGCCCTGGCGCAGCGCCGCGAAGCCGAACTGAAGCTGTCGGTGCTGGCGGCGCAGGTCGAACCGCACTTCCTGTTCAATACGCTGGCAGGTGTGCGCAGCGCCATCGCCACCGACCCTGCCCATGCCAGCGCCATGATCGACCAGCTGGTGGACTACCTGCGCGCAGCCATCCCGCGGCTGCGCAGTGATGGCAGCGCCCAGGCCACGGTCGGCGGCCAGTTCGAGATCGTGCGCGCCTATCTGGGCCTGATGAGCGCCCGCATGCCGCGCCTGCACACCCAGGTGCAGGCACCGGCCGAACTGCTGCAGGCGCGCTGCCCGGCGCTGATGCTGATCTCGCTGGCCGAGAACGCGGTCAAGCATGGCATCGAGCTGAAGCTGGGCCCGGGTCGCGTCGAGGTGCTGGCCGAGCGCAGCACCGACGGCCGCCTGGCGCTGAGCGTGCTGGACGACGGCGTCGGCTTCTGCGACAGCACCGTCGGCAACGGCCTGGGGCTGAGCAACATCCGCGAACGGCTGGCCCAGTTGTACGGCGACCGCGCCAGCCTGACCCTGAAGACCCGACCCGAGGGCGGCGTGGCCGCCACCCTGATGTTGCCGCTGGAGATGAGCTGATGCGCCCGCCCACCGCCCTGATTGCCGACGACGAAGACCTGCCACGAGCCGAACTGCGCCGCATGCTGGCCAGTGCCTGGCCGGACCTGCGCATCGTGGCCGAATGTGAACATGGGCCTGCCGCCGTCGAGGCCTTGGACGAATTTGCCCCGGCCATTGCCTTTCTCGACATCCGCATGCCCGGCCTGAGCGGCCTGGACGTGGCGCGGGCAGCCAGCGGCCGCTGCCATGCCGTCTTCACCACCGCCTACGACAGCCACGCCGTCGAAGCCTTCAACGCCGGCGCGGTGGACTACCTGCTCAAGCCCGTACGCGCCGAACGACTGGCGCAGACCGTACAGCGCCTGCAGGCACGGCTGCAGGCGCAGGCCGTGGCGCCCGACCTGAGCGGCCTGGTCGAGAAACTCTCGGCGCAGCTGCAGCAGCGCCAGGCCCATGGCGCGCCCGACGCTGCGCCGCCCCGGCTTCGCTGGGTCAGCGCGAATGTCGGCGACATCATCAAGATGTTCAGCATCGACGAAGTCCTGTTCTTTCAGAGCGACGAGAAGTACACCCGCGTGGTGACGGCCGGCGACGAGGCCCATGTGCGCAAGCCCTTGAAGGAAATCGCCGAAGGGCTGGACCCTGACGTGTTCTGGCAGATTCACCGCGGTGTCATCGTGCGCGCCGACGCGATCGGCCGGGCCCAACGCGACGACACCGGGCGCATCACGCTGCAGCTCAGGCAGCATGCAGAAAGGCTTCAGGTGAGCCAGGCCTACACCTGGCGCTTCAAGCCCATGTAGAGCGGCAACGGGCAGCGCGCGGCTGCAAGCTGCCCCATACTTTGGGCATGGACCTGTTGCCGCAGACGAAGGCCCTGCTCGACACCGTGCCAGCCCCGCTGTTGTGTCTGGCTGCACGCGACGCCGTACCCTGGGCCAACGCCGCGGCCAGGACGCTGGCGCCGCAGGCCAGCCCCGCCGATTGGGCCGCCTGGATGGGCGAAGTCTGGCCGTCGACCGCACCCGCGCCAGCGGACACCGACCTGCCTTTGCCTGGCGGTGCCCCGCTTGCGCGGCGGGTCCGACTCCAGACCAGCCTGCTGCCCGAAGGGGGCTGGATACTCGGCCTGGTCCCCGTCGACGAACTGCGTGCTGCCCAGGACGAAGTGACCCACCTGCAGGAAATGCTGGACCTCGCCCGCGACTTCGGGCGCCTGGGCCTGTGGGAACGTGACGCTCGCACCCTGGCTGGCACCTGGGACCGCCAGGTCCAGTCCTTCCGCGGCATCACGACCGACGGCAAGGCCCCCAGCTTCGACGACAGCCTGCAGCAGGTGGCGCTGGCCGACCGTGCTGCGCTGGACCGGGCGTTTCGCGAGTCGCTGCGCCAGCCCGGGGCCTACAGCCATCGCTTCAGCCTGCGAACCGCCGACGGCACGCTGCGGCGCGTGCACTCGCAGTGGCGCGTCAAGGCCGACGCTTCAGGCCGCCCCTCCCGGGCCATCGGCCTGCTCGTCGACGACGTCGAGCCGCTGGCGCTGGCCACGGCGTCCAGCGAAGTCGAGTCGCAGCTGGCGCTGGCCGTGGACCTGGGGCGGATCGCCCTGTGGCGACACGACCTGCAAACCCAGCGCATGAGCTACAACGCCCAGGCCTGGGCCGTTCTCGACCTGCCGCCGCGCCCCGAGGGCCTGGCCATCGAGGACGTGCGTGCGCTGGTCCACCCCGAGGACCTGCCCGCGCTGCTGGCTTCGGCCAGGCTGGCACTGGAAAGCGACAGGCCCGTCGACGTCGAGACGCGCTACCGCCGGCTGGACGGCAGCTGGCGCCACGTGCTCACCCGGCGCGTGGTGCAGCGCGACGCCTCAGGCACGGCCATCGCCTTCGTGGGCGTGTCGATGGATGTGACCGAACGTCGCGAATCGGAGCAAGCCTTGCGCAATGCCGGTGAACGCGCGGCCCTGGTCACGCGCTCTGCCGGGCTGGGCACCTGGGAGATCGACCTGCGCAACGAAACCGCCTACTGGGACGACCAGATGTGGTTGCTGCGCGGCCTGCCCCCGCAACCGCGCGCCATGACACCGGCCGAGCGCATGGCCGTGGTGCATCCGGACGACCGCGAACGGGTTCTGGCCCAGCAACAGCTGGCCATGACGCAATCGCAGGCCGCGGAGAACGAGTTCCGTGTGGTGTGGCCCGACGGCCAGGTGCGCTGGATCGCATCGAGGTCGCAAACCCTGCGGGACGAGCAAGGCCAGCCAACGCGCCGCATCGGCGTGAACTGGGACGTCACTGCGGCCCGCACCGCCGCGGCCATGCGGCAGGAACGCGAGCTCGCACAGCGCGAAAGCACGGCCAAGAGCCAGTTCATGGCACGCATGAGCCACGAACTGCGAACACCGCTGAACGCCGTGCTCGGCTTCACCGAACTGCTGCTGGCCGACGAACCTGCAACAGACCCCGACACCGACCCGGCCGGCCCGATACGTCGCCGCCGCCTGCAGCATGTGCGGGTCGCCGGCCAACACCTGCTGACACTGATCAACGACGTGCTGGACCTGGCAGCGCTGGACAGCGGCGAGTTGCGGATCGTCGTCGAACCGATGTCTCTGCCAGGGCTGTTGCAACAGACCCTGCCGATGCTGCAGCCGCTGCTGGACGCGAGCCAGGTGCTGCTGAACAACGAGGTCGCCGGCCAGCCCCCGCTGCGGGTGCTGGCCGACGCCATGCGACTGCGTCAGGTGCTGCTGAACCTGCTGAGCAATGCCGTCAAGTACAACCGCGCGGGAGGCCGCGTCGATGTCCAGGCCTGGCAGTCCGGCGCTGACGTTCATGTGCGCGTCACCGACACCGGGCGCGGGCTCAGCGCCGAACAGATGCGCCACCTGTTCGAGCCCTTCAACCGGGTCGGTGCCGAGAGCTCGGGCATCGAAGGCTCGGGCCTGGGCCTGACCATCGCCAAGACGCTGACCGAACGCATGGGCGGGCTGCTGCAGGTGCACAGCCAGGTCGGCCAGGGCAGCAGCTTCGAGCTGCGCCTGCGGGCTGCACAGGCGGCGCAGGAGGACGTCGCCGAAGGCCCGGCCGCGATCGAGGCCCCGGCGCCACACACCGTGCCAGGGCGCCAGCCGCACCCGGTGCTCTACATCGAGGACAACCCGGTCAATGCGCTGATCGTCTCGGAACTGCTGGCAAGGCGCCAGGACATCCAGCTGCACCTCGCCGTGGACGGCCGAAGCGGCCTGGCGCGGGCGCGCGAGCTGCAGCCCGAATTGCTGCTGCTGGACATGCAGCTGCCAGACATCAACGGACTGGAAGTGCTGGGCCGCCTGCGTGCCGACCCGGCCACGGCCGGCATCCGCTGCATGGCGCTGTCGGCCAACGCCATGCCCGAGGACATCGAACGCGCGCTGCGGGCCGGCGCGGTCCAGTACTGGACCAAGCCGCTGGACTTCCGCGCCTTCATGGCGGCACTTGACGCCTTGTTCGGGCCTGCACCGCCTTGAGGGCCGCTTGGGCTCAGGCCGGCTCGGCGTGGAGCAGGCCGCGTTTTTTCAGCAGCGGCTGCACCGTCGGATCCCGACCGCGGAACGCGGCATAGGCTGCGGCCGGGGCCACGCTGTTGCCAGTGGCATAGACATGGCGCAGCAGCCGTGCTGCCACCGCCCGGTCGAAGGGGCTGCCGGCTTCGGTGAAGGCGTCGAAGCCGTCGGCGTCCAGCACCTCGGCCCACAGGTAGACGTAGTAGCCCGCCGCGTAGCCGCTGCTGGCGAACAGGTGCTGGAAGTGCACCAACCGGTGATTCAAGCCCACTGCGGCCGGCAAGCCGGCCTGGCGCAGCAGCCCGGCCTCGAAGGCGCACAGGTCGGCTGGCGGCTCGGCATCGGTCAGCGAATGCACGGCCATGTCGACCATGGCACTGGCGGTGTAGCGCACCGTCTCGTAACCCTGATTGAACTGCTGCGCGCGCTGCAGCCTTGCCACCAGTTCGGCCGGGATCGGCTCGCCTGTCTGCCAGTGGCGGGCGTGGCGCTGCAGGACCTCGGGCTCGGTGATCCAGTGCTCGAAAATCTGCGATGGCAGCTCGACGAAGTCGCGCAGCACCTGAGTGCCCGACAACCGCCGGTAGGTGACATCGCTGAGCAGGCCGTGCAGGCCGTGGCCGAACTCGTGGAAGAGCGTGCGCGCGTCGTCCATCGACAGCAGCGTGGGCTGGCCCTCGCTGTCAGCACCTTTGGCGAAGTTGTTGTTGTTCAGGATGACCGGCAGGCTGCAGGCGCCTTCGCCAGGCGCGGGGTTGCGGCTTTGCCAGCGCAGAGAACTCATCCAGGCGCCGCTGCGCTTGCCCGCCCGTGCGAAGTTGTCCTGCAGGAAGATGCCGCTGACCTGGCCTTCGGCATTGCGAACCTCATAGGCCTTCACGTCAGGGTGGTAGACCGGCAGGTCATCGCGCAGGCTGAAGCTCAGGCCGAACAGCCGGCTGGCGCAGTCGAACGCAGCCTGGATCATGTTCTCCAGGCGAAAGAAGGGCTTGACCTCGGCGTCGTCAATCGCATAGCGCTCGCGCCGCACCTTTTCGGCATAGAAGCGCCAGTCCCAGGGCTGCAGTTCGACCTGCACGCCTTCAGCCTGCATCAGCGCCAGCAAGGCCTGCTGCTCCCGTTCGACCGCAGCCAGCGCACGTGGCCAGACCTCGCCCAGCAGCCCCTGCACCGCGCTGCGGGTGCCGGCCATGGTGTCGGTCAGAGCGTGGTCGGCATAGCAGGCGTGGCCATGCAGCCTGGCCTGTTCGTTGCGCAGGCGCAGGATGTCGCGCGCGACCGCACGGTTGTCGTGTTCACCGGGGTGTTCGCCGCGGTCGGTCCAGGCGCGCCAGGCGGCTTCGCGCAGGTCGCGGCGCTCGCTGAAGCTGAGAAAAGGCACGATGAGCGAACGCGACAGCGTGACCACGTGCCCCTGCAGACCGCGCTCGGCCGCGGCTTGACGCGCCGCCGCCCGCACGAAGCCGGGCAGACCGGCCAGTGCGGCTTCGTCGCCCAGGGGCAGGCTCCAGCTGCTTTCGTCGTGCAGTACGTTCTGGGCAAAGCGCGTCGTCAGTGCCGCCAGTTCTTCCATCACCTGCGCGTAGCGGACCTGCGCGGCCGGCGCCAGGCGCGCACCCGAGCGCACGAAGTCCAGGTGCACCCGCTCGACGAGGCGCTGAGCCTCGGCCGACAGGCCCAGGCGGGTACGTTGTTCATGGACCGCGTCGACCCGCGCGAACAAGGCCGCGTCCATGTAGACCGCGCTGCTGTGCGCGGCCATGGGCGCGGCCATGCTGCGCTGCACGGCCTGCAGCGCCGAGCTGGTGGCCGAACTGGTGAGGTTGTAGAACACAGCCGCCACGCGGTCCAGCAGCCGACCACTGCGGTCGAAGGCCGCGACCGTGTTGTCGAAGTCGGCCGGCGCAGCTTGCGCACCGATGCTGGCGAGTTCACAGCGATGCTGGCGCATCGCCTCGCGCAGCGCTGGTTCGAAATGTTCGGGCAGCAGTGCGGCGAAGGGTGGCAAACCGTAAGGGGCCTGCCATTCCTGCAGCAGGGGATTGACGTCGACGGGGGTGTGCATGTGGCAACCTTCCTTCGCGGCGGTGCGGGCTTACTTGCCAGCCTTGATGGCGATTTCGTCTTCCTCGCGATAGCGGCGGTTGGAACAGGTGCTGACCCAGTCCTTGCGCTCGGCTTCCAGGCCTTGCGCCTGATCGTTGACGACGTTGTTGCGCGCATTCCAGTCACTGACACGGGCGTCCACCGTCTTCGCACGCTCGTTGTAGGCCGCGACCCGCGCCTGCAGGCCGGCAATGACGGTCTCTCTCTCGGCCTCGAGCGCCTTGCGGTCGGTCTCCAGCGCCGCCCGCTCGTCGTTGATCGCCTTGCGCTCGCGGTCAGCGGCTGAACCGGTCTTGCCGGCTTCGTTGAAGGTCTTGACACGCAGGTTGGAAGTCTCCACCCGAGCGCCGAAAGCCTTGAACTTGGCGTTCAGCGATTCGGTGGCTTCCTTCTGCGCAGCTTCCATGGCCACCCGTTCTTCGCGGAAGGATTGCTGCTCGGTGGCCAGGGCCGCCTTCTCGGCTTCCAGCGGGGCCCGCTTCGCTTCCAGCTCGGCCAGGCGCGTGCGGATGCTGCCTTCGTCGTTCAGGCAAGCCCGCAGTTCGTCGCGCGTCATGATGCCGCGGCGAACCCCGCTGGCCGCACCTTCGGCTGCGGTGGCACCCCCCAGGCTGAGGGTCTTGCCCCCGGCTTCGGCGGCGGCGTTTGCAGCGGGCTTGGCCGCGGGCTTCGGCGCGGGCTTGGCCGGTGCAGTGGTCTGGGCCTGGGCCACGGCCAGCGGGGCCAGGCTGCTGAACAGGAAGGCGACAGCCAGGGTGGCTGCTGTGTGGAGCTTCATGCGTGTCCTCGGCGACAAAAAAGGCAAGGGATGGCGGCGCATCCCGGCAGGGCGACAATGATGCCACCGCGCACGTGATGCACCCGCATCGGCGTGGCCTGAAGCTGCCGCGCTGCCCTGTTCCCCGCCCGCCCCCCGCCC
Source organism: Burkholderiales bacterium Ga0077543 (assembly GCA_001464055.1). Lineage (GTDB taxonomy): Bacteria > Pseudomonadota > Gammaproteobacteria > Burkholderiales > Burkholderiaceae_C > Rubrivivax. The sequence continues at coordinate 77,842 of LNET01000098.1, forward strand.
CCGCCCTCCGCCCCATGGCCATCAAGTCCACCATCTTCAAGGCCGCCCTGCAGATCGCCGACATGGACCGCGCGCTCTACGCCGACCATGCGCTGACCTTGGCCCGACATCCTTCGGAAACCGACGAACGCCTGATGGCCCGCGTGCTGGCCTTCGCCTTGAACGTGCCCGCCGACGACCACGACGGTGCCCTGGTCTTTGCGCGTGGCCTGTCCGACGGCGACGAACCCGACCTGTGGCGCCACAGCCTGGCCGGCGTGCTGCGGCATTGGGTCGAAGTGGGACAGCCCGCCGACGACCGCCGCCTGACCAAGGCCTGCGGCCGCGCCGAGCGCGTGACGCTGTACTGCTACGCCCAGTCCGCCCCCATCTGGTGGGCGGCGATCGCGCCGAAGCTGACCCGCCTGCGCAACCTCCAGGTCTGGCAGATTCCTGCCGACGACAGCCTGGCGCTGGCCCGTCTGGCAGACCGGTCGATGCAGCTGCAAGTGACGGTGCAGGAAGGTCAGATCTGGGTCGGGAACCAGACGGACAGTGTCGAGATCCACCTGAAATCCCTGCAAGCCCCCACGTCATGAACCGACTCACGCCCAAGCGCCGCCTTCTGCTGCAGACCGGCGCCGCCCTGCTTGCCAGCACCTCCCCTTTCTTCGCCTCGCGCCTTGCCATGTCACAGAACGTTCCTGCCACTGCAACACTCTCCGCCACCGACCCCTATCTCTGGCTGGAAGACGTTCAAGGCGAGCGTGCGCTGGCCTGGGTGCGCGAGCGGAACCTGGAAAGCGAAACCGTGCTGCAGGCCCGGCCCGGTTTCGAGCAGATGCGCGCCGACATCCGCGCCGTGCTCGACTCGAAGGAGCAGATCCCCTACGTCCAGCGTCGCGGCGACTTTTTCTACAACTTGTGGAAGGACGCTGCCAACCCGCGCGGCCTTTGGCGGCGCACCAGCCTGGCCGAATACCGCAAGCCGCAGCCAGCCTGGGAAACCGTGCTCGACATCGACGCCCTGGGCAAGGCCGAGAAGGAAAACTGGGTCTGGGCCGGCTCGACCTGGCTCGGGCCCGACGAGCAGGGGGTGTACCGCCGCTGCCTGGTATCACTGTCGCGCGGCGGCGCCGACGCCAGCGTGGTGCGCGAGTTCGATGCGGTGCTGAAGCGTTTCGTCGACAACGGCTTCACCCTGCCCGAAGCCAAGAGCAGCGTCGAATGGATCGACGTCGACCACGTCTATGTCGCCACCGACTTCGGCCCGGGCTCGATGACCGAATCCGGTTATCCACGCATCATCAAGCGCTGGCAGCGAGGCCTGCCCCTGGCTTCGGCCCGAACGGTCTACGAAGCCGACGTGAAGGATGTCTATGCCTATGCCTTGGTCGACAAGACCCCGGGCTACGAGCGCACCCTGTTCGTGCGCGCGCTGGACTTCTACAACAACCGCATGCAGCTGCTGCAGGGCAGCAAGCTGGTGCCCATCGACAAGCCCAGCGACGCCCAGCTCAGCTTCTGGCGCGACCGCTTGCTGGTGGAACTGCGCAGCGACTGGAAGCTGGGCGAAACCACCTGGCCACGCGGCGCGCTGCTGGTGGGCGACGCCAACGCCTACCTGAAGGGCGAACGCAAGTTCAGCGCCCTGTTCGCCCCCACGGCGACGCGTTCGCTCTCAGGCTTCGCCACCACGCGCAGCACGCTGCTGCTGACGATCTCCGACAACGTCGCGAGCCGGCTAGAGGAATGGACGCCCAAGGCCGGCCGCTGGACGAAGCGAGAGGTCGACGCTCCCTACCCCGGCACGCTCAGCGCCGCTGCCCTGCACGATCCGCTGCTGCGCACCGACGCCCTGGCCGAGGCCTACTTCCTGAACGTGGCCGACTTCCTGCAGCCAGACTCATTGCAGCTGGGCCGCACAGGCACCAATGAACGTGAACGGCTGAAAGCCCGCCCGAGCTTCTATGACGCCAGCGGCATGCGCGTCGAACAGCACTTCGCCACCAGCCAGGACGGCACGAAGATCCCGTACTTCGTGATCTGGCCCAAGGGCGCGAAGGCCGACGGTGACAACCCCACCCTGCTTTACGGCTATGGCGGATTCGAAGTGCCGCTGAACCCATGGTATTCGGGCGTGCAGGGCCGGGCCTGGACGACCCAGGGCGGCGTGTTCGTGCTGGCCAACATCCGCGGTGGCGGCGAGTTCGGGCCGGGCTGGCACCAGGCCGCCATCAAGGCCTTGAAGCAAAAGAGCTACGACGACTTCGCTGCCGTGGCCGAGGACATCATCGCGCGCAAGATCACCAGCCCGCGCCGGCTGGGCATCCAGGGCGGCAGCAACGGCGGGCTGCTCGTGGGCGCCGTGATGCTGCAGCGGCCGGAACTGTTCAATGCCGTGGTGTGCCAGGTGCCGTTGCTGGACATGCAGCGATATCACAAGCTGCTGGCCGGAGCCTCGTGGATGGCCGAATACGGCGACCCCGACAAGCCCGACGAATGGCGGTACATCAGCGCCTACAGCCCTTACCAGAACGTGAGAAGCGCCAAGGAAGGCAAGACCTACCCGAAGGTTCTGTTCGTCACCAGCACGCGCGACGACCGCGTGCACCCGGGCCATGCGCGCAAGATGGCCGCGCGCATGCTCGAATTCGGGCACCCGCTGTTGTATTGGGAAAACATGGAAGGCGGTCACGGCGGCGCCGCAGACAACGGCCAGCGCGCGCAGATGATGGCGCTGGAGTACGCCTTCCTCTGGAAACAGCTGGGCAAGTCCTGAGCGGCAGGCGCGCAGCATGCTCAGCTGGATCGACGACCTGAGCCCGCTGCCGCCGGCGCACACCGCGCTGGGGCCCGACACCGACGCCCCGGGCCTGGTGGCGGCCGGGGGGCGCGTCACGCCGGAGCGGCTGGAAGAGGCTTACCGCATGGGGATCTTTCCATGGTACGGCCCGGGCCAGCCGCCGCTGTGGTGGAGCCCCGACCCCCGCATGGTGTTGCCCGTGGCCGGCTTCAAGCTGTCGCGGTCCCTGCGCAAGACGCTGCGCCGCTTCATCCAGGACCCACGCTGCGAACTGCGCTTCGACAGTGACTTCCCGGCCGTCATCCGGGCCTGTGCGAGCACCCCGCGCGAGGGCCAGGACGGCACCTGGATCGTGCCCGAACTGATGCAGGCCTACGTCGACTGGCACCGCATGGGCAAAGTCCACAGCGCCGAGACCTGGGTCGACGGGCAGCTGGTGGGCGGGCTCTATTTCGTCAACATCGGCCGCATGTGCTTCGGCGAGAGCATGTTCGCCCACCGCACCGACGCCAGCAAGATCGCGATGGCCGGCTTCGTCGCGGCCTGCCGCGCCCGCGGCGTGACTCTCATCGACTGCCAGCAGAACACCCGCCATCTCGCCTCGCTGGGGGCCGGCGAGATTGCACGCAGCGAGTTCCTGGTCCAGGTGGCCGATGCCACGCAGGCCATGAAGCCGGCCGATTGGACCTATGATGAACCGATGTGGGATTTGCTGGCCCACGACCTGCTCCACCCTGCCCCGGCGTGACCCACCCCAAAGAACTTCCACTTTCGTCGCTGCAGTTCTATGCGACGGCGCCCTACCCCTGCAGCTACCTGCCCGAGCGGCAGGCGCGCTCGCAGGTGGCCACGCCCAGCCATCTGATCCACGCCGACGCCTATTCGGGCCTGGTCGCTGCAGGCTTCCGCCGCAGCGGCATGTTCACCTACCGGCCTTATTGCGACGGCTGCCGCGCGTGCGTGCCCTTGCGCGTGCCGGTGGCCGGCTTCCGGCCCACCCGCAGCCAGCGCCGCTCGGTGCGCGACCACGGCCACCTCGTCACGCGCGTGCTGCGCCTGTGCTTCGTGCCCGAGCACTACCAGCTCTACCTGCGCTACCAGAGCGGCCGCCACAGCGGCGGCGGCATGGACAACGACAGCGTCGACCAGTACACCCAGTTCCTGCTGCAAAGCCGCGTCAATTCACGACTGGTCGAGTTCCGCGAACCGTCCAGGCCCGACGGCGAACCCGGGGCGCTGAAGATGGTCGCGATCGTCGACGTGCTGAACGACGGCATTTCAGCCGTCTACACCTACTACGAACCCGAACCCGCCAGCAGCTACGGCACCTACAGCGTGATGTGGCAGGTGGAGCAGACACGCCAGCTGATGCTGCCGCACCTGTATCTGGGTTACTGGATCGCCAACAGCCCGAAGATGGCCTACAAGGCCCAGTTCGGCCCCCACGAACTGCTGGTGGACGGCGCCTGGCGGCCTCAGGCCGAAGCCGTCCAGAGGCTGGCCTCGCCGCCCCCGCCCTGGCCCGCACCGCCGGCATCCGACCGCGGCTGATTCCGCTCGGGCGCGGCGCCAACCCGCCCTTCGCCCTGCAGCTTCAGCAAGTGGGCCAGCAGCGACCGCCTGGCCACGCCGTGCAGGCCGGCGGGCACGTCGTCGTAGACCCTGGCAACCAGCGCGTCCAGCGCGAGCGGGCCGTGCGCCTGGACCGCAGCCAGCACCTTCGCTTCACGCTGCAGCCGGTGGGCGATCAGCCGGCGCAGCACCTCGCGCGGCCGCTCGACGAGGAAGCCGTGCCCCGGGGCCAGCCAGTCCAGGTCTTCGGCCAGCAGCTCGTTCAAGGACTGCAGGTACACGGCCATGTCGCCATCGGGCGGGTTGATGACCACGGTGCTGCCCTGCATCACCTGGTCGCCGGTGAACAACAGCTTTTCGTGCTCAAGCAGGAAGCACAGGTGGTTCGACGCATGGCCTGGCGTGTGCAGCACGCGCAGCCGCAGGCCCGGGGCGGGCTCGATGATGTCGCCGTGCGAAGGCTGGTGCACGGGCAGGAAGCTGGCGTCCTGCCATTCGGCATGAGCCGCCAGGCGGCCCCAGACCGGCGCGCCCGTGGCCGCCGCCAGCGGCATCGCGCCAGGCGAATGGTCGCGGTGGGTGTGGGTGACCAGGATGCGGGTGATGCGCCCGCCGGCCTGGGCCGCGGCGTCGACCAGTGCCTGCTGGTGGTCGGCATCGACCGGGCCGGGGTCGATGACGGTCCAGTCTGCGCCCGCACCCACCAGATAGCTGTTGGTACCCGGCCCGGTCATCACGCCGGGATTCGGCGCAGTGACGCGCCAGACATGGGCCGAGAGCCGAACGGCGCGCCCGGGCAGCAGTTCGCACGACACGTCGCCGCGGCCTTCGGGGTCGAGCCGGGCAATCTCGGCGTAGGACAGCTCCGACGGCAGCACGATGCGCGCACCAGCCCGGCTGGTGCCGCGCCGCGGCATGGTCAGCGACACCTGCGCCCGGTCGGCGAAAGCCTGCAGCGCGGCGCCGGCGCTGGGAAAACCGGCCAGCTCCTTCAACATCGAACGCATCGCCGGCAGCAGCTTGAGCCCGCCGCCCGGGCCGGCGTTGACGGCAAAAGGCAGCACGTCCTGCGCCCCGCCGAGAGCGGCCTGGGGTGTTGTCCACAGCAGCGACTGGGCCTCGCTGCCGTCGGCCACGGCCTGCTGGCCAGCCGGGGCCGGCACGGCGAAAAAACGGGTGTCCCAGCGCTTGGGCAGGCCCGGCGGCGTGAGCCAGTGCGCGGTGTAGGCCAGCGCGCGCAGGTCCAGGCGCAGGTCGAAAGCGGCGCATAGCTCGGCGATGCCGGCTTCGCCCGCGTGCAAGCGCTGGCGCCAGGGCTGCAGCGCACTGTGCAGGGCGCTGCCGGGCGCCAGGTCCAGGGCACTGCCGTCGGCGGCGCAGGCGCGCAACAGACCCACCTCCTCGAAACTTTCGCGCAGCGCCGCCACGGCGTAGTCCAGCGCGCCTTCGGCCAGGTTGCAGCGACGGCAGAGCGTGGCGTCGTCCAGCCCCAGGCACCAGGCGTGGGCATCCCGGTCGCGCGCGTCGAGCACGCCGCCGGGGAAGACGGCCGCGCCACTGCGCAGGTCGCCGGCACCGCTTTCGGCGCGCACCAGCATCAGCACTTCCAGGCCGGCGCTGCCGTCGGCCGGCTCGCGCAGGAACAGGATGGACGCCGCCGGCCGCGCGCCGGCAGGCACCTGCCAGGGCGCGCTCAACGCGCCACTCCGGTGGCGACCAGGTCTTCGATCTCGGCTGGGCTCATGCCGGCTTCCTTCAGGATGTCGTGGGTATGGGCACCGGGTTGCGGCGCCGCCCGCGGCGCCTGCGGCCGGCTGCGGCTGAAACGCGGTGCAGGTGCGGGCTGGGCCACGCCGTCGGGGTGGGTGTAGGCGCGGCGCGCCTGGGCGTGGGCATGCTGCGGGGCTTCTTCCAGGCTCAGCACAGGCGCCACGCAGGCGTCGGTGCCTGCGAGCAGGCGGCACCAGTCGTCACGCGTTCGCGTGAGAAAGATCGCCGTCAGCGCAGCGCGCATGGCCGGCCAGCGGCCGCGGTCGTGCTGGGCGGCGAGGAAAGCCGGGTCCAGACCGATGTGCCGGCCCAGTTCGGCAAAGAACTTGGGTTCCAGTGCGGCCACGGCCAGATGCCTGCCGTCGGCGGTCTCGTAGCAGGCATAAAAGGGCGCGCCGCCATCCAGCAGGTTGGCTGCGCGTTCGCCGCGCCAGTTGCCCGCCGCCTGCAGACCCTGGAACAGCCCCGCCATCACCGCCACGCCATCGACCATCGCGGCGTCGACCACCTGACCTCGGCCAGAGCGCTGGCGTTCGAACAGCGCTGCCATGACGCCGAAGGCCAGGAACAATGCCCCACCGCCATAGTCGCCCACCAGGTTCAACGGGGGCACCGGAACGCCGTCTGCAGGGCCGATGGCGTCGAGCAAGCCAGTCAGGGCGATGTAGTTCAGATCGTGGCCGGCGGCCTGGGCCAACGGGCCTTGCTGGCCATAGCCGGTCATGCGGCCGATGACCAGGCGCGGGTTGCGGGCCAGCAGTTCGTCGGGCACGAGGCCCAGGTTCTCCAGAACGCCCGGGCGAAAGCCTTCGAGCAGCACGTCGGCCGAAGCCAGCAGCCGCAACAGAGCCACGCGCCCGGACGGGGCCTTCAGGTCCAGCGCCAGCGAGCGCCTGCCGCGTGCATGCACGTCGAAGCGGGGCAACAAGCCCAGGCCCAGGCCGCTGTCGCTCAGCCTGTCGACCCGCACGACATCGGCCCCGTGGTCGGCCAGCAGCATGCCGGCCAGCGGGACCGGGCCGATGGCCGCCAGTTCGATCACCCGCAAGCCCTGCAGCGCGCCCGTCGCCCCGTTCCCGCCGTCGTTGCCATCCATGCTTCAAGGATAGCCGGGCCACACCAGTACCCCGCGCGGGGCTTCAGATGCGGCAGATGATGTTGGTGCCCGCAGGCACGTCCCTCAGGTCGACATAGCCCATCGCGCCGGGAGTGCGCACCACCAGGTCGAGCATTTCCGTAACCCCGTCCACCTCGCGCGGAGGCGCGCCCTTGCCGACGTGGCGGCGCACCGTCCAGTAGGCGCGGTAGCGCTCTTCGTCGGTCTGCAGGTAGGCGGCCAGGAAGCGCTGACGCAGGGGATGGCCGCTGCGCAGGTTCAGCACCGTGGCCAGCTGGCCACCGGCTTCGATGGCGCGACCGGTGTAAAGGCGCTGCACCAGGGCCGCCTCGATGCGCGGCAGCGCAGCATGGCCCACGACCACGATGCCGCTCTCTGCCTGCGCCAACAGCCTGCCGGTGGAAAGGGCCGCGGTGGCGGCCAGGAGGAATGAACGTCGTTGCATCTCATCCCTCCTTTCAGAAAGCCAGGTTGTAGTTGACGGTCGTCGTGCTGAAGCCCTTGTCCCGCAACCCATGGTGCCCGGGCGGGGTGTCGAGCAGGCGCGAGACTTCGTCCACCCGCGTGTGCGCCCATTCCAGCTTCAGCTTGCCGCCCCAGGGCGCACCCCAGGCCAGGCCCAGTGCCCAGGTCTGCTGCTGGGCGGCGTAGATCGACTCGGCGAAGACGCGTTGCGAGGCGTTGATCTGTGCCGCACCGGGAATGAAGGCGGGCAGCTGCACCGCCACGAGGCTGCGGTACATGTCCATCTGCGGGTTGTGCGTGCGCAGCCGGCCGTAGCTGACATAAGGCGTGAAAGCCCCGATCTCGCGTGACAGCGCGGCATAGCCGCCCGTGGTGTTGGCGCCGACATTGGTGCGAAGCTGGCGGTTGCGCGCCACCTCGGCCGTGACGCGCCAGCCGCCGCTGAACTGGTGGTCGACGCCGACGGTGGTGATGATGTTGCGCAGCCGGTCGACCGACTCGATCGGCGGGCCCGGCAGGGCCTCGTCGACGCGGAAGTAACCCAGACCCGGTGCAATCTGGACGAAGGGCACGCTCACCGGCAGCAGGGCGCCGTCGAGCGGCTTCGCCCGGGCATCGTTGATGCTCAGGCGCAGGGTGGTGTCGGCATTGCGCAGGCTCAGCACGGCCCCAGCCAGCTGGATATCGATGTCGCGGAAGTTGGCTCCTGCGGCCAGCCGCAGCGGTGCGCCGTCGCGGTTCCACAGGCGCGCCGTGGTGCTGATGCGGCCACCATAGCCGTCCAGGCTGAGCTCGCTGCCGCCGAACAGGCGCAGCGGCATCGTGTAGGCCACGGAAAGACCGTCGAACTCGTTGGACGGCACCACCGAATACATCTCCACGGGCAGGCGTGCCAGGTCGTAGGCCACGCCCACGTCGAGCGACTCCGAGTGCAGGTACAAGGGCACGCGCATGCGCCCTGCGCGCAGCAGCCAGTCGTTGGCCGGGCGCCAGCCCACGAAAGCCCAGGCGGCGGTCAGCGCGGTGCCTTGGTCTGTGTCGGCAGCGGGGGCCAGCTTCAGCTGCAGCGTTGCCGACCAGGCCGGGGTGAAGCGCAGGTCCAGCTGCCCGGCCAGGCGGCTGTCGGTCTTCAGGCTGCCGCTGTCGTCGCTGAAGCGCAGGTAGCGGCCGCCCTCCAGCCCGGTGCTGCGCGTCCAGCCCAGCGTGGCAAAGCCGGACAAGGAGTAGTCCACGGCCGCGGCAGACGGCAGGGCCTGCCCGAGCAGGGCGACCAGTGCCAGGGCCAGGGTGCGGCGCATCATGCAGCCCCCTGTTCGGCCGAGGCCGCCACGTCGTCGTCGCTCCATTCGCGTGCGATGCGCTGCAGCTCGTCATGCATGGCCACCAGGCCGGCCACGATCTGGGGGTCGAAATGGGTTCCGCTGTGGGCTTCGATGTAGGCTCGTGCAGCTTCGTGGCTCATGGCTTCCTTGTAGGGGCGGCGGCTGATCAGGGCGTCGTAGACGTCGGCAACCGCCATCAGTCGGGCCGACAGAGGAATGGCGTTGCCAGCCAGCGCGTCGGGGTAGCCGGCGCCGTCCCAGCGTTCGTGATGGTGCCGCGCGATCTCCATGCCGTAGTGCAGAAAAAGGCTGCCTTGGTGACCCATTCGTTCGGCGGCGCGGCGCAACATCTCCCAGCCTTTCATCGAGTGGGTGCGCATCACCACCATCTCCTCGGGCGTGAGGCGGCCGGGCTTGAGCAGGATGTTGTCGGGAATGGCGACCTTGCCGATGTCGTGCAGGGGTGCCGACTTGGCCATGTGGTCGATGTCCGAGTCGCTGAGCCGCACGCCGCTGCCGGGCTGCTGCGTCAGCCAGTGCGCCAGCGTGCGAACGTACTCCTGGGTGCGGCGCACATGGTGGCCGGTCTCCTCGTCGCGGAACTCGGCAAAGGACACCATCACGTGCAGCGTGGCGTCGCGCAGCTGGTCGACTTCGGCCAGGCGGGCCTGCAGCTCGGTCTGCAGCCGGTGGTTGTGCTGGTTCAGCGCGTCGCGCCAGCTCTTGGCCTGAAGCTGCGTGGCCACCCGCGCCAGCACCGTGGTGGGGTTGAAGGGCTTGTGGATGAAGTCGGCGGCGCCACACTGGAAACCGCGGGTCTCGTCCTCGGCCTGGTTCAGCGCGCTGAGGAACAGAACCGGGATGTGCCTGGTGCTCGCATCGGCCTTGAGACGGCGGCAGACTTCGTAGCCATCCAGGTCGGGCATCATGATGTCGAGCACGATGAGGTCGGGACTCTGGCGGCGCGCCAGCTCCAGCGCCTTGGCCCCGGATGGCGCCAGTTGCACTCGGTAGCTCGGGGCCAGCAGGCTGGACAGCAGCATCAGGTTGGCCGGTGTGTCGTCCACCACCAGGATGGTGGCGCGGCCCCCGCCTTCACGGGTGCCGAGCACACCACTTGCATCACTCATGTTCATGACAGGCTCGCGTCGGTGGTGCTGACCGGCCACTGGGCCAGGCTGTCACCCTTGGCCAGGCGATGGCAGATGTTCAGTGCCGCGTCGAAATCGAAGCGGCCGAGCGCGCGCGACAGGCCGCGCCAGGCCACCGGGTCCAGCTGGCCGCGCAGGCCGGATTCGTGCTTCTGCCACCAATCCAGCGCACGGCTGTCGCTGTCGGCCAGCAGTTCGGCCAGCTCGGACAGCTCCGGTCCCTCGCCGCCTTGCGCAGCGACTGACACCTTCGCCTGGGTGCCTGGCCCGGCTGCCGCCAGCGGGGGCATGGCGCTTGGAGAGTCGGCAATGCGCTCGCGCACGGCCGACAAGGCCACCAGCAAGGCCGACAGCTGCTGCTCCAGCGGCGGCAGCAGGGTTCGCGCGGCAGCAGCGTCACGGGCCTGCGCGGCGTGTTCCACCGCCTGCGCCGATTTCCGTAGCGGGTCGTGCGCCAGCGTGCCCGCCAGACCTTGCAGGGTGTGGGCGGCGCGGGCCAGGCGGTCCCAGTCATCGATCTCGATCCAGCGGCCCCAGCTGTCCACGCCGTCTGCATATTCCTCGGCCATGCCGCGCAGCAGGCGGCGGGCCAGTGCGGCATTGCCCCCGCAGTGCGCGAGCAGCCGGGCGCGGTCCAGGCCTTCGACGGCGGGCAGGTCGCCGAAATCAGCCGCAGGCGCAGGTGCGCGCCCGGCATCTGCGGGCAGCGTGCGCGGCCGGGCCCAGCGGGCCACCTCGTCGAACAGGGACTGCGGGTCGAAAGGCTTGGTGATGTAGCCCTGCATGCCCAGGCCCAGGCAGCGTTCACGCTCGCCTGGCATGGCATTGGCCGTCATCGCCAGGATCGACAGCGTGTCGAAGCGCGGGTCGCTGCGCAAGCGCTGCACGGCCTCGTTGCCGTCCATCACCGGCATCTGCAGGTCCATCAGGACCAGGTCGTAGGCCTGCGGGCCATCGGCCTGCAGCCGCTCGCAGGCGAGCAGGCCGTGCTGGGCCCAGGTGACCAGCACGCCCTGGGCCTGCAGCAGGTCGCGTGCAACCTCGTGGTTGAGCGCGTTGTCCTCCACCAGCAGCACGCGCAGCCCCTGCAGCGGCCGCCGCGCCAGCGCAGGGCGTGGCGCTGGCGAGACACGCGTCAGGTCGGGCGGGCGCATCGCGCGCCGCAGGTCCTGGGGCATCAGGGGCTTGTCGACGAGCAGCGCTCCGCAGGCAGCGGCAGCCTGCGCGAGTTCGGGTGCACCGTAGGCCGTCATCATCAGTACGCGCTGCGCCGGCCAGCGCTGGTGCATGCGAGCCAGCAGCTGGCCGCCATCGGTGTCGGGCAGCACCCAGTCCAGCAGCACCAGGTCGTAAGGCCGGCCCGCAGCCGCTGCAGCTTCGAGCGCCGCCCAGGCCTGCTGGCCGTCGGCCACGCCGGTCGTGCGCCCGGCACCGGCACCCATGCCCATGCTCTGCAGCAAGGCCATCACGGTGGCCAGGGTGTCGGGGCGGTCGTCGACGACAAGCACCTGGAGTGCGCCCAGTTGCGGGTCGGCGGCCGTCTGCGCGTCGGGTTCCACGGGCAGTGGCACGCGCACTGAGAAGCAGGAACCAGAGCCGGGGGTGCTGTCGACGTCGATGCGGCCGCCCATCAGGCCGACCAGCCGCTGGCAGATGGCCAGGCCCAGGCCGGTGCCGCCATAGCGGCGCGTGATCGAGGCGTCAGCCTGGCTGAACTCGCGGAACAGCTGGGTGCGCTCCTCGGCCGTCATGCCGATGCCGCTGTCGCGAACCGTCAGCACCAGCGTCACGCTCTCGACCTGCGCATCACCGGCCGGCGCAGCCGCTTCCAGCCCCAGGCCGAGCACCACGTGCCCGGCCTCGGTGAACTTGACGGCATTGCCCAGCAGGTTGACCAGCACCTGCTGCAGGCGCAGCGCGTCGCCTCGCAGCAATGCGCGGTGGCCCAGCAGGCTGGCGTCGTCGAAGCGGCACAGCAGCTCCAGGCCCTTTTCCTGTGCGCGCTGCCGCACCAGGCCCAGCGAACGCGCTGCCAGGTCCTCGACGCGGAAGGCGGCGGCCTCCAGCGTCATGCCCCCGGCTTCGATCTTGCTGAAGTCGAGGATGTCGTTGATGAGCTGCAGCAGGTGCTGTGACGCTGCCAGCGACTTGTCCAGGTAGTTGCGCTGCACGGGCTGCAGCTCGGTCGCCAGCGCAAGCTGGGTCATGCCCATGATGGCGTTCATGGGCGTACGGATCTCGTGGCTCATGTTGGCCAGGAACGCGGTCTTGGCGCGGGCGGCGGCTTCGGCCTGGTCGCGGGCCTGGGCGACCTCGGCCTGGGCGGCGTCGCGCCGGTGCAGGTCTTCGGTGATGGCCCGGGCCATCTGCGCCAGCGTCTGCGACAGGGCGCCGAGTTCGGCCACCTGGCCGGGCCGGGCCTCGCTGCGCATCTCGTAGCGCCCTGCGGCATAGTGGCCGGCGACATCGACCAGATCGGCCAGCGGCTGCAGCACGCGACGGCGCATGCCCACCACCGCCAGGCCCACCAGGGGCACGACCAGCAGGTTGGCCAGCAGGGTGGCTGCGACGGCGGCGCTGAGGCCGTCGCGGGCTGCCTGCTTGTCCTGGGCGGTGCGGGTCTCGACGGAATCGCCCAGCCGGCCTACGGCCTGCACCAGGTCGGCACGCAAGGTTTCGTATTCGGCCGAATGCACCAGCTCGATGGCGAATGCACGGTCGGGCACGCCGTCGTCGACGATCTGGCCGGTCTGGCGGTCGTAGAGGCCCTGGGTCGCGGCGAAGGCCACTCTTTCGATGCCCTGCAGTGCCCTGGACGCGTCGAGCACGGCCTGGGCGGCGGTCAGCTCCGGCGCCGTGAAGTCCTGCTGGCGCAAACGGTCCAGCGTCGATCTCGGCAGCAGCTTTTCTTCGGTGGGCAGCACGCGGCCGCCAATGCGTGCGCGCCAGAAGGCGGCCTGGCCGTTGGCCACGGGTGGCGGCTTTTCCCCCTGCCAGACACCCAGGATCTCGTAATAGATGTCGAGGTAGCGGGTGCGCGCAGTGGTGGTGTAGCTCTGCACCAGCGAAGCCAGCAGTTCGGTGCCCTGGACCAGTTCGTCGACTTCGGCATGGGCCGCCTCGGACCGCGCCGCCGCCTGCTCGATGCGTTCCTGGGCCCCGCGAATGACCCACAGGCCGACCGTATTGAGCACCAGCAACAAGGCCACCACGCCCAGGAAGGCCCCCGACAGACGCTTCAGGTTGACACCGCCCCGCGGCACGGCGGCAGTGGTCTCGGGCAATCGTTTCGGTGGCATCGGGTGGGGAAGGCGGGCAGCGACGGTTGACCAGGCCGGGATCGCCTGCCCATGCTGTTTCGGCCCGCTGCTGCCGAACTGAACCGCAGGATGTCGTTGCCGCCCGTGCAGACTGCACGCCCGGCGGGCTGCGGCCGCCAGGGTTCAGAGCTTTGCGGCCTCAGGCCGGCGCGCCCACCTGCCTGGCGGGTGCGGCCTGGGCAAAGGCATCCATCGCGTTGCAGCGCGCGACGATGGCGTCGACGGTGGGCGTGCCATCGACCTCGATCTTGAAGACCTTCATCACGGCGGCGATGCTCGCCAGGGTGACGTCGGCCAGCGTCACCTGGTCACCATGGCAGAAGGTGCCCGTGGCCGGGTCGCCGGCCAGGCGCTGCTCCACCGCCTTCAGCCCGGTGCCGAACCACTGCTGCTGCCAGGCTCGCCAGGCGGCGTCGTCGAAGCCGCCGCTGGTGCTGAGATAGCGACGCACCCGGGGTGTGATCAGCGGGTGGGTGTCCGCGGCAAGCATCAAGGCGATCGAGCGCACACGCGCCCGACCGTGGGCGTCGGCCGGCAGCAGCGGCGGCTGGGGATGCTGCTCGTCCAGGAACTCCAGGATCGCCAGCGACTGCGTCAGCGGTGGCTGCCCAGGCTCGATCAATGCAGGAATCGCCGCGAGCGGGTTGATGGCCAGGAATTCCGGGCTGCGCTGTTCGCCGGCGTCCAGGTTGACGATGCGCTCGTGCGCCTTCAGGCCCTTCAGGTTCAAGGCCACCCGCACACGGTAGGTGGCCGAGGTGCGCCAGAAGGCAAACAGTTCGTAGGCTGGTGGGTTCGACATGAGCGACCTTTTGGTTGGTTGGACGGGGCTGCAGGCTACACCGCGCGCCAGCCTGCTGTAGGCTCGCCAACCCATGATCACCACCGCGCTGCCGAAAGCCAGCCCCTCGCCCGTGCCGCCTGGCGCGGCACCACCCGCGCGCCGCCTGTGCCTGCTGGGGGGCGAATCGGCCGGCAAGACGACGCTGGCGCAGGCCCTGGCAGACGAACTGGACACCGTCTGGGTGGCCGAATACGGCCGCGAGCGCTGGCTGGAGATCGGCGGCACGTTTTCGCTGGACGAGTTGCTGCACGTGGGCCAGGAGCAGGTGGCGCGTGAAGACGCGGCGCTCAGCCGGGCCCGCGGCTGGCTGGTCTGCGACACCTCGCCGCTGACGACCCTGGTCTATGCCCTGCTGGACCACGGCAGTGCGCCAGAAGCGCTGCACACACTGGCGCGACGCCACTACGACCTGAGGCTGCTGTGCGCACCCGACTTTGGCTTCGTTCAGGACGGCGCCCGGCGCGACGACCGGTTTCGTGCCGAACAACATGCCTTGACCCTGGAGCTGCTGCAGCGATACGACCTTCCCTGCGTACTGGTGAATGGTGACCTGAGCCAGCGGCTGGCGCAGCTGCGGCCGCTGCTGACGGCCCTGCCCCAGCCGTCGGCTCCGCCCTGACCCCGGGGATCGTGCGACGGCCAAAGACCCCCAGCGCCACCCGGACTCGCAGGCTCGCCACAATGCGCGGCTTTGCCGCAACCCCCAAAGGCCCAACGCCATGTTCCAGCAGTTCGAAATCCTGATCGAAGGTATGAATCCCGAAGCGGGTGGTCCGCTGGGCGAAGCCGAGCTGTCGCGGGTGCGCGCCGCGCTCCAGCCCGACGAACACCTGGGCAGCTTCGTGCGTGGGCGGGTTGTCGGTGCGGGCGGCGGCCTGTGGGTGCTGACGGAGCAGCGCCTGTTGATGCTGCAGGACGGCCGCCGCAAGGGCGTCAACACCCTGCCCCTGGGCGCCGTGCAGCGTGTCACGCTGCAAGCCGGGCGTTACGGCAACACACTGGCCATCCACACCGCCGACCAGCGCCTGTCGCTGTTTGCGGCCCACGCCGGCTTGTCGCGTGCGTTCGTCGCCGCGCTGGGACGCAGCCTCCCGGCAGGCAGTGCACCGGCGGCCGAAGCCACCGTGGTGGCACCGGAAGACGCAGCCGACGTCGCGACCTGGGTGTCCTGGTCGCGATTGCACCTGATGTCCACCCCGCACCAGGGCATGGCCGAGAACCTGGTGCTGCTGCGCGAAGCCGCCACGCTGCACGAACGCGGCATGCTCAACGACGCCGAGTACGGCGCACTGAAGGGCCGTCTGCTGGACGCGGCGTGACCCGGCGCAGGGCCCTGCTGGCAGCGGCCATCCTGGCAATACCGGTGGCAGCCAGTGCCATCGAGGAGCCGTCCTACACCGTCGTCAAGCAACTTGGCGAAGCGGTGGAAGTGCGCGACTACAAGGCCTATGTGGTGGCCGAAGTGACGGTGCCGGGGCCGGCCAGCGAAGCCGGCAGCCAGGCCTTCCCCATCTTGGCAGGCTACATCTTCGGCAAGAACAAGGGCGAGCGGAAGATGGCAATGACCGCGCCCGTGACCCAGGCCCCGGCAGAGCCGCAACGCATGGCCATGACAGCACCCGTGACCCAGACCGCAGCGCCCACGGGCGAGGCCGGTTTCGTCGTGCAGTTCGTGCTGCCTGCGTCGGTGAGCCTGGCCGCGGCACCGGAGCCGCTGGACAGCCGGATCCGCCTGCGTGAGGTGGCACCGGTGCGCCTGGCCGCCATCCGCTACAGCGGGCTGTGGACCCAGGCCAACCAGGACGAACACGCCGCCAAGCTGCGGGCCGCGCTGCAGACTGCAGGCCTGACCTGGTCAGGCGAACCGGTGCTGTCGCGCTACAACGGGCCGATGACCCCCTGGTTCATGCGCCGCAACGAGGTCTGGCTGGCATTGCAGTGAATCGGCTGTAATGCAGGGATGAAAACCTGCATCGTTGGCGCAGGGGCCATCGGCGGCCTCATCGGAACCCGGCTCGCCCTGGCGGGGCGCGCCCATGTCAGCGCGCTGGCGCGTGGCGCCACTTTGCAAGCCCTGCGCCAGCAGGGCTGGAGGCTGCAGACGGCCGAAGGCCTGCTGCAGACCCCCGCCACCGCGGCCGGCAACGCCGCCGAACTGGGCGTGCAAGACCTGGTGGTTCTTGCCGTGAAGGCCCCGGCGCTGGCCGAACTGGCGCCGCAGCTTGCGCCCCTGCTTGGCCCCCGGACCCTGCTGCTGCCAGCCATGAACGGTGTGCCCTGGTGGTTCTGCGAACGCCATCCGGGCCTGAACGGGGCGCCGCTGGCCAGCGTCGATCCCGAAGGCAAGATCGCGCGCGCTCTGCCCACGGCGCAGGTGCTTGGTTGCGTGGTGCACGCCAGTGCCGCCACTGCCGCGCCGGGCCTGGTGCAGCACCGCATGGGCCGCGGACTGATCGTCGGTGAATGCTTCGGCGGCGAGAGCCCACGTGCGCAGGCCGTGGTGGCGCTGCTGGCCGAAGCCGGCTTCGAAGCCACGCTGTCGGCCGATGTCCGCCGCGACATCTGGTTCAAGCTCTGGGGCAACATGACCATGAACCCGGTCTCGGCCATCACCGGGGCCACGGCCGACCGGGTGCTGGCCGATCCGCTGGTACGGGCCTTCAACTCTGCAGCCATGGCCGAGGCCGCAGCCATCGGCGCGCTGATCGGCTGCCCGATCGCGCAAAGCCCCGAGGAACGCCACGCCATCACCGCCCGGCTGGGCGCCTTCAAGACCTCGATGCTGCAAGACGTGGAAGCGGGGCGGCCCATCGAACTGGACGCGCTGGTGTCGGCGGTGCGCGAAATCGGCCAGCGCCTGGGCCAGCCCACGCCGACGATCGACGCGCTGCTGGGCCTGACACGCTTGTTCGGGCAGATGCGCGGGCTGTATCCCGCTTGAGCCCTAGAGCGCAGCGGGCAGCGTCTCGCCGCTGCCGCGCGCCGCCAGCACGATCTCGAACACCGAGCCCCCGCCTTCGCGGTTGCGGGCACTGATGTGGCCGCCGTGGGCCTGCATGATGGTGCGGCAGATGGCCAGGCCCAGGCCGGTGCCACCCGAGCCGTCCTTCGTGAGCGAGCTCTGCACGAAGGCCTCGAAGATGCGCTCGAGTTCGGCGTCGGGGATGCCAGGGCCGCGGTCGGCCACGCTCAGGCGCCAGTCGCCGGTTTCGGTGAGCTCGCCGCTGATCTCGACCTTGCCGCCTTCAGGCGAGAAGCGGATGGCATTGGCCACGACGTTGCGAACCACCTGCTGAAAACGCAAAGGGTCGATGCGGGCGGGCATCGGCTGTTCGGCCAGGCCGTCGTCCAGCGTGATGTGGCGCTGCGCCGCCAGTGGCAGCAGTTCGCGCAGCACCTCGCGCACCGGCTGGCGCAGGTCGGCGCGTTCGAGATGGATGGTACCGACGCTGCTCTCGATGCGCGCCACGTCCAGCAGGTCGTTCACCAGTGCCAGCATGCGCTGGCCAGAGGCGTGGATGTCGTCGAACATCGCCCCCAGCCGGGGCTGGTCCCGGGCGCGGCGCTGGCCCAGTTCGGAAAATCCCATGATCGACTGCAGCGGTGTGCGCAGTTCGTGGCTGATGTTGGCGATGAACTCCGACTTCGCGCGCGAGGCTTCCTCGGCGGCGTCACGGGCCTCGCGCGTGGCGCGTTCGGCCGCGCGATATTCGGTGACGTCGATCACCACCGCCAGGATGCCGGCCGCCTCGCCCCGGGCGCCGCCCTCGCCGCCCTCCGGCGGCAAGGCGCGCTTTTCGATCACCACGTCACGCATGCTGCCGTCGGCATGGGCCACGCGGGCGTCGTAGCGCACCGGCTCGCCGGTGCTGTAGACGCGTTCGTCCGCGGCCACGTGCACCGCCCTTTCGGACTCGGCCATGTGCATGCCGACCTCGCGCCCCAGCACTTCGCTGCGATCACGGCCGGTGAAGCTTTCCCAGGCGCGGTTGACGATGCGGTAGCGGCGCTCCCGGCTCATCACCGACATCGGCAAGGGGCTGCTTTCCAGCAGCATCTCGGTGAAGGCAAGTTGCGCCTTCATGCGCCGCCGCGCCGCGGTGCGTTCAGTGACGTCAACGGCACTGCCGACGAAGTCGCCGCGCTCGTCGGCCAGAGGCATGACAGTGCATTCGAACAGCCTCTCCGCACCTTCGGTGTCGGCCAGGATGATCAAGCTGCGGCGCACTTCGTCGCCGGGCCTGAACAGGTCCTTGACGGTGTGGCGACGGCCTGCGGGCAGGCAGTTGGCCAGGGAACGGCCCAGCCAGGCTTCGGCGGGTACGCCCGTCAGCCGCACCCAGGCCGGGTTGACGAAGCTCAACACACCCTGCCGGTCGCAGCGGAACACCAGTTCCTGCAGGCCCTGCAAGGTGACCGCCATTTCATGCTCGCGCCTGGCGACCGCGGCCTGCGCCAGGTCGCGCGCGAGCACGCTCATGGCCGCCAGCGAGGTCATCACGCCGATGAACACCAGCACGCCCAAGCCCAGCCCGATGGCGCCACGGCTGTCGGACCACCACTGCGCCCGTTCTGCGGCTGCATCGAACTCCACCGTCACCACCACGGGCCAGCGACGCGAAGCACGGAAGGCGGCGATCTGCTCGCCGGTCCGCAGGCCGGCGCCGACCCAGCGGCCGTTTTCCCGTTCTGGCAGAAACTGGCTGAACGGCGGCAGCGTGTCGGCCGAGGCGCCTGGGGCGCGGTCGACGCCGGCCGTTGCGGCCAGCAAGGCGCCATTCCAGGCCAGCAGGCCCGAAGCCATGCGCTCGTCGTCCAGCGTCACCTGCTGGAAATTGGCCAGCGCGTCGGCGTTGATCTGCGCCAGCACCAGCACCCGCCGCCCATCGGGCATCGGCACCAGGCTCAGCAGGGGCAGGAAACCGACACCGGAACGCGCCGGGGCCACCAGGCCCAGGCGCAGGTCGGCCAGGCTGCGAACGCCCACGAAGGGGCCCAGGACCTTGGCGCCGGGCGCAGGCATCGGCCCCAGGCGTGCGATGTCGACGACCAGGCCGACGTCACGCGCTTCGCCACTGGCCAGCACATGACCCTGGCCGTCGAGGATGGCGATGCCGCGCAGGAAGGGCAGGTTCACCAGCGTCTGTGCCAGGGCTGCGCGCACCTCGCCAGCGTCAGGTTGAGCGCCGCGCACCAGCGGCTCGGCAATCGTGGCCAGCGCCAGTGCGGCGGCATCGAAGCTGCGTGTGGTCTGGTCGGCGAACACCCGCGCCATCAGCACCGTGTGTTCGTGGATGCGATCGGCATGGGCCTGGCGCTGCAGCAGCACCAGCGCCACCAGCGCCGCACCGACCACCAGCGCCGCCAGCACGCCGGCCAGCACCACGGTGCCGCGAGACACCAGCCGCAGGTGCAGCAGGCCGTTCACTTCAGCCGCACGATCGGCAACAGGCCATGCTTCTTCGCGGCGGCCTCCAGGCGCCCGTCACGCTGGATGCGGGCGACGAAGGCGTCGACTTCGGCCAGCCATTGCGCGTCGCCAGGTTTCACCGCATAGGCATACGGCAGCACGTGAAACGGCTGTGGCGGCGAGATCAGGGTCGCCCACTCGGCGTTGTCCAGCAGGCGCCTGCTATACGGGTAGTCGGTCATGAAGACGTCGACGCGGCCGGCTTCCAGTTCACGTTCACGCGTGGCTGGCGGGGCCACGCGCACCAGCCGCGCCTGCTTCAGTGCAGCGCTCATCACCGGCTCCATGAAGGTGCCTGCCTGCACGGCCACGGCCACGCCAGGCTGGTCGATGTCTTCCCAGCGCTGCACCAGGCGATTGCCCTTGGTGGTGACGGCGTAGATGTCGCTTTGCATGTAAGGCCGCGAGAAGCGCAGCCGCTCCAGGCGCTGCGGCAACATGCCGATGGCGAACATGGCCACGTCGCAGCGGTCGCCTTCGAGGTCGGCGATCAGCGTGCTGAACGAAGAATCGACATGGTCCAGCCGCAGCTTCAGGTCGCGCGCGAACTCGGCGGACAGGTCGATGTCGATGCCCAGCAGCTGCTGGGTACGCGGACTGCGCAGGCTGACGCCATAGTAGTCGGGCCAGATGCACACGCGCACCGTGCCTGAAGCCCGCACGCGGTCCAGCACGGGGCCGGCCAGGGCGGGGGCGGCTGGCAGCAGCGGCGCCAGCAGCGCCGCGGCCAGCAACATGGAAGGCAGTCGGGCCCTCATCGCTGGCTCTCCGCCTGAATGGAACGACCCAGCTCGCCCAGGCCCAGGGACTCGGGGTCGGACAGATCGTCCACGCCCAGCCCGAGCCGGTTGACACGGTCGCGCACGGCAATCATCGAGGTCGCGTGGAGCAGGAAGACGTCGACCACATGCGGGTCGAAGGCGCGGCCCCGTTCCTCGGCCAGCATCTGCAAGGCCATCGGGTCGGGAAAGGCCGGGCGGTAGCAGCGGTCCATCGTCAAGGCGTCGAAGAAATCGACCACCGCAACGATGCGGCCCGACAGCGGGATGGCATGGCCCGCCAGGCCGGCCGGATAGCCCGTGCCGTCACAGCGTTCATGGTGGGTCAGCGCGAGTTCGGCGGCCAGCTGGAACAGCGGGATGCGCGAACGCCCCAGGATCTCGGCACCGATGCGCGGGTGTTCGTTCATCACCTGGCGCTCTTCCGGCGTCAGCCGGCCGGGCTTCTTCAGCACGCCGTCGGGCACGCCGATCTTGCCGATGTCGTGCATGGGTGCTGCCTGGCGCAACTGCAATGCCCAGCGCGCGGGCTGGCCCAGACGCAGGGCCAGCGCCCAGGCCATGAAACCCATGCGCACGATGTGCACGCCGGTGTCGTCGTCGCGCAGCTCGGCCGCACGCGACAGGCGCAGCAAGGCGTCGTGATGCGCCTGCGCCACTTCGCGCAGGGCCTCGTTGCGCTCGCGGTACATGCGGCCGAAGTCGACGACCAGCCGCTCCATCTGGGCGCTGGCCTCTTCGCTGAAGCAATGGCCGCCAGCGGCGCTGGCGGCGGGATGGTGGTGCAGGTCCATGACAGGCGAAACTCTCATTGAGAAGGACCGATGAGCGACAGCGTCAGGTCGAGCAGCTGCATCGGGCTGAAAGGCTTGACCAGGTACGCCGTCGCGCCAGCGTCCATGCCGGCCTGGCGATCGCTGGCATGGCCACAGGCCGACAGCATCACCACTGGCAACTGGCACAACGCCGGGTCGGCGCGCATGGCCCGGCACAGGTCCAGGCCATTCAGACGGCCGGGCATCATCACGTCCATCATCACCAGGTCGGGCTGCCATTCGCGCACCGCGGCCAGACCGGCTTCGGCATTGCTCGTCTCGTGTATTTCCACGGGCTCGAACTCCAGCGTCATGCGGATCAACCGCCGGATGTCGGCATGGTCTTCGACGAGAAGGATCTTGTGCATGGTGTGGCTGGCGGCAGGGACGGACAGCGAAAGTGTGCCCGAATTGATATCTATCAAGTGATATTTTTGATATCTCCTGGCCGTGGCGGACTGAAACCCGGCAAAATCACACGCATGGAATCCAAGCACCCGACTGCCGACGCCGACACCGACTGTTCCACGGTCGACGTTGCCCAACGCCTGGGCATGGCCGTGCGCTCGGTCCAGCTGATGGTGGACCGGGGCGAACTGCGAGCCTGGAAGACGCCGGGCGGCCATCGCCGCATCAGCCGTGCCTCGGTCGACGAATGGCTGGCGCAGCGCCAATCCGGCACCACCCATCCACCGGCTGCCACGGCGCGCCAGCGGGTGCTGCTGATCGAGGACTCCCGCCACTTCCAGACCTTGGTGACGATGCTGCTGAAGAGCCGCTTCCCCCAGGTCGACCTGCACATCGCCGACGACGGCATCGCCGGCCTGGCGATGGCCGGGAAGCTGGAACCCGAGGTGCTGCTGGTCGACATCCTGCTGCCCGGTATCGACGGCGCCATGCTCATCAACGGCCTGCGCTCGCATGCCAGCTTCGCCCGCAGCCGCCTGATCGTCGTGACCTCGCTGCAAGGCGAAGACCTGGCACCTTATGCCCAAGCCATCGACGGCCTGCCCCTGGTCCACAAATCGCACCTGGCCGTGCAACTGCCGGGCTTGCTGGGCGCAGCGCTGGCCGCCGCGGACCTGACGTGACGACGGGCTCGGCCCAGGCCGGCGCGGGCGCTGCGGGCGGCCTGCCGCGCGTGCTGCTGGTCGACGACGACCCCGCCATCCGGCGGCTGGTGGCCAGTGCCCTGGAAGAACTGCCGATCGAGTTCGTTGCCTGCGCCAGCGTCGCCGATGCCTGCCTGGCCTTGCGCGAGAGGCCAGCGGCGCTGGTGATCACCGACCTGATGATGCCCGACGTCACGGGCTATGAACTGCTGGCCATGCTCGTGGCCGACGCCGACCTGCGCGGCAACGCCAGGCTTGCGGTGTTCAGCGCCGGCCTCACCGCCAGCACCCGCGCGCTGCTGGTGGGCCTGGACGTCTGGCGCGAGCTCGCCAAGCCAGTATCGATGCGCGACCTGGAAGCCTGTGTCAACGACGCGCTGGCAGCAGCCAGCGTGACGGCGCCGGCACTGACCCCCGGCGAACAGCGGTCCCTGGCCGAGCGATTCGGCGGCGACCTGGCGCTGTTCACCGACTTCCGCGAGCATGCCCACGACCACTTCGTCAACGATTTGTCAGCCGGCCAGCAGGCTCTCGCGGCCGGCGACCTGCGAGCCCTGCACCTGCTGACGCACAGCCTGCAGGGCGTGCTGACTTTGCTGGGCGACGAGGCCGGTGCAGCGCTGGCCAGGACCGTGCAGAGCGCGGCCGCGAAAGGCGACGAATCGGCCAGCCGGACCGCGTGGCCGGCCCTGGCTGCACGGCTTCAGAGCCCGAGGTAGCCTGACAGTTCTGCCGAGGCCGCCACCGCGTCGGCCCGACCCTGCAGCACCGCCTGCCCCTTCTGCAGCACGATGGCCTGGTCGGCACGCGCCAGTACCCGGCGCCAGTCGCGGTCGACGATGAGCGCGGCGATCCCGCTGGCCTTGATGTCGCCGATGACGCGCCAGATCTCGGCCACGATCAGCGGCGCCAGGCCTTCGGTGGCCTCGTCCAGGATGATCAGTTCGGGGTGCGTCATCAGCGCCCGGCCGATCGATAGCATCTGCTGTTCACCCCCCGAGAGCTGACTGCCCTGGTTGCCCACGCGTTCGGCCAGGCGCGGGAAGGTCTGCATCACGCGGTCGAAGGTCCATTCGCGCCGGCCGTCGCGGCCGGGCCGGGCGGCCATCACCAGGTTCTCGCGCACGCTCAGGTTCGGGAAGATGCCGCGACCTTCGGGCACGTAGGCCACGCCACGGCGCGCCACGTCGAAGGGTCGGTCCCGCGAGACGTCGTGCCCGAACAGGTGGATCAGCCCTTCACGCTGCGTCACATGGCCCAGCAGGCTGCGGATCAGCGTGCTCTTGCCCATGCCGTTGCGCCCCAGCAGGCCCAGGGTTTCGCCGCGGCGGATGCGCAGGTCCACGCCGTGCAGCACATGGCTGCTGCCGTACCAGGCATGCAGGCCCTGGGCTTCGAGGATGACTTCCTGGGTGGAGCTCATGCGTGCTCCTCGCCCAGGTAGGCGCTGCGCACGCCGGCGTCGTTGCGCACGCTGTCGGGCGAGCCGGTGGCGATGACGGCGCCGTTGACCATCACGGTGATCAGGTCTGCAATGCGGAAGACCGCGTCCATGTCGTGTTCGACCAGCAAGATGGCGTGGCCCGTCTTCAGTTCGGCCATCAGTGCCAGCATGCGGTCAGTTTCCTCGGCGCCCATGCCCGCCAGGGGTTCGTCCAGCAGCAGCACCTGGGGCTTGGTGGCCAGGCACATCGCGATCTCGAGTTGCCGCTTCTGGCCGTGGCTCAGCAGCCCGGCCTGCCGCTCCAGCACGTCGGACAGGCCAGCGCGCCGGGCGGCTTCGCGCGCCAGTTCCATGGTGTCTTCGAAGTGCGTGGCGTCGCGCCACCAGTGCCAGGGGCGCTGCTGCAGCGCCTGTGCGGCCAGGCGGCAGTTCTCGATCACGCTGAAGCTGGGGTAGACGGTGGTGCGCTGGTAGCTGCGGCCCAGCCCGGCGCGGGCACGCTGCGGCTGTGGCCACTGCGTGATGTCCTGGCCCAGCAGTTCGACCGTGCCCGCCGAAGGCGGGAATTCGCCCGACAGCATGTTGATCAGCGTGCTCTTGCCCGCGCCATTGGTGCCGATGACGGCATGCACCTGGCCGCGCTGCAGCTCGATGGACACACGGTCGACTGCCACCAGCCCGCCCCAGCGGCGAGTGAGTTCGCGGCCGCGCAGCAGGATATCGGCGCTCATCCTTGTCTCCCATTCACCCCGGTGGTCCCGGTCGCCCCAGCGGCCGCGGCTGCCTGCCGGTGGGCCTTGCCGGTGAGCCTGTCGCGCCACAGCGCCGGCAGCCCCACCAGGCCGCGCGGCAGCAAGGCCACGCTGGCGATGATGGTCAGGCCCAGGCCCAGGTGCCAATGCTTGGAGAAGTCACCGAACACGGCTTCGCTCTTGAAGAATTCCTGCAGCAGCACATAGGCGAAGGCGCCGATGAGCGCACCGCGCAGGTGGCCCAGGCCGCCCAGGATGATCATCACCAGCACCGCGCCCGACATGTGCCAGGACATCAGTTCCGGGTTCACGTAGGCATTCTTCGCTGCGAACAGGAAGCCAGCCAGGCCCGCGATGGCGCCCGACACGGTGAAGGCAGCCAGCTTGTACGGGTAGGTGGAAAAGCCGGTGGCGCGCATGCGCTGCTCGTTCACGCGGATGCCGGCCAGCGCACGCCCGAACGGTGAACGCAGCAGCAGCGCCAGGCCGCAGAACACCCCCACCAGGCAGGCCAGCGTGAAGCCGTACAGCACGAGCGGGTCGTCCAGGTCGAGCCAGCTGCCGAGCGCCGGGCGCGCGTTCAGGTAGATGCCGTCGGTGCCGCCGCCCAGCGGGGTGTCGTGCACCACGTAATAGGCCATCTGCGAAAAGGCCAGCGTCACCATGATGAAGTACACGCCCTTGGTGCGCAGCGACAGGGCGCCCACCACCAGCGCGAACAGCGCCGCCGCCGCCACGCAGGCCGGCAGCAGCCAGAGGATGCTGGCCGGCTCGAATTCAGGCGACAGCAGCACCACGGCATAGGCGCCGATGCCGAAGAAGGCCGCCTGCCCGAAGCACACGAGACCGGTGGTGCCCACCAGCAGTTCCAGGCCCAGCGCCAGGATGGCGTAGATCATGATCTTCGTGACCAGGTCGATGCCATAGGCGCCGGATGCCAGCGGCAACAGCGCCAGCACGGCGAAACTGGCCAGGACGAATGCTTTCTTGCTGTCCATGTCATGAAGCCTTGAAGAGACCGTCGGGCTTCCACAGCAGGATCAGCGCCATCAGTACATAGACCAGAACGCCCGCGGCAGAAGGCAGCAGCACCTTGCCGAAGGTGTCGACGAAACCGATCAGCAGGGCCGCCAGCAAGGCGCCGCGGATCGAGCCGATGCCACCGATCACGACCACCACGAAGCAGATGATCAGCACCGAATTGCCCATGCCCGGGTAGACGCTGCTCACGGGTGCGGCCACCATGCCCGCGAACACTGCAATCGCCACGCCGGCGGCAAACACCACGCGGTAGAGGAACTTGATGTCGATGCCCAGGCTTTGCACCATCTCGCGGTTGGTGCTGCCGGCACGGATCATCATGCCCAGGCGTGTCTTGGTGAACACGAACCACATGCCCACGGCCAGCAGCAGGCAGACACCGCTGACGAAGAGCCGGTACACCGGATACGTCATCACCTCGCCCAGCGGCAAGGTGCCCGACAGCAGCGCCGGGGCCTGCACGCCATGAACGTCGTCACCCACCAGCATGCTGCGCAGTTCCTCGAACACCAGGATCAGGCCGTAGGTCATCAGCACCTGCTGCAGGTGTTCGCGGTCGTACAGGTAGCTGAAGAAGACCCACTCCAGCACGTAGCCCAGCAGCACCGCCAGCACCGTGCCCACCAGCAGCGTGGCGAAGAAGCCGCCACCGAAGGTGGCGGACACCGGCTCTGCCAGCGCGAAGGCCATGTAGGCCCCGATCATGTAGAAGCTGCCGTGCGCCAGGTTGATGACGCCCATGATCCCGAAGATCAGCGTCAGCCCGCTGGCCACCAGGAACAGCAGCAGCCCGTACTGCAGCGCGTTCAGGCACTGAATGAGAAAAGTCGCGAGATCCATGTCAAGTCGTAGCCATTAGGCACAGCGCCGTTGATTCAAGCTTCCCGCCGCGGAACCGGCTCTGCCGGGCCGCTGGCGGACGCCCCCCCGGGGGGTAGCGAGCGCCAGCGAGCTTGGGGGCTCCATGTTCCCGCCGCGGAACCGGCTCTGCCGGGCCGCTGGCGGACGACCCCCCCGGGGGGTAGCGAGCGCCAGCGAGCTTGGGGGCTCCACTTCACATCCTGCAACCGCGGCCGGGGTCGGCCAGGCCCTTGGTCGCGATGCCCACGACCTTGTTTTCCTTGCCGCTCACCTGGCGCAGGTAGATGTCCTGCACCGGGTTGTGCGACTTGCTCAGGCTGAACGGGCCGCGCGGGCTGTCGATCCTGGCCTTCTGCAGCGCTGCGGCAAATTCGGCCTTCTTCGTCAGGTCGCCCTTCACGGCTTCCATGCCCACGGCCAGCATCTGCGCAGCGTCATAGCCTTGCACGGCATAGACGTCGGGTTGCAGCTTGTAGGCCTTGGCGTAGGCCAGCCGGAAGGCGTTGTCGCGTGGCGTGTTCAGGCTGTCGGCATAGTGCAGCGTGGTGAACAGGCCTTCGGCATCGGCGCCCTGGGCCAGCAGGGTGCCGTCGGTCAGGAAACCGGCGCCGTACAGCGGAATGCTTCTGCGCAGGCCCGCCGCGGCATAGTCCTTGACGAACTTCACCGCGCCGCCACCGGCAAAGAAGGTGTAGACGGCGTCGGGCTTGGTGGCCGCGATCTCGGTCAGCAAAGCCTGGAACTCGACGTTCGGGAAAGGCAGGCCCAGATCCTTCACGACCGTGCCGCCGCCCTTCTCGAAGGCCTCCTTGAAGCCCTTGACGCTTTCGTCGCCTGCCGCATAGCGCCAGGTGATGGTGACGACGCGCTTGTAGCCCTTCTTGGCCATGACTTCGCCCATCGCGTAACCCGGCTGCCAGTTGCTGAAGCTGCTGCGGAAGATGTTGGGCGCGCACATCGGCCCGGTCACCGCGTCGGCACCGGCGTTCGGCACGATCAGCAGGGTGCCGGTTTCCTTGGCCACACGCGCCATGGCCATGGCCACGCCCGAATGCACGGTGCCGATCAGCACGTCGACGTTGTCGCGCTTGACGAGCTTGTTGACGTTGTCGGTGGCCTTGGCCGGGTCGCTTTCGTCATCGACGCGCACGAACTCGATCTCACGGCCCGCCAGCTTGCCGCCGCGTTCGGCCACATGCAGGCGGAAGCCGTTTTCGATGGCCGTGCCCAGCGCGGCGAAGGTGCCCGTGGCCGGCAGCATCAGGCCAACCTTGACCTTGCCGGTGTTCTGCGCGTGGGCAGCCGGTGCGGCAGCGCTCAGCACAGCGGCCGTCATGGCGCCGAGGGCGACGAAGGAATTGAACGTGCGACGGGTTTTCATGCGCTGTCTCCGTGGGGGTTGTGGATGAAAGCCCTCGCCGCGTCGATGACGGCCTGGGGCTGGTCTTTGTGGGGTGAATGGCCGCAGGCTGGCAATTCCAGCAGGCGGGTGTTGGGCACTTGGCGGGCGATGCCGCGGATCTGTTCGAGGCTGCCGTATTCGTCGTCCAGCCCTTGCAGGGCCAGCAGCGGACAGCGGATGTTGCCGATGTCCTGCTCGATCGACCAGCCTCGAAAGTCCGGATGCAGCCAGATGCGGTTCCAGCCCCAGAACGCCGAATCGGGGTCATCGTGGTACTTCGCCAGGCGCTCGCGCAGCGATGTCGTCTCGTAGGCGATGCGGGCCTGTTCGATGCTGGCCACCGACAGGTCTTCGACCAGGATGTGCGGGGCCATCGCGATGACTCCGGCCACGGGAAAGCTGGCCGCATGCAGCAGGGCGATCGATCCGCCGTCGCTGTGGCCGAACAGCCAGGGCGGCGTGTCGACGCGCAGCGCCCGCAGCAGGGCCGGCAGCACTTCGTGGGCCTGGCGGTGCATGAAGTCGGGGGCCCAGGACTCGCCGGGCGCGCGCGGGGTGCTGCGGCCATACCCCGGGCGCGAATACACCAGCCCGCGCGTGCCCGCAGCGGCGCACAGGAGCGCTGGAAAGTCGCGCCACATCGCCAGCGAACCCAGGCCTTCGTGCAGGAAGACGATGAGCGGCGCTCGCGGGTCGTCAGCGCCCACCCAGGCATGCTCGATGCGCACCGGGCGACCCGCCCAGTCGATGTCGATGAAGGCCGACATCAGGGCTTGAGCTTTTCCAGATCCCGCAACTTGAAGCGCTGGATCTTGCCGGTCGCCGTTTTCGGCAGCTCGGCGACGAACTCGATCAGGCGCGGGTACTTGTAGGGTGCGAGCTTGTCCTTCACGAAGGCCTTGAGTTCGGTGTCGGTGGCCTGGCCGCCGGACTTCAGCACGACGAAAGCCTTGGTCTTGGTCAGCCCTTCGGCATCGGGCGTGCCGATGACAGCCGCTTCCAGCACCGCCGGATGCTGCACCAGCGTCGCCTCGACTTCGAACGGGCTGACGTAGATGCCGCTGACCTTCAGCATGTCGTCGCTGCGGCCGGCATAGGTGTAACTGCCATCGGCGTTGCGGATGTACTTGTCGCCGCTCTTGGTCCAGCCGCCCTGGAAGGTCTCGCGTGTCTTCTCGCGGTTGCCCCAGTACATCATCGCGGCACTCGGGCCCTGGATGTAAAGGTCGGCGGGCTCGCCATCGGCCACCGGTGCCGGGCCTTCGCCGCGCAATTCGATGCGGTAGCCGGGCACAGGCCAGCCGGTGGTGCCGTAACGCACGCGGCCAGGCAGGTTCGACAGGAAGATGTGGAGCATCTCGGTGCTGCCGATGCCGTCGACGATGTCCACGCCGAAATGCGACAGCCAGCGCTCGCCGATCTCGGCGGGCAGGGCCTCGCCGGCCGAGGACACCAGACGCATCGCGACCTGCGCGCGCGGTGGCAGCGCCGGGTGGGCCAGCATGCCGGCGAACCCGGTGGGGGCGCCGAAGAAGACCGTGGGCCTGGCGCCGCCCACCTCGCCACGCAGGCGCTTGAAGGTGGCCTCGGGCGTGGGCCGCTCGGCCATCAGCACCACGGTGGCGCCCACCGCCAAGGGGAATGTCAAGCCATTGCCCAGGCCGTAGGCGAAGAACAGCTTGGCCGCCGAGAAGCACACGTCGGTCTCCAGCAGGCCGAGCACGCGCTTGCCGTACAGCTCGCAGGTCCAGTAGGGGTTGGCGTGGGAATGCACGGTGCCCTTCGGCCGGCCCGTGGAGCCCGACGAGTACAGCCAGAATGCCGGATCGTCAGCACCGGTGGCCGCCGGCTTCGGCAGGGCGGCGTGGGCGTCGATGAAGGCCTGGAAGTCGAGTTCGCCGAAGTCCAGCGGCGCGACCGGGCGGGACACGACGACACGCTGGACTTCGTGGTCGCTCTTCGTCAGCGCGGCCTTCAGCGCCGGCAGCACCGCACCCGACACCATCACCATCTGCGCGCGCGAATGCTCCAGCATGTAGGCGTAGTCGTCGGCCGTCAGCAGCGTGTTCACGGCCACGGGCACCGCGCCCGCATAGATGGCCCCCAGGAAGGCCACGGGCCAGTCGGCGCAGTCCTGCATCAGCAGCAGCACACGTTCTTCGCGCTTGACGCCCAGGCTGCGCAGGCCGGCGGCGAGCTGGCGCACGCGCCCGGCCAGTTCACCGTAGCTCAGCGTGCCCAGGTCGTCGATGAAGGCGGCCTTGCCCTGCCGGCCGGCGTTGACGGCCAGCAGGTGTTGCGCGAAGTTGAAACGCGCCGGCGGGGCGGCCACGTCGGCGGGGCTGTCGTCTTCGGGGGTGCTGCTCATGCTTGTCTCCTGTTGTCGTGGACGGCTGTTCGCGGGAACGAGCCGGTCCTAGCCTTGCGCCCAGCGCACCAGCACGCCCGGCGCGGCCTGCACCGCAGCGCGGCGGTGATAGAAGTTCAGCGCCCGCAGGCCGCCCAGTTCCTCGCCACCACCGGCGCGTCCAGGGCCGCCGTGCAGCGACTGCGGCATCACGTTGCCGTGGCCGCTGTGCACCGCCGCCACGGCCGGGCTCACCACGTGCACGCGGCCATGGCAGTCGGCCAGTTCCAGCGCAGCGTCCGCCAGCCGCGCGTCGTCGCTGCCGTACAGCGATGCGACGAGCGAGCCTTCGCCCCGGCGGATGAGCTCAAGCGCATGCGCAGCGTCGCGGTAGGGCACCAGCGTGGCCACGGGGCCGAAGACTTCGCTGGCGTGCACGCGGTCGGCTGCTTCGGAGCCGGCGGCGTCGCGCGTGCCGAGCAGGCTGGGGCCCACGCAGCAGGCCAGCGCCGGGTCGGCGTCGACCAGGGCGTGCGTGGCGCCGTCGTGCAGCACCTCGGCCTGGGCCTTCAGCGCCTGCAGGCCCTGCTGTACCGTTGCCAGCTGCGCGCGGCTGACCAGCGCGCCCATGCGAACGGCCTCGTTGCGCGGGTTGCCCACGGTCGTTTTCGCCAAGCGGGCCGAGATGGCCTCGGCGGCGGCCGCATACAGCGCCTGCGGCACGAACACACGACGGATGGCGGTGCATTTCTGGCCCGACTTCACCGTCATCTCGCGCACCACTTCCTTCACCAGCAGGTCGAAGGCGGCGCTGCCCGGCGCCTCGCCCTCCAGCAGCAGTGCGCTGTTGATGCTGTCGGCCTCGATGTTCACGCGCACCGACCGTTCGGCGACCGCGCGGTGGCGGCGCAACAGCGCGGCGGTGTCGGCACTGCCGGTGAAGGACAGCAGGTCGAAGGGCTGCAAGGCGTCCAGCAAGCCGGCCGAACTGCCGCAGACCACCGACAGAGCGCCCGCAGGCAGGATGCCGGCGTCGACGACGTCCTGGACCATGCGCTGCGTGAGCCAGGCCGTGGCCGTGGCCGGCTTCACCACCACCGGCACGCCCGACAGCAGCGCCGGCGCCGCCTTCTCCCACAGGCCCCAGGCCGGGAAGTTGAAGGCATTGATGAACAGCGCCAGACCGCGCACCGGCAGCTGCACATGCTGGCTCTGGAACGCGCCGTCCTTGGCCAGGGCCGCGGGTTCGCCGTCGAGCAGGAAACGCTGCTCGCCCAGTGCGGCACCCAGCTTGGCGTAGGTGCCCAGGGTGTAGATCGCGCCGTCGATGTCCACGGCCGAATCGTTCTTCACCGTGCCGCTGTTGGCGGTGGCAATCGCGTAGTACGCGTCGCGGTTGGCCTGCAGCAGCTTGACGATGGCGCCCAGCATCTCGGCGCGCTGGCGATAGCTCAGGGCACGCAAGGCCGCGCCGCCCTGTTCGCGGGCGTAGGCAAAGCCGGCGGGCAGGTCCAGCCCGGTGGCGTCCACGCGCACGAGTTCATCGCCCAGCACGGGGTCGAACAGCGCCGTGCCGGCGCCGGTGCCCGGCAGCCAGCGGCCGCCCAGGTGGTTCAGAAGAAGTTCGCTCACGGGCGGCCTTTGACGTTGGGACGCTGCTGCAGCGTCAGGTGAACTGGATCTGCCCTTGCGGCAGGAGATAGAGCACGAGCGCACGGCCGCCTTGGACGGTGGGCCGGTGCGCGCTGCCCGGCGGGCAGACCAGCCAGCCGGCGGGGCGGCCGTCAAAGGTGGCGGCCGCATCCAGCGGCATCACCAGGTCGATTTCGCCGTTCGGGTGCATGTGGTGCGGGCCGGCAACGTCGCTCATGTCGACCACGTCGACCGAGAAGCCGTGCAGGTCGTCGGCAGGCTTGAAGATGCGGCCGTAGCGCAGGCCGCCGCCTTCCCGGTTGCACAGCCAGCCGGCGGCGACGCCGGCTTCGCAACTGGTCTTCAGCGCGGCGTAGCTGCTGCTTGCGGGGCCGTGTTCGGCGTTCAGCCAGGCGTCGAGCCCGGTGTCGAGCGGGCGACCCTGCAACTGCTGCGTGAGCGCGGCGATCTGGGCACGGAAGGTTTCAGGCGTGATGGCAGACATGGCGCGGTCGGGTCCTGACAAGGTGCTTGAGGCAGGTCAAACCGCATTCGCATTTCGCGGCCGGGTGCCTGTTCTGGCTTGTGGCGGCGAGTGCAATGCAGTATTGTGCGTGTCGGGACTTTAGGAGCGCGTCAGATCCATGTCAAGCACTATATTGCCAGCTATCGGGTTAGTCCCGAGTCCGAGCGAGGCCGAGGCCGACGCCAGCCCCCACAAGCACCCCTTCCTGGTGGCGCTGGGCGAGCGCGTGCGGGCCCTGCGGGCGCGCCGCGGCATGACGCGCAAGGCCCTGTCGCTGGCCACCGACGTGTCCGAACGCCACTTGGCGAACCTGGAATACGGCGTGGGCAACGCGTCCATCCTGATCCTGCTGCAGGTGGCCGCGGCGCTGCAGTGTTCGCTGGCCGAACTGCTGGGCGACGTGACCACGCGTTCGCCCGAGTGGCTGATGCTGCGCGAACTGCTGGAGCACCGCGACGAAGACACCCTGCGCCGCGTGCGTTCGGCGGTGGGCGAGATGCTGGGCACTGGCGGCGACCACGGCAGCGGCGGCCGCGCGCGCAGCTCGCGCGTGGCCCTGGTGGGGCTGCGCGGCGCGGGCAAGTCCACCCTGGGCGCGATGCTGGCCGAGGACCTGGGCTTCCCCTTCGTGGAACTCTCGCGCGAGATCGAAAAGTTCGCCGGCTGCAGCGTCAGCGAGATCCAGGCGCTGTACGGCCAGAACGCCTACCGCCGCTACGAGCGGCGGGCGCTGGAAGAAACCATCCAGATCTACGAGGACGCCGTCATCGCCACGCCCGGCGGCATCGTCAGCGACCCTGCCACCTTCAACCAGCTGCTGGCGCACTGCACCACGGTCTGGCTGCAGGCCGAGCCCGAAGACCACATGGGGCGCGTGGCAGCGCAGGGCGACATGCGGCCGATGCGCGCGAGCAAAGAAGCGATGGAAGACCTGAAGAGCATCCTCGCCGGCCGCGCGGCCTTCTACTCCAAGGCCGAGCTGCGCGTGAACACCAGCGCGCAGCCGCTGACCGAGACCTTCGCGCTGCTGCAGCGCACGGTGCGGTCTGCCTTGGGAATCGAAAAACACGCATAAAATTGCATGTCGCTGTTGACGCAGCGAGAATCACGCAGTATTCTGCTTGTCATGGCGGCCGGTGGCAGCCAACTTCAGGAGACCCCCCCATGAACACCGCTGCATCTTCGGTCGCCCGCGTCGACTACCAGACCCACCCTTCCCGCTACCGCCACTGGAAGCTGAAGTTCGAAGGCGCCGTGGCCACCCTGCTGGCCGACTTCGACGAGAACGGCGGTCTGCGCGAAGGCTACAAGCTCAAGCTCAACAGCTACGACCTGGGCGTGGACATCGAGCTGAACGACGCCATCCAGCGCATCCGCTTCGAGCACCCCGAAGTGCGCACGGTGGTCGTCACCAGCGCCAAGGACCGCGTGTTCTGCTCCGGCGCCAACATTTTCATGCTGGGCGTTTCCAGCCACGCCTGGAAGGTGAACTTCTGCAAGTTCACCAACGAAACGCGCAACGGCCTGGAAGACAGCAGCAAGCACAGCGGCCTGAAGTTCCTGGCCGCCGTGAACGGCGCCTGCGCCGGCGGCGGCTATGAGCTGGCCCTGGCCTGCGACGAGATCATCCTGGTCGACGACCGCAGCAGCGCCGTCAGCCTGCCCGAGGTGCCGCTGCTGGGCGTGCTGCCCGGCACCGGCGGCCTGACCCGCGTCACCGACAAGCGCAAGGTTCGCCACGACCTGGCCGACATCTTCTGCACCAGCGTCGAAGGCGTGCGCGGCCAGAAGGCCAAGGACTGGCGCCTGGTGGACGAAGTCGCCAAGACCGCTGTTTTCTCGGCCCGCGTGCAGGAACGTGCGCTGGAACTGGCCGCGCAGAGCGACCGCCCATCGGACGCCCGCGGCGTGACGCTGCAAGCGCTGAACCGCAGCATCGACGCCGACGCGCTGAGCTACACCCATGTGACGGTGCAGATCGACCGCGCCCAGCGCAGCGCCACCTGGACCGTTGCGGCTCCCGCTGGCGCACAGCCCGCCACCGTGGCCGCCATCGAAGCTGCCGGCGACGCCTGGTACCCGCTGCAAATGGCCCGCGAGCTGGAAGACGCCATCCTGGAGATGCGCACCAACGAGCCCGAGATCGGCACCTGGCTGATCAAGACCCAGGGCGACGCCGCCGCGGTGCTGGCCATGGACGCCACGCTGCAGGCGCACGCCGGCCACTGGCTGGTGCGCGAAACCGTGGGCCTGCTGCGCCGCACCTTTGCCCGGCTGGATGTTTCGTCGCGCAGCCTGTTCGCCCTGGTCGAACCCGGTTCCTGCTTCGCCGGCAGCTTCCTGGAGCTGGCCCTGGCCTGCGACCGCAGCTACCAGCTGATGCTGCCCGACGACGCCGCGCGCACGCCCAAGCTCACCGTAGGCGAGGCCAACTTCGGCTTGTTCCCGATGATCACCGGCCAGAGCCGCCTGGAACGCCGCTTCTACGGCGAGGCCGCGCCGCTGGAAGCCGCCCGCGCCGCCATCGGCCAGCCGCTGGACGCCGACGCCGCCTTCGCGCTGGGCCTGGTCACCGCCAACCCCGACGACATCGACTGGGATGACGAGATCCGCATCGCCATCGAGGAACGCCGCGCGATGAGCCCCGACGCACTGACCGGCATGGAAGCCAACCTGCGCTTCAACGGCCCCGAGAACATGCTCACCCGCGTGTTCGGCCGGCTCACCGCCTGGCAGAACTGGATCTTCCAGCGCCCCAACGCCGTGGGCGACAAGGGCGCGCTGAAGGTCTACGGCAAAGGCGAAAAAGCGCAATTCGACTGGAACCGGGTTTGAACAACGAAGTCACTGGAGCAGACACATGAGCAGCATCAACTACAGCGAAAAGATCCCCAACAACGTCAACCTGTCGGAAGACCGCACCCTGCAGCGCGCGCTGGAGCAGTGGCAGCCCAACTTCATCAGCTGGTGGGACGACATGGGTCCCGAGGGCAGCACCGACATGGACGTCTACCTGCGCACCGCCATCAGCGTGGACCCGCAGGGCTGGGCCAGCTTCGGCCACGTGAAGATGCGCGACTACCGCTGGGGCATCTTCATGAACCCCGGTGACGCCGAGCGCACCATCCACTTCGGCGACCACAAGGGCGAGAAGGCCTGGGACAGCGTGCCGGGCGAACACCGCGCCAACCTGCGCCGCATCATCGTGACGCAGGGCGACACCGAGCCCGCTTCGGTGGAGCAGCAACGCCACCTGGGCCAGACCGCGCCCAGCATGTACGACCTGCGCAACCTGTTCCAGATCAACGTGGAAGAAGGCCGCCACCTGTGGGCGATGGTCTATCTGCTTCACAAGCACTTCGGTCGCGACGGCCGTGAAGAAGCCGAAGCCCTTTTGGAACGCCGCAGCGGCGACGCCAACAACCCGCGCATCCTGGGCGCCTTCAACGAAGCCACACCCGACTGGCTGAGCTTCTTCATGTTCACCTACTTCACCGACCGCGACGGCAAGTACCAGCTGTGTGCGCTGGCCGAAAGCGCCTTCGACCCGCTGGCCCGCACCACCAAGTTCATGCTCACGGAAGAAGCGCACCACATGTTCGTGGGCGAGTCGGGCATCAGCCGCGTCATCCAGCGCACGGCGCAGAAGATGAACGAGCTGAAGACCGACGACGTGGGCGTGCTGCGCAATGCCGGCGTGATCGACCTGCCGACCATCCAGCGCTACATCAACTTCCACTTCAGTGTCACCATCGACCTGTTCGGCGCCGACGAGAGCAGCAACGCCGCCACCTTCTATTCCAGCGGCCTGAAGGGCCGTTACGAAGAAGGCAAGCGCACCGACGACCATGTGCTGAAGGGCCAGACCTACAAGGTGCTGGAAGCCAAGGGTGGCCAGCTGCTGGAAAAGGAAGTGCCGATGCTCAACGCGCTGAACGAAGTGCTGCGCGACGACTACATCAAAGACAGCATCGCCGGCGTGAACCGCTGGAACAAGGTGCTGGAAAAGGCCGGCATCCCGGTGACCCTGACCGTGCCGCACAAGGCCTTCCACCGCAACATCGGCGCGCTCTCGGGCGTGAAGGTCTCGCCCGACGGGCGCGTGGTCAGCGATGCCGAATGGAAGGCCAACGTCGACCGCTGGCTGCCCAGCGGCGGCGACCGCGCCTTCGTGGCCAGCCTGATGGGCCGCGTGGTCGAGCCCGGCAAGTTCGCGAACTGGATCGCGCCGCCGGTGATGGGCATCAACCGCCAGCCCGTGGACTACGAATACGTGCGCTTCAACTGATTCAGGCGATGATTGAGTGACGAAGGAAGGGGCTTGCGGGCCCCTTCCTCACGAAGGAGACAAGCACATGGACATGTCCGAACTGGCCGACCCCGCGCTGCTGAAGCAGCACGTCATCGATCCGGAGATCTGCATCCGCTGCAACACCTGCGAGGCCACCTGCCCGGTGGGTGCGGTGACGCACGACGACCGCAACTACGTGGTCGACCCGGACAAGTGCAACTTCTGCATGGCCTGCGTGCCGCCCTGCCCCACCGGCAGCATCGACAACTGGCGGCTGGTGGCGCGCATCAAGGCCTACAGCGTGGAAGAACAGCTGGGCTGGGAAGAACTGCCCGCAGAGCTCAGCGCCGAAGCCCTGGCGGCCGATGGCGTTTCGGCCGAAGCCGTTGCGGTGCAGGCCAGCACCCAGGCGCCACCGACCAGCGCCACGGGCGATGACGTCTTCAACAGCGCCGCCTATGGCGCCACGCTGCCGCCCTGGTCGGCCGCGCACCCCTACACCAACCTCTATGGCCCGAAGGCCGCAGAGAAGTCCATCGCCGCCACGGTGGCCGGCAACGTGCGCGTCACCGACGTCGGCCACGACTACGACACGCACCACATCGTGCTGGACTTCGGTGCCATGCCCTTCCCGCTGCTGGAAGGCCAGAGCATCGCCATCGTGCCGCCGGGCGTGGACGCGAACGGCCGCGCCCACCACCCGCGCCAGTACAGCATCGCCAGCCCGCGCAATGGCGAACGGCCCGGTTACAACAACGCCAGCCTCACCGTCAAACGTGTGCTGGAAGACCACCAGGGCAAGCCCGTGCGCGGCGTGGCCAGCAACTACCTGTGCGACCTGAAGGTGGGCGACACGGTGCAGGTCATCGGCCCCTTCGGCAGCAGCTTCCTGATGCCGAACCACCCGAAAAGCCACATCGTGATGATCTGCACCGGCACCGGCAGCGCGCCGATGCGGGCGATGACCGAATGGCGGCGGCGGCTGCGCAGCAGCGGCAAGTTCGAAGGCGGCAAGCTGATGCTGTTCTTCGGCGCGCGCACCCAGCAGGAACTGCCTTACTTCGGCCCGCTGCAGAGCCTGCCCAAAGACTTCATCGACAGCCATTTCGCCTTCAGCCGCACCCCGGGCGCACCCAAGCGCTACGTGCAGGACCTGATGCGCGAACGCGCCGCCGATCTGGCGCCGCTGCTGAGCGACCCGAATGCCTTCTTCTACGTTTGCGGCCTCAAGGCCATGGAAGAAGGCGTCGTGCTGGCCCTGCGTGACATCGCCCAGGGTGCCGGCCTGTCCTGGGACACGATCGGCCCGGCGCTCAAGCGCGAAGGCCGGCTGCACCTGGAAACGTATTGATGAACACGCTGCACATCGGTACGCGCCGTGCTGGCGTGGCCCAGGTCACGATGGCCCGGCCGGAGGTGTTCAACGCCTTCGACGAAGCCATGATCGGCGAACTGGACGCCGCGTTTGCGCAGCTCGTCGACGACGACACGGTGCGCGTGATCGTGCTGGCCGGCGAAGGCAAGCATTTCAGCGCCGGTGCCGACCTGCAATGGATGCAGCGCGCCAGCACCGCCACGCTCGAATGGAACCTGCAGGATGCCCGGCGCTTCGCGGCGATGTTGGCCCGCATCGAAGCCTGCCCCAAGCCCACCGTCGCGCGGGTGCAGGGCGCGGCACTCGGCGGCGGCGTGGGCCTGGCCTGCGCCTGCGACATCGCCGTGGCTGCGGAAGGCGCGAGCTTCTCGGTCAGCGAGGCGAAGTTCGGCATCCTGCCCGCCGTCATCGGCCCTTATGTGACGAATGCCGTCGGCAAGCGACAGGCAAGGCGCCTGGCGCTGACGACAGAACGCATCACCGCCGAAGAGGCCCTGGCCATCGGCCTGATCCAGAAGCGGGTGCCCCCTGAGCAACTGGACACGGCGGTCGATGCGATGCTGGACGCGCTGCTGGCGGGTGGCCCGAATGCGCAGCGTGAGATCAAGGCTCTCATGGCGCAACTGCAGGTGGGTGCGATCACGCCCGGGGTCATCGAACTGACCGCCAGCACCATCGCCCGCGTACGCGGCACCGACGAAGCGCGCGAAGGCTTTGCCGCTTTCCTGGCCAAGCGCCCGGCATCCTGGATACCCCAGGCCTGATCCCGGCCGAGCACGGCCCGACACCGACACCGACACCGACACCGACACCCCCATCCATGAACGACAACTCACTCGCCCACGCCCCGGTGTTCGTGGTCGGCGCCGGCATCATGGGTGCCGGCATCGCCCAGGTGGCGGCGCAAGCCGGCCACGCGGTGCGCCTGTTCGACCTGCGCCCAGGGGCCGCCGAAGCCGCCAAGGGCCAGCTGGCCGACACCCTGGCCGGCCTGGTGGCCAAGGGCAAGCTGAACGCAGACGCTGCGCAACAGACGCTGGCCCGCATCACGCCGGCCGACGCCATGGCCCAGGCCGATGGCTGCGGCCTGGTGGTCGAAGCCATCGTCGAACAGCTGCAAGCCAAACGCGCGCTGTTCGCCGAACTGGAAAGCATCGTCGGCCCAGGCTGCGTGCTGGCCACCAACACCAGCTCGATCTCGGTCACCGCCATTGCGGCTGGCCTGCAGCATCCGGGGCGCGTCGTCGGCATGCACTTCTTCAACCCGGTGCCGCTGATGAAGCTGGTGGAAGTGGTCAGCGGCCTGCAGACCGACCCGGCCGTGGCCGCGGCCATCTTCGGCCTGAGCCAGGCCTGGGGCAAGGTGCCTGTGCACGCCAAGAGCACACCCGGCTTCATCGTCAACCGCATTGCCAGGCCCTACTACGCCGAAGCCCTGGCCCTGCTGCAGGAACAGGCGGCCACGCCGGCGGTGCTGGACGCCTGCCTGCGCGGCGCCGGCTTCCGCATGGGGCCTTGTGAACTGATGGACCTGATCGGCCACGACACCAATTTCGCGGTGACGAAGTCGGTGTATGAAGCCAACTTCCAGGACAAGCGCTACGTGCCCAGCGGCGTGCAGGCCGAGATGGTGGCCGGCGGCCTGCTGGGCCGCAAGAGCAGCCAGGGCTTCTACCGCTACCTCGGCGGCAAACCCGAGGGCGGCGCCCTGCCCGTGGCCGTGACCGAAGCCCCGGCCACGGCGCGCGAGGTGTCGGTGCATGGCACCGGCCCCATTGCCGACTTCCTGGAACAGGCCGCCACCGCCGCGCTGGCCGCGCAGGGCTGGGGCCCGGCCCGCCATCACGACAGCGGCTGGACCGGCCTGCAGATCGACGGCGCCCGGCTGATGCTGAGCGACGGCCGCACCGCCACCGAACTGGCAGCGGCCACCGGGTGCCGCGACATCGCCGTCTTCGACCGCCCCGTGGCCCTGACCGCCGACAAGCCTCCTTCACCCGGCACGGCGCTGGCCTATGCGGCAGCCGCGGGTTGCAGCGAAGCCTTCGCCACCCAGGCCGCGGCCTGGCTGGCGGCCCTGGGCTTTGCCCCGCTGCCGCTGGCCGACGCCCCCGGCCTGGTGGTGGCACGCACCGTGGCCATGCTCGTCAACGAAGCCGCCGACGCCGTGCAGCAAGGGGTGTGCAGCGAAGCCGACGCCGACGCCGCCATGACCCTGGGCGTCAACTACCCTGCGGGCCCGTTCGACTTCCTGCGCCGCTGGAGCGCGCGCGAAGTGACTGCCCTGCTCGACACCCTGGACGCCCACTACCGTGGCGAGCGTTATCGCGTCAGCCCGCTGCTGCGCCGGCGCGCTTGCTGAACGCGCACCTGAACGTGCATCTGAACCTGGACCCGCCATGCACCACGCCTACATCTGCGACGCCATCCGCACCCCCTTCGGCCGCTACGGCGGCGCGCTCTCGTCCATCCGCACCGACGACCTGGCTGCCATCCCGCTGCAGGCGCTGATGGCGCGCAACCCCAAGGTCGACTGGCTGGCCGTGGCCGACGTGCTGTACGGCTGCGCCAACCAGGCGGGCGAAGACAACCGCAACGTCGCGCGCATGGCCGCCCTGCTGGCCGGGCTGCCCATGGGCGTGCCGGGGGGCACCATCAACCGCCTGTGCGGCAGCGGGCTGGACGCGGTGGGCACTGCGGCGCGCGCCATCAAGTCCGGCGAAGCCGATCTGATGATCGCCGGCGGTGTGGAGAGCATGAGCCGCGCGCCCTTTGTCATGCCCAAGGCCAGCAGCGCCTTCAGCCGCGACAACGCCGTGTACGACACCACCATCGGCTGGCGCTTCGTCAACAAGCTGATGAAGGAACAGTACGGCGTCGATTCGATGCCCGAGACCGCCGAGAACGTGGCCGCGCAGTTCGGCATCGAGCGCGAAGCCCAGGACCGCATGGCCCTGGCCTCGCAGCGCAAGGCCGTGGCGGCGCAGCAGGCCGGCTTCTTCGACGCCGAGATCTGCCCGGTGCACGTGCCGCAGAAGAAGGGCGAGACCCTGGTGGTGCGGCAAGACGAACACCCGCGCGAAACCAGCCTGGAGGCACTGGCGAAGCTCAAGCCCATCGTGCATGCCGCAGGCAGCGTCACCGCTGGCAACGCCAGCGGCGTGAACGACGGCGCCTGCGCGCTGCTGCTGGCCAGCGAAGCCGCTGCGGCGCGCCACGGCCTCGTCCCGCGCGCCCGCGTGGTGGGCATGGCCACGGCCGGCGTGGCCCCGCGCATCATGGGCATCGGCCCAGCCCCCGCCACCCAGAGGGTGCTGGCCCAGACGGGCCTGACGCTGGCGCAACTGGACGTGATCGAACTCAACGAAGCCTTTGCGGCACAGGGCCTGGCCGTGCTGCGCGAACTGGGCCTGGCCGACGACGACGCGCGCGTCAACCCGAACGGCGGCGCCATCGCACTCGGCCACCCGCTGGGCGCCAGCGGCGCACGCCTGGTGACCACCGCCGTGAACCAGCTGCACCGTACGGGCGGGCGTTATGCGCTGGCCACCATGTGCATCGGCGTGGGCCAGGGCATTGCGGTGGTGCTGGAACGCGTGTAGGCCGCGCGCATCCGCCGGTCAGCCGGTCAGCCGCGCCATGCACCACTGCGCGGCCGCCAGCAGCCGGTGGTCGTCGCCCCAGCGGCCGACGATCTGCAGGCCCACTGGCAGCCCGTTGCGGCCGCGCGCAAACGGCAGGTGAACGCAGGGCAGGCCCAGCAGGCTCCAGCCGCGGCTGAAGAGCGGGTCGCCGGTGGCTTCGACGCCAGCGGGCGCCTCGCCCAACGCGCTGGGCGCCAGCAGCAGGTCGAAGTCGTCGAACCAGGCCGCGGCCAGCCGTCGCGCCGCGGCGGTGGCGTGCAGGTTCGCGGCATGGGCGGCGCCGTCGATGGCCACGCCTTCGTCGAACAGGCCGCGCAAGCGTTCGCTCAATGCTGCGCGATGGGCCGTGCGTTCATGGCTGAGAGAACGCGCCATCTCGAATGTCATCACGGCCTTCTGCAGGACCACCAGGTCGGGCATGGCCGCAGGCCAGGGTGCGTCGCGCAGCGCAGCGGCGGCCGGGGCCAGCACCCGCACGGCATGGGCCCAGGCGGCCTGGACGTCGGCGTCCATCTGCACCGCGTCGGGCGTGGGGCACAGGCCGATGCGCGGGGCCGGGGGCGCGCTCAGGGCGCTGTCGTCGTCCAGCCGCGCGTCGGCCGTCAGCACCGCGCCGATCAGCGCCACGTCCCGCACGCAGCGTCCGAACATGCCCACGGTGTCGAGCGTCACCGACAGGCTCTTGGCACCCGCCAGCGGCACCCGACCCAGGCTGGGCTTGAAGCCGACGACGCCGCAGAAGGCCGCCGGCCTGATGACCGAGGCCGCCGTCTGCGTGCCCAGCGCCAGTGGCAGCATGTGGTCGGCCACGGCCGCGGCCGAGCCGCTGGACGAACCTCCGGGGGTGTGCGCCAGGTTCTTCGGGTTGCGCGTGGGCCCGGGGTGGAAGTAGGCGAACTCCGTCGTCACGGTCTTGCCCGGCAGCACGGCACCGGCTTCGAGGCACAGCACCACGGCGGCAGCGTCTGCGGCCGGGCGGTGGCCGGCGTACACCGGCGAGCCATAGGCGGTGGGCTGGCCAGCCGTGTCGAACAGGTCCTTCACGCCCAGCGGCAGGCCGTGCAGCGGGCCGCGCCAGGGGCCGGCGTCCAGCGCCTGGGCCTGGGCCAGGGCGGCGGCTTCGTCCATGTGCACGAAGGCCTGCACCTGCGGTTCACGTTCGGCGATGCGGTCCAGGCAGGCGCGCAGCAGGTCGACCGCGCTCAGTTCGCGGCGGGCCAGCAGGCGGGCGGCCTGCCAGGCGTCAAGCTCGTTGTGACGCTGTGGATTCATGGTGATGGAAGCTGATTGAAAGGGATGACCAGGCCCGCGATTCTGATCCCGCCTTGCCAGCCCTGGCGCAGCGAGAATCGCAGTCGATGACAACGCCCGCACCCCCCGCCACCCTGCACAGCGCGTTCTACCGCTTCGTGCCGCTGGCCGACCCGCCCGCACTGGCCGAACAGCTGCGCGCCTTGGGCCTGCAGCTGGGTCTGCAGGGCAGCGTCGTGCTGGCGCACGAAGGCATCAATGGCACCGTCGCCGGCAGCGAGGCCGCCGTGGCCGCATTCGAAGCAGCCCTGCAGCAGCCCGCCATGGCGGGCGGTTCACTGCGGGGCATGGTCTTCAAGCGCAGCGGCTGCCACACCGCGCCTTTCGGCCGCTGGAAGGTGCACGTCAAGCCCGAAATCGTGGCGCTGGGCCTGCCCGCCGCGCACGACCTTCCCCTGCCCCCGCCCGACGAGGCTGACCCCAGCCACCTCGACCCGCCGGCCTGGCGTGCGCTGCTGGCCCGTCACGACCTGGTGCTGCTGGACAACCGCAACCACTTCGAATTCCGCCTGGGCCACTTTCGCGGCGCCGTCGACCCGCAGGTGCACAACTTCCGCGACTTCGTGGCCTATGTGCAGCAGCATGCGCCGGCCTGGCGTGCCGCCGCCCGCCCGGTGGCGATGTACTGCACCGGCGGCATCCGCTGCGACAAGACCGCACCCTGGCTGCGCAGCCTGGGGCTGGACGTCTGGCAACTGCAGGGCGGCGTGCTGAACTACTTCCAGCAGTTGCCCGACGCGGCCCAGGACTGGCGCGGCGAGTGCTTCGTCTTCGACCGCCGCATCGCGCTGGACTGCAGCCTGAACGAAACCGCGACCACGGCCGAGCAGGTCTACGACCCGCAGCACCCCGACGAAGCCTGGCGCCTGCGCCGCGCGCGGGAACTCGAAGCGCCCGCCTGCCCGGGCGACGACCACGTCACAGCCGACCATGGCCCGGCCTAGGCCGGCCTGGACCCCACCCCTGCGCGACGGCGTGGCCGCCAGCCGCGTGGCCGTGGGCGAAGGGCGTTTTGCCAACGTCGCCGAATTCCTGGACGCACGCTTCCCCGGCGTCGGCGGCTGGCCGGCCCGGCTGGCCCGCGGGGACGTGCTCGACGCCGACGGCCAGCCGCTGTCGGCCATGTCATCCTGCCCGCACGGCCTGCTCATCTGGTACTGGCGCGACCCGCCGCCCGAGACCCGCGTGCCCTTCGAACTGGAACTGCTGCACCAGTGCGAGCGCCTGGTCGTGGTCGACAAGCCGCATTTCCTGCCAGTGGCGCCTTCGGGCCGCTTCCTGCACGAGACGGCGCTGGTGCGACTGAAGCGCCTGCTGGGCATCGCCACCCTGGTGCCGATGCACCGCATCGACCTGGACACCGCCGGCGTGCTGGTGTTCACCGTGCAGCCCGAGCAGCGCAACGCCTACCAGGCCCTGCTGCGCGAACGCCGGGTGCACAAGGTCTACGAGGCGGTGGCGCCCTGGCGCGAAGAGCTGGTCCTGCCCCTGACCTGCCGCCACAGGCTGCAGGACGGGCCTGGCGACGCCTTCATGCAGATGCAGGTGGTGGCCGGTGACCCCAACACCGAAACCCGGGTCGAACTGATCGAGCGTGTCGCCCCGCGCCACGACGCCCCCGACACACCGCTGGCGCTGTACCGGCTGACGCCGCGCACCGGCCGCCGCCACCAACTGCGCG
Organism: Burkholderiales bacterium Ga0077543; assembly: GCA_001464055.1. Lineage (GTDB taxonomy): Bacteria > Pseudomonadota > Gammaproteobacteria > Burkholderiales > Burkholderiaceae_C > Rubrivivax. The sequence continues at coordinate 122,671 of LNET01000098.1, forward strand.
CGCAGATGAATGCGCTGGGCGCACCCATCGTCGGCGACCGCATCTACCCGCATCTGTACCCGGCCCTGGCCCCTGGCGAGACGCCGGACTACACCCGCCCGCTGCAGCTGCTGTCGCGCGAGTTCGGCTTCACCGACCCCATCGACGGACAGGCGCGCCGCTTCGTCAGCCGGCGCCGCCTGCAGACCGAAGCCGCCGCTTGAGGCTCTGGCGTTCGGCGCCGGCTCTCACCGCGCGGCCTGTGGTTGACCGCCACACCCTGATTCAGCACTGTGCCGACCACCGGCGTGCCGTGTGGCGCCGCACAGCCGACGCGTATCTGCATCGGCCGGTTCTATCCGTGAGCACTGCTGCCGCCTCCACGCGGCAGGTCTGCGGCAGCCCGGGCACCAAGCCCGGAGCATCGCGCCGCTGTCCGCGCCCAGGGGTTTGCCCTCATCGCCGGAAGTGGCTGGTGTTCCGTCCTCAAGTTCCGCCTTGTCGTGCCGATCAGCTCGTCAACATCGACACATGCAGAAAACCGCGTGGACTGGACCGACTGTCCATTTTGCGACCCGACCGGGCCACGCGACCCGGTCACAACCCTGACCCGACGAGCAAGCCCCGATGACTTTCCTGAGTTCGCTGAGCATCACCAAACGACTCTACGGCGCGATCGCCCTGATGAGCGTCGTCTTTCTGGCCGCTGGCGCGGTGGCCACGCATGAACTCGACGGCGTCGTCGACAAGGCCAAGAGCACCGCCGACAGGCGCGTGCCGCAGCTGACGCAGATGGCGGAACTGGAACTGAACGTCACCCGGGTGTCGCTGCAGTTGAGGCATGCGATGCTGGCCCGCAATCCCGAGGAACTGGCAGCGACCCTGGCCGACGTGGGCGCCAAGCGCAAGCTCATCGACGAGATCCTGTCCACCTACGAGAAAAGCCTGTTCACGCAGGCTGGCCGCGACGGTTTCGCAAGCATTCCGCCGGCGGTCGAGAACAGAGCAGGCCCCGGTTGTTTGAACACGCAACGGCCTGAGATAAGTGGATTGGCTGCGGTTTGAACTTCTTCAATCCCAGGCCCCTGCCAGGCCGCCGGAGGCGCC
>LNET01000099.1 GCA_001464055.1 Burkholderiales bacterium Ga0077543
CATCTGGATGGCCATCGCCCGGCGCACGCTGTCTTCTGTGGGCGTGGTGATCGCTTCATCAAATGCGTTCGTGTGCAGGCTGTTGCAGTTGTCATAGACCGCAATCAGCGCCTGCAGTGTGGTGCGGATATCGTTGAACTGGATCTCCTGGGCGTGCAGGCTGCGGCCTGACGTCTGCACGTGGTACTTCAACTTCTGAGACCGCTCGTTGGCGCCATACCGGTCGCGCATCGCCACCGCCCAGATGCGCCGCGCCACCCGGCCCAGCACGGTGTATTCCGGGTCCATGCCATTGCTGAAGA
>LNET01000100.1 GCA_001464055.1 Burkholderiales bacterium Ga0077543
AGCCGTTGCTCAGCGTGAAAGCCAGCTGGCTGATCGGGTTGGCCCCGGCCTCGGCGATGTGATAGCCGCTGATGCTGACGCTGTAGAAGTTGCGCACGTCGTGGTGCACGAACCATTCGGCGATGTCGCCCATCACCTTCAGGCTGAACTCGGTACTGAAGATGCAGGTGTTCTGGCCCTGGTCTTCCTTCAGGATGTCGGCCTGCACCGTGCCGCGCACGTTGGCCAGGGTCCAGGCGCGGATCTTCTGCGTTTCGTCATCAGTGGGTTCGCGGCCGTTGTCGGCGCGGAACTTGTCCAGGTTCTGGTCGATGGCGGTGTTCATGAACATCGCCAGGATGGTCGGCGCCGGGCCGTTGATGGTCATGCTGACGCTGGTCGCCGGGTTCGTCAGGTCGAAGCCGCCGTAAAGCACCTTCATGTCGTCCAGCGTGGCGATGGAAACACCGCTGTTGCCCACCTTGCCGTAGATGTCGGGGCGCGGGTCGGGGTCGTTGCCGTAGAGCGTGACGCTGTCGAAGGCGGTACTCAGGCGCTTGGCCGGCTGGCCGTCGCTCAACAGCTTGAAGCGCCTGTTGGTTCTGAACGCGTCGCCTTCGCCGGCGAACATGCGGGTCGGGTCTTCGTTCTCGCGCTTGAAGGCGAAGACGCCGGCGGTGTAAGGGAAGCTGCCGGGCACGTTGTCCAGCAGCAGCCACTTCAGTACTTCGCCTTCGCATTCGAACTGCGGCAGCGCCACCTTGCGGATCTTGTTGCCGCTGAGCGTGGTGTGGGTCAGCTGCGTGCGGACCTCCTTGTCGCGGATCTTCACCACGTACTCGTCGCCGGCGTAGGCCTGCTGCATGGCCGGCCACTGCGCCAGCAGCTTGCGCGCGGCCGGATCCAGCCGCGCTTCGCGCTGCTGCGCCAGGTCGATGCAGGCCTCGGCCGCCGGCGCGCGCGTGGGCTTGTCCACGCGCAGCATGGCCGCGGCGGCAAACAACTGCTGCACTTCACGCGCCAGCCGGCTTTGCGCCAGCGCGCGCTGCTTGTAGCCGCGCACGGTGTCGGCAATGTCGGCCAGATACCGCACCCGCGCACCGGGCACGATGGCCACTTGGTGCGTGCTGTGGCGCGTGGCCACGGCCGGCAGCCGGCCCGGCCGCACGGGCAGGCCCAGGGCCTGCAGGCGCGGCAGCAGGGCCTGGTACAGCGCGGTCACGCCGTCGTCGTTGAAGCGGCTGGCCATCGTGCCGAAGACGGGCATGTCCTCGGTCTTCCGGCCCCAGGCTTCCTGGTTGCGCTGCACCTGCTTGGCCACGTCGCGCAAGGCATCGGCGGCGCCCTTGCGGTCGAACTTGTTGATGGCGACGAATTCGGCGAAGTCGAGCATGTCGATCTTCTCGAGCTGGCTGGCGGCGCCGAACTCCGGCGTCATCACGTACATTGGCACGTCCACCAGCGGCACGATGGCGGCGTCGCCCTGGCCGATGCCGCTGGTCTCCACCACGATCAGGTCGAAACCTGCGGCCTTGCACGCGGCCAGCACGTCGGGTAGGGCCTGGCTGATTTCGCTGCCGAAGTCGCGCGTGGCCAGGCTGCGCATGAACACGCGCGCGCCACTTTGCCATGGGCTGATCGCGTTCATCCGGATGCGGTCGCCGAGCAAGGCGCCACCGCTCTTGCGGCGGCTCGGGTCGATGCTGATGACGGCGATGCGCAGGGCATCGCCCTGGTCCAGCCGGATGCGGCGGATGAGTTCGTCGGTCAGGCTGCTCTTGCCCGCGCCGCCGGTGCCGGTGATGCCCAGCACAGGCACCTTCGCAGCCTGCGCAGCGGCCGCGATGCCGGACTTCAGCGCCGCCGATGCCTTGCCGTTCTCCAGCGCCGTGATGGCCTGCGACAGTGCACGCCAGGCCGCGTCGCCGTGGGGCTGGCCGTGCCCCTGGAGCGCGGCCACGTCGGCAGGCGCATGCGGCGTCAGGTCGGTGTCGCAGCGCATCACCATCTCGCCGATCATGCCCTGCAGCCCCATGCGCTGGCCGTCTTCCGGGCTGTAGATGCGGGCCACGCCATAGCCCTGCAGTTCACGGATCTCGGCCGGCACGATGACACCGCCGCCGCCGCCGAAGACCTGGATGTGCTGGCCGCCGCGCTGGCGCAGCAGGTCGACCATGTACTTGAAGTATTCGACGTGCCCGCCCTGGTAGCTGCTGATGGCGATGCCCTGCACGTCTTCCTGCAGCGCCGCGGTGACGACCTCGTCGACGCTGCGGTTGTGGCCCAGGTGGATGACCTCGGCGCCCATGCCCTGCAGGATGCGGCGCATGATGTTGATGGCGGCGTCGTGGCCGTCGAAGAGGCTCGCGGCGGTGACGAAGCGCACCTTGTGCACGGGCCTGTAGTTGGCCAGGGCCTTGAATTCGGCAGACAGATCGGTCATGGCATCGCGCTCGTTGAATGCAGCTGGACATGATGCCACCGGCCATCGCCCGAGCGAGCGCCCCGACCGCGCCGTGGGCGTTTACCATCCCGGCCCACCATGAGCTTCCTGGCCATCGACATCGGCAACACGCGGCTGAAGTGGGCGCTGTACAGCGTCCCGCGGCCCGGGGCCGTGTTGCTGCAACAGGGCGGCGTTTTCCTCGAGACCATCGAGGAACTGGCAGAAACCCAATGGAAAACCCTGAAGCCACCGCACAGCATGCTGGGCTGCGCAGTGGCGGGCGAAGCCGTGCGGCGGCGTGTGGAAGAGCAGATGGAGCTGTGGGACATCGCCCCGAACTGGGTGGTGCCCACGGCCCGGGACTCGGGCCTGGTCAACGGCTACGACCACCCGGGTCGGCTGGGCGCCGACCGCTGGGTGGCGCTGGCGGGCGCACGTTCGCGCGTGCTGGCGGCCACGCCGCCAGGTGGCACGCCGCGACCGGCGCTGGTGGTGATGGTGGGCACGGCGGTCACGGTCGACGCGCTGGATCCCAGCGGCGTGTTCCTGGGCGGGCTGATCCTGCCGGGCTTCGGGCTGATGCAGAAGGCGCTGGAAATCGGCACGAGCAGCCTGCGCGTGCCCACCGGCGAGGTCGTCGACTTCCCCACCAACACCAGCGACGCGCTGATGAGCGGCGGCGCCAACGCCATGGCCGGCGCCATCGAACGGCAGTACCGTCGCCTGCTGCAGCGCACCGGTGTCGCGCCCGTGTTGCTGATGACCGGCGGCGCCGCAGCCAAGCTGCAGACCATCACCGACCTGCCCTTCGAGACCGTGGACACGCTCATCTTCGAAGGGCTGCTGTTGATGCGCGGCAGCCGCCAGGCCTGAGCCAGGCCGGGCCCCGGCGCGCCGGGGCTCAGGTGTTGATGTAGGACTCGAGCTGGCCGATGGTGGTGTCCTGCTCGGCGATCAGGTGGTCGAGCAGGTCGCGTACGGCGATCATGCCCAGCACCATGCCGCCGTCGACCACCGGCAAGTGACGCACCTTGCGTTCCTTCATCAGCGAGATGCATTCGCGGATGTCGGTGCGCGGGCTGACGGTGAAGACGTTGCGGCTCATGATGTCGGCCACCGTCGTGTCGCGTGAATTGCGGCCCTTCAGCGCCACCTTGCGCGTGTAGTCGCGCTCGCTCAGCACACCGACCAGCTGACCGCCGTCCATCACCATCAAGGCCCCGGCCTCGTATTCGGCCAGCAGCTGCAGGGCTTCGAACACGGTGTCCTGCGGATGCACATGCCAGAGGGTGCCGTGGACCTGCTGAGCCAGAAGTTCGGAAACGGGTTTCATGCCTGTGACCTCCAGATTGGGGCCGGGACGGATCGGCCCTGGCCCCGAGCATGGCACCGACCGCCGGCCACGCCAACCCTGGCGGTGCAGGGTTTGCCCGGGTCATGCGAGGATCACGGCCGTGCCGATTCGAAAGTCCCTGCGCCCTCGTTGGCGACGCATGGCGCTGGCCGCTGCCCTGGCCGTGGCCGGGCTGGCCAGCCTGGCGGGCTGCGCGGCGCTGGACCGGCAGCAGCGCGAATGGATCTTCCAGCCCAGCGACCGCACCTGGTGGGGCGGCCTGGCCGCGGCCGAAGGCATGCAGGACGTCTGGATCGACTTTGCGCCCCCTTCCGCCGACGGCGCGGTGCGCCTGCACGGGCTGTGGCTGCCGCAGGAACGCGCCGATGCCCCCGTGCTGCTGTACCTGCACGGGGCGCGCTTCGACGTTCGCGGCAGCGCGCCGCGCATGCGCCGAATGCACGAGCTCGGGTTCTCGGTGCTCGGGGTCGACTACCGCGGCTTCGGCCGCAGCACCCCGGGCCTGCCATCCGAAACCCAGGCCTACGAAGACGCCCGCGCCGCCTGGGACTGGCTGGTGCAGCGCCACCCGCAGTCGCGCCGCTTCGTGTTCGGCCATTCGCTGGGTGGTGCCATCGCGGTGAACCTGGCGGCCGAAGTCGCCGACGAGGACGGACTCATCGTCGAGGGCAGCTTCCCGTCGATACCCGACGTGGTGTCCACCTTCAAGTGGGGCTGGCTGCCCCTGGCGCCGCTGATCACGCAGAAACTCGACGCCGGCTCGCGCATCGGCCGGGTGGGTTCCCCAGTGCTGGTGGTGCACGGCGGCAATGACAGCCTGATCCAGCCCAACCTGGGCCGCCAGCTCTTCGAACGCGCAGCCGAACCCAAGCGCTTCGTGCTGGTGGAAGGCGGTTCGCACCACAACACCAACGCCGTGGGCCAACCGCTGTACCGCCAGGCCTTGGCCGACCTGTTCGGCCTGGACCCCAAATGACACGCCGCAACTCGCCCAACGACATCCAGGACCTGGGCGACCTGAGCCGGCTGGCTGAATTCGTCGTCGACAAGCGCCTGGGCCAGCGTGCTTCGGCGAAAAAGAACAGGCGCAACCGGCACTACGAAAAGCAGTTCATCCGAAATGCCCTGGCGCATCTGCCAGCGACACGGCCGGCAGGAGCCGTGGCCGACATCGACAACGATGCCCTCGACGCGTCTTGAACCCGCCGGCCAACGACCCCGTGCTGTGCCCGTTGTGCGAACGCGCCATCCCGCCGGCGCAGCGCGACGCCCACCACCTGATCCCCAAGAGCAAGGGCGGCCGGCAGACGGAGGTTCTGCACCGCGTCTGCCACCGCCAGATTCACGCGCTGCTGAGTGAAACCGAACTCGCCCGCCGCTACAACACCGTCGACGCCCTGCTGGCCCACCCGGAACTGCAGGCCTTCGTGGCCTGGGTGAAGACCAAACCCGACGACTTCTTCGTGCGCACGAGAAAGAGCACGCGCATGCGGCGGCGCTGAACCGGCGGCAAGGTGCCCACGGCGACAGCCAGGTCGGCAGGAAAGGATGCGGGGACTATCATTTCCCGCATGCATCCGCCGCCGCCCCGTCTGTGGGACATCTCGCCTCCCGTGCAGGCGGGGTCGCCGGTGTTTCCTGGCGACGCCGAATTCCAGATGGCCTGGCCGGCCCGCATCGGCCCGGGCTGCCCGGTGAATGTCAGCACGTTGACGTTCAGCCCGCACACCGGCGCCCATGCCGACGCCCCGCTGCATTACGACCCGCAAGGCCAGCCCGTGGGCGCTCTGGATCTGGCGCCTTATCTCGGCCGCTGCCGCGTCATCCACGCCATCGACTGCGGCCCGCTGGTGCAGCCGGGCCACATCGAACATGCCCTGCCCGGCCTGCCACCCCGGGTGCTGGTGCGCACCTACCGAAGCGCGCCCGTCGACCGCTGGGACCCCGACCTGCCCGCCTATGCGCCGGCCACGGTGCTGCGCCTGGCTGATCTGGGCGTGCAGCTGATCGGCATCGACTCCGCCAGCATCGACCCGGCCAGCAGCAAGACGCTGGACAGCCATCAAATCATCCGCCAACGCGGCCTGCGGGTGCTGGAAAACCTGGTGCTGGACGATGTGCCCGAGGGCGACTACGAACTGATCGCGCTGCCATTGAAACTGATGACGGCCGACGCATCGCCGGTGCGGGCGGTGTTGCGGGAACTGCGCGCGGGCGGAACGTCTTGATGGCCGCTCCGGCCCGCAGCGGCCGACAGCAGGCCTACAGAAGGAAACCCCCGCCATGAATCGAGACGACGCCATCGCGCTGGACCATGCCGACCCACTGGCCGGCCTGCGCGAGCAATTCAACCTGCCCGAAGGGCTGATCTACCTGGATGGCAACTCGCTGGGGGTGCTGCCCCGCAGCACCGCTGCCCGCGTGCAGCAGGTGGTGACACAGGAATGGGGTGAAGGCCTCATCCGCAGCTGGAACAGCGCCGGCTGGATCGACATGCCGCGCCGGTTGGGCGACAAGATCGCGCGGCTGGTGGGGGTAGGCCCGGGTGAACTGGTGGTGGCCGACTCGACCAGCGTGAACCTGTTCAAGGTGCTCAGCGCCGCGCTGACCATGGTCAGGGCAGACGCGCCTGGCCGCACCACGATCATCAGCGAACGCAGCAACTTTCCCACCGACCTCTACATCGCCCAGGCCCTGGCCGCGCAGCAGGGCTTCGAACTGCTGCTGGCCGAGCCCGACGAGCTGCCCGCGCTGCTGGACGAGCGCAGCGCCCTGCTGATGCTCACCCACGTGAACTACCGAACCGGCCGCATGCACGACATGGCCGCGCTGTCCAAATCCGCGCACGACGCCGGCGCGCTGGTCGTCTGGGACCTGGCGCACAGCGCCGGCGCAGTGCCGGTGGACCTGTCGCGCGACGGTGCCGACTTCGCCGTGGGCTGTGGCTACAAGTACCTGAACGGCGGGCCCGGCGCGCCGGCCTTCGTCTGGGCCCATCCACGCCACGCCGGGCGCTTCTGGCAGCCGCTGGCGGGCTGGATGGGGCATGCTGCGCCCTTCGAATTCACGCCCGGCTACAAGCCCGCCGAAGGCATCTCGCGCTACCTGTGCGGCACGCCGCCGGTGCTGTCGATGGCGGCGCTGGACTGCGGCGTCGACACCGTGCTGGCGGCCGAGCCGCTGGGCGGCATGGTCGCGCTGCGTTCGAAGTCGCTGGCACTCACGCGGCTGTTCGCCGACCGCGTGGCCGCCACCTGCCCGCAGTTGCGCCGGGTGTCACCGCAGGACGACGCCCGTCGCGGCAGCCAGGTCTGCTTCGCGCACGACGAGATCGGCTACCCGGTGATGCAGGCACTGATCGCGCGCGGTGTGATCGGCGACTTCCGTGCGCCGGATGTGCTGCGCTTCGGCTTCACCCCACTCTACGTGCGCTTCGTCGACGCCTGGGACGCCGCAGAACACCTGCGCGAAGTGCTGGTCAGCAGTGAGTGGCAGCGCCCGGAATTCAACCGGCGCCACGCGGTGACCTGAAGCGGCGATTGCAGTCTTGAAGGCGATTTCAACATGAGCGGCTGCCCCGTCCACCCCCAGAACAGCGATCACCCCGACGGCGCTCGCCTGGACTTCAGCGCCGAGATGAGCTATGGCGACTACCTGCAGCTCGACGCGGTGCTGAACGCGCAGAAGCCGCTGAGCCCGGCGCACGACGAGATGCTGTTCATCGTGCAGCACCAGACCAGCGAACTCTGGATGAAGCTGCTGCTGCACGAATTGCAGGCGGCCACGGTGGCGGTGTCACAAGACCGGCTGCAGCCCGCCTTCAAGATGCTGGCGCGCGTGTCGAAGATCATGGAACAGCTGGTGCACGCCTGGGACGTGCTGGCCACCATGACACCGCCCGAGTACAGCGCCGTGCGCGAATACCTGGCCAGCAGCAGCGGCTTCCAGAGCTGGCAGTACCGCTGCATCGAATTCCGGCTGGGCAACAAGAACGGCCTGATGCTCAAGCCCCACGCGCACCGGCCCGACCTGCTGGCGCACGTGGAAGCCGCGTTCCAGGCCCCGTCGCTGTACGACGAGGCCTTGCGCCTGCTGTCGCGGCGCGGGCTGCCCGTGCCGGCCAGCCACACGCAGCGCGACTGGACCCTGCCCTACGCGGCCAGCGACGCGGTCGAAGCGGCCTGGCTGCAGGTGTACCGCGCGCCCCAGACGCATTGGGACCTGTACCAGCTGGGCGAGGAACTGACCGATCTGGAAGACGCCTTCCGCCTGTGGCGTTTCCGCCATGTGACGACGGTGGAGCGGGTCATCGGCTTCAAGCGCGGCACCGGCGGCACCGGCGGCGTGAGCTATCTGCGCAAGATGCTCGACGTGGTGCTGTTTCCGGAAATCTGGCGGCTGCGCACCGAGCTGTGAAGCCGGTGGCGCAGCCGGAACAAGTTCAGAGCAGCGCGTTCAAGGCCCGTTCGAAGCTGGCCACGGTGCGGTCGACGTTCTTCAGCTTGTCCAGCCCGAACAGGCCCACCCGGAAGGCGCGGTAGTCGGCCGGTTCGTCGCAGGCCAGCGGCACGCCGGCGGCGATCTGCAGGCCCTGTGCGGCAAAGGCCTGGGTGTTGGACCAGTCCAGGTGGTCGGTGTAGCTCACGACCACGCCGGGCGCCTGGAAGCCCGGTGCCGCGACGCTGCGGATGCCCTTGGACACCATCAGCGCGCGGATGCGCTCGCCCAGTTGCTGCTGCGCTGCACGCGCGTTGGCGAAGCCGAAGGCCTCGGCTTCCTTCATCACGTCGCGCAACTGGGCCAGGCCGTCTGTGGGCAGGGTGGCGTGGTAGGCGGTGGTGCCCTTCTCGTGGCTTTCCATGATGGCCAGCCACTTCTTCAGGTCCAGCGCGAAGCTGCTGCTGGTGGTGCCTTCGATGACGGCGCGGGCATGCTCGCTCAGCATCACCAGGCCGGCGCAGGGCGTGCTGCTCCAGCCCTTTTGCGGTGCGGTGACGATGACATCCACGCCCGTGGCGGCCATGTCCACCCAGATTGCACCGCTGGCCACGCAGTCCAGCACGAACAGGCCGCCGTGTTCGTGCACTGCGGCGGCCACCGCGCTCAGGTAGCCATCGGGCAGGATCATGCCGGCCGAGGTTTCGACGTGCGGGGCAAACACCAGGTCGGGCTTGCCGGCGCGGATGGCGGCAACGACTTCCTCGACGGGCGCCGGCGCAAAGGGCGACTTCGACGCCGGCGCCACCATGCGCGCCTTCAGCACCGTGATGTCGCTGGCGACGCCGGCCATCTCGAAGATCTGGCTCCAGCGGTAGCTGAACCAGCCATTGCGCACCACCAGCACCTTCTTGCCGCCGGCGAACTGGCGCGCCACCGCTTCCATGCCGAAAGTGCCGCTGCCGGGCACGACGATGGCCGAACGCGCTGCGTAGACATGCTTGAGCGTGCGCGACACGTCCTGCATCACGCCGTGGAAGCGTTTGGCCATGTGGTTCAGCGCACGGTCGGTGTAGACCACCGAGTACTCGAGCAAGCCGTCGGGGTCGACGTGGGGCAGCAGTCCGGGCATGAAAGCCTCCGGTTTGGAACAAGGAACAGGGGCCGGCAGCTTAGCAGCCCTGCGCCATCCGCGTTGGCATGGTCGACCCTGCCCAGGGCGCGCGAAGCCTGGCGAATCTAGAATCCCGACCTTTCCCCGTGCCCACCCGGAGCGCCCCATGGACACCCGCACCTCGCCCATCCGCCTGCGCATCACCCAGCTGCGCGAAGTGCTGGCCCAGCAGGGCGTGCACGCCCTGCTGGTGCCGTCCAGCGATCCGCACATCAGCGAATACCTGCCCGAACGCTGGCAGGGCCGGCAGTGGCTGTCGGGCTTCACCGGCAGCATGGGCACGCTGGTGGTCAGCGTCGACGAGGCCGTGGTCTTCGCCGACAGCCGCTACTGGGTGCAGGCCGAAGCCGAACTGGCCGGCACCGGGGTGGCGCTGGTGAAGATCGCCACCGGCGCATCGGTCGACCATGTGCACTGGCTTGCCCGCCAGGTGCCGCGCGGCGGCACGGTGGCGGTGGACGGCCAGGTGCTGGGACTGGGCGCGGCGCAATTGCTGAAGTCGGTGCTCGACGCCGCCGGCGTGAACCTGCGCACCGACCTGGACCTGCTCGACAGCATCTGGCCCGACCGCCCCGGCCTGCCCTCCGCCCCCGTGTACGAACACGCCGCGCCCCAGGCTCCGCTGGCGCGCACGGCCAAGCTGGCTGCGGTGCGCGAAGCCATGGCCAGGCATGGCGCGACACACCATTTCGTTTCGACCGTCGACGACATCGCCTGGATCACCAACCTGCGCGGCAGCGACGTTTCCTACAACCCGGTCTTCCTGGCCCACCTGCTGGTGACATTGACACGGGCCACCCTCTTCGTCGGCGAAGGCAAGCTGCCGACGGCCCTGGCCGCGCGGCTGCAGGCCGACGGCCTGGCCTTGGCGCCCTACGGCGACGCAGCCCAGGCGCTGGCCGCCCTGGGCGGGCCCGACGGGGAACAGACCCTGCTGCTCGATCCCAAGCGCGTCACCCTGGCCTTCCGCCAGCAGGTGGGCACGGGCTGTGCCGTGGTCGAAGCCATCAACCCCAGCACGCTGCTGAAGAGCCGCAAGACCGCAGAAGAAGCGGCCTTCATCCGCGAAGCCATGGCCGAGGACGGCGCCGCGATGTGCGAGTTCTACGCCTGGTTCGAAGCCGCACTGGCCCGTGGCGAAGCGCTGACCGAATTGACGGTGGACGAACAGCTGAGCGCCGCCCGCGCCCGCCGCGCCGGCTTCGTGGGCCTGAGCTTCCCTGTGATTGCCGGCTACAACGCCAACGGCGCGATGCCGCACTACCGCGCCACGCCCGATGCCTTCGCCGCCATTGCCGGCGACGGCCTGCTGCTCATCGACAGCGGCGGCCAGTACCTGGGCGGCACCACCGACATCACCCGCGTCTGGCCCATCGGCACCGTGACCCCGGCGATGAAGCGCGACTACACCCTGGTTCTGAAAGGCACGATGAACCTGAGCCGGGCGCGATTTCCACGCGGCACGCTCAGCCCCATGCTCGACAGCCTGGCGCGCGCGCCGCTGTGGGCCGAAGGCATCGAGTTCGGTCACGGCACCGGCCACGGCGTGGGCTACTTCCTGAACGTGCACGAAGGCCCGCAAAGCATCAGCAAGGCCATCCCCGACGCCAACATGGCGATGGAGCCGGGCATGGTCACCAGCATCGAACCCGGTGTCTACCGGCCGGGCCAGTGGGGTGTGCGCATCGAGAACCTGGTGATGAACGTGCCCGCACCCACCGACGGCGTGTTCGGCGAGTTCCTCGAGTTCGAGACCCTGACGCTTTGCCCCATCGACACCCGCTGCATCGACCGGGGCCTGATGCGCGCCGACGAACTGGCCTGGCTCAACGCTTACCACGCCACCGTGCGCGAACGGCTGGCTCCGCGCGTGCAGGGCGACGCTCTGGCCTGGCTGATGGCTCGTACCGAGCCGATCTGACACTGCGGCGGCTCCTAGGCTGCGAACTCCCGAGCTCCAGTCGCGATGACAACACGATTGCGGCCCTTGCGCTTGGCCTCGTAGAGCGCATCGTCGGCCGCGGCCAGCCACGGGCTGGCCACCTGCCCCGGAACCTGCAGGCTCAGGCCGATGCTGACGGTGACGCACAGTCCAGGCACCAGTTCAGTGTTCTCCACGCGCTGGCGCAGGTCTTCGGCCACCCGGCGCGCGTCGTCGGGCTGGATGCGGGGCAGCAGCAGCACAAATTCCTCGCCACCCGTCCGGAACAACTGGTCGCCTTCACGCTTGCGCTGGTTGATCAGCCGCACCAGCGCCTTCAACACCTCGTCGCCGACGCCATGGCCATGGCGGTCGTTGACGGTCTTGAAGTGGTCGATGTCCAGCGCCAGCAGCACGTTCGGTAGACGTCCGCTGCCGGACGGGGGCTGCATCCGTGCCAGCTGATCCTCGAAGTAGCGGCGATTCCAGGCGCCCGTCAGGGGATCGGTGATGGCCTGCTGCACCAGGGCCGTCTGAAGTTCACCGATGACACTGAGCACGACATTGATCATCGCCAGGGTCAGGGCGATGGCGGCAAAGGCCCGCAGGCCGGCGCTGACGCCGACGATCGAATAGACCGCCGCGGGCACCGCCAGCGCCATCAGCAGGCCTGCCACCTGCGCCTGTGGGCGCGGCAACAGGAAATAGCCGATGAACAAGGCCGGGAAGGCCCAGACGACGGTGTTCAGCCCCTGCACCAGCACCGAAGCCAGCACGGCACAGCAGAACGCCATCACCATGATCCACATCGGCACTGGCGCGGCGCGGCCCTGGCTGAGCCGGTAGCCGTTGACGAACAGCACCGCCTGCGCCAGAGCCACCATCGCTCCGATGGCGTAGCGTCCGACGATGAAGTGATTGATGGTGAACGGCAGCAGCAGCAATGCCGAAAAGACGCACAGCTGCTGCGCAATGCGGTCGCGATAGGCAGCAAGCGAATCTTCAGCCCACAGATGCTTCCAGGACACCAGCCAGCGTTTCATCCCGCAGATTTCGGCATCCGGCGGCGCAGCTTGAGCGCCCGGCGACTTCAGGCGGCTGCAGCCATCACCCGGTTGCGGCCGGCACGCTTGGCAGCGTAGAGCGCCGTGTCGGCGCGCTTCAGCCAGGTTCGCGTGTCCTGGCCCGGGTGCAGCACGCTCACGCCGATGCTGACCGTCACGCGATGGTCGGGCAGCAAGGGGCTGGCGGCAATGCGTTCGCGCAGTTCCTCGGCCATCTGCAGCGCCGCCGCTTCGTCGATGCGGGGCAGCAGCAGCATGAATTCCTCGCCACCTGTACGGAACAACAGGTCACTGCTGCGCTTGCGCGAGTTCAGCACTGCCACGAGCCGGCGCAGGACCTCGTCGCCGACGTCATGGCCGTGCCCGTCGTTGATGTCCTTGAAGTGGTCGACATCCAGCGCCAGCAAGGCGTTGCCGGGTCCGGGCGTCGCCGGCGCAGGGCCTGGGCGAACCAGTTCGTCCAGGCGGGTCTGCAGATGGCGGCGGTTGTAGGCGCCCGTCAGCGGGTCGGTGACCGCCTGCGCCAGCAAGGCCTGCTGAAGTTCACCCAACAGGCTCAGCACGATGTTGATCATCAGCACCACGAACACCTGCGACAGCAGCACGCGCAGCATGAGCCCTGTCCCCAGCACCGGCCAGGCCAAAACCGCCACGCCGGTCACCAGCACCGCGGTCAGCAGGGTGGCCACGTAACGCGGCAGGGCGAAATAGGCCACGAATATGAGCGGAAAGCTCCAAAGCACACCCACCATGCCCTGCAAGTGCACCGAGGCCAGCACGGCCAGCACCAGCAGCACCGCCATCACCGGCAAGGGCAGGCGCGACGAGGCGCCGTGCCGCATGCTCCAGTTCGTCAGCAGCAGCAGCGCGACGACCGTGCCGTTCATGGCCACCAGCGGCCAGTTGCGGTTGAAGAGATGGATGCTCGTGATGCCCAGCAGCATCAGCCCGCCCAGCAGGCACAGGCTCCTGACGATGGCATGGCGATGCTCGGCCAGCGCATCGTTGCGCTGGTCGATGGCCTTGAACAGCGCAACGAATGAATCCACGCCACGGACATCGGCTGGCGTTCTCCAGGATGAAGTCTGGTCGCTTCCGAACCCGGATCAAGTGCCGAATAGTGCCTGCCCGCCCAAGCTGGCCAGCATCGCACCGGCCTGCCCGCTGCGCACCAGCCGGCTGGCGTTTTCGATGTCGGGCGCCAGATAGCGGTCCTGCGGCATCGCCGCACAGTCCTGGCGCAGCAGCGCATGCGCGGCTTCCAGCGGCGCAGAACTGCGCAGCGGCCGCAGGAACTCGATACCCTGGGCGGCGGCCAGCCATTCGATTCCCAGGATATGCGCCACGTTGTCGATCATTGGCAGCAGGCGCCGCGCCGCGAAGGTGGCCATCGAGACATGGTCTTCCTGGTTGGCGCTGGTGGGCAGGCTGTCGACGCTGGCCGGGTGGGCCAGGCTCTTGTTTTCGCTGGCCAGCGCGGCGGCGGTGACGTGGGCAATCATGAAACCGCTGTTCAGCCCGGCGTTGGCGGTCAGGAAGGGTGGCAGGCGCGAAACGTTGCTGTCGATCAGCATGGCGATGCGGCGTTCGGCGATCGCACCCACTTCGGCGATGGCGCAAGCCATCGCATCGGCCGCCAGCGCCACCGGTTCGGCGTGGAAGTTGCCACCGGAAATGATTCCCCCCCCGATGCGACCTGTGGCGGCCGCTTGAGCATCGACATCGCTGCGCTCGTCGACGAACACCAGGGGGTTGTCGGTGACGGCATTGGCTTCGCGCAGCAGCACGCCGGCCGCATGGCGCAGCTGGTCCAGGCAGGCGCCCACCACCTGGGGCTGGCAGCGCAGGCAGTAGGGGTCCTGCACCCGGTCGTCGCCTTCCTCGTGGGAAGCGCGGATGGCGCTTCCGGCCAGGAGCGCGCGGTAGTGCTGCGCCACGTCGATCTGTCCGGGCTGGCCGCGCAGCGCGTGGATGCGCGGGTCGAAGGGGCCGTCGCTGCCACGCGCGGCATCCACCGTCAGCGCGCCGATCACGAGCGCGGCTTCGAGCACGGGCTCGAAACTGAACAGCGCGTGCAGGGCAAGCGCGGTGCTGGTCTGGGTGCCGTTGATCAGCGCCAGGCCTTCCTTGGCCGACAGCACCAGCGGCGCGATGCCATGCTGGCGCAGCACGGCCGCTGCGGGCACGCGCCGGCCTTCGACCAGGAACTCGCCCTCGCCCAGCAAGGCCAGCGTCATGTGCGCCAGCGGCGCGAGGTCGCCACTGGCGCCCACGCTGCCCTGGCTGGGCACGAAGGGCACGAGGCCGGCGTTGTACACCGCCAGCAGGGTGTCGATGACGACCGGCCGCACGCCAGAAACCCCACGCGCCAGGCTGGCGGCCTTGGTTGCCAGCATCACGCGCAGCACGGCCGGTGCCAGCGGTTCGCCCACGCCCACGCTGTGGCTGCGGATCAGGTTCAGCTGCAGCGTGGCCAGGTCGGCTTCGCTGATGCGTGTACTGGCCAGCTTGCCGAAGCCGGTGTTGACGCCATACACCGCAGCACTACCTTCGGCGGCGGCCTTCACCACCGCGGCGCTGGCCAGGATGGCGGGCAGCGCACGCGGGTCCATGACCAGCGGCTGCGGCCGCGCAGCGGTCACGGCGGCATCGGTGCTGCCGTGGATGGCGCGCAGTTCTTCCAGTGTCAGCTCACCCGGGCGCAGCAGCATCAGGCCTTCTCCTGCACTGCGAGCATCGGCAGGTCCAGGCCCTGTTCGGTGGCGCATTGGCGGGCACTGTCGTAACCGGCATCGGCATGGCGCATCACGCCGGTGCCAGGGTCGTTCCACAGCACACGTTCGATGCGCCTGGCGGCCTCCGGCGTGCCGTCGCAGACGATGACCACGCCACTGTGCTGGCTGTAGCCCATGCCCACGCCGCCGCCATGGTGCAGGCTGACCCAGGTGGCGCCGCCGGCGGTGTTCAGCAGCGCGTTGAGCAGCGGCCAGTCGCTGACGGCGTCGCTGCCGTCCAGCATGCCTTCGGTCTCGCGGTTCGGGCTGGCGACGCTGCCGCTGTCCAGGTGGTCGCGGCCGATGACGATGGGCGCCTTGAGCTCGCCCGACTTCACCATGTCGTTGAAGGCCAGGCCGGCGCGGTGGCGCTCGCCCAGACCGATCCAGCAGATGCGCGCCGGCAGGCCCTGCAAGGCGATGCGTTCAGCGGCCATGTCCAGCCAGCGGTGCAGGTGGGTGTTGTCCGGGAAGAGCTCCTTCATCTTCGCGTCGGTCTTGCGGATGTCTTCCGGGTCGCCGCTCAGCGCCACCCAGCGGAACGGACCCACGCCGCGGCAGAACAGCGGGCGGATGTACTGCGGCACGAAGCCCGGAATGTCGAACGCGTTCTTCACGCCGGCATCGAGGGCCACCTGGCGGATGTTGTTGCCGTAGTCGACCGTGGGCACGCCCATGGCCTGCAGGTCCAGCAAGGCCTGAACGTGCACGGCGCAGCTCTTGGCCGCGGCTACGCGCAGCGCGGCGTGCTGGCCGGCGTCGGCGCGGGCGGCCTGCCACTGTTCCACCGTCCAGCCGGCAGGCAGGTAGCCGTTGACCAGATCGTGGGCGCTGGTCTGGTCGGTGGCCAGGTCGGGCCGAATTTGCCCAGCTCGGCCACGGCGCACCAGCTCGGGCAGCACCTCGGCGGCATTGCCCAGCAGCGCGATCGACACCGCCTGCCTCAAAGCGGTGTACTTCGCCACCCGGGCCAGCGCGTCGTCCAGGTCGGTGGCCTGTTCATCGACATAGCGGCTGCGCAGCCGGAAGTCGATGCGGCTCTGCTGGCATTCGATGTTCAGGCTGACGGCGCCGGCAAAGGTGGCGGCCAGCGGCTGCGCGCCGCCCATGCCGCCCAGGCCGGCCGTGAGGATCCACTTGCCGGCCAGGCTGCCACCGAAGTGCTGCCGGCCGGCTTCGACGAAGGTTTCGTAAGTGCCCTGCACGATACCCTGGCTGCCGATGTAGATCCAGCTGCCGGCGGTCATCTGGCCGTACATCATCAGGCCCTTGCGGTCGAGCTCGTCGAAGTGTTCCCAGGTGGACCACTTCGGCACCAGGTTGGAGTTGGCGATCAGCACGCGCGGTGCGTCGGCATGGGTGCGGAACACGCCCACGGGCTTGCCGCTCTGCACCAGCAGGGTCTCGTCGGGCTGCAGCCGGCGCAGGCTGGCCGTGATGGCGTCGAAGCAGGCCCAGTTGCGCGCTGCCTTGCCGATGCCGCCGTAGACGACCAGGGCGTCGGGGTTTTCGGCGACTTCGGGGTCGAGGTTGTTGTGCAGCATGCGCAGCGCTGCCTCGGAAAGCCAGTTGACGCAGCTGATTTCAGTGCCGCGCGGTGCACGCACCGGGCGCGGGCCGGCGCTGGCGGCGGCGTTGCGGGCGGCAGACGCCGCGGCGGCTTCATGGATGCTGGACAGGTCGGTCATGGCGGGGCCCTGGTGTCGCTTGGGTGGCGTGGACTCTACTTGTCTAGACAACTCTAGGCAAGTAGCATACAGACCATGTTGACCCCTACCCTGGCGCCTTATGCCCGCGTCAAGCAATACCTGAAGCAGGGCCTGGCTGCCGGCCGCTGGCTGCCGGGCGCGCTGATGCCGTCCGAAGCCGAACTGGTGGCCGAATTCGGCGTCAGCCGCATGACCGTGAACCGTGCGCTGCGCGAACTGCAGGCCGAAGGGCTGGTGCAGCGCACCCAGGGCGTGGGCACCTTCGCCGGTGCCCTGCACCATGTCAGCAGCACGCTGAACATCCGCGACCTACATGCCGAAATCGAAGCCCGTGGCCATCGTCACCAGGCCGTCGTCCACCTGCAGCGCGCCGAGCCGGCCACCCTGGCCCTGGCCGGCCAGCTGGGCGTGGCCCCGGGTGCCGAGGTCTTTCACACCCTGATCGTGCACCTGGACAACGGTGTGGCGCTGCAGTGCGAAGACCGCTATGTCAACCCGGCCTGCGCCCCTGGCTACCTGCAGGCCGACTTCACGCAGACCACGCCCACGCAATACCTGTTCGGCGCCACGGCCTTGTGGCGGGCGCAGTACACCATCGAAGCCAGCCGGCCCACCGCCCAGGAAGCCCGGTTGCTGGCCATCGCGCCCGACGCCCCCTGCCTGGTGGTGGTGCGCCGCACCTTCACCGTGGACGCCGCCATCACCATCGCCCGGCTCGTTCACCCGGGTGCCCTCTACCAGCTGGAAGGTCAGTTCACACCATGAGCATCCACCGTGTGAAACTGGCACAGGCACGTGAACAGGCCTGGCGCAACGGCGGCGGCAGCACGCGCGAACTGCTGGCCTGGCCACAGGTGCAGGCCTGGCAGGTGCGGGTGAGCGTGGCGCACATCGGCCAGGACGGGCCGTTCTCCGCCTTCCCCGGCATCGACCGCTGGTTCGCCGTGCTGGCCGGTGCGGGTGTGGTGCTGACGCTGGCGGATGGCGAGCGCCGCCTGTCTGCCGCATCGCGCCCGCTGGCCTTCGACGGCGCGGCCGCGCCCGGCTGCACGCTGGTGGGCGGCGCTACCGACGACCTGAACCTGATGGTGCGCCGCGGCATCGGACAAGGCGAGATGTGGCGTGCCGAGCCTGGTGCCAGCATCGACGGCGCCACCCGCTGGCGCGCGGTGTATGCCGCCGGCGCCACCTCGGTCGACATCGACTTCCGCACCGAGACCCTGGCCGCGGGCGACCTGCTGTGGTCCGACACTGCCGACCCCGAGCCCTGGCTGGTGCACGGCGCCGGCCCGGCCTTCTGCATGGCGGTGCGCTGAATGACGACGCCGCTGCACCTGTGGCGCAACGCCCGGCTGGTGACGCTGGACGGGCCGCGTGGCTGGGGTTTGGTCGAGGGTGGTGCACTGCTCGTGGGCGGCGACAGACTGCACTGGGTCGGCCCGATGGCTGAACTGAACCGGTCAGGTTCGGCCGGCCCGGACATCGTTGCCGAACACGACCTGGGTGGCGCGCTCGTCACGCCCGGCCTGGTGGACTGCCACACCCACCTGGTCTATGGCGGCCAGCGGGCGCAGGAATTCGAAGCACGGCTGAACGGTGCCAGCTACGAAGACATCGCCAAGGCCGGCGGCGGCATACGCTCGACCATGGCGGCCACGCGCGCAGCCAGCGGTGATGAACTCTTCGCGAGCGCCGCCCAACGCGCCCGCGGCTTCATGGCCGAAGGCGTGACGACGATGGAGATCAAGTCCGGCTACGGCCTGAACGAAGCCGACGAGGCCCGCTGCCTGACGGTGGCCCGCCGCCTGGGGCGCGAACTGAGCCTGGGCGTACGCACCACTTCGCTGGGCGCGCACGCACTGCCCCCGGAATTCGAAGGCCGCCCCGACGACTACATCGCCGCCGTCTGCCGCTGGCTGCCGGCCCAGCAGGCCGCGGGCCTGGTCGACGCCGTGGACGCCTTTTGCGACCGCATCGGCTTCACGCCCGCGCAGACGCGTCGTGTCTTCGAAGCCGCCCAGGCGCTGGGCCTGCCCGTGAAGCTGCACGCCGAACAGCTGAGCGACCAGCAGGGCGCCGTGCTCGCCGCCGAATTCAAGGCGCTGAGCTGCGACCACCTGGAACACCTGTCGCCCGCGGGCGTGCAAGCGATGGCCGCCGCCGGCACCGTGGCCGTGCTGCTGCCGGGCGCCTGCTACTTCCTGCGCGACACCACCCTGCCCCCGGTGCAGGCCCTGCGCGACGCCGGCGTGCCCATGGCCGTGGCCAGCGACCACAACCCCGGCTCCTGCCCCACCGGCAGCCTGCGGCTGATGTTGAACATGGCCTGCACCCTGTTCCGCCTGACACCCGAAGAAGCCTTGCGCGGCGCCACCACCGTGGGCGCGCTCGCACTGGGCCTGCACGACCGCGGCGTGCTGCGCGCCGGGCTGCGTGCCGACTTCGCAGTCTGGGATCTGTCGCACCCCAGCGAGCTGGCCTACGGCTTCGGCGGCAACCCCTGCCGTCGGGTGGTGGCCGGCGGCGTCGAACGATGAGCCCGATGGACCGGGCTCAGCCGACAGGCCAGCCGGCGGGAACGCTGTTGTGGGCGCCCAGGGCCTGGATCGACGGCGCCTGGCGCGAACGCGTCGTGCTGGCCATCGACGCGCAAGGCCACTGGCAACAGATCACCCCCGACCAGCCCTGCCCGCCACAGGCCCAGACCCTGCCCGGCCCGGCGCTGCCCGGCCTGGTGAACGCCCACAGCCACGCTTTCCAGCGTGCCTTCGTGGGCCTGGCCGAACGCCGCGACAGCCCACACGACGACTTCTGGAGCTGGCGCGACCGCATGTACGGCGTGGCGCTGCGCATCACGCCCGAACAACTGCGGGCCGTGGCCACCCACCTGTACACCGAACTGCTGGCCGGCGGCTACACCCAGGTCTGCGAATTCCACTATCTGCAGCACGCGCCTGATGGCCAGCGCTATGCTGAACCCGCCGCCATGGCGCTGGCACTGGCCCGCGCCGCGCAGGACACCGGCATCGGCCTGACCCTGCTGCCGGTGCTGTACGAACGCGCCGGCTTCACCCAGCCGCAGCTGCGCCAGGACCAACGCCGCTTCGCCACCCAGGTGGCCGAGGTGCTGGCCCTGCAGCACGCGCTGCACGGCGCCGGGCCCAGGGTGACGGCCGGCGTGGCCGTGCATTCGCTGCGGGCTGCGCATGCGGCATCGATCACGGCGCTGGCCAGCGCCTTCGAAGGCGGGCCGCTGCACATCCATGTGGCCGAACAGACCGCCGAGGTCGAAGACTGCATCGCCGCCACCGGCTGCCGCCCCATCGAATGGCTGGCCCGCCAAGCGCCGCTCGATGCACGCTGGCACCTGGTGCATGCCACCCACGCCACGCCCTGGGAGATCGACGCCGTGGCCGCCAGCGGGGCCAGCGTGGTGCTGTGCCCGGGCACCGAGGCCAACCTGGGCGACGGCCTGCCCGACCTGCCGCGCTGGCTGGCCGCGGGCGTGCCCCTGGCCGTGGGTTCGGACAGCCAGGTCATCCGCGCCTGGCCCGAGGAACTGCGCTGGCTCGAATACGGCCAGCGGCTGGTGCTGCGCCAGCGCAACGTGGCCGCCCTTCCCGGGGTACAGCCCGCGACTGCAGCACGACTGTTCGACCGCCTGCTGGCCGGCGGCGCCGCTGCAGCCGGTTTCCAGCGCTGGGGCCTGGTGGCTGGCGCGCGGGCCGACCTGCTGGTGCTGGATCAAGGCGGCGCTTCCCTGGCCGGGCTGCCTGGCAGTCACCTGCTGGACGGGCTGGTGTTCGCAGCGCCTGGCCGGCCTTTCAGCGCGGTGATGGTGGCAGGCCGCTGGGCGCTGCTGGACCGGCCCGAAGCCCAGGCCGCGCATGGCCGCGTGTTGCAGGCCCTGCATGCCGTGCCGGGTTGAAGAACCAGCCTGAGCTCGACCGCGGGACACCCAGGGGAAAGCCGCCTGCAGCGGCGCGCCGCCAGCCTTGTCGACAGACCGTCCTATGCTCTGAGCATGACGAACCCGCCCACCCTCGAGAGTTTCCGCCACGCCCCGGTCGTCTTGGCCCTGGTCCTGGCCCTGGTCCTGCTGGCAGCTTGTGGCGGGGGCGGGGGTGGCGAAGGAAATGCCGCGCCACCCGTTGCCCCGGTCCCCAGCAGCACCAGCGTCAGCGCCGCCAACCTGGCCGTGCTGATCGCCGAAGGCGACGCCACCAGCGAAGCCATCGGCCTGGCCTACCAGCGCGCCCGCGGCGTGCCTGACAGCCAGCTCATCCGCCTGGCCGTGCCGCGCGGTGGTGGCGCAGCGCTGACGGTGGCCGAGTTCAATGCCTTGAAGGCATCGATCGACGCCCGGCTGCCCGCCAATGTGCAGGCCACGCTGGTGACCTGGGCACAGCCTTCGCGCGTGGCCGGGCCCTGCAACATGGGCCTGAGCAGCGCGCTGGCCTTGGGCTATGCCGCCGGCTATTGCGGCGAATGCAACGCCACCACGGCCAGCCCCTATTACGACAGCGCCACGCGACAGCCTTTCACCGACCTGCGTCTGCGCCCGTCCATGATGCTGGGTGCGGCCACGCTGGCCGAAGCCGAAGCGCTGATCGCCCGCGGCCTGGCGGCCGATCGAAGCTGGTCACCGCAGGCGGCCAGCCCGGCCAGCGGCCGGGCAGTGCTGATCCGCACCACCGACGCCGCGCGCAGCGTGCGCTTCAGCGACTTCCAGAGCCTGCCGCAGAACCCCGTGGCGCGGCTCACGCTCAACGTCATCGACAACGCCGGCGCTCAGTTCAGCGACTTCGTCGTCAACCAGGCTGGCCTGATGTTCTATTTCACCGGGCTGCCCGTGGTGCCGCAGATCAGCAGCCACCAGTGGCTGCCCGGCGCCGTGGCCGACCACCTGACCAGCCTGGCCGGCGTCACCGAGCCCGGCGGACCCAACCTGGGCCAGATGCCGGCCACGGCCTGGCTGCAGGCCGGCGCCACTGGCAGCTACGGCACGGTCGAAGAACCCTGCAACCTGGTCGACAAGTTTCCCCGAGCTTCGGTGCTGGTGCGCCGCTACGCCTCCGGTGAAACCTTGGTCGAGGCCTACTGGAAAAGCGTGCGCACCCCCGGCCAGGGCAATTTCTACGGCGAACCGCTGGCCCGGCCCTGGGGCAACTGAAGGGCCTGCTCAGCCCCGGTGCTTGACGATCAGCGCCTTGGCCGCAGACAGCAGTTCCGCACCCTTGAAGCCGCGCTTGTCCATGTCGGCCACCCACTCGTCGTCGATGGCCGCTGAACGCTTGATGAATTCCTGCGTCTCGGCGGCGCTGAAGGTGTGGATGGTGTTGTTGCGGTCGGTGGCACTCTTGCGGCCGATGGGGTCATTGCCCTGCTGGGTGCGGCCCAGGAAGGCGCTGGCGGCCATGCCGGAATTGGCGTCGATCACCCGCTTAAGGTCGGGCGCCAGGCCGTCGTAGCGCGCCTTGTTCATCGCCATCACGAAGGTGGTGGTGTACAGCGCCGGGCTGCCGGCCGGGAATTCGCCGTGGAACTTGGTCAGCTCGTGCACCTTGACCGAGGGCACCACTTCCCAGGGAATGACGCAGCCGTCGATCGTGCCCTTGCTCAGCGCGTCGGGAATCTGCGGCAGCGGCATGCCCACGGGGATGGCGCCCACGCTGCCCAGCAGCTTGGTCACCTGGCGCGTGGGGCCGCGCAGCTTCAGGCCGCGCAGGTCGGCCACGCTCTTGACTTCCTTGTTGGCCGTGTGGATGACGCCGGGGCCGTGCACCTGCAACGCCAGCACCTGGGTTTCCTTGAACTCGTCGGGGCATTGCGTCTGGAAGTACTCCCAGTAGGCCTTCGACGTGGCCTCGGCGTTGTTCATGATGAAGGGCAGCTCGAAGACCTCGATGCGCGGGAAACGGCCGGCGGTGTTGCCGGGCAGGGTCCAGACGATGTCGACCACGCCGTCGCGGGCCTGGTCGTACAGCTGCACCGGCGTACCGCCCAGCTGCATCGCCGGAAAGGCCTCGAACTTGATGCGGCCGCCGCTGTCCTTTTCCACCTTCTCCATCCAGGGCTTGTGCATGGTCAGCCAGACGTTGGACATCGGCGCCATGAAGGTGTGGAACTTCAGCGTCACGGTCTGCTGCGCCAGGCCGCTGAGATGGGGCACGCCCAGAACGGCCGCCGCGGCGGCGCTTTGAACGAAGGAACGACGTTGCATCAAGGGCTCCAGGACGAATGAAAGGACAAGCCTGCGAAGTTAACGTCTGCGCCGCGTTGCTGCCGACCTGACTTTCCCTGGGACGGGCAACCGGCGCAGCCAGAATGCGGTGGATGCCCGACCGCCCGAACCGAAGAAGGACCCCGATTTTGGCCACACTGCTGCTGCTGGCACTGCTGCTGGGCGCCGGCTGGGCCTGGACGCCCGACCGGCCCCGCGCCGAGCTCGAAGCGCGCTGGGCCACCCCGCCCAGCCGCTTCGTCGACGCCGCGGGCCTGCGCTGGCATGTGCGCGACACCGGCCCGGCTGCGGGCGCGCCCGCTGTGCCGCCCGTGCTGATGCTGCACGGCTTCGGCAGCAGCCTGCACACCTGGGAAACCTGGGCCCTGGGCCTGCAGGCCAGGCAGCGCGTGGTGCGCGTCGACCTGCCCGGCGCCGGCCTGTCCGGACCCGACCCCGCCCGCCAATACGACGACGAGCACGCCCTGCGGCAGCTGCTGGCCTTGATGGACACGCTGGGCCTGCAGCGCGCCAGCCTGGTGGGCCATTCGATGGGCGGCCGGCTGGCCTGGCGCCTGGCCGCGGAGCACCCGGAACGGGTGGAAAGGCTCGTGCTGGTCGCGCCCGACGGCTTCGCCAGCCCGGGTTTCGAATACGGCAAACCGCCCGACGTGGGGCTGATGGCGCAGTTGCTGCCGCATGTGCTGCCGCGGGCCGTCTTGCGCGCCGGCCTGGAGCCGGCCTATGCCGACCCGCAGCGGCTGCAGGAAGACACCGTGACCCGCTACCACGAGCTGCTGCTGGCCCCGGGTGCGCGCGGCGCCATCATCGACCGGCTGCAGCAGCTGAAGCTGCAGGAACCGTCGGCGCTGCTGGGCCGGGTGCAGGCGCCCACCTTGCTGGTCTGGGGCGAACGGGATGCGATGATCCCGGTGGCCAACGCTCAGGACTACCTGCGTGCACTGCCCGCCGCCACGGCCGCGCGGCTGGTGGTGCTGCCCGGTCTGGGGCATGTGCCGCACGAAGAAGACCCGGCGGCGGGGCTGCCGGCGGTAGGCGACTTCCTGGCAGCCGTGCCCGCCAGCCCCCCGTCCCCGACGGGACCCCCTGCAGGAACCCTTGCCCGATGAAGAACCAGCCCACCGCAGCCAGAGCCCCCGCCGGCAGCCAGATCGACCGCCTGGTGCCCGGCAGCGATTTCCACGACGCCTGGTCCATCCCGCCCGCAGACGCGGCGCTCGACGCGCTGGGCCAGTTCCTGCGGGTGGCCCGTTCCACCCCCGGATGGATCGACGCGGCGATGCGCTTGCGCAACCGCCTGGTCGGACTGGTGGGCCTCAAGAACCTGGGTGGCCTGTCGGACATCGACACCGCCAAGCCCGCCGCGAGCTACCGGCCCGGCGACCGCGTCGGCATCTTCACCTTGCTGTCGGTTTCCGACACCGAAGTGCTGCTGGGCGACAGCGACAAGCACCTGGACGTCGTGGTGTCGGTGCACCGGCAGCCCGCGGATTTGCCAGCACAGGCCCTCGTCACCGTCACCACCGTGGTCAAGGTGCACAACTGGCTGGGTCGCTTCTACATGGCCCCGGTGCGCCCGGCGCATCGGGTGATCGCGCAAGCCATGGTCAGAGCCGTCGGCAATCCACTGCCACCGCTTCGGCAGGCTCGATGAGCACGGTGACCACCGAGGACACCGCCCTGCCCTTCATCGATGTCCAGCAGGTGTTCCAGACCTGCGAACACCGCGCCTTCGACCAGACCGAACTGCAGGCGGTGCTGCAGGCCACGCAGATCACGGCGCGCCACAGCGAGCCCCTCAGCCACACCAGTGGCTTCGGACCCCGCGCCACGGTCGTGGCGGCCGCCCGGCTGGACGTCGGGCCTGGCGGCCGCTGAAGAGTCCGAAAACCGTGGCTACAAACCGGCTGAGGAACAGCCGGTGCCGGCGGCGACGAGCCCGAGATCGGGCCTGGAGCGCTTTGCTGGACGCACCCGGGACGAGCCCGGGTGCCTTGCTGCGCTCAGTTCTTGGCCAACGCGGCCGAGATCGGTGCGCAGTTGCTCATGCAGCGCACGGCCTTGACGTCGGGGCGATCGTCGACGATGAAGCCGTCCCGGTTGGGCATCTTCAGCGCCGCCAGCGACGGCCCGTTCACCGTCGCGTCCGCGGGCAGCAGGCCGTTCAGGTGCAGCAGGTAGCCGGTGACCGCATAGACCTCGTCGTCGCTGAGCGACTGCGGCGCATTCATCGGCATCGCACGCTTGACGTAGTCGAACAGCACCGAGGCATACGGGTACATGCTGCCCGGTGTCAGCACCCGCGTGTTCGTGGTGAAGGAGCCGATGCCCCCGACCATCGTGCCGAACATCGAACCGCCCTTGGCACCCTCGCCGTGGCAGGCCAGGCACTGTGCTTCATAGACCTTCTTGCCGGCCTGCACGCTGCCCGAGCCTGCCGGCAGGCCCAGGCCATCGGGCGTGCGTATATCGATGTTCCAGGCCACCAGCTCACGCTCGCTGACGGGCTTGCCCAGCTTGGGCGGCGGCGCCGAAGCGCTGGTGCCCTGGGAGGGTGCCTGTGTGGCGCAGGCGGCGATGCCGACTGCCGCCAGCAACACCAGCACAGTTTCAACCGATCGCATTTTTCACCTCCCCGGAAGCGCTGATGGACCACGGGAAGATCCCGTTGTGGTGCTGCACGAAGCCGACGATCGCGCGCACCTTGCGGATCTCCTCCACCGTGGGCTGCACGTAGCCCGTGGTGTCGGTGGCGCGCGAGGCGATCGTCACCGGCGAGCCGTCCCAGTTCCAGTTGAAGCGGAAACGGGTCAGCGTCTTGTCCAGCACGGGTTCCTCCAGTCGCGCCTCGCGCCAGTTGCGGCCGCCGTCCAGGCTGATGTCCACGGCGCGGATCTTGCCCACACCGGACCAGGCGAAGCCCTGGATCTCGACCGGCCCGGGCCGCAGGTTCATGCCACCCGAGGGCGAGGTGATGACGGACTTGGCCTCCATCTCGAAGCTGAACTGCCGCCACTTGCCACCGGGCATGGGGTCGGTGTAGCGCGCGGTCTCGCTGCGCAGGTGCCAGGGCTTGTCGCCCAGCTTCAGCCGGCGCAGCCACTTCACGCTGGTGTTGCCCTCCCAGCCGGGGGTGAACATGCGCAGCGGGTAGCCGTTCTCCGGCCGCAGCATCTCGCCGTTGCAGGCGTAGACCAGCAGCGCATCGTCCAGCAGCTTCTTGATCGGGATGCTGCGCGCGTGCGCCGCGCCGTCGGCACCCTCGGCCAGCGCCCATTGCGCTTCCTTCAGCACGCCGGCTTCCTCCAGCAGCGTGGACACGGGCACGCCCGTCCACTGCGCGCACGACAGCAGGCCGTGGGTCTGCTGCACCGTGCGCGAGCGCGGCTGCAGCCAGTCGGTCAAGCCGTTGCCCGAGCACTCCATGAAGTAGAAGCGCGAGACCGACGGGTACTTGACGATGTCCGCCATCGTGAACTTCAGCGGCTGCCGCACCATGCCATGGACGACGAACAGGTGCTGGTCGGGGTCGATGTCGGGCACGCCGTTGTGGTGGCGCTCGAAGATCAGGCCCGAGGGCGTGACGATGCCGTGCTGCTGGTGCAGCGGCGTCATGCTCCAGTCCGACGAGTTCTGCCGGTTGACGAAGACGTCGGTGCGCCGGCGCTTCACGTGCGCCTCGTGCCTGGAGGGCATCCCGTATTCCTCGGGGGGCATCGTCCGCCCCATCGTCTTGTTCGAGGCGGGCACGGGCAGCGCGTCCTGCGCGCGTGCCACGGCCGCGGCGCCGGCCATGCCGGCCGCACCGGCATAGGCCACGGTGCGCCCGAGCAGGGCTCGTCGATGCGGGTTGTGGGTGATGGATGTGGCCGCCTGCAATTCCTTGCGGGCGTCCTCCACGAGCGCGTGCGCGCCGTCCTTGACCTTCATGGCCTTGTCTCCTGTCTGACTGAACTGTTGTTCGAAAGGCTCAGGCCGTGCGCGGCAGGGGCCGGCAAGCACCCGCCGTGCAGGTCCTTGGCCCGCTGCTGAACACGTCGGCGTCTCGTGCGATGCGCGCCGTTCCTGGAAACAAGGCGCCCCTTGGCCTTGTATTGGCTGGGGCTTTCATACAGGTTAGTGAGTGAGCTGAAGACCTGTCAAGTCATTGCGCCCCGCATTTACCCGGGGTAAGCGGATCCGTCGCGGCGCCTGCACCCAGGCCGGCGCGAATGGCGCGGCCCTGGCCGGAAGCCGTCAATCGCCCTTCGTCTTCCCACCCGCTAACCGACGAACTGCACGAGCCACAGCGACAAGGCCGGGAAGAACAGCAGCAGCAGCGTGCGCAGCACGTCGCTGGCCAGGAAGGGCATCACGCCGCGGTAGCTTTCGGCGATGGGCACGCCGCCCGACAGGCTGTTGACGACGTACACGTTCAGCCCCACCGGCGGGGCCAGCAGGCCGAAGCCCACGGTCATCAGCACCATGATGCCGAACCAGATGGCGACGCTTTCGCGCGGCAGGCCGAAGTCCAGCCCGATGACGGCCGGAAAGAAGATGGGAATGGTCAGCAGCAACATGCTGAGCTCGTCCATCACCGCACCCAGCACCACGTACAGCAGCAGGATGCCACCGACGATGGCCAGCGGCGGCCAGCCCAGGCCCTGCACCAGCGTGGCCAGCTGTGCCGGCACCTGGGTCAATGCCAGGGCCGCGTTCATCAGGTCGGCGCCGAGGAAGATCATGAAGATCATGGCCGAAGACACCGCCGTGGCGTAGAAGCATTCCTTGAACTTGGCCCAGGTCATCTCGCGCTTGGCCAGGGCCGCGACGAAGGTGGCGGCAGCCCCCACGGCCGCGCCTTCGGTGGGCGTGAACAGACCGCCATAGATGCCGCCGAAGACGACGAGGAAGACCGCGGCGATGGGCAGGATGCCCGACAGCGCGCGCAGCGTCAGGGCCGGCACCTCGCTGTGCTCGGGCGCGTGCCCGGGCACCAGGCGCACGTAGACGGCAATCGCCAGCATGTAGCCCAGCACCGCGATCAGGCCCGGAACGATGGCCGCGGCGAACAGCTTGGCCAGGTTCTGCTCGGTCAGGATGGCGTAGATGACCAGGGGCACCGAAGGCGGGATCAGGATGCCCAGCGTGCCGCCGGCAGCCAGCGTGCCGGTGGACAGGCGCCCCGAATAGCCATGCTTGCGCATCTCGGGCAGCGCCACCTGGGTGATGGTGGCCGCGGTGGCCATCGACGAACCGCAGATGGCGCCGAAGGCCGCGCAGGCCAGCACGGAGGCCATCGCCAGCCCGCCCTTGAAGCGCGCCATCACCGCGGCCGCGAACTCGAACAGCGCGCGCGACAGCCCGCCTTGCGTGGCGAAGTGACCCATCAGGATGAACAGCGGGATGACGCTCAGGTCGTAGCTGGCAAAGCGCGCGAAGGCCTGGGTGTTGAGGAAGCTCGACAGCGGCAGCCAGCCGGCCTGCAGAACGTAGCCGGCGGCGCCGGCGCTGAACATGGCCACCGCAATCGGCACGCGTACCGCCATCAGCACCAGCATCACGCCGAAGATCAAGACCGTCAGGCTGATCGGCGTCATGCCGGCGACCCCGCCCGTTCGAAGCCCCGTGCGGCCTGGACCGCGGCGATCAGTGCGGTCAGCGCCAGCGCCGGCACCATGGCCGCGTAGACCCACCATTCAGGCACGCCCAGCATCATCGAACCGGACTGGGACCGGTAGGCGCTGATGCCGCCCAGCGCCGTACGCCAGGTCAGCAGCGCCATCACCAGGGCCAGCAGCGCGGCACCGGCGCGGTCCAGCAGCGCCTGGGTGCGGGCGCGGGCGCGGGTGGTGAAGAAGTCGACGATGATGTTGCCGCGCCGGGCCTGGCACAGCGGCATGAACAGCGCGATGGCTGCACCGGCGGCGAAGGCCGAGATCTCGAAGTCGCCGCTGATGGTCCAGCCGGTGGTGTTGCGGCCGATCAGGCTGGCGCAGGTCATCAGGGTGATGCCGGTCAACAGCAGGCCGGCCAGCACCGCGCACAGGCGGGCCAGGGTGTCGAGCAATTTCATCAAGGGCGAGCTTCCTCGGGCGGGACGGGCGGCAGTATGGCGGCCGGCCGGACCGCTGCTGCCTGTGGAAAGCCCGTGGACGCCACAACCCCCAGCCCGGCTGTGGCCATGTCGGCGACAAGCGGCAGGCCTGCGGACAGCGAATCAGGGCGCGACGAAAGGTTCAAGGCCGCGACGATAGCGGCCCGCCGCTAGACTCCCGCGCTGTCGTCGTCGACAACCCACGAAAGGCCGCCATGCCCGACCCCATCCTGGTAGCCCAGCACGGCACCATCCAATGTGAACTGCTGCCCGCCCTGGCCAACCGCCACGGCCTGGTCACCGGCGCCACCGGCACCGGCAAGACCATCACCCTGCAGACCCTGGCCGAAGGCTTCAGCAAGATCGGCGTGCCGGTCTTCATGGCCGACGTGAAGGGCGACCTGACCGGCGTCACCCAGGCCGGCAGCATCAGCCCGAAACTGGCCGCGGTCCTGAAGGAGCGCGGCCTGCCCACGCCCGAGAGCGCGCATTGCCCGGCCACGCTGTGGGACGTGTTCGGCAAGGCCGGCCACCCGGTGCGCGCCACCGTGTCGGACATGGGCCCGCTGCTCCTGGCCCGCATGCTGGCGCTGAACGAGACCCAGCAGGGTGTGCTGAACCTGGTGTTCAAGATTGCCGACGACAACGGCCTGCTGCTGCTGGACATGAAGGACCTTCGCGCCATGCTCCAGTACGTGGGCGAGAACGCGAAGGACTTCACCACCGCCGCCAGCGTCGGCGCCATCCAGCGCGGCCTGCTGCAGATCGAGGAACAGGGCGGCGACCTGTTCTTCGGCGAGCCCATGCTCGACATCAGCGACTTCATGCAGACCGTGGAAGGCAAGGGCGTGGTCAACATCCTGGCCGCTGACCAGCTGATGAATTCGCCGCGCCTATATGCCACCTTCCTGCTGTGGATGCTGTCGGAGCTGTTCGAGCTGCTGCCTGAAGTGGGCGACCTCGACAAGCCCAAGCTGGTCTTCTTCTTCGACGAAGCCCACCTGCTGTTCAAGGACGCGCCAGCGGTGCTGATCGAGCGCATCGAACTCGTCGTGCGCCTGGTGCGCAGCAAGGGCGTGGGCGTGTACTTCGTCACCCAGAACCCGCTGGACGTGCCCGACACCGTGCTGGCGCAGCTGGGCAACCGCGTGCAGCACGCGCTGCGCGCCTTCACCCCGCGCGACCAGAAAGCCGTGAAAGCCGCCGCCAGCACCATGCGCGCCAACCCGGCCATCGGCGACATGGCAGCGGCCATCACCGAGCTCGCGGTGGGCGAGGCCCTGGTCAGCTTCCTGGACGCCAAGGGCCGACCCAGCGTCACCGAACGGGTCTACGTGCTGCCCCCGGGCAGCCAGATCGGGCCGATCTCGCCAGAACAGCGTGCCGCGCTGCTGCGCGGGTCGCTGGTCGCGGGCACCTATGAAAAGACGGTGGACCGCGAGTCGGCCTTCGAGGTGCTGCGCGGGCGCAACGCCGGCGCCGCGGGCGCACCGGCCGGTGGCGGCGCGACGACACCGCGCATCCCGCCGGGCGCTGCCGCCCCGGCACCGGCTGCAGCCGAAGAAGGCGGGCTGATGGGCGGCCTGAAGGACGCCATCTTCGGCAGCACCGGGCCGCGCGGTGGCCGCCAGGTGGGCCTGGCCGAGAAGGCCGCATCGTCGGCGGTGCGCAGCATCGGCACGGCGGTGGGCCGCGAGCTGATCCGCGGCGTGCTGGGTTCGCTGCTGGGCGGTTCGCGTCGGCGATGAGGTGGTTCAAGCGCATCCTGTGGACCGTGCTGCTGCTGACGCTGGCCACCGTCGGCGCCGGCCAGGCCGGCCTGTTCAAGGGCACGGCCCCCACCGACCTGGGTGTGCGCGACGGGAAGCTGAAGGCGCCGTCCACCAGCCCCAACAGCGTCAGCAGCCAGGCCGGCCTGTGGCCCGGCCACCCCCGGGCCCAGGAAGCCCAGGTGGCGCCGCTGGCACTGAAGAACGGCGACGGCCCGGCCACGATGGCAGCCTTGCTGGAGGTGGTGCGCGTGGCGCCGGGGGCCGTGGTGATGCAGTCCGGGCCCGACTATCTCTACGCGCAGTTCACCACACCGCTGATGAAGTACACCGACGACGTCGAGTTCTGGCTGGACCCGGCTGCCGGCGTCGTGCAGGTGCGGTCGGCTTCGCGCGTGGGAAACAGCGACCTGGGTGCAAACCGGCAGCGGGTCGAAGCCGTGCGTGCGCATTTGGCCAGGCGCTGAAGGCTCCCGGCTCACTGGGCCAAAAGCCGGCCTCAAGTCGAGCGCCAGCCCGCCGATAGGAAAGGCGACCCCTACCCGATCCAGGCGCCCGACCATGACCACTGCCCAAGCTGTCTCTTTCGTCGACGCCCAGCTCCTGTGTGAGCTCGACCGCCTTGGCGACGAGGAACTCGACGCCCTGGACTTCGGCGTCATCGGCATCGATGCCGAAGGCGTGGTCCGCCGCTACAACGCCTTCGAGAGCAAGGCCGCCGGCCTCTCTCTCGCAAGGGTGCTGGGCCAGCCGCTGTTCACGGTGGTGGCGCCGTGCATGAACAACTTCATGGTGGCTCAGCGCTTCGACGAAGCCCGCGAAACCGCCAGCACGCTGGACGCCACCGTGGACTATGTGCTGACGCTGCGCATGCGGCCGGTGAAGGTGAAGTTGCGCCTCTTGGCCGCGCCCGGCGGGGCCAATCGCTACGTACTGGTCCAACGCGCACTGTAAGCATGGAAGCCAGCCTCGAAGACGACTACGAAGCGCTGGTCCAGTTCCTGTACATGGCCCCGATCGGGCTGGTGCAGGCGCGGCTGGACGGCGAGATCCTGATGGTCAATCCGCTGTGCGCGCAGCTGCTGGTGCCGCTGTCGCGAGACGGCAGCCTGACCAACCTCTTCACCGCCCTCGAAGCCGTGGCCCCCGACCTGCGCCACCGTGTCGCCGACTTCGGCGCCGGGCACGGCATGGTCTGCGAAGGCCTTCAATTGCGCGTGGCCCTGAACCCGGCCGACCGGCGAGCAGTGCAGCACTTGTCGCTGACCTTGCTCAAGCTCGACGCCGAGCGCGTGATGGCCGTGCTGGGCGACATCACGCAGACCGTGGCGCGTGACCGCGAACTGCGCCAGAGCCAGGCCTGGCTGAACACCATCGTGACCGGCCTGACCGACTACGCCCTGATGACGCTGGACGAAGAAGGCCGCCTGGAGCAATGGAACCCCGGCGTCGAACGTGTGACGGGCCACACCCGTGCCAGTGCCGAAAAACAGCCCTACAGCCTCTTCTACCCGCCCGACGCGACCACGCCTGACAGCATCAGGGACCGCCTGTTCGAGGCCGACCGCAGCGGCTGGAGCGTGGACGAAGGCTGGATGCTGCACGCCAACGGCAGCCGCTTCTGGGGCAGCTGCCTGATCGCGCCGCTGCACGCACCCGGCAGCGGGCTGGGCGAGGAGCCGCGTTACAGCCTGATCATCCGCGACGTCAGCGACCGCCGCGAGGCTTCCGACGCGCTGCGCCGCGCCGTCAGCTGCGACCACCTCACCGGCCTGGCCAACCGCCGCACCCTGTACGACGCAGCGGAACTGGAGCTGCAGCGCTGGCGCCGAACGCCGCGGCCGCTGTCGCTGCTGCTCGTCGACGCCGATCACTTCAAGGCCATCAACGACAGCCATGGCCACGCTGCCGGCGACGCCGTGCTGCGCCACCTGGCGGCAGGCCTGTCGGCCACGTTTCGTGCTGTCGACATCGTCGCCAGGCTGGGTGGCGAGGAATTCGTCGTGCTGCTGCCCGGGGCCACGCTGGACAGTGCCGAGGCCGGCGCATTGCGGCTTTGCCAGAGCATTGCCAGTCAGACCGTGCACGTGGCGGGCGTGCCGATCCGCTACACCCTGAGCGTGGGGCTGGCGACGATGGAGGCCGAAATCGACAGCGTCGATGCGCTGATTGCGCGAGCCGACCGCGCCATGTATGCGGCCAAGTCTGCCGGCCGCAATCGGGTCATGCGCTGGCTGCCCGACATGCAGGTGCCAACTCCCAGGGCCTCCAAGGCCGGCACGACCACGGCCTGAGCGGCGGTCCCGGTGCGCCAGCGATGAGCGAATCCAGCCAGGCCGCCGCCGAGGCGCTGATGCAGTTCCTCTACCAGGCCCCGATCGGCCTGGTCCAGACGACGCTCGACGGGACGATCACCATGATCAACCCGATGTCGGCGCAGCTGCTGATGCCGCTGGCAGCCGACGGCGACATGACGAACCTATTCGAGGTGCTGAAGCCGGCGGCGCCTTCCCTGCGGGCCGAGGCGGCCGCCGCTGCCTGGCCCGGAGGCACGGTCTGCGACGGGCTGCGCCTGCCGCTGCCGGGCGGCCCGGCGGGCGATTCGGCCGGCAGCATGCTGTCGGTGCGCCTGCTGCGCCTGGACGCCGATACGCTGATGGCCAGCGTGGCCGACATCACGGCCGAAGT
The DNA here is from genome assembly GCA_001464055.1 of Burkholderiales bacterium Ga0077543. Classification (GTDB taxonomy): domain Bacteria; phylum Pseudomonadota; class Gammaproteobacteria; order Burkholderiales; family Burkholderiaceae_C; genus Rubrivivax. The sequence goes on from LNET01000100.1 coordinate 33,636, forward strand.
GCGCCAGGAGCGCGAACGTGTCGCATCCGAGCTGCGTGTGGCAAGCCGCATCGACCCGCTGACCGCCTTGCCCAACCGCAGCGTCGCGCTCGAACGCATCGAGGCCGCCCTGGCGCAGCCCGTCGGCCCGGTCGGTGGCAGCCTGGCGGTGCTCTTCATCAACTGCGACCGCTTCAGCCGCGTCAACGTCACGCTCGGACAAGCCGCGGGCGACGAACTGCTGCGGATGATGGCCGCCCGCATCGGCGGGGCACTGCGCCAGCGCGATACCTCGCGCCTGACCACCGACTGCGGGCAAACGGCCGCACGCCTGGGCGTGGACGAGTTCGTCGTCGTGCTCGAGGGCCTGCAGTCCGGCCAGTCCGCCGCGGCAGTGGCCCAGCGGCTGGTGGACGCGCTGGGGCAGCCTTATTGCATCGGCGCCGAACAGGTGCACATCAGCGCCAGCATCGGAGTGGTGGTCAGCCCCGACGGCAGCGCCGATGCCGAAGCCGTGCTGCAGGACGCCAGCCTGGCCATGCGCGAAGCCAAACGCCAGGGCGGTGGACGCTACTGCGTCTTCGAAGCCGGCATGAAGACCCGGGCCCAGCACCGCGCCAGCCTGGAAGGCGAACTGCGTCAGGCCCTGGCCGACGAGCAGCTCTTCGTCGTCTACCAACCCATCGTTCGACTGAACGGCGGTGGCGTGGATGGCGTGGAAGCCCTGGTGCGCTGGCAACACCCGGTGCGTGGTCTGATACCGCCCATCGAATTCATCGGAGTCGCTGAAGAAACCGGCCTCATCGTGCCGCTGGGCCGGCGCGTGCTGGACCTGGCTTGCCGGCAGCTCGCGCAATGGCGGCAGCAGCTCGGCGCACAGGCGCCGCAGGTGTTGTCGGTGAATCTGTCACGTGCGCAGATCACCCAGCCCGGCCTGCACGATGGGGTACGCGAAGCACTTGCCGCCAACGACCTGGAACCTGGCTGCCTGCAGCTGGAGATCACGGAAAGCCTGGCCGCCGAAGACCCGACCATCCAGCATCGCCTGCAGCAGCTCAAGCGCCTGGGCGTGCTGCTGGCGCTGGACGACTTCGGCACCGGCTATTCCTCCCTGTCCAGCCTGCACCAGTGGCCGGTGGACGTGATCAAGATCGACCGGTCTTTCGTCAGCCAGATCGACACCAGCCCGCACCACCGGGTGCTGGTCGAGGCCACGATGCTGGTGGCCCGCAGCCTGGGCATGAAGACGGTGGCCGAGGGCGTGGAAACCGCGGCTCAGGCCCGGGTGCTGGCCAGCCTGCAGTGCGACAAGGCGCAGGGCTACCTGTACGCGCGCCCGCTGGAAGCCGGACAGGCCACGGCCTGGCTGGAGGCGCGCGCGCATCAGCCGCAGCCGGAAACTCCCGCCGCCCTGCCGGGCGACCCGGAGCAGATGGACAGGCCGCCGTCGCGCGCCATGGCCGCCGAAAGGCTGCTGCAACTGCTGGACGACACCGAGGTCGCCGTGGCCTTGTTCGACCCCGAGGAACGGCTGGCCTATGCCAACCACCGCTTCCGCCTGGCCCATTGCCTGGGCCTGGGGCCTGATCCGTGCTGGGAAGAGATCATGCGCCAGGCGCACCGGGAGCAGACCGGCCTGCTGATCGAAGACCCCGACATCGAGCGCTGGCTGGCCCGTGTCCGCAAGCACTATCGACGCCAGCCCCGCCGGGTGTTCGAGTCCGACTTCACCGACGGCCGGTGGATGCGCGTGACCGAGGAAACGGCGGCCGACGGCTGGCAGCTGTGTGTACTGAGCGACGTCACCTCGCTGAAGGCGCACGAGGCCGAACTCCGCCGCGCCCGGGACGCGGCCTGGGTCGCCAGCATCACCGACCCTCTGACCGGTCTGCCCAACCGCCGTCATGCGTTCGACCGTCTGCAGTCGCTGCTGACGCAAGCCTTGCTGCAGCGGGTGCCCCTGACCGTGGCCGTGATCGACATCGACCTGTTCAAGCTGATCAACGACAGCCACGGCCATGGCGGCGGCGACCGCGTGCTGGTGGGCTTTGCGCACACCCTCGGCCGGGTGCTGCGCCAGGGCGACATGCTGGGGCGCATCGGTGGCGATGAGTTCCTGCTGGTGCTGGCCAACAGCGGCCACGCCGGTGGCGAACGTGTGCTGGCGCAGGCACGGGCGGCGCTGCGGGCCGAGCTGCTGATACCGGGCCAGCCACAGTTGCGCGTCAACTTCTCTTCAGGCATGGCGATGGCGCAGGCCGGCGACACCCCAGACTCGCTGTGGCAACGCGCCGACCGCGGCCTGCTGGCCGCCAAGTCCTCCGGCCGCGGCCGCGACCTGTACGTCGAAAGCCCGGACACCGCGGCCGAACTGGTGCATCGCCTGCTGGACACCGACTGAGAACTGGCTGCGGCCTGGCGACGCGCCAGCCGCCGTCGCCGGCACTTCGCGAACGCCGGCACCCGTCGGTCGCAGCCGCCACCTGGCCTGAAACCGCGGGCGCGATACTGCAGCCATGTCGAACAGCGGCCTGACCCTGCCCCATCCTCCGGCGCTGCCCGCCAATGCGCTGAGCTCGGTCGTTCGGCGCTGGCAGAAGCGACTCAGACGCACGGCCCTGGTGCTTTTCTGCGTTTGCCTGGGCATCGCCACCCTGCTGACGGCCCTGGACGGAGGCGGCTTCCACGTGAAGCTGACTTACGGGCTGTGCATCGGCATCTGCTGCACCCTCGTCAACGATCTGTCCTGGTTCGCCCAGGCCTGGGCCTACGACAAGCTGCGCAGCCTGCGCGGGCTGCCGCCCACACCCGGACCCTATCTCAGCGGCTGGGCTGGCACCCTGCCCTCGGCCGCACTGTGCGTGCTGATCGGACCGACGCTGGGGCAGACGATCGCCGACGCCATCTTCGGCTTCAGTTCACCCAGCCTGCTGAACCTGGACAGCACCGCCGCCCGCGTCACGCTCGTCATCAGCGGCCTGGCCACCCTGGTGCTGATCCTGGCGGTGAGCGCGGCCGAACGTGTCAGCGCCGCCCGCGCCGAAGCCGAGGCCGCGCGTCGACAGGCTGCAGAAACCCAGCTGCGACTGCTGCAAAGCCAGCTCGAACCGCACATGCTCTTCAACACCCTGGCCAACCTGCGCGTGCTGATCGGCCTGGACACAGTCCGCGCCCAGGCCATGCTGGACCATCTCATCGCTTTCCTGCGCGCCACGCTGCAGGCCTCGCGCCGGGGCGAACACCCGCTGGCCGACGAATTTGCGCGCCTGGCCGACTATCTGGCGCTGATGACCGTGCGCATGGGCCCGCGCCTGCAGGTGCGGCTGGACCTGCCGACCGAGCTGAATGCGGTGCCGGTGCCGCCACTGCTGCTGCAGCCGCTGGTTGAAAACTGCATCCAGCATGGGCTGGAACCCAAGGTCGAAGGTGGCAGCGTCCACGTCAGCGCCCGCCGTGACGGACCTTTCCTGGTACTGACGGTGCAAGACAGCGGCATCGGCCGCGGCGGCGCAGCCGTGCAGGCGGCGGGCCGCGCAGCATCTCTGCCCGGCCAGGCCGCCGGCGGCTTCGGGCTGACCGGTGTGCGCGAGCGGCTGGCCACGCTGTACGGCGAGCGCGCCGGCCTGAGCCTGGCCGACGGCCCGCAAGGGCGCGGCACGCTGGTCACCGTGCGGCTGCCGATCGTGCCTGTGCCTTCGGCGCATGCCGCCCCCGTCTCCACGGGCCCCACGCCCAACCCCTCCAACACCACGACTTCATGACTCCAGCCCGCGCCCTGATTGCCGAAGACGAACCCCTGCTGGCTGCCGGTCTGCGTGCAGACCTGGCCGCGCTATGGCCCGACTTGCAGGTGGTGGCCAGCGTCGGTGACGGCATCAGCGCCGTCACCCAGGCCCTGGCCTTGCAGCCCGACATCTGCTTCCTGGACATCCGCATGCCCGGCAGCACGGGGCTGGAAGCGGCCCAGGCGCTGGCCGAGGACTGGCCAGACACGGCCTCGGGCGCGGCGTTTCCGCTGCTGGTGTTCGTCACCGCCTACGACCAGTACGCGCTGCGGGCCTTCGAGGCCCAGGCCGTCGACTATCTGGTCAAGCCCCTGGACCGCCAGCGCCTGGCCGCCTGCGTGCTGCGCCTGCAGGCCAGGCTGGCCGAGCGCGCCCGCACGGCGGCCACGCCGATGGCAGCCGCTTTGCCAGGCCCGGCGGCCAGGGCGGACACCGACCTGAACCACACCCTGGCGCAATTGCGCGCGCTGCTGGGCGGTGTGGCCCCGCCACCGGGTACGCGGCTGGAGGTCATCCAGGCCCAGGTCGGCAACCTCGTGCACATGGTGCCGGTGCACGAGGTGCTGTACTTCGAAGCCGCCGACAAGTACGTGCGCGTGGTCACCGCCGAACGCGAGCACCTGATCAGGATGTCGCTGCGCGAGCTGCTGCCGCAGCTGGACCCTCAGGTGTTCTGGCAGGTGCACCGCGGCACGGTGGTGCAGGCGCGCTGCATCGCCACCGCGCGGCGCGAGGAAACGGGAAAAGTCACGCTGACCCTCGGCGGGCGCCCGGAAAAGCTCACGGCAAGCCGGCTTTACGCCCACCTGTTCAAGGGCATGTGAACCGCCCGGCCGTCGAGCACGACGCAGCTGCGGCCATGCTTGCCCGGCCACCTGCAGCGCGCGCAAGCTTGTGCCGCGCTCGCACAGCGCGTCCACATCATCCAGCGTCGCTGGGGGGCAGGGTGTCGGGCGATGGTTTCATGGTCGCTGGGAGCCTGAGCCGGCCCGGATGACAAAATCCAGCGATGGCCCATGACAACCCCACCGGCAACGCCCCTGGCAACGCCGCGAAGCCCGCCGCCGCGAACTTCCTGCGCGGCATCATCGAACGCGACCTGGAGGCCGGCACCTGGACGCAGCGCCAATGGGGCGCAAGCCCTGGCGACGGCGCCCACCACGCCGCCGGCCCGCTGGACCCGGCGAAGATCCGCACCCGCTTCCCGCCCGAACCCAACGGCTACCTGCATGTGGGCCACGCCAAGAGCATCTGCCTGAACTTCGGCCTGGCGCGCGACTACGGCGGCGTGTGCCACCTGCGCTTCGACGACACCAACCCGGAAAAGGAAGAGCAGGAATACGTCGACGCCATCATCGAGGCCGTGCGCTGGCTGGGCTTCGACTGGAACGCCAACGGCACGGAACACCTGTTCTACGCCAGCAACTATTTCGACTTCATGCTGCGCGCGGCCCAGGCGCTGATCGACGCCGGGCTGGCCTACGTGGACGAGCAGAGCGCAGAGGCCATGCGCGCCAACCGCGGCGACTTCACCACGCCCGGCACCAACAGCCCCTTCCGCGACCGCAGCCCGGCCGAGAACCGCCAGCGTTTTGCCGACATGCAAAGCGGCAGCATGCCCGAGGGGGCCGCCGTGCTGCGCGCGAAGATCGACATGGCCAGCCCGAACATCAACCTGCGCGACCCGGCGCTCTACCGCATCAAGCACGCCACGCACCACAACACCGGCGACCGCTTCTGCGTCTACCCGATGTACGCCTACGCCCACCCGATCGAGGACGCGCTGGAAAACATCACCCACAGCATCTGCACGCTGGAATTCGAAGACCAGCGACCCTGGTACGACTGGCTGCTGGAACGCCTGGCCGACATGGGCCTGCTGAACCGGCCGCTGCCCAAGCAATACGAATTCGGCCGCCTGAACCTGAGCTATGTCGTCACCAGCAAGCGCAAGCTGCGCGAACTGGTCAGTGAAGGCATCGTCGAAGGCTGGGACGACCCGCGCATGCCCACGATCTTCGGCATGCGCCGGCGCGGCTACACGCCGGCCTCCATCCGCGCCATGGCCGACGGCAGCGGCGCCAGCAAGACCAATATCTGGCTCGATTACGGCGTGCTCGAAGGTTGCCTGCGCAACGACCTGGAAGGCCAGGCCCCGCGCGCCATGGCGGTGCTGGACCCCGTGCCGCTGGTGCTGACGAACTGGGCCGAAGTCTTCGGCAGCGACGGCCACATCGAAACCTGCCAGGCCCCTGCGCACCTACAACGGCCGGAACTGGGGCAACGCCAGTTCGCCCTGGGCGCGGCGGTATGGATCGAGCGCGATGACTTCGCCGAAGTGCCAGCCAAGGGCTTCTTCCGCTTGTTCCCGGGCAACAAGGTGCGACTGAAATACGGCATGGTCGTGGAATGCACGGGCTGCGAGAAAGACGCAGCCGGCCAGGTGACGAAGGTGTTGGCCAGGGTGGTGCCCGACACCCGCAGCGGCACACCCGGTGCCGATGCCGTCAAGGTGAAGGGCACGATCACCTGGGTGGGCGCACACGACGCCGTGCCCGCCACCGTGAACCTGTACGACCGCCTGTTCACCGAGGCCCAGCCCGACGCCGGTGGCCGCGACTTCCGCGAGGTGCTGAACCCCGCCAGCAAACGCGTGGTGCAGGCCTGGCTGGAACCTGGCCTGGCCAGCGCGCAGCGCGAAGACCGCTTCCAGTTCGAGCGCCACGGCTACTTCGTCGCCGACCGTGTGCAGCATGCGGCAGGGGCCCCGGTGTTCAACCGCATCACCACCTTGAAAGACAGCTGGGGAACTTGAGCGCAAGATACGGGGTCGACCCTGTCTTTGCGATTTGTCGAGGAGAACGCCATGCGCAAGCCCCTGTTCACCCTGTCACGTCTGGCTCTTTCGGCACTGGCCGTGGCCGGCCTGCTGGCCCTGCCGGCGCATGCCGCTGGCACGGTCGAGGTGAAGTACGTCGAAGCCGAGAAGTTCATGGACTTCGGCTTCGGCAAGTTCGAACGTGACCGCAACCAGGCCAGCCTGGACCAGTCGTTCCAGCGCCTGGCCAGGCTGCTGCCGGACGGCCAGACCCTGAAGATCGACGTGCTCGACGTCGACCTGGCTGGCGAGGTTCGGCATGGCGCGGTGCGTGACGTCCGCGTGGTGCGCGGTGGCGTCGACTGGCCCCGCATCAAGCTGCGCTACAGCCTGCAGGCCGGCACCACCACGCTGAAGTCGGGCGAACAGAGCGTCGCCGACATGCACTATCTGTTCGGAGTGCGCAGCTTCGGCCCGCGCGATGGCGCCCTGCCCTACGAACAGCGGCTGATCGACCGCTGGTTCAGCGAAACTATCGCTTCTTCCAACCACTGACAGCCTGCCCATGACCTGCCTCGCCCGCCTTGCCTGCACTTCCGTCCTGGCCGCCTTGTTGATCACCAGCGCCTGGGCCCAGGCACCTGCCAGCGACGCACTGGCCAAGGCCGCCGCCGCCAAGGGCGCGGTCGTCACCGGCAGCGGCCTGGTGTATCTGTCGATGAAGGAAGGCAGCGGCGCTTCACCGGCAGCCACCGACACCGTGCGCGTGCACTACCGCGGCAGCTTTCCCGACGGCAAGGAATTCGACAGCAGCTATTCGCGCGGAGAACCCACCAGCTTCCCGCTGAACCGCGTCATCAGGTGCTGGACCGAAGGCGTGGCCAAAATGAAGGTGGGCGGCAAGGCCAGGCTCACCTGCCCGGCAGCCATCGCCTATGGCGAGCGCGGCACGCCGGGCGGCCCGATCCCGCCGAACGCGGTGCTGCAGTTCGAAGTGGAATTGCTGGCGATCAACAAGTAGCGCCCGGCAGCGCCTGCGTCGGGAAGCTCAGGCCGGCCTGGCCGCGGGCAGCAGCTTTTTCACCAGCATCACGGCGCCGACGATCACGGCGCCGGCCGCCACCCCCACCAGGCCATTGGCCAGCGTTGGAAGCAGCGCCTGCGCCAGCGTGCCCAGGCCCAGCGCGTAGCCTTCGACGCCGTGGGCGATGACCGGGACGCCGTGCACCAGGATGCCGCCGCCCACCAGGAACATCGCGGCGGTGCCCACCACCGACAGCGTCTTCATCAGCCAGGGCGCCGCTGCCAGGATCCCGCGGCCCACGGCCTGCTGGGCGCCCGTCTGGCGCTGGGTCAGCCACAGCCCCAGGTCGTCCAGCTTCACGATGCCGGCAACCAGACCGTAGACCCCCACGGTGAACAGCAGGGCCAGGCCCGACATCACCGTCACCTGCGTCGAGAACGGCGCATCCGCCACCGTGCCCAGCGTGATGGCGACGATTTCCGCCGACAGGATGAAGTCAGTGCGCACTGCGCCCTTGATCTTGTCCTTCTCGAAAGCCACCAGATCGACCTTCGGGTCTGCCAAGGCCGCTTCCAGCTCGGCCTTGCGCGCCTGGTCGAGCTCTGGCGGGTGGAGGAACCGGTGTGCCAGTTTCTCGAAGCCTTCGTAGCAGAGAAAGGCGCCGCCGAGCATCAGCAGGGGCGTCACCAGCCAGGGCGCGAAGGCGCCGATGGCCAGCGCCGAAGGCACCAGGATGAGCTTGTTGACGAACGAGCCCTTGGCCACCGCCCAGACCACCGGCAGTTCGCGCTCGGCACTGACGCCCGTGACCTGCTGCGCGTTCAGCGCCAGGTCGTCGCCCAGCACGCCGGCGGTCTTCTTCGCCGCCACCTTGCTGAGCACGGCAACGTCGTCCAGCACCGTGGCGATGTCGTCGAACAGCGCGAAAAAACTACTACCAGCCATAGGGCTATTCTGCCTGCAACCAGGCCTTCAGCCGCGCTGTCCGCGGCCGATAAACCGGGGGCCATGAGCCAAACCACCTTGCCCGCCCCCGCCGCCCCTGCCACCGCCAGCGCCACTGCCGCAGCCCAGACATCCGCCGCCGCAGGAACCAGTCAGCGGGTCGCCCAGGAACTCGACCAGGCCCGACGGACCGGGCCGCTGCGCCAGATCCAGATTCCGCCCTGCCCGACCCTGCTGGTGCGCCTGCGGGCGGCGATGGCCCACGCCGAGCCCGACCTGGGCGAGGTGTCGCGCATTGCCGGCAGCGACGTGGCCATGTCGGCCACGCTGCTGCGCAATGCCAACGGGCCCCTGCATGCCGCAGGGCAGCCGGTGCACACGATCGGACAGGCCATGAACCGCCTGGGCCTGAAGCAGACCGCGGCATTGATGACGGGCTTCCTGCTGCGCCATGCCGTGCCGGTGAACCACCCGCAGCTGCGCCGCTTCTGGGAACGCTCGGCCCTGCGCGCTGCAGCCATGCGTTTCCTGGCCGGGCAACTGCCCGGGCTGGACCCGGACCTGGCCCACCTGTACGGGCTGTTCAGCCATGTCGGCCAGCCGGTGCTGCTGCAGTGCGTGAAGGGCTACGGCGGCACCCTGGTGGAGGCCGGCGCGCGCATCGACCGGTCTTTCGTCGCCACCGAGAATGCCAACCACCGCACCGACCACGCCGTGGTCGGCGCGATGGTCGCGCGGGCCTGGCATGTCGCGCCGGTGGTGGTGTCGGCCATCCGCCTGCACCACGACCTGGGACTGGTCGGTGGCCAGACGGTCGACCCCGAAGTGCAGACCCTGGTGGCCGCCGGTCTGGTGGCCGAACACCTGATGCGCGATCACGAAGGCCTGGACGCCGAGGCCGACTGGACCCAGCACCAGGCTGCAGCGCTGCACTGGCTGGGCTTCAGCAGCGACGACCTGGCGGACTGGCAGGAAGCGCTGCAGGCGGCCATGGATGCCGCCTGAGCCGGTTCGGCGCCCGATCTGGTCCGGCCCGTTGCTTTAGCTGCGGCTCCGGCTGGGGCTGCGGCATCATCGGCCGCCATGCGCGAGCATTTTCTGCTGGACCCGGCGGTCCGCTTCCTGAACCACGGCTCGTTCGGCGCCTGCCCGGCCGAGGTGTTCGACGAACTCCAGCGCTGGCAGCGCGAACTGGAGCGCAATCCGGTGGCCTTTCTCGGCCGCCGCTCGGGCGAACTGCTGGCGCAGGCGCGCACCGTGCTGGCCGACACGATGGGCGCCCACGCCGACGACCTGGCCTGGGTGCCCAACGCCACGACCGGCGTGAACACCGTGGCGCGCTCGCTGCGGCTGCAGCCGGGCGACGAGGTGCTGGGCACCGACCACGAATACGGCGCGTGCGTGGCCACCTGGCAGCAGGTGTGCGCCCGCGCCGGCGCGCACTACCGCGAGCTGGCCCTGCCCCTGCCCTTCGAGCCCGCCGAGGTGCTGCCGCGGGTGCTGGCAGCCATCGGGCCGCGCACGCGTGTGCTCTTCCTGAGCCACATCACGTCCACCACGGCCCTGGTGCTGCCGGTGGCCGAACTCTGCGCCGCCGCGCGGGCGCGCGGCATCACCACGGTCATTGACGGCGCGCACGCGCCGGGTCAGATCGACCTGGACCTGGCCGCCATCGGCGCCGACTTCTACACCGGCAACTGCCACAAGTGGCTGTGCGCGCCCAAGGGCGCGGCTTTCCTGCACGTGCGACCCGAGCACCAGGCCGAGATCGAGGCCCCGGTGGTCAGCTGGGGCCATGTCGCCGACGGCCTGGGCGGCCACACCGGCTTGGACGCCTACACCGGCCGCACGCGGCTGGAGCGGCGGCTGCAATGGCAGGGCACGCGCGACCTGGCGGCCTTTCTCAGCGTGCCGGCGGCCATCGCCTTCCAGCGCCGCCACGGCTGGGCAGCCTGGCGCCAGCGCTGCCACGAAGCCGCCTGCGCCACGCGTGCGCGGGTGCTGGCCGCCACCGGCTTGCCGCTGCCTTCACCCGATGCGGCGCACGGGCAGATGGTGATCATCCCCGTGAAGCTGCCCGCCGCCCTGGATGCAGACGGCCTGCGCCGCTGGCTGCAAGAGACTCACCGCATCGAGGTGCCGGTGACCCAGCACGCCGGACAGGTGTTCGTGCGCCTGTCGGTGCAGGCTTACAACCAGCCCGACGAACTGGACGCGCTGGTCAGCGCTCTGCTGCAGATGCCAGGCGCCGACGCGCCAGCACGCCAAAGCCGATCAGGCCAGCCATGAACAGCCACACCGTGCCCGGCTCGGGCACGGCCGCCAGCATGGCACCGGCCACCAGGGTCTGCGTGTAGGCCGTGGGGTGAATGCCGTCCCAGAACAGCGCCGTTGCCGGGTCGCAGCCGTTGCCGGCAAAGCCGCAGGCCTGGGTGACATTGGTGAAGCCAAAGGCCGCCGGGTTGGCCGCGTAACTGCCGACGAGACCGAACAGGTCGAAGATTTGCGCGCCGCTGCCCGCCAGCGCCGCGCCCAGCGCGGTGTTGTAAGCCGCAGAGATGAAGCTGGCCGCCCCTGCCGCCGCAGGGCCGCCGGCCAGCGCCGCCGGCGACAGGCCGACGTTCGGCACGTTCCAGACCACGATGTTGCTGGCGCCGGCAGTTCGCAGGCTGCCGACCATCTGCGCCGTGGCGGTGGCAAAGGCGGTGGCCCCGGCCGAAGTCAGGGCCCCGATGTTGGCGGGGTTGGCTGCCACGGCCTCGAGTGTGTCGCGCACGTCGTTGCCACCGCCAGCGATGACGTACAACGCGCTCGAAGACACGGTGGTCGAGGCGAGGTGCGCGTTGAGCTGCGTGCGCACGCTGGCGGGGAAGGGCGCCGGGATGAAGGGCGGGGCACCGACACCGTCGGCCGTCATCCGGGCACCGCCGAAGGCGTAGTTGCCGCCGCCTGCCAGCGAAGGCAAGGCGAAGCTGGCCAGCCCAAGGCCCGCGGCAAAGCTGTTCACCCACACCGGCCCGTTGCTGTAGGTGGGCCGCTGCCCCGGCGCCGAGGCGTAGGGCAGAGAAGGGATGAAGGTGGCGCTGGTCGGGTTCGGGCCGGTCAGGCCGCCGAACACCAGGTTGTTGTTGCCGCCATCGGACAGGCTGTCGCCGAAGACGTACAAGGCGCTGAAGCCGGGTGTGTCGCCCAGCGCCGAGGTCTGGGCCTGCGCGCCCAGGCTGCACAGGGCGATGGCGGCGGCGATGGCCAGCCGGCTGGAAAGTGTGTGGTTCATGACGAGGGTCCGCAAGGCTTCCTGTAAGGCCGGGAAAGTACCACGCGCTTCGCGCGCAGGGATCGGGCCATCCCCTGCCGTCCCCCGCGATCGCGGGGCCTGCCGCCGGCCTTCAGCGCGGCTTTTTACGCACCGGCGGCTTGGCCACACCCGGCCGTGGCGGCAGGCCGGTGTGCTGGGTCAGCAGGCGGCCCTGGGTCACCACCGAGGTGCGTGCGCCCTGGGCAGTACTGTTCTTGCGACGTGTGCTGGTGTAGGCGCCTTCGCTGCCGGCCGCAGGCTGGTAGCTGGGAATGAGCTGGTGCCTGCCGTTGCCGATCAGGTCGGCGCGGCCCATGGCCTTGAGCGCATCGCGCAGCAAGGGCCAGTTGTTCGGGTCGTGCCAGCGCAGGAAGGCCTTGTGCAGCCGGCGGCGCTTTTCGCCACGCACGATGTCGACTTTTTCGGCGCGGGCCTCGGGACCCTCGGTCTGCCGGCTGATGCCCTTCAGCGGGTTCAGGCCGCTGTGGTACATCGCCGTGGCGGTGGCCATCGGGCTGGGGTAGAAGGTCTGCACCTGGTCGGCCTTGAAACCGTGCTGCTTGAGCCACAGCGCCAGGTTCATCATGTCCTCGTCGCGCGTGCCGGGGTGCGCGGCGATGAAGTAGGGGATGAGGTACTGCTTCTTGCCGGCCTCGGCGCTGTACTGGTCGAACAGCTGCTTGAATCGGTCGTAGCTGCCGATGCCCGGCTTCATCATCTTCGACAGCGGCCCGCCTTCGGTGTGTTCGGGCGCGATCTTCAGGTAGCCGCCCACGTGGTGCGTGACCAGTTCCTTGATGTATTCCGGGCTCTTCACGGCCAGGTCGTAGCGCAGGCCGCTGCCGATGAGGATCTTCTTCACGCCGCGCAGCGCGCGGGCGCGGCGGTACATCCTGATCAGCGGGCCGTGGTCGGTGTTCAGGTTCGGGCAGATGCCGGGATAGACGCAGCTGGGCTTGCGGCAGGCGGCTTCGATTTCCGGGCTCTTGCAGCCGATGCGCCACATGTTGGCCGTGGGCCCGCCCAGGTCGCTGACGACACCGGTGAAGCCCTTGACCTTGTCGCGCATCTCCTCGATTTCGCGGATCACGCTGTCTTCACTGCGGCTCTGGATGATGCGCCCTTCGTGCTCGGTGATGCTGCAGAAGGTGCAGCCACCGAAACACCCGCGCATGATGTTCACGCTGAAGCGGATCATTTCCCAGGCCGGGATCTTGGTCACGCCGTCGTGTCCGCCCTGCTCGTCGGCGTAGGCCGGATGCGGGCTGCGCGCATACGGCAGGTCGAAGACATGGTCCATCTCGGGCGTGGCCAGCGGAATGGGCGGCGGGTTGACCCACAGGTCCCTGTCGCCATGCGCCTGCACCAGCGCCCGGGCATTGCCGGGGTTGGTTTCCAGGTGCAGCACGCGATTGGCGTGGGCGTAGAGCACGGGGTCGCTTTTCACCTGCTCGTAGCTGGGCAGGCGGACGACCGTCCGGTCGCGCGGGGGCAGCTTCACGGCACCGGCCGCCTTGCGCGACACCGGCATCGCCACGGTCAGCCCGGCCGGGGCCGCGGCGCCGTCCTTGCTGCAGCTGGCGCCCTTGGCCTGGGCCACTTCCTCGGTCGTCAGATAAGGGTTGATGAATTCGTCGACCCGGCCGGGGCGGTCGACTTCGGTCGAATCGAGCTCGTAGCAGTCGGCAAAGGCCGTGACACCGCGGTCGTCGGTGCGGCGCATGAAGGCGGTGCCGCGCACGTCGGTGATCTGCTCGACGGGCTCGCGCGCCGCCAGCCGGTGCGAGATCTCGATGATGGCGCGTTCGGCATTGCCGTAGACCAGCAGGTCGGCCTTGCTGTCGACCAGGATGCTGCGGCGCACCTTGTCCTGCCAGTAGTCGTAATGCGCAATGCGGCGAAGGCTGGCTTCGATGCCGCCGATGATCACCGGCACGTCCTTGTAGGCTTCGTTGCAGCGCTGGGTGTAGACCAGGGTGGCGCGGTCGGGCCGCTTGCCGCCCACGCCGCCTGGCGTGTAGGCGTCGTCGCTGCGCAGCTTGCGGTCGGCGGTGTAGCGGTTGATCATCGAATCCATGTTCCCGGCGGCGACGCCGAAGTACAGGTTCGGGCGGCCCAGCGCGCGAAAGGGGTCGGCGCTTTGCCAGTCGGGCTGGGCGATGATGCCGACGCGGAAGCCCTGCGCTTCCAGGGTGCGCCCGATCACGGCCATGCCGAAGCTGGGGTGGTCGACATAGGCATCGCCGGTGACGATGACGATGTCGCAGCTGTCCCAGCCCAGCTGCTCCATTTCCGCCCGGCACATGGGCAGGAAAGGCGCAGGGCCGAAACGCTTGGCCCAATGGGGCTTGTAGGCCGTGATGGGCTTGGGGGCCGCAGCGCCTGGAGCCAGGCCTGCGGGACGTTCGATGACGACGCGTGACATCCCTGGATTGTCCAGGGTTTGCCACGACCTTGGGGCAACCGGGGCAACCGGGTTGCCAACAGGGCCTCAAGTGCCGGCTCAACCGCGCCGATACACCGTCCATGAACGAGGTCCTGTCCTGGCTGGCATGGGGCGTTGGCATTCTGGTGCTGGCGGCCTTCGTCGTGGCCGGCTGGGAGCACCTGGTCCGCGAAGCCCATGGCCGGCGGCGGATGGCCCGTGATGAGGACAGCGACATGCCGCGCCATGCCATGTCGATCGATGTGCGCCTGGACACCCAGGCCGCGGCACTGGCCGCGGAGACACCCGAGCCTGCCGACCCGCCCACCGATCGCCAGAACCGCCTGAGCGCGTTGGCCGAGGCCCTGGCCCGCGCGGCCGACCCGAGCCGCGCACCGCTGGACCGGGGTCACTGGATGGACACCACGCCGAGGGTCGTCGGCCTGGATCGGCCAGCCCTGGCTGAACGCGACAGGCCGCGCGAAAAGGGCAGCAGCTCTCACGGCTGAGACCGGGAGAGAATCGGGCGCCCCGGCCTCGCCCGGCCAACCTGCCCCACAGCTGCCCGAACCCCGGCGTTGCAGATGGAAGTCAAGCTCGACAAACGTTATCCCGTTGCCGCCAGCCCCGCGCAGGCCTGGCAGGTGCTGGCCGACATCCGTGCCACCGCAGCCTGCATGCCCGGTGCGCAGATCACCGAGCAGGTCGACGACCGCCACTTCAAGGGCACGGTGAAGAGCAAGATCGGGCCGGCCGTCATGAGCTTCGGCGGCGACATCGAACTGCTGGGCGTCGATGCCGGCGCCATGGAGCTGAAGCTTCTGGGCAAGGGGGCCGACAAGGCCGGATCGTCGGCAACGATGAACCTGGTGGCGCACCTGGAAGCGGGTGCGACGCCGGACACCTCGGTGCTGGTGGGCCGGGCCAGCATCGTGGTCAGCGGCAAGCTGGCGCAATTCGGCAGCCGCTTGCTGGTGCCGGTGTCAGACGCCATGCTCGGTCAGTTCGCGGGCAACTTCAGCAACGCGGCCATGGCTGTACCGGCACCCCAGGCGGCATCCATTTCGCCAGCCGGCTTGCCTGCTGCACCGGCGGCGGAATTGAATGCACTGGCCCTGCTGTGGGCCGCACTCCGCAGCTGGTTCGCCCGCCTGTTCGGAAAGTCGCGCTGAGTGCAACAGGTGCCGCAAGGGCACTCTCAAGTCCAGCCGGCGGAAGCCGATTCCGTGGCCATGGAAGCAATCGCGTGGTTTGGTGCCGTGATCGGCGTGACGATGCTGCTGGCTGGCGTCGGCTGGGCCTGGTGGCGCCACCGCGCCCACCTGGACGACATGCAGCGGCGCCTGGCCTGGAACGAGCAATCGCGGTTCGAGCTTGAACAGCACACGCAGGAGCTCGACCTGCGCCTGGCTTCGATGGCGCAGACCCTGAAATCGCTCGAAACGACCCGTGCGCTGGATGCGGCGCTGAGCCGCGGCGACGCCAAGTCGGCAATGCGCCCCAGGCCCGTTGCTTCCTGGCGGGACACAGAACCGATGCCGGTCGAGGCCAACCCCTATGCCGAGACCATGCCGCTCGAGTTGGGCAGCCACGACCAGCCGGCATCTGCGCCGACGACGGGGCGCCCGCCAGTCAGGCCGTAGCCACCGCGCCAGGGCCGACCGGGCCCTGGCCCGCATCGTCGTCGGCCAGGTCGACTTCCTCGCCCAGGAAACCGCCGCTCTGGTGCGCCCAGAGCCGGGCATAGATGCCGCCTGCCGCCAGCAGGCTGGCGTGGTCGCCCACTTCGACGACCCGCCCCTTGTCCATCACGACCAGCCGGTCCATTGCGGCAATGGTCGACAGCCGGTGGGCGATGGCGACCACCGTCTTGCCTTCCATCAGCTTGTACAGGCTGTGCTGGATGGCAACTTCGACCTCGCTGTCCAGGGCGCTCGTGGCTTCGTCCAGCAGCAGGATGGGCGCGTCCTTCAGCATGACGCGGGCGATGGCGATGCGCTGGCGCTGGCCGCCGCTGAGCTTCACGCCGCGTTCGCCGACATGGGCGTCATAGGCTTTGCGGCCCTTGGCGTCGGACAGGCCCTGAATGAAGTCGTCGGCCTCGGCGCGCTGGGCGGCGCGCAGCATTTCCTCGTCGGTCGCGCCGGGGCGACCGTAGACGATGTTGTCGCGCACCGAACGGTGCAGCAGCGAGGTGTCCTGCGTGACCATGCCCACGGCACCGCGCAGGCTCTCCTGGGTGACGCCGGCGATGTCCTGGCCGTCGATCAGGATGCGGCCCTTTTCCAGGTCATAGAGGCGCAGCAACAGGTTCACCACCGTGCTCTTGCCTGCACCTGAACGGCCGACCAGGCCGATCTTCTCACCGGCGCGGATGTGCAGGTTCAGGTCGTCGATGACGATTTTCTTGCCGCCGTAGGAAAAGCCCACCTGCTCGAACTTCACATCGCCGCGCGTCACTTTCAGCGGCACGGCGTCGGGCCGGTCGACGACGCTGCGGCGCTTGGCCAGCGTGCCGATGCCGTCCTGCACCGTGCCGATGTGCTCGAACAGCGTGGCCATCTCCCACATCACCCAATGCGAGATGCCGTTCAGCCGGAAGGCCATCGCGCTGGCGGCGGCTACCGCACCCACGCCGATGGCACCGTCGACCCACAGGCTCAGCGACAGCACGGCTGTGGCAGCGATGAGCAGCACGCTGAGCAGCTGGTTCACGGTCTCGAAGCCCGTCACCAGCCGCATCTGGCCATAGGCCGTGACCATGAATTCCTGCATCGCGCTGCGCGCGAAATGGGCCTCGCGGTTCGAATGCGAGAACAGTTTGACGGTGGCGATGTTGGTGTAGGCGTCGGTCACCCGGCCCGTCATCAGCGAGCGCGCGTCGGCCTGGGCCTGGGCGACCTTGCCCAGGCGCGGCACGAAGTAGGTCAGCGTCACCGCATACAGCGCCAGCCAGCCCAGGAAGGGCAGCATCAGCCAGGTGTCGAAGGCGCCCACCACCGCCAGCAGGGTGACGAAGTAGATGACCACGTAGACCAGGATGTCGGCAAACACCAGCCAGGTGTCGCGCACCGCCAGCGCCGTCTGCATCACCTTGGTGGCGATGCGGCCGGCAAATTCGTCCTGGTAGAAGGCCATGCTCTGCTCGAGCATGTGGCGATGGAAGTTCCAGCGCAGCCGCATCGGAAAGTTGCTGAACACCGCCTGGTACTTGAACAGCGCCTGCAGGGCCGCCAGCACGATGCTGGCCGCCAGCACCCAGGCCAGAAAGACGAGCGTGTCGCCTTCCTGCGTGAACAACTCCGAGGGCTCGACCTTGGCCAGCACGTCGACCACGTGCGCCATCATGCTGAACAGCAGCGCCTCGAAGGCGCCGATGCAGGCCGTGAACAGCACCACCAGCGCGATGTAGGGGCGCACGCCGCGGCTGCATTCCCACAGGAACGCGAAAAAACCCGGTGGCGGGGCTTCGGCAGGTGCTTCCGGATAGACGGGCACCAGACCTTCGAAACGCTTGAACAAGGGCGGGCTCCTGGAAGGGAGCGGGATTATGCGGACGCTTCGATGTCCCACCGTACACTGCCTTGATGAGCCTGTCCGCCGAACCCCACAGTCATCTGGACGACATGGACCTGCGCGTACGCGCGCTGGAGACCCTGCTCGTCGAGAAGGGCTACGTCGATCCCGCCGCCATCGACCGGCTGATCGAGACCTATGAAGTCCACGTAGGCCCGCACAACGGCGCGCGCGTGATCGCCCGGGCCTGGGCTGAGCCCGCATTCCGCGACTGGCTGGCGCGCGACGCCACCGCAGCCATCGCGTCGCTGGGCTACAGCGGCCGTCAGGGCGAGCACATGGTCGCGGTGTTCAACACGCCGCAAACCCATCACATGGTGGTATGCACGCTGTGCAGCTGCTACCCCTGGCCGGTGCTGGGCCTGCCACCGGCCTGGTACAAAAGCGCGGCCTACCGCTCGCGCGCCGTGGCCGCACCGCGTTCGGTGCTGGCCGACTTCGGCGTGACGCTGCCCGAAGGCACGCAGCTGCGCGTGTGGGACTCGACCGCCGAGGTGCGGTATCTGGTGGTGCCGATGCGGCCGGAGGGCACCGAACACCTGCGCGAAAGCGAACTGGCGGCGCTGGTCACCCGCGACTCGATGATCGGCACCGGTCTGGCCCTGCCAGCAGGCTCCACACCCGAGTCTCGCGCGCCATGAACGGCGTGCACGACATGGGCGGCCTGCACGGCTTCGGCCCGGTGCAGCCCGAAGGCGAGTCCGAGCCGCTGTTTCATGCCCCCTGGGAGCGCCGTGCGCTGGGCCTGACACTGGCGATGGGCGCCACCGGCCTGTGGAACATCGACCAATCGCGGGCGATGCGCGAAAGCCTGCCACCGGCCACCTACCTGTCGGCCGGCTACTACGGCATCTGGATCCTGGGGCTGCAGCGCCTGTTGCTGTCGCGCGGTCTGGTGCAAACCGATGAACTCGCCGCCGGCCAGACCTTGCACCCTGCCTTGCCGGTGGCGCGGGTGCTGCGTCCCGAGGCGGTGGGCGCCGCACTGGCCCGCGGCACGCCCACCGAACGCACCCCGGCGGCCCCCGCGCGCTTCGTGGTCGGCGACCGGGTGCTGGCGCGCAACAGCCATCCGGCGAGCCACACCCGGCTGCCGCGTTACGTGCGCGGCCATGTCGGCCGGGTCGTACTGGTGCACGGCGCGCATGTCTTCGCCGACCGCCATGCGGCGTCGGCACCGGGCGCCGTCTTCGACGAGGCGCCGACCTGGCTGTACACGGTCGAGTTCGACGGCCGCACGCTCTGGGGTGACAGTGCTGAAGCCGGCACCAGCGTCTCGGTCGACGCCTGGGAACCCTATCTGGAGGCCGCCGCTTGAAGCCCGAACTGGCCAGCCGCCCGCCGCGCCCCTTCAACGCCCCGTGGGAAGCCCAGGCCTTCGCCCTGGTGCTGGCACTGCACGAACGCGGCGCCTTCACCTGGCCGGAATGGGCCGCTGCGCTAGGCGCCGCCATCGCCCGCGCCCAGGCCGCTGGCGACCCCGACAGCGGCGACACCTACTACCGGCACTGGCTGGATGCACTGGAAACGCTGACCATCGAGCGCGGCCTGGCCGACGCCGACCGCCTGCACGCCCTGGAGCACGCCTGGGAGGCCGCCGCCGAACGAACCCCGCACGGCCAGGCCATCGTGCTGAGTCCGTCAGAGCGCGCCCTGGCGCGCTGAACATGAGCAAGGAGATACCGATGTCCGACCCCACCCCCCGCTGGAAACACGATGGTGTGCGCGTGGTGCCCGCCGGCCAGCTGGACGGCAACACCGCCCAGACGCCCGGCATGGACCGCAAGGCGGCGATCAACTTCGCCCGCGTCGGCGCCCAGAAGCTCTGGGCCGGTACCGTGCACATCCATGCCAATGCCAAGACTGGCGCCCACCACCATGGCCCGCTGGAAAGCGTGATCTACGTGATCAAGGGCCGCGCCCGCATGCGCTGGGGCGAAAGTCTGCAATTCACCGCCGAAGCCGGCCCGGGCGACTTCATCTACGTGCCGCCTTTCGTGCCGCACCAGGAAATCAACGCCAGCGCCACCGAAACCCTGGAATGCGTGCTGTGCCGCAGCGACGGCGAGGCCGTGGCCGTGAACCTGGACATCGAGCCCGTCGAGAAGCCCGAAGGCGTGGCCTGGGTGGACCCGACGCACCGTGGCTGAGCCCATCGATTTCGCCCTGCGCGGCGAGCACATCACGCTGGACGCGCTGTTGAAGGCCACCGGCCTGGCGCCCAGCGGTGGAGGTGCCAAGCAACTGATCGCCGCAGGCCACGTGCAGGTCGACGGTCAGGTGGAACTGCGCCGCGGCGCGAAGATCCGTCCAGGGCAGGTGGTGTCGCTGGCTGGCCAGCGCATCCGGCTCGTCGCAGGGCCGTGAAAGCCGCACCCTGAAAAGCGAACCCCCCGGAACCGTTGCCGGCCGGGGGGTGGGTGACTGCCGTCACCTTTTGGGGCTCTGCAGAGATTCGGTGCAGCGCCCCTGAGGCGCAGTGACTGCGCCGTCCTTGATGCGCTGCATTCAGCGCAGGGCCAGATTACGCCCACTGCCGCCACTGTGCAATAGGCCGGGCCCGCAGCGGCACCCTCTTTACAAAGGCCGCTGCAAGGCTTCGACGATGCTGGCCACGCGCGCATCCACCGCCTTGTCCATGGTGATGGTGCGGCCCCACTCGCGCAAGGTTTCGCCCGGCCACTTGTTCGTCGCGTCCAGCCCCATCTTGCCGCCCAGGCCGCTGACCGGGCTGGCGAAGTCCAGGTAGTCGATGGGCGTATGTTCCACCAGCGTGGTGTCGCGCACCGGGTCCATGCGGGTGGTGATGGCCCAGATCACTTCCTTCCAGTCGCGGATGTCGACGTCGTCGTCGGTGACGACGATGAACTTGGTGTACATGAACTGCCGCAGGAAGCTCCACAAGCCGAACATCACGCGCTTGGCGTGGCCGGGGTAGGCCTTCTTGATGCTGATCACCGCCATGCGGTAGCTGCAGCCCTCGGGCGGCAGGTAGAAGTCGACGATTTCCGGAAACTGCTTCTGCAGGATGGGCACGAACACTTCGTTCAGCGCCACGCCCAGGATGGCGGGTTCGTCGGGCGGCTTGCCGGTGTAGGTGCTGTGATAGACCGGGTCGCGCCGGTGGGTGATGCGCGACAGCCGGAACACCGGGAACCAGTCCTGTTCGTTGTAGTAGCCGGTGTGGTCGCCGAAGGGCCCTTCCAGCGCGTGCAGGTAGCCGTTCTTTTCCTTCACCCGCACGCCATGGGCGCTTTCGCCTTCGAAGCCCTGGGGCGCCGTGGGAATATGGCCTTCGAGCACAAATTCCGCACTGGCCGGCACCTGCAGCATCACGCCAGCTTCGCCCACGCCGCTGTTCACCAGCTCGGTGCGGCCGCCGCGCAACAGGCCGGCGAACTGGTATTCGCTCAGGGTGTCGGGCACGGGTGTCACTGCGCCCAGGATGGTGGCCGGGTCGGCGCCCAGGGCCACCGCCATGGGAAAAGGCTGGCCCGGGTTGGCGCGCGCGAATTCGCGGAAGTCGAGCGCGCCGCCGCGGTGGGCCAGCCAGCGCATGATGACTTCGCGAGGGCCGATGACCTGCTGGCGGTAGATGCCCAGGTTCTGTCGCTGGCGCGGCTGTGCCACACCCTGAGGGCCGCGCGTGATGACCAGGCCCCAGGTGATGAGCGGGCCCACATCGCCTGGCCAGCAATGCTGCACCGGCAGCATGCCCAGGTCGACGTCCTCGCCCTCGATCACCACGTCCTGGCAGGCTGCGCTGCGCTGCAGCGCCGGCTTCATGTCCCACACCGCCTTGGCCATGTGGAACAGCTTGCCGGCCTCCTTCAGGCCCTTCGGCGGCTCGGGTTCCTTCAGTCGGGCCAACAGTCGGCCGACGTCGCGCAGGTCGGCCAGGCTGTCGGCGCCCATGCCCAGGGCCACTCTTCTAGGGGTGCCGAACAAATTGATCAGGCAGGGAATTTTGTAACCGAGGGGCTGGGTGCACAGGACCGCCGGCCCGCCCGCGCGCAGCAACTTGTCGCCGATTGCGGTCATTTCCAGCTTCGGCGACACCGGATCAGGCAGTTTTCGCAGTTCGCCCAGAACTTCCAGCTGGGCCATGAAGTCACGCAGGTCACGGTACTTCATGCGTTTTCGATCTGACTAAAGAATCTCATATTCTTGACCGGGTATGAAGCGGTTCCTAGAATCCGGCCCAGATCGCGAATCTAGGGTTTACCCGGGAACGTGGACAGGGCTGATCGAGACCAGCCCCGCTGCCTAAACGCAAGAGGCGGCCCTCAAAACGACATTTTGCCGCGCCCACAAGGCATCGCTTGCAGCGGTGTCTCGCCGAGCGGGCGCGAGGAGAAGACGATGAACGCAGAACCGAATCCTTCGGTGTCGCGAGCCCAGCGCTGGCGCCAGTGCTGGAAAGATGCCGTGCAATCCTTCAGCGTGTTCACGCGCGACGTCGGCCATGGCCTGATGGAAATCAGCCACAACTCGCTGGCGCTGGTGGGCCTGGCCGCCGTGGCCCTGCTGGTGTTTGCAGCCGGCCGTGCCGACATCCGCCACCAGGTCGAGGTGGTGACCCTGGACTGGTTGCAGACCCGCCATGTCGAGCGCGAACTGGCTTCGGGCAACCTGCTGGCCGGCGCGGCCGAGCCCGACGCCATCGCCCGCGCCACCGCTGCCGACCCCAGCGAACTGACCCGGCAGCAAGCTGCAGTCGCACAGTGGATTTCCAGGCGCTACAAGGTGGCACCCGAACCCATCAGCGCCCTGGTGAAGGAAGCCTGGACCCTGGGCGAGCGAGCCAAGCTCGACCCGACGCTGATCCTGGCGGTGATGGCCATCGAGTCACGCTTCAACCCCTTTGCGCAGAGCCCGGTCGGAGCCCAGGGCCTGATGCAGGTCATGACGCATATCCACGACGACAAATATGTCTCCTTCGGTGGCAACCATGCAGCGTTCGACCCGATCAGCAACCTGCGCGTGGGGGTGCAGGTCCTAAAGGAATGCATCGCCCGCGCTGGCAGCCTGCATGACGGTTTGCGCTACTACGTCGGCGCGGCATTTCTCAGCAGCGACGGCGGCTACACAGGCAAGGTGCTGTCTGAACAGGCCTACCTCCAGGCCGTGGCCGAGGGCAAGCGCGTGCCGTTGAACGCGCCCCACAACCCGCCGCCGCTGCCCGCGCCGCGACTGATCGAGGTGGATACTGATCTGGCGCCAGCACCGGAAACCCCCGCCTCTGCACCAGAAACGCCTGCCGATCAGGTGGCCCTGCTCGCGCCAATCCGCTGAACCCCGCTCGGGCGCACGCACGGCTACACTGGCTGGCCGCGCAACTGGCGATAGGGGCCCAACCGCCCTGAGGTGGACGACCACCAGGAAGCGCGGGCCGGTTCCAGGCAGACCGAAGCCTGCCGGCGTTCTGCCGTTCGCCTGGGCAGGCCCCGAACGCACGAGGCAGTATCCGCTTCGCGCCGATCGACGGCCCGTCGTCATTTCACAGGACCGCCATGTTCGACCGCAACCAATCCACGCTCGCCCTCGTCGACCCCGAGGTCTGGACCAGCGTCCTGGCCGAAAACCGCCGCCAGGAAGAGCACATCGAGCTCATCGCCAGCGAAAACTACACCAGCCCGGCGGTGATGCAGGCCCAGGGCAGCCAGCTGACCAACAAGTACGCCGAGGGCTACCCCGGCAAGCGGTACTACGGCGGCTGCGAGAACGTCGACGTCGTCGAGACCCTGGCCATCGAACGCCTGAAGCAGCTGTTCGGCGCCAACTTCGCCAACGTGCAGGCCAACAGCGGCAGCCAGGCCAACCAAGCGGTGTTCTTCGCGCTGCTGAACCCGGGCGACACCATCATGGGCATGAGCCTGGCCGAAGGCGGCCACCTCACGCACGGCATGCCGCTGAACATGAGCGGCAAGTGGTTCAAGGTGGTCAGCTACGGGCTGGACGCGAACGAGGCCATCGACTACGAGGCCATGGAACGCCTGGCGCACGAGCACAAGCCGAAGATCATCATCGCCGGCGCCAGCGCCTACAGCCTGCGCATCGATTTCGAACGTTTTGCCAAGGTGGCCAAGGCCGTCGGCGCCTACTTCATGGTCGACATGGCGCACTACGCCGGCCTGATCGCCGCCGGCGTCTACCCGAACCCGGTGCCGCATGCCGATGTCGTCACGAGCACCACCCACAAGAGCCTGCGCGGCCCGCGTGGCGGCATCGTGCTGGCGCAGGACGAGGCCATCGCCAAGAAAATCAACAGCGCGATGTTCCCCGGCATCCAGGGCGGGCCGCTGATGCACGTCATCGCCGGCAAGGCCGTGGCCTTCAAGGAAGCGCTGACGCCGGAATTCAAGGTCTACCAGCAGCAGGTGCTGGCCAACGCCAAGGTGCTGGCAGAAACACTGATCGAACGCGGCCTGCGCATCGTCAGCGGCCGCACCGAGAGCCACGTGATGCTGGTCGATCTGCGGCCGAAGAACCTCACGGGCAAGGAGGCTGAAGCCGTGCTCGGCCATGCCCACATGACCTGCAACAAGAACGGCATCCCGAACGACCCCCAAAAGCCCATGGTGACCAGCGGCATCCGCCTGGGCACCCCGGCCATGACCACGCGCGGCTTCAAGGAGGAACAGGCACGCCAGACCGCCCACCTGATCGCCGACGTGCTCGACAAGCCGCACGACGAAGGCCACATCGCCACCGTGCGCGCGAAGGTCGCCGCACTCACGCGCGACTTCCCCGTCTACCGCTGACGGCCGCGGCAGCCGCCCATGCGCTGCCCTTATTGCAGCCACGACGACACCCAGGTCGTCGAGACCCGGGAATCCGAGGAAGGCGACGCCATTCGTCGTCGCCGCCGCTGCCTGGGCTGCGACAAGCGCTTCACCACCTACGAGCGCAGCGAGATCAGCCTGCCGGCCGTGGTGAAGAAGGACGGCTCCCGGGTCGAGTTCGACCCGGCCAAGCTGCGTGCGAGCATGATCCTGGCCCTGCGCAAGCGGCCGGTGAGCATCGAGCAGGTCGACTCGGCCATCGAACGCATCCAGGACAAGCTGCTGACCAGCGGCACGCGCGAAGTGCCCAGCGCGCGGGTGGGTGAACTCGTGATGCGCGAGCTCAAGCGCATCGACAAGGTCGCCTATGTGCGCTTCGCCTCGGTCTACCGGCAGTTCGAGGACGTCGACGCCTTCCGGCAGTTGATCCGGGACATCTGAACAGCGCCCCCGCGGGGGGGGGGCACCCTGGCAGGGGAGGCAGGCTTGCAAGGGTTGGGGGCACCCCACGGAGTAGGGCCTGAACCCACCAGCGCGGGTCGCGCTGGCGGCGGCATGTTCCTACAGTGGTGGCAAGCCATCACCCCCGGAGCCGCCCCCATGACTGTCCTTTGCCAAGCCACCGGCCGCCCCCGCGGCCTGACCCTGGTCGAGTGCCTGATGGTGCTGACGATCGTGGCCCTGCTGCTGGGATCGGCGCTGCCGGGCTTCGGAAAACTGACGGAAAAGCGCCACCTCGAGGGCACCGTGGCACAACTGGCCACCGACATCCGCCACACCCGCAGCCTGGCCGTGGCCAGCGACGGCGGGCGGCGTCTGAGCTTCAGGGCCGGCGCCGGCGGCAGTTGCTATGTCGTGCACGACGGACCGGCCCAGGCCTGCCAGTGCGAAGCCGGCGGCAGCGTGCAGTGCACCCAGGGCGCCACAGCGCTGCGCAGCGTGTTCTTTCCCGCCGAGGGACCGGTGCAGGTGCGGGCCAACGTCGGCTCGATCCTGTTCCATCCCGTCCATGGCACCAGCACGCCCACCGGCACGCTGCGGGTCGTGGCACGCAGCGGCGCGACGGTCCATCAGGTCGTGAACCTGATGGGCCGCACCCGCGCCTGCAGCCCGAACGGCGTGCCGGGCTTTCCGGCGTGCTGAGGCAGTGCGACAGGCGGGCGCTGTCGAGCGACGAGCGGTCGAAGCCTGTTCATGACGGAATTCACATAATCAAGCCATGATGGCCTTCGTGAACCCCTCCACGTCAGCCCGCTCCGCCGCGGCCGGCATTCGGCGCGGGTTCACGCTGGTTGAACTGATGGTGGTGCTGCTCGTGGTCGGTGTGCTGCTGGGCATTGCCTACCCCAGCTTCGCCGAGCAAATGCGCAAGAGTCGCCGTGCCGACGCCATCGCCGCGCTGACGGCCGTGCAGCAGGCCCAGGAACGCTGGCGCGCCAACAACCCGGCCTACGCCCCCTTCAACACGGCCGCGGCCGACCTCTCGGCCAATGGCCTGATCGTGCCGAATGAAAGCCCGTCCGACTACTACACGCTGACGATCGAAGGCCTGTCGCCCACCACCTACACCTTGTTGGCCAAGGCAAGGGAGAAAAGATCTCAGGCCAACGACTCGCACTGCACGACCATCGGCATCCGCGCCAACGCCGGCAATCTGATCTACGGTTCAGGCGCCGGCAGCATCAACTGGCAGGCCGACAACCCGGATGCCGGCAACTGCTGGTCACGTTGATGGCAGCGACCATGCCCCAGGTGCCCGGCAGTCAGCCAAGGGGCTTCACGCTCGTCGAGCTGATGGCCGTGGTTGCCGTAGTGGCGGTGATTCTGGCGCTGGCCGCACCCAGCTTGTCCCGGCTCATCGAAATGCAGCGGTTTCGTGGCGTCCAGGCCCAGCTCGTCACCGACATGCAGTTCGCCCGCAGCGAGGCCATCTCGCGCAACACGGTGATGCGCGTCGACTTCCGCAACACCCTCGAACTGAGCTGCTACACCCTGTACACCGCACCGTTCGTCCAGGGGGATGAGGGTCCCTGCGACTGCAGCCGGGGTGCCGGCAACGCCTGCGCCGGGATGGCCAACCGCACCGAGATCAGAACCGTGCAGATTCCCACCGGCAGCGCGGTCACGGTCAGGCCGGTTGAACCCCCGGACCAGGTGTTCACCTCGTTCGGCTTCGATCCCGCCACCGGCGGCCTGCTGTCGAATCCCAACGACGTCGGCCCCACCGCCATCGACGACTTCCGGATCGATGTCTTCCTTGACGCCCAGCGCAAGCTGCGCACCTGGATCGAGCGCTCGGGTCGGCCCATGACCTGCCGGCCCGCCAGTTCGACCATGCCGGAGGCAGCATGCCCGATCAGGCAACCCTGAGGCCTTCCCGCCAGCGCGGCATGTCACTGGTCGAGCTGATGGTGGGTGTCACCATCGGCCTGTTCATCGTCGCTGCCGCAGTCACCCTGGTGGCAGGGCAGCTGGCCGACAACCGCAAGCTCACGCTCGAACTGCAGGTGCAGCAGGACCTGCGCGCCACGGGCGACATCATCACCAGGCAATTGCGGCGGGCGGGCTTCGCCGGGGTCGAAGGCGCCCAGAACGGCGTCTCCTCGCCAGACGGTGCGCTGCCCGCAGCCAACAACATGGCCGCGGTCGCCACCAGCGCGCCCGACTTCGACCGCGTCGACTTTTCCTACTTCTACAACGCCGGCGACAACGGGCCTTACGGCTATCGGCTCGTCAACGGGGTGATCGAAGCCCGCATGGGGGGCGCCTGGCAGCAGCTGACCGACCCCCGCACCGTGCGCGTGACCACCTTCACCATCACCCCCACGCCCGGTCTGCAGAGCCGTCTGCCCTGCCCCGTACCCTGTGCCGACGGCACGTCGAACTGCTGGCCGGAACTGGTGGTGCGCGAACTCGACATCACGATTCGCGGCGAAGCAGTGGGCAGCCCCGAGGTGATCCGCGAGATCAACAGCCGCGTGCGCCTGCGCAACGACTTCGTGCGCTTCAACGACATCGACAACCCTGGCCGGGCCTGCCCGCCGGGCTGATGACTCGACCGACGCACCCAAGCAATCCCATGCGCCGCCCTCACGCCCCTGCCGCCCCACGCTCACCGCGCCGGGGTGCCGCGTCCCTGATTGTCGTGATGGTGCTGTTCTTCATCATGGCGCTGGCCGGGGCCTACAGCAGCCGAAACCTGATCTTCGAGCAGCGCACCTCGGCCAACCAGTATCGGTCGACGCAGGCCATCGAGGCCGCTGAAGCCGGTGTCGAGTGGGCGCTGGCCATGCTCAACGGCGGGCGCATCGGCGCCGACTGCCGCGAAGCCGGTGCCGCGGCCAATGCCACGAGCTTCAGGCAACGTTATCTCCAGGTGCTGAACGACGGCAGGCTTCGGCCCGTGGCCGACCCCGCCGGCATCCCCCCCGTCGCGCCTACGCCCGCCTTGCAACTGATGGCTGGATGTGTGTTCGACGGCACCGACTGGATCTGCAGTTGCCCGGCACAGAACCGGCCCGTTTTGGCCACGCCAGCGGGTGCCGGGCCGTTCCCGGCTTTCCGGGTTCGCTTCAGCATCCACGACCCCTTCGTGCCCGACATCGGCAATCCGGTGATCACCAAACCCGGCCTGGTCATGGTCGAAGTCAACGGCTGCACGCGGCTGGACGGCCTGGGCGACAGCTGCCTGGACTTCCCGGGCTCGGCTTCCAACCAGGAAGGGCGCGCCACCCTCCGGGTCGTGGTCGCCCTGAAGCCGGCACTGGCCTCGCTGCCCAGCGCGGCGCTGACCGTGCGCGACAGCGTGCTGGGCGGCACCCTGCAGGTCGTCAACACCGATCCCGAGGCGGGTGGCCTGACGATCCAGGCCGGTGGCACGATCAACACGGCCGACCTCTCGCTGCTGTCGGTGCCGGGTTCGACCAGCGACTCCTTCGTCGAGGAAGAACCGCTGCTGAACGATGTCTCGCCCGTTTCGCTGAAGGTGGCCGTGCCTCCGCTGAACCCGAACCGGGTCTTCAACTGGATGTTCGGCACCCTGCCAGACACCTACCGGCTGCAGCCTGCGGCGATCGTCACCAACTGCAACGCAGGCAACTGCCGTCAGGCGCTGGCCGACCTGGCCAGTCGCAACCCCGGGCGGGTGATCTGGGTCGAAGGCGATCTGCTGCTCGATTCCGCGGGCGACATCGGCACTCTGCCCGACCCGGCCAACCCCGCCGTCGCCGGCCCGGTGCTCATCGTGACCACGGGCAACGTCATCACCACGGCCAACGCCCGGGTGTTCGGTTTCGTCTACAGCCAGTCTGGCGCCTGGACCGGCACGCCCGACATCCAGGGCGCCGCCTTCGTCGAGGGCGCGCTCGAAGCCACGGCTGCCGGCCGCGTGGTCTTCAACCGCGAAGTCCTGCTGCATCTGCAGCAGCACTCTGGATCGTTCGTCCGGGTCCCGGGCGGATGGAGGGATTTCCAATGAACACGAATCGCCCTGTCCGCCTGCGTCGCGGTGTGTCTCTCATCGAAGCCGTCGTCGCGCTGGCGGTGATGGCCTTCGGCCTGGTGGCCATCGTCGGGCTTCAGGCCACGCTGCGGAGCAACGCCGACATGTCCAAGCAGCGGGCCGAAGCAGTGCGCATTGCACAAGAGGAAATCGAACGCTGGCGGGCCTTCGTCACGCTGCAGGCCGACGCCGGCGTCGACTTCACCGACATCGCCGACATGCCTGACATCCAGACCGTCGGCCTGAATGCGAATTACACCGTCAGCCGCAGCGTGCCACAGCTGCAGGCACCGGCGCCGAAGACCGTGGCCGTCAACGTCAGCTGGGTCGACCGCACGGGCCAGACCCAGACCATCGCCCTGAACACCGCCATCGCAGGCATCTCCCCTGAACTCGCCGGAGCGCTGGTGCTGCCGCAAAACAGCGGCAGCGCCAATCGTGTGAACAATCGCCACCCGCTCATCCCGCGCAAGGCCAGGGACTTCGGCGACGGCACCAGCGGCTTCGTGCCGCCCCAGGGCGCTGGCGAGAAGGTCGCCTGGGTGTTCAACAACGTCACCGGCCTGATCGAGCGCACCTGCCTGGTCGAGGCCGACGCGTCGACGGAAACACTCAGCGCAGCCTCGGTGGCAGCCAACCTCGACAGCTGCGACACCAGCCGCACGGCGCAGTTGCTCAGCGGTCATGTGAACTTCGCCGGCTGGCAGGAACAGCCCGACGAGACCGAGGCCGAGGCCCCCACCGGCCTGCCCTTGAACCTGGACATGAAGCTCAGCCTGACGAGCACGGGTCACCCCGAACCGGCTTATGCCTGCTTCGACGACAGCCCGCAAACACCCGAGGACAGCACAGGGCCCGTGACCTACTTCTGCGCCATCTATTCGAACCAGGACCGCACCTGGTCGGGCCGGCTGCGCGTGCTGCCCCTGGCCTTCAGCGACCAGGCCAGCGAGGCCGCCTGGTCGATCGGCACCGAAGCCAGCGAGCACAAGGTCTGCCGCTACACGGTGCTGGCGGACGACGGTAGCGCCAAGTCGAAGAACAGCGCCCATCCGCTGGATTACAGCCAGGAGGGCAGTGTCCCGGGGGCGTCGCTGCGCGACCAGAACTTCCTGGTGGTCCGCGGCTCGCACAGCTGCCCGGCGGATGCCCTGACCAGCGTCGACCCGGTGAACTCGAACACCCGCGTGCACCAGAACGGCCTGCACCCCTACACCTGAGCACCCCTGGCGCCCTGGGATACTGCCTGCCATGCAGCAGGCCGCACTGGACAGACAACGCATCACCGAAGCCCTGGCCCTGGCGGCCACGGCCATCGGCCAGACCGACCCCAACCCCCGTGTCGGCTGCGTCATCGGTCATGCCGACGGGCAGGTTCTGGGCCGGGGGGCCACCCAGCCGCCAGGCCAGGCCCATGCCGAAGTGATGGCCCTGCGCGATGCGGCGGCGGCCGGCCACGACGTCCGCGGAGCCACCGCCTGGGTGACCCTGGAGCCCTGCGCCCACCACGGCCGCACACCACCGTGCTGCGACGCGCTCGTCGCCGCAGGCCTGGCCCGGGTGGTGGTGGCCGTGGTCGACCCGTTTCCGCAGGTGGCCGGCCAGGGCACGGCCAGGCTGCGCGCGGCCGGCATCCAGGTCGACGGTGTCGATGCCGACCTGGCCGCCGCCGCCTGGCAGCTCAACATCGGCTTCTTCTCCCGCCTGCTGCGCGGGCGGCCCTGGGTCCGGCTGAAGCTGGCCGCCAGCCTGGACGGCCGCACTGCATTGCCCAATGGACGCAGCCAGTGGATCACCGGCAGCGAAGCACGTGCCGACGGCCACCTGTGGCGCCGGCGCGCAGCCGCCATCCTGACCGGCGTGGGCACGGTGCTCGCCGACGACCCGCGGCTGGATGTGCGCTGCGGTGGCGTTGGCCAGCAGCCGCTGCGCGTGGTCGCAGACAGCCACTTCCGCACACCGCCCGGCGCGCAGCTGATCGGCCTGCCCGGCGGCTGCCTCATCGTCGGCAACTCATCGGACCTGGATGCGGCAGCACGCGCGGCAGCCCTGGCCGCCGCGGGTGCCCGGATCCTGACCCTGAACGCCGACGCGCAGGGCCGCGTCGACCTGGCAGCGTTGCTGGCCTGGCTGGCCAGCCGCGACGTCAACGAAGTGCATGTCGAAGCCGGCGCGGCGCTCAGCGGCTCGTTGCTGCGTGCCGACCTGATCGATGAGCTGCTGATGTATCAGGCCCCGCGACTGCTGGGACCCGGTCGTGGCATGGCCGAATGGGCCGCGCTGGCGGTCATCGAAGACGGACCGGCTTTCGACTGGCTGCAGGTCGAACCGGTGGGCGCAGACCTGCGCCTGCGCCTGAAGCGGGCTGGCCACGGGTTCTGGCTTCCACCCGCCATGCCGGCGTGAGGCCCCTGGGGCAAGGCCGCTCGAACTGGGGGCATGACACGCCTCAAGCCTTTCGCCCGCCAGGCGCCGCCGACCGAGAACGTGTTCCTGACTTCGGGGGTCTGCGTCGCGGCCCCGGTCATCTTCTTCGGGATGGACCCGTCGGCCGGTGGCACGGCACGCACCCGGGACCAGGCACCCTGGTGACAGCCTGAAGAACCGGGGCCACCTACAATCCGTGAATGTCGATTTCCCCTGTTCCAGAGCTGGTGGCCGAGCTGGCGGCCGGCCGCATGGTCATCCTGGTCGACGAGGAAGACCGAGAAAACGAAGGCGACCTCGTCATCGCCGCCGAGCATGTCACCCCCGAAGCGATCAACTTCATGGCCCGCCATGCCCGCGGCCTGGTCTGCCTGACGCTGACCCGCGAACGCTGCGAACACCTGCAGCTGCCGCCCATGGCCAGCCGCAACGGCACCAAGCATGGCACGGCCTTCACGGTGTCGATCGAGGCCGCCACGGGCGTCACCACCGGCATCTCGGCCGCCGACCGCGCGCGCACGGTGCAGGCCGCGGTGGCCCGCGACGCCAAGGCCAGCGACCTGGTGCAGCCCGGCCACATCTTCCCGCTCCAGGCCCAGGACGGCGGCGTGCTGATGCGCGCCGGTCACACCGAAGCCGGCTGCGACCTGGCCGGCATGGCCGGCCTCACGCCAGCGGCCGTGATCTGCGAGGTGATGAAGGACGACGGCACGATGGCCCGCCTGCCCGACCTGCAGGTCTTTGCCCGCGAGCACGGCCTGAAGATCGGCACCATCGCCGACCTCATCGGCTACCGCAGCCGCAACGAGACCCTGATCGAACGCGCCGGCCAGCGCCGGCTGCGCACGCCCCAGGGCGAATTCGACTGCACCGCCTTCCGCGACAAGAGCGGCGGCGTGCACCTGGCGCTGGCCCATGGCAGCTGGTCTGAATACGACGAAGTGCCGGTGCGGGTGCACGAGCCCTTCACCGCGCTGGACCTGCTGGACGTGGGCCGAAGCGGCCATTCCTGGCCCCTGCCCACGGCGCTGGCCGCGCTGCAGGCCGGCCGGCAGGGCGTGGCCGTGCTGTTGAACTGCGGTCAGGACGCCGCCCACCTGCTGCCGCAGCTGTTGCCCAGCGACAGCAAGGCGGCGCCGCCGCGTGCACCGATGGACCTGCGAACCTATGGCGTGGGCGCGCAGATCCTGCGCGAACTCGGCGTTCGCCGCATGCAGCTGCTGGGCAACCCGCGGCGCATGCCCAGCATGACCGGCTACGGCCTGGAAATCACCGGTTTCCGCCCTGCACCGGGCTCGGCCAACTGAACAAGAAGCACAAGAACATGCTGGACGCCGACAAGGGCAACACCGAAGAGATCCTGGCCGACCTGCTGGGCGAGGGCCTGCGCATCGGCATCGTGCGGGCGCGCTTCAACGACCTGCTCACCAGCAAGCTGGCCAGCGCCTGCCTGGCCGAACTCGACCGG
The DNA here is from genome assembly GCA_001464055.1 of Burkholderiales bacterium Ga0077543. GTDB lineage: Bacteria > Pseudomonadota > Gammaproteobacteria > Burkholderiales > Burkholderiaceae_C > Rubrivivax. Next base: position 66,667 of record LNET01000100.1, read on the forward strand.
CTCGACGTCGACCCCGGCGACATCCGCGTGGTGCAGGTGCCCGGCGCGCTGGAGATCCCGGTGGCGCTGAAGGCCATGGCCGCCTCGGGCGACTTCGACGCCCTCATCGCGCTGGGTTGCATCATCCGCGGCGAAACCTACCACTTCGAACTGGTCGCGAACGAAAGCGGCGCCGGTGTCTCGCGCGTGGCGCTGGACCATGGCCTGCCGATCGCCAACGCCATCCTCACCGTCGAAGACGAGGCCCAGGCCTGGGCCCGTGCAGAAGACAAGGGCCGCGACGCCGCCCGCGTGGCCGTGGAAATGGCCAACCTGCTGGAAGACCTGTCGTGAGCGGCCCCGACGAAGCGCAGGCCGCCAAGACCGGGGCGGCCGATGCCGACACACCCGCGGCGAAAAAGCCGCAGCCCAAGTCCGGCCGCCGCCGCGCGCGTGAATTTGCGCTGCAGGGCCTGTACCAGTGGCTGATGTCGCGCGCCAGCGAAGCCGACATCGTCGCCAACCTGCGCGAGCTCGACGACTTCGGCAAATGCGACCGCGCCCATTTCGACGCCCTGCTGCATGGCTGCATCGAGCAGTCTGCGGCGCTCGACGCCGTACTTTTGCGCCACATCGACCGGCCCGTGGCCCAGCTGTCGCCCGTGGAACACGCGGTGCTGTGGATCGGTGCCTACGAGATGACCCACTGCCTGGACATTCCTTACCGCGTCGCCATCAACGAAGCGGTGGAACTGGCCAAATCCTTTGGCGGGACCGACGGCCACAAGTACGTGAACGGCGTGCTCGACAAGGCCTCGGCCGAGCTGCGCCCGGCCGAAGCCGGCCAGCCGCGCGCCGCCCGCCCGAACCGGCCCAACCGCGCCAGAACGTGATCCGCACGGCCAGCCGGCTGCAGCACATCGACCCGTTCTGGGTCATGGAATGTGCGAAGGCCGCCCAGGAAATCGCCCGCAGCCCCGCCTGCGACCCGGCCCGGGGAGGCGAGCCGATGATCTACCTGAACATCGGCGAACCCGACTTCACCGCCGCCGCACCGGTGCTGGCTGCGGCCCGTGCCTGCCTGGATGGCGGCCACACCCAGTACACCCAGGCCACCGGGCTGCCGGCGCTGCGCGAACGCATTGCCGGCTGGTACGCCAGTCGCTTCGGCCTGCAGGTGGACCCGGGGCGCATCGTGGTCACGGCGGGCGCTTCGGCAGCGCTGCAGCTGATCTGCCTGGCCTTGTTCGAGCCTGGCGACGACGTGCTGATGCCCGACCCCAGCTACCCCTGCAACCGGCACTTCGTCGCTGCCGCGGGTGCGCGGGCGCAGTTGCTGCCGGCCGGGCCCGGGCAGCGTTTCCAGCTCGACGCCGCCAGCGTGGCCGCCGCCTGGGGCCCGGCCACGCGCGGCGTGCTGCTGGCTTCGCCCAGCAACCCCACGGGCACCTCGATCGCCCCCGACGAAATGGCGCGCATGGCGGATGCCGTGCGTGAGCGTGGCGGCGTCACCCTGGTCGACGAGATCTACCTGGGCCTGAGCTACGACCCGGCCTTCGGCCACAGCGCCCTGGCGCTGGGCGAGGACCTGGTCTCGATCAACAGCTTTTCCAAATACTTCAGCATGACCGGCTGGCGGCTGGGCTGGATGGTGCTGCCACCCGAACTGGTGGCCCCGGTGGAAAAGCTGGCGCAGAACCTGTTCATCTGCCCGTCGACGCTGGCCCAGCACGCCGCGCTGGCCTGCTTCGACGACGCTTCCATCGCCGAATTCGAAGCCCGCAGGGCCGAATTCCGCCGCCGCCGCGACTTCATCGTGCCGGCGCTGGAACGCATCGGCTTCGAGGTGCCCGTGCCCCCAGACGGGGCCTTCTATGTCTGGGCCGACTGTTCACGCTTCCTCACCCCGGCCATGCCAGGCAGCTGGGAATTCAGCTTCGAGATGATGCGTCGCGCCCACGTCGCGCTGACCCCGGGTCGCGACTTCGGGCCGGCCGCGGCCGGGCGCTTCGTGCGCCTGTCGTTTGCCAGCAGCATGGCGCAGCTGGAAGCCGCCGTGGCCCGGCTCACGCGCGAACTGGGCTGAGCCGACCGCGCTTTTCCCGCCTTCGGGTCGGGCGGCAGTCCGTAAGCTGCTGCACCGTGGGTTATCACTTCTTCGGCAAGCGCAACAAGCGCACATCAGGCGACGGCAACTCCGAAGCAGCGACCGAGTTCGCCGCGACCGAGGCCACATTGCCGCCTGCCGCGCATGATTCCGGCCTGCCGGAACTGGACATCGACATCCAGGACGAACCGACGCCCAGCGGCGTGATGGACTCGCAGACCATGGACTCGCGAACCATGGATTCGCAGGTCATGGATTCGCGCGTCCTGGACGGCTCGCTGCGCAGGTCGCCGCTGGAGGCTGCGGAAGCGGGCCGCAACACCGTCGAGACCGAGGCCGACACCTTCACCCGGTCGCAGCCGACGCTGTCGCACGTGGGACGCTACGCGCTCAAGTCGCGCCTGGGCCAGGGCGGCCTGGGCCAGGTGCACGAAGCCTGGGACCCATTGCTGTCGCGCACCGTGGCCGTGAAGACGCTGCAGTTCGACCTGCCCACACCGCTGCGGGTGTCGCTGGACGGCATGATCCTGAACGAGGCCCGTGCCGCCGCCAGCCTGAACCACGCCTACATCGTCACCGTGTTCGACGCCGGCCTGTCGGCACACGGGGTCTACGTCGCGATGGAACGGCTGCAGGGTCGCGACATGCGCCATGCCCTGGCCAATGGCTGGGCGCCCAGCCCGCGCGTGGCCGCCATGCTGGTGCGCCGCGTGGCCGACGCGCTGGCCTATGCCCACGCACGCGGCGTGGTGCACTGCGACATCAAGCCGGCGAACATCTTCCTGGTCGGCCGCGACCGCCCCAAGGTGCTGGACTTTGGCATCGCCCGCATCGCCCACGGCACGGCGGTGCCGGCGCTCGACGGCACGGTGGCAGGCTCGCCGCACTATCAGGCGCCAGAACAGGTTCGCGGCCAGGCGGTGGACGCGCGCACGGACCTGTATGCGCTGGGGACCGTGCTCTACGAACTGCTGACCGGTCGCAAGGCCTTCGGCGGCGATTCCGTCGAACAGATCCAGACAGCGGTGCTGACGCTGCACCCCGCGCTGGCGCACGAAGTGCGCCCTGGCGTACCGCAGGGTTTGTCGGACATTGCGGCCAAGGCCATGGCGCGTGACCCTGCCGAGCGCTACAGCAGCGCCATCGAGATGTCGATGAGCCTGCGCCGCTGGGCCGAAACCCAGGCTGCCAAGGCGAAGGCCGAAGCCCGGCCGCCGACACCGGCGGCCGCAGCGAAACCAGTTCCCGGCAACACCGGCGCGCGCTTGCGGCCGATGCTGTTGCTGGGCGGGTTGCTGGCCGCGGCCGGCCTCGGCATGGTGCTGGCAAGGCGCCCAGCCGCCGACACCGCGGCCGCCGATCTGGCCGCGCTGCCGGCTGGCGAAACCCTGATGCCCCCCGCCAGCGCTGCTTCGGCCGCGCCGGCCAGCGCCGAAGAGTCGCCGCTGCCGCCGACCGAGCCCGAGACCGCCGCCAATGCCGCACCGGTCGCCGCGGGCAACCCCGGCACCCGGCCAGCGCCCCCCGCCGCCGCCAGGCCGCGGCCTGCAGCGACCGCCGCCACGCCCAAGGCCACCGCGCCGGCCTCTGCGGCCAGGCCCCCTGCTGCCACGGGCACCGTGCAGCTGGCCATCTCGCCCTGGGGCCGGGTCGAAGTCAACGGCAGCCCGGCCGGCACCACGCCGCCACTGACCCGGCTGACGCTGCCCGAAGGGGCTCACACCATCACCGTGCGCAACGAAGACTTCCCGGCCTTCGTGACCACGGTGCAGGTCAGCGCCGACAAACCCGCCACCCTGCGCCACCGCTTCGGACCGTGAACACCCCACCCGCCCGCCCCTTGCCACCCGCATCACCCCTGCGCCCGGGCCTGACCTTGTTCACTGCCGTGCTGGCCTTGCTGTCGGCATGCGCCATGCCGCCGCCAGTGCCAGCACCGCCGCCGCCCGTGGGCCTGGCCGAACTGCTGGAAAGACCGGCCGAACGCGCCCTGGTCGACGGGATGCGGGCCTATGACGACGCCCAATATCCCCAGGCCGAGGCGGCCTTGCGTCGCGCCCTGGACGCCGGACTGCAGAGCCCGCGCGACCGTGCCAGCGCGCACAAGCTGCTGGCCTTCATCACCTGCACCAGCGAACGGCTGGCCGAGTGCGAAGCGGCCTTCCGCGCCGCCCGCGCCGCCGATCCGGGCTTCGCGCTGAGCAAGTCCGAAGCCGGCCACCCGCTGTGGGGCCCGGTGGCCAGGCGCGTGCTGCCCTGACCGCCTGAAGGGCAGGGCGAGCCGGCGCGGGATAATCCCGCTGCCGATGACTGAACCTGCCCCGTTCCAGCAACTGATCCGCGTGTACTGGGAAGACACCGACGCCGGGGGCGTGGTGTTCTACGCCAACTACCTGAAGTTCTTCGAACGCGCGCGTACGGAATGGCTGCGCAGCCTGGGCCTGCAGCAGCAGGCGCTGCGCGAGGCCACCGGGGCGATCTTCATCGTCAGCGAAACGCAGCTGCGTTACCTGGCGCCCGCGCGGCTGGACGACGAACTGCGCGTCACGGTACGGCCCTTGCAAATGGGCCGGGTGTCGATGCAGCTCGCGCAGCAGGCCTGGTGTGGTGGGCGGCTGCTGGCCGAAGGCGGGATCCGCATCGGCTGCGTCGACCAGGCAACTTTCAAACCCCGGCGCATTCCCAGCGCCCTGACCTCCAGATTGAGCGAACACCTGCCATGAACGCCGACATGTCGATCACATCGCTGATCCTGCAAGCCAGCCTGATCGTGCAGCTGGTGATGGCCGGGCTGGTGGCGATGTCGCTGGCCAGCTGGACCGTCATCTTCGGCAAGCTCTTCGGCCTGAAGCGCGTGCGCAGTGCCAACGAAGACTTCGAGCGCGAGTTCTGGTCGGGCAAGAGCCTGACCGAGATGCAGCAGGCCGTGAACAACAAGGCCGACACCGCGCCGCTGGAGCGCATCTTCGCCAGCGGCATGCGCGAATTCCTGAAGCTGCGCGAAAAGCGCATGGACGCCGGCGTGCAGCTCGACGGCGCGCGCCGCGCCATGCGCGCCAGCTACCAGCGCGAACTGGACGTGGTGGAAAGCAAGCTCAGCTTCCTGGCGACGGTGGGTTCGGTCTCGCCCTACGTCGGGCTGTTCGGCACGGTCTGGGGAATCATGCACGCCTTCGTCGGCCTGTCGAACATGCAGCAGGTGACGCTGGCCACCGTGGCGCCAGGCATCGCCGAAGCGCTGGTGGCCACCGCCATCGGCCTGTTCGCGGCGATCCCGGCGGTGGTGGCCTACAACCGCTTCGCGCGCGACATCGACCGCATCGCGATCCAGTTCGAGAGCTTCATCGAGGAGTTCAGCAACATCCTGCAGCGCAATGCCGGCACGCCGCCCGCGGCCACCTCGGGCACACCCTCCGGGTACCGCTGATGGCTTCTCCGATGGGCCGCAGCGGTGGCCGCCGCCGCCGCTCGATGAACGAGATCAACATGGTCCCGTTCATCGACGTGATGCTGGTGCTGCTGATCATCTTCATGGTCACTGCCCCGCTCATCACCACGGGCGTGGTCGACCTGCCCAGCGTGGGCCGGGCGGCGCAGCGGGCGCCGCAGGTGCTGGAGGTGATCGTCGGTACCGACGAGAAGCTGCGCCTGAAGACCGAGGGCCAGGAGCCGACGCCGGTGGCGCTGAACCAGCTGGCGGTGCGTGTGCGCCAGGCCCAGGCCGGCAACGAGGACGTGCCCGTGGTCATCAGCGCCGACCGCAACGTGCGCTATGAAAACGTGGTGCGCGTGATGGACACGCTGCAGCGTGCCGGTGTCAAACGCGTGGGCCTGAGCGTGAAGCAGGCCGGCAACTGAACACGCCCGCGATGGCCGCGTCGACGAGCGTCCCGCGTGACGCGCTGCTGCCCCAGCCGCCTGGCGGCATGGGCCGCGGCGCGGTGCTGGCCGTGGGCGCACACCTGGGCCTGCTGCTTGCGCTGACCGCGGCCGTGGACTGGCGTTCGCACCCGCCCGAAGCCGCGGCCGTGGCCGAACTCTGGGCTGCCGTGCCCCAGACCGCCGCACCGCGGCCAGCGCCGCCACCGCCACCGCCACCGCCCAGCCCGGCGCCAGCACCGGCACCCGTGACGCCACCTCCCCGGCCGGCACCGGCCCCACCGCCACCGGCTCCGGCACCCCCCCCGCCCGTTCGCGCCGATATCGCGATCGAAGCCGAGAAGCGCCGCGAAGCCGAGCGCCAGCGCCTGGAACGCGCCGAGAACGAACGCCGCCAGCGCGAAGAAGCGCAGCGCGAAAGAACCGAACGCGAGCGTGAGCAACGGGCCAAGGCCGAACGCGACCAGGAACAGCGGGAAAGACAGCAGCGCGAACGTGCCGAAGCGGCCCGGGCCGAGAAGGCCCGCGAAGCCAAGGAGGCCGCCGACAAGGCCGCGGCGAAAGTCGCCGAGGAAGCCCGGCTGGCACAGCAGCGTGAAGAAAACCTGCGCCGCATGCAGGCCCAGGCGGGTGCCGCCGACGCCGCCACGCCGCCCAGCACCGGCACCGCCGCCGCCAACGCCGCACCCTCGGCCAACTACACCGCGCGGCTGGTGGCGCTGATCCGCGGCAACATCGTCTTCACCGGTGCCGTCAATGCCCTGGCCACGGCCGAAGTCGAGGTGCGCGCCGGCCCCAGCGGCACGATCCTGTCGCGTCGCCTCATCAAGAGCAGCGGCCAGCCGGACTGGGACGAAGCCGTGCTGCGCGCGGTGGACCGCACCGCCACGCTGCCGCGCGACACCGACGGCCGTGTGCCGCCGGTGCTGATCATCACCTTCCGGCCGCGGGAGTAGCCGGCACCACGCCGTCCAAGCGCAGATCGGCAACAAAGGCCAGGCTGCGCGCGCCGGTGTTGTCGGCGTCGCCGCCCACCAGCACCGCGCTGGCCGGGGGCACGGTGTCGGTCTCGTCGCCGAACGCGGCCAGGAAGTCGGCGGCCACGTCGCGCTGCTCATCGACCCAGCGGCCCGGCAGGTCGGCCTGGCTGCGCAGCACCAGGGTGCGCACGCGCCGCGTGTAGGGGTTCGGAATCACCTGACCCCGCGCTTCGGCATGGCCCCAGGCCCAGCACAGCGTGGCCGCGGGCAGCGGCTCGGGGCTGCGGGTGCGCGCGAAGCGCAGCAGTTCGCGTTCGAAGAAGGGCACCCGGTCCAGCGGCAGATCGAAGGCCATGCAGACCTTGGCCGGGCCGTCGTCGCCCGCCTTGGTCTTGAGGTCGACCGCCGGGTTGGGCTGGTCCACGCGCCAGGACCAGCGCACGGTGGCCGGGGCCGGCCCGCTCAAGGCATGGGCCCTGTGGCCATAGCTGGCCTGGGCGTCGATGCGCAGCGCGGCGCGCCCGTCCAGCAGTTCGGCGCTGTATCGGGTGACAGGCGGCTTCTGCTGCGGCAGTGTCAGCAGGCGCCAGCCCGGGCCCAGCGTGGCCTGGCTGCCCTGCACCTGCACCAGCGGCGCCGGCACCGGCACCGGACTCTGCGCCCAGGCAGTGGCAGGCAGCAGCGTTGCGCAGGCGGCCAGGGCCGGCAGCAGCGTCAGGGCGGGCCGGCTCATCCGCGCCGCCATGTCTGGAACCTTTCCACCCACTTCAGCAAGGCCACCGGCTGGTGCGCACGCTTCCATTCACCGGCCGCGTACTTGTTGGCTTCGGCCATGGTGGGGTAGGTGTGGATGGTGCCCAGGATCTTGTTCAAACCCAGACCGTGCTTCATGGCCAGCACGTATTCGGCCAGCAGGTCGCCGGCATGGGCGCCGACGATGGTCACGCCCAGGATGGTGTCCTTGCCCGGCACCGTCAGCACCTTCACCCAGCCGTGGGCGGCGCTGTCGGCAATGGCGCGGTCGAGGTCGTCGATGCCGTAGCGCGTCACTTCATAGGCCACGTTCTGCGCCTTCGCCTCGGCCTCGTTCAGGCCCACGCGCGCCACCTCGGGGTCGATGAAGGTGGCCGCCGGGATCACCCGGTAGTCGGCCTTGAAGGTCTTGAAGGCACCGAACAGGCCGTTCACCGCGGCATACCAGGCCTGGTGCGCCGCCACGTGGGTGAACTGGTAGGGCCCGGCCACATCGCCTGCGGCCAGGATGTTGGGGTACTTGGTGCGCAGCGATTCGTCGGTCTGCACGGTGCGGCCCACGGGAATGCCCAGTTCCTCCAGCCCGAACCCCTGCAGCCGCGCCACCCGGCCCACGGCGCACAGCAACTGGTCGAAGGCGATGCGCTTTTCGACGCCACCGCTTTCGACGACGATGAACTTCTCCGCGGCCGCGCCGGTTCCCACGCGTTCGCAGCGCAGCGCCTTGTGCTGCGTGAGCACCTGCACGCCGTCGGCCTGCAGGGCCTGCAGCGCGAAGGCCGAGACGTCCTCGTCCTCGCGCCCCAGCAGACGCGGCGCCTGCTCGATCTGCGTGACCTGCGCGCCCAGCCGCGCGAAGGACTGAGACAGCTCGCAGCCGATGGGCCCGCCGCCCAGCACCACCAGGCGCCTGGGCAGTTCACGCAGGCCCCAGAGCGTGTCGCTGGTCAGGGGCTCGACATCGGCCAGCCCCGGCAGCGGCGGGACGAAGGGCGCGGCGCCGGTGGCAATGACGATGCTGCGTGTGGTGAGCACCTGTACCTTGCCGTCGTCTGCGGTGATCTGCACGCGCCAGGGGTCGATGATCTTTGCGCGGCCGATCTGCACGTCCACGCCCAGCCCGGTGTAGCGCTCCACCGAGTCGTGCGGCTCGATGTCGCGCACCACCTGGGCAATGCGGTCCATCACCTGGGCGAAGTCGATGCGGTGCGAAGCCTCGGCAATGCCATAGTCGGCGCTGTGGCGGATGTTGCGCGCCAGCGTGGCGGTCTTGATCAAGGCCTTGCTGGGCACGCAGCCGTAGTTCAGGCAGTCGCCGCCCATCTTGTGCGCTTCCACCAGCGTCACCTTGGCCTTCACCACGGCGGCGATGTAGCTCGTCACCAGCCCGGCGGCACCGGCGCCGATGACGACTATGTTGCGGTCGAATTGCTTCGGCTTCTTGTCGGCCCAGGGCGCGTAGACCTTGCGCGCCTGGATGAAATCCACCGCCTTCTTCGCCAGCAGCGGAAAGATGCCCAGCAGCACCAGCGCCGTGGCCAGGCCCGGGCTGACGATGCTGCGCAGCGAATCGATCTGCGCCAGCTGCGTGCCGGCATACACGTAGACGATGGTGCCGGCCAGCATGCCCAGCTGGCTGACGCCATAGAAGGTGGCAGCCTTCATCTTCGTCAGGCCCATCAGCAGGTTGATGACGAAGAACGGAAACACCGGCACCAGGCGCAGCGTGAACAAGTAGAAGGCACCGTCGCGTTCGATGCCCTTGTCGATGTCGGCCAGCCGGTTGCCGAAACGCGCCTTGACACTGTCGCGCAACACGTAGCGCGCAAACAGCATGGCCAGCGTGGCGCCGATGCTGGACGCGAAGGACACGATCACCGTGCCCCACAGCAGCCCGAACACCGCCCCGCCCAGCAGCGTGAGGATGGCCGCCCCCGGCACGGAAAGCGCCGTCACAGCCACGTACACCGCGAGGAAGCTGCCCACCACCAGCAAGGGCCGCGCCTCGTAGAGCGCGCTGAACTCGCCCTGGGTCTGCTTGATGTAGTCCAGGGTGAAGAAGCGGCCCAAGTCCAGGGCGAAGAAGGCGATGACGGCGGCCAGCAGGGCCAGCAGGAGGATGAGTTTTTGGCGGTTCATGCAGGCCTGTGTCGCGGCCGGTCGGCCTTGCTTACAGCCATTGTGATGCCCCTCCGCCTGAACCGGGCTTCAACCGGGCGGGCCGTACCCTCCACCGCCCGGGGTTTCGACAACAAATACATCGCCGGGCTGCATTTCGGCGCTGCCGATGTGCTGCAAGGTTTCGCGGCTGCCGTCGGCGCGCTCGACGCGGTTGACGCCCAGCGCCCCGGCCTGGCCACCGGCCATGCCGAAGGCCGGCACGACCCGGCCGTTGCTCAGGATCGAGGCCGTCATCGCTTCCAGGAAGCGCACGCGGCGCACGCCGCCGTCACCGCCGCGCCACTGGCCGGCGCCGCCGCTGCCTTTGCGGATCTCGTAGCTTTCCAGGCGCACCGGGAAGCGGTGTTCCAGCACTTCGGGGTCGGTCAGGCGCGAATTGGTCATGTGCGTCTGCACGACGCTGGTGCCGGCAAAACCCGGCCCGGCGCCGCTGCCACCGCTGATGGTCTCGTAATACTGGTGGCGGGCGTTGCCGAAGGTGAAGTTGTTCATCGTGCACTGGCCTGCGGCCATCACGCCCAAAGCGCCGTACAGCGCATTGGTGACGCAGGTGCTGGTTTCGACGTTGCCGGCCACCACCGCGGCGGGCGGGCGCGGGTTGAGCATGCAGCCCTCGGGCACGATCACGCGCAGCGGCTTCAGGCAGCCGGCGTTCAGCGGGATGTCGTCGTCGACCAGGGTCCGAAAAACATACAGCACCGCCGCCATCGTCACCGCCTTGGGGGCGTTGAAGTTGTTCGGCAGCTGTTCGCTGGTGCCCGTGAAGTCGATGATGGCGGCGCGCGCGGGCACATCCACCGAGACCTTCACATCGATGTGCGCGCCGTTGTCCAGCGGCAGGCTGAACGCCCCGTCCTTCAGCGCCGTGATGACGCGCCGCACGCTTTCCTCGGCGTTGTCCTGCACGTGCTGCATGTAGGCGGCCACGGTCTCGCGGCCGAACTGCCGCACCATCGCGGCCAACTCTTCCACGCCCTTCTGGTTGGCGGCAATCTGCGCGCGCAGGTCGGCGATGGTCTGGTCGGGGTTGCGCGCCGGATAGCGGCCGCTGCCCAGCTGTTCGCGCAGTTCCGCTTCGCGCAGCACGCCGTCGCGCACCAACAGGAAGTTGTCGAAGAGCACACCTTCCTCGTCGATGCTGCGGCTGAAGGGCGGCATCGAACCCGGCGTGATGCCACCGATGTCGGCGTGGTGGCCGCGGCTGGCGACGTAGAACGAAGGCTGGGCGTCGCCCGGCTGAAGATAGACAGGCGTCACCACGGTCACGTCGGGCAGGTGGGTGCCACCGTGGTACGGGTCGTTCAACACGTAGACGTCGCCTTCGCGCATGGCCGGGTTGCGCTCGATCACGGTCTTGATCGACTCGCTCATGCTGCCCAGGTGCACCGGCATGTGCGGTGCGTTGGCGATGAGTTCGCCGGCCGCGCTGAACAGGGCGCAGCTGAAGTCCAGCCTTTCCTTGATGTTCACGCTGTAGGCGGTGTTCTGCAGCCGCAGGCCCATCTGTTCGGCGATGTTCATGAACAGGTTGTTGAACACCTCCAGCATCACCGGGTCGGCCTCGGTGCCGATGGCGTGCTGGGTGGGTCGGGCCTGCACCCGCCGCAGTTCCAGCGTGCCGGCGGGCTGCAGCACGGCCTGCCAGCCGGGTTCGACGACAGTGGTGGCGTTCTGCTCGGAAATGATGGCCGGACCACTGACGGTGGCGCCGGGCTGCAGGCTGTCGCGCACGAACAGGCCGGCGTCGTGCCAGCCGCTGCCGCAGTGCATGCGCACGGTGGCATCGGGCTTGGGTGTATGGGCTGGCGGCGGGGCGCTGGCGTCCGCAACACCGGCCGCGTCGAAGCGTTCACCTTCGCCCACCGCTTCCACCGCCACCGATTCGATGACCAGCGGCCGCCCGGGCATCAGGAAGGCAAAACGCTGGCGGTAGGCCGACTCGAACGCGGCGGTGAGCTCGGCGATGCTGCCGCCCTGGGCGCTGGCAGGCACGGCAATGGCCGTGTCCGTGCCCTGGTAGCGCAGGTGCAGCTGGCGCCGCAGCTGCACGCGTTCGAGCGGCACCCCCTGGCTGGCCACTTCCGCCGCCGCGGCTTCGGCCAGCGGCAGCAGGCGCGTTGCGGCTGCTGCCAGGCCAGCGTCGTCCAGCGGCAGTTCGACAGAGGCCTCGCGCATCGCGATCTGGTCTGCCAGGCCCATGCCGTAGGCGCTGAGCACACCCGCCAGCGGATGCACGAAGACCCGGCTCATGCCCAGCGCGTCGGCGACGCCGCAGGCGTGCTGGCCACCGGCGCCGCCGAAGCACTGCAGCGTGTACTGGGTGACGTCGTAGCCCCGCGCCACGCTGATGCGCTTGATGGCGTTGGCCATGTTCTGCACCGCAATCTGCAGAAAGCCTTCGGCCAGGCCTTCGGACGTGGTGGCGCGGCCGGTCGCCTGTTGCACCTGCGCCGCCAGTTCGGCGAATCGCGCGGCAACGCCTTGGGCGTCCAGCGCTTCATCGGCGCCCGGGCCGAAGACCCTGGGGAACCAGGCCGGCTGGATCTTGCCCAGCAGCACGTTGGCGTCGGTGGTGGCCAGCGGCCCGCCGCGGCGGTAGCTGGCCGGGCCCGGGTTGGCGCCTGCGCTCTGCGGGCCCACGCGCAAGCGCGCGCCGTCGAATTGCAGCAGGCTGCCGCCGCCGGCCGCCACGGTGTGGATGCTCATCATCGGCGCGCGCATGCGCACGCCGGCCACCTGGGTTTCGAACGCACGTTCGAACTCGCCGGCGTAGTGGCTGACGTCGGTGCTGGTGCCGCCCATGTCGAAGCCGATGACCTTGTGGTGCCCTGCCGCCGTGGCCGTGCGCACCATGCCGACGATGCCGCCAGCCGGGCCGCTGAGGATGGCATCGCGGCCCTGGAAGCGCTGTGCCTCCGTCAGCCCGCCGCTGCTCTGCATGAAGAAGAGGCGCACCCCCGGCATCTGCGCGGCCACCTGTTCGACATAGCGCCGCAGGATGGGGCTGAGGTAGGCGTCGACCACCGTGGTGTCGCCACGCGAGACCAGCTTCATCAGCGGGCTGACTTCAAAGCTGGCGCTCACCTGCGTGAAACCGAGTTCACGCGCGATCTGCGCGGCCCGCTGCTCGTGCGCGGTGTAGCGGTAGCCGTGCATGAAGACCACGGCCACGGCGCGGATGCCAGCGTCGAACGCGGCCCACAGGCGTTCGCGCAGGTGCGCCTCGTCCAGCGCCTGCAGCACTTCGCCATCGACCGCCACGCGCTCCTGCGCCTCGACCACACGTTCGTACAGCAGCTCGGGCAGCACGATGTGGCGGTCGAAGAGGCGGGGCCGGGCCTGGTAGGCGATGCGCAGCGCGTCGCGGAAGCCGCGCGTGGTGACGAGCAGGGTGCGTTCGCCCTGGCGTTCCAGCAGCGCGTTGGTGGCCACCGTGGTGCCCATCTTCACGCACTCCACCACCTCGGGCGTGATCGGCGCACCCGCAGGCAGCTGCAGCAGGCGGCGGATGCCTTCGACGGCGGCGTCGCGGTACTGCTCGGGGTTTTCGGACAGCAGCTTCAGCGTGCGCAGCCCGCCCTGCGGCGTGCGGCCCACCACGTCGGTGAAGGTGCCGCCGCGGTCGATCCAGAACTGCCAGCGATTGCTTGTAGGGTGATTCATGATGGAGTGAGCAAACGGTCGACGGTGAAGCGGATCTTAGGGAACCCGAAGGCCAAGCCCGAGCCACGGAACCGGCTCTGCCGGGCCGTAGGCGAACGGCCCCCTCGGGGGGTAGCGAGCGCCAGCGAGCTTGGGGGCGACATCAGCGAGCTTGGGGACTCCAGGACTTGGCTACATCAGGCTCGGAAGCCACAGAACGATCTGCGGGAACAGGTAGATCAGCAGCACCGACGCGACCAGCAGCCCGAAGAAGGGCAGCGCGGTGCGCGCCAGATACGGCAGCTCGCGCCCGGTCAGCCCCTGCAGCACGAAGAGGTTGAAGCCCACGGGCGGGGTGATCTGCGCCATCTCCACCACCAGCACCACGAAGATGCCGAACCAGATCAGGTCGATGCCGGCGGCCTGCACCGTGGGCAGCAGCACGGCCATGGTCAGCACGACCATGCTGATGCCGTCGAGGAAGCAGCCCAGGATGATGAAGAACACCATCAGCAGCACGAGCAGCCCGAAGGGCCCGAGCTCCAGGCTGCCGATGGCCGCGGCCACTTCGCGCGGCAGGCCGATGAAGCCCATGGCCAGCGTCAGGAACGAGGCCCCGGCCAGGATCAGCCCGATCATGCAGTAGACACGGCAGGCGGCGAACAGGCCATCCTTGAAGCCGGCCCAGGTCAGTGACCGTTCGATGGCGCTGAGCGCCAGCGCCCCGACCACGCCGAGTGCTGCCGACTCGGTGGCGGTGGCCAGGCCGCTGTAGATGGCACCGATGACCAGCACGATCAGAGACAGCACCGGCAGCAGGTGGCGCGCCGCGCGCAGCTTCTGGCCCAGGGTGGTGTCGGCATCAGGAGGCGGCACCCGGCTGGGGTTGCGCCAAGCCCAAAACATGATGTAGCCGCTGAAGATGGCCATCAGCATCAGCCCCGGCAACACGCCGGCCATGAACAGCCGCGCGATCGACACGTCGGTGGCCACCGCATAGACGATCATGATGATCGACGGCGGAATCAGCAGCCCGAAGGTACCGGCGCCAGCCAGCGAACCCATGCTGATGTCGTCGGGGTAGCCGCGTTTCTTCAGTTCGGGCAGGGTGATCTTGCCGATGGTGGCGCAGGTGGCCGCGCTGCTGCCCGACACCGCCGCGAAGATGCCGCAGCCGATGACGTTGGTGTGCAGCAGCCGCCCCGGCACGCGGTTCAGCCAGGGCGCCAGGCCCTTGAACAGGTCGGCCGTGAGCCGGCTGCGAAACAGGATCTCGCCCATCCACAGGAAGAGTGGCAATGCCGTCAGCGTCCAGTTGCTGGTGCTGCCCCAGATGGTGAAGACCATGCTGTCGCCCACCGGGCGACTGGTGAAGACCTCCATCGCGATCACGGCCACGCCCAGCAGGGCCAGGCCAATCCACAGGCCCGAAGCCAGAACGGCCAGCAGCAGACCGATCAGCAGCGCAGCGGTGACGATGTCCATGGTGGCAGCCTCCTGATCGGATTACTCGACGCTGGCAGCTTCGCCGCCGCGCTGCTCGAAGAACGGACGGCCCTGCGCGCGCGACAGAGCGGCGTCGAGCAGGGCCACAGCCAGCCCCACGCAGCCCAGCGCCATGGCCAGCTGCGGAATCCACAGGCGCGTGGCGTCCGAGCCTTGCGAGACGTCGCCGGTCTGGTGCGACACCCACACCAGCCGGCAGGCGTAAAAGGCCAGACCGCCACTGAGCAGGCCACCCGCGGCCAGGGCCCACCATTCCAGCGCGCCGCGCCAGGCCACCGGCAGGCGTTGCAGCAGCAGGGTCACACGGATGTGCTCGCCCCGCTGCAAGGTGCCCGGCATGGCCAGGAACAGCGCCGCGGCCACGGCGTAGCCGGCGTAGGCGTCCAGGCCGCGCAGGCCCAGGGCGAACTGGCGGTCGGCGATGCCCAGCACCACGCAGGCCAGCGCCGCCACCATGGCCAGCGCCGCGCCGGCCATCAGGCTGCCGTAGAACAGGTCGAGCACGCGGCGCATGGTGGTGGCCTTACTTGCGGTACTGGTCCAGCAGGGCCTGGCCTTAGGCGCCGGCCTGCTTCAGCCACTCGGCGGCCATGCGCTCACCGACGGTCTTCAGTTCGGCCTTGAGCTTGTCGCTGCTGCGGTCCACCGTCATGCCCTTGGCGGCCAGCTCCTTCAGGTACTCGTCGTCCTTCTGGTCGCTGATCTTCCAGCCGCGTTCACCGGCAGCGGCGGCAGCCTTCAGCAGGGCAGCCTGGGCCGGCTTGTCCAGCGCATCGAAAGCCTTGATGTTCACGACCACGGCATTGCGCGGCAGCCAGGCATTGACGTCGTAGAAGAACTTCACCTGCTCGTAGAGCTTGCTGTCGACGCCGCTGGCACTGCTGGTCAGGAAGTTGTCGACGCCGCCCGTGGCCAGGGCCTGCGGCAGTTCAGCCAGCTGGATGGTGACGGGCTGCGCACCGACGATCTCGGCAATGCGCGTGGTGGCTGGGTTGTAGGCGCGCATCTTCGTGCCCTTCAGGTCGGCCAGGCTCGTCACCGGCTTCTTGCTGTACAGCGACTGCCCGGGCCAGGGCACGGTGTACAGCAGCTTCATGCCCTGGCCGGCCAGCAGCTTGTCGAGGAAGGGCCGCGAGACATCATCGAGCTTCTTCGCCTGGCCGTAGGTGGTAGCCAGGAAGGGGATGGCGTCGACGCCGAACAGCGCGTTCTCGTTGGCCGCACCCGACAGGATGAATTCGCCGATCTGGGTCTGCGAGGTCTGCACCGCCCGCTTGATCTCGTTGGCCTTGAACAGCGAAGCCCCAGGGTGCACGGTGATCTTCAGCTTGCCGGCCGTGGCCTTGTCCACTTCCTCGGCAAACCACTGCAGGTTCTGCACCTGGAAGGTGTTGGCTCCATAGCCCGAGGGCAGGTCCCACTTTGTCTGTGCCGAGGCCCCCACGCTGGCAGCGGCCAGCGCACAGAAGGTCGCAAGCGTGGACAGCGCCGAGCGCGCAGCCAGGCTGAAGGGAAGTTGGGGCAAGTTCTTCATCGAGGACTCCGTGGGTGGTGGGGGCAGAAAAGGGAGATGCAAAGGCTAGAAGCTGGCCAACTGGTGGTTCAGCAGGTCGGTGACGAGCATGCAGCCCGGCGCGTGGGTGATGGCCAGTGGCAGCCGGGCCTGAACCAGTGCGGCCTGGGGCGTGACGCCGCAGGCCCAGAACACGGGCAACTCATCGTGATGCACCGCCACGGCGTCGCCGTAGTCGGGCCGCGACAGATCGTGGATGCCGATCAGCGACGGATCGCCGATGTGCACCGGCGCGCCATGCACTGCCGGATAGCGCGAGGTGATCTGCACCGCGCGGATGGCGTCCGTCGCCTTCAGCGGCCGCATCGTCACCACCAGCGGGCCGGAAAAGGGACCGGCCGAAACCGTGGGCAAGGAAGTGCGGAACATCGCGACGTTGCGGCCTTCGTCGATGTGGCGCAGCCGCATGCCTTCGTCCAGCAAAGCCTGCTCGAAGCTGAAACTGCAGCCAAGCACGAAGCTGACGAAGTCATCCCGCCACAGCCCGGCGATATCGGTGGGTTCGGCGACAAGTTCCCCCTGCCGCCAGACCCGGTAGCGCGGCACGTCGCTGCGGATGTCGATGTCGGCGCCGAGTGCCGGCAGGCCAGACTGCCCGGGTTCGCCCACCGCCAGCAACGGGCAGGGCTTGGGGTTGCGCTGGCAAAAGCGCAGGAAGTCGCCGGCATGTTCGGCCGGCAGCACCACCAGGTTGCCCTGCACGTGCCGGTCGGCCAGGCCGCTGGTGTGATCGCTGAAGGCGCCGCTGCGGGCGGCGTGCCTCACCTGGGCCGGCGTGGCGGCGGGTGGGAGGGTCTTCACATCGGCGGCGGGCATCGGCTGCATCGGGGTCCCTGGCATTGGCGTGGACCGGATTCTGGAAGCCTGCCCTGCCGGGCTGCAAACAAGAAATTTTTCGGGTTCGTCATCGTTTTTTTCGATGACCTGACCCGGCTTGAGGTCTACAGCCTTCGCGTCTTGCGTGCTGCGGCCCCTGGTTTCGGGTCCAGCGCCAGCACCGCGCCGACCACGCTGCCGGCCGCCGAGGCCCCCGGGTCGTCGCGCCAGCTCAGGTGAATGGGCAGGGGCGTCAGCGGCACGTCGCAGCGCAGCACCTGCAATGGCAGGCGTTCGGCCAGGCGCTGGACTGCGGCCTGGGGCAAGGTGGCCACGCCGAAGCCTTCCTCGACCAGCTGCACCATCGCCGAGATCGACGAGATGGTGTGCACACGCGGCGCCGACACGCCCTGCTGCCGGCACAGGTCCAGCAGGGCCACATGGGGCTGCGAGCCGCGCTGGAATGTCAGCAGTTCCTCCTGCTCGGCCAGCATCGGCAAGGTCCAGCGCCGCCGCGAGTGGCGCTGCGCATGGCCGACGAAGACCATCGGCATCGGCGACAGCGCACGGGTGCGAACGCCGTCGCCGTCGGCCGGCAGCGTGGCCATCACCAGGTCGACAGCACCACGGCGCATCTGGTCCACCAGCACCGGCGTGGTTTCCACCGACAAGGCCAGTTCCAGCTGCGGGTGTTCCAGCCGCAGCCCCTGCAGCCAGGGAATCAGCCAGGAATGCAGCACCGATTCGTTGACACCCAGGCGCAGCGACATCGGGCGCATGGCGTCGCTGCCGAATTCGGCCTTGATGTCGCGCTGCAGGTTCAGCAGCCGTTCGGCATGCTGCTGGAATCGCCCGCCGGCGGTTGTCAGCCGGAACTGCTTGTCGCGGCGGTCGAGCAGCAGCACGCCGAGCTCGGCTTCCAGCGCGGCGATGCGGCTGGACAGGGCCGACTGCGTGACGTACAGCTTTTCAGCGGCGCGGGTGACGCTCTTCAGGGTGACGGCCCAGTAGAAGGCCTCGACGAAACGAAGGTTCATGGGCCTGATCTTGCCGCAGTGCACCGACACCGGCGGCGGCGTGCATCCCCTGGCCGAGGAATGGCGGGCGATCGCGCCGTTATTCACCGCCATTGCCCTGGCGAGCGGTCCTTAGCATCGAATGATGTCCGACCTGTCAAAGCCGCCGCCATCGCACCTGCCGCCTGAAGCCGCGGCTTCGCCCCCCGCCGGCGAAGTGGCCAACGGGTTCTCCTGGCCCACGCCCGAGCTTGCGCGTTACGGAACAAGCAAGGCCCTGGCCGCCGGCGACCCCTGCGAAATCGAAGGCCTGAACGGCCAGCGCATGGTGGGCCGCATGGTGGGCTTCGACCCCGTTGCGCGCACGCTTCACTTCCGCCTGGGTTCGGCGCGCTCGGCCGTGCCGGTGCAATTCGAACAGTTTCGCCGACTGCGCCTGGCGCAACCGCTGGCCGTGGCCGCAGTCCAGGCCGACGAGACTGAAGCCGACCGCCTGGTACAGCGCCCACCCGTGCCGTTCAAGCTGCAGTTCCACGACGGCAGCACCTGGGAAGGCCTGACCGTGGGCCACCGCGAGGAACCCTGCGGCCTGTTCCTGTTCGAGCCGGTGGACATCGGCGGCGCGGTGCGACGGGTGTTCGTGCCCGTCAGCGCCTACATCCACGCCGACCTGGGCATGCGCGTGGGCGAGGCCCTGGTGGCCCAGGCCGTGGCCACGCCGGACCAGGTTCAGGAAGCGCTGGAGGAACAGCAGCTGCTGCGCCAGCGCAAGCTGGGCGACATGCTGGTGGTGCGCCAGATCATCACGGCCGAGGAACTGGCCGCCGCCATCGAACAGCAGGCCAAGATGCCGATGGTGCGCATCGGCGAGGCCCTGACCGCGCTGGGCTTCATCACCGAAGCGCAGCTGGACGAAGCCCTGATCCAGCAGCGCGGCGACCGCAGCGTGCCGCTGGGCGAACTGCTGGTGCGGCGCGGACTGGTCTCACGCGCCGACCTGCAGACCGCCCTGGCGCGCAAGATGGGCTACCCCCTGGTCGACGTGGCCACCTTCCCCACCGAGATGGACGCCGTCACCCGGCTGCCCTACCCCGTGGCGCAGCGCACGCCGGCGCTGCCGCTGATGCTGCGCGGCGGACGCCTGGTGGTTGCGCTGGAAGACCCGTCGAACCGGCGTGCCATCGACGAGCTGGAATTCGCCGCCCAGGGCAAGGTGGTGCCGGTGCTGGCACGCGCCGGGGTGCTGGGCGCGGCCATCGACCGTGCCTACGAAAAGGTTGGCGAAAGCATGGCCGGCCAGCGTGCAGCCAGCGACGTCGCCATCGTCATCGACTACGAACCCGGTGACGCCAGCAAGCTGCTGGCCAGCATGGAAACGCGCGACGCCAGCGACAGCGGCGACGAAGAAGCGGTCATCGAGCAAAGCGACAACACCCTGGTGCGGCTGATCAACAGCATGATCCAGGAAGCGCAGTCTCAGGGCGTCAGCGACATCCATATCGAATGTCGGGCCGGGCGCGAGCGCGTGAACATCCGCTTTCGCAAGGACGGGCACCTGCGCCCTTACCTGGAACTGCCGCACACCTACCGCAACGCCCTGCTGGCGCGGCTGAAGATCATGTGCGACCTGGACATCAGCGAACGCCGCAAGCCGCAGGACGGCAAGATCAGCTTCGGCAAGTTCGTGCAGGGCAGCAAGCTCGAACTGCGCGTGGCCACCATTCCCACCCACAGCAACTGCGAAGACGCAGTGATGCGCCTGCTGGCCGGCAGCAAGCCCATACCGCTGGAAAACCTGAACCTGAGCCCGAGCAACCTGAAGCGTTTCAAGGAAGCCACCGAGCGCCCCTACGGCATGCTGCTGTGCGTGGGCCCCACCGGTTCGGGCAAGACGACGACACTGCATTCGGCACTGTCGACGATCAACACGCCCGAACGCAAGATCTGGACCGCCGAGGATCCGATCGAAATCACCCAGGCCGGTTTGCGCCAGGTGCAGGTGAACCCGAAGATCGAGTGGACCTTCGCCAAGGCGCTGCGCGCCTTCCTGCGCGCCGACCCGGACGTCGTGATGGTCGGCGAAATTCGCGACAAGGAAACAGCCCAGGTGGCCATCGAGGCCAGCCTCACCGGCCACCTGGTGATGAGCACCCTGCACACCAACAGCGCACCGGAAACCGTGACGCGACTGCTGGACATGGGCATGGACCCGTTCAACTTCGCCGACGCACTGCTGGGCGTGCTGGCCCAGCGCCTGGTGCGCCGGCTGTGCATGAAATGCCGCACTGCCCGCGAAGCCAGCCCCGAAGAGGAAGAAGAACTGCTGCACGATTACCTGCACGTGCTGGATGGCGTGGACGGCGCACCGAGCGCCGACACCGTGCTCGCCGACTGGCGTGCCCGCTTCGGCGCACGCAACGCGGGCGACCCCGAGGGCAGCGAAGGCCGGCTGATGCGCTACGAGGCCGTGGGCTGCGACCACTGCAGCGGCACCGGCTTCCGCGGCCGCGCCGGCATCCACGAACTGATGATGGTGGGCCGCGGCTTGCGCCACCTGATCCAGACCGGCGCCCGCGCCGACGAGCTGCAGCGCTTTGCACTCAGCGAAGGCATGCGCACGCTGCGCCAGGACGGCATCGAGAAAGTGCTGGCCGGCATCACCAGCATCGAGGAAGTGCGGGCGAGTTCCTGAAGCCGGGTCAGCCCTTGCCCGCGAGTTACGGCTGGTTGAAGGCCATGCACGAGCCGTTGCCCGGTGTCAGACCCCAGGCAATTCGACGGAGACCCGCAGCCCACCCATCGGCGCCACGCCCAGCTTCATGCTTCCGCCGTACAAGCCGACCAGCTCACTGACGATGGCGAGTCCCAGGCCACTGCCAGGAACCGCTTCGTCCAGGCGTGCACCGCGGGCGATCACGGTGTCGCGGCGGCCGGCTTCGATGCCCGGCCCGTCGTCGTCGATCACGATCTGCAAGCGGCGGCCGCCTGCCGCTGTAGTCGAAGTGGCAGCGATCTGCACCCGGTGTTGCGCCCACTTGCAGGCGTTGTCCAGCAGGTTGCCAAGGATCTCCTGGAGGTCCTGAACCTCGCCTGCGAAGACCAGATCCAGATCGGCTTCGAACGGGACACAGTGCAGTGCAACCCCCCGTTCGCCATGAACCCGCTCGAGCACCCGCAGCAGGCCACTGACCACGGGCTGCAATGCCACTCGCGCCCCGGGAAGGCCCAGCGCAGCAGCCGCCCGCGACCGCGCCAGGTGCCAGTCCACATGGCGGCGTGCCACACCCACCTGCTCTTCCACGAGCGCGGCGAGTTCAGCGCCAGTCTCAGGATGCTGCCGCGCCACCGCGGCGGCCTGAGCCATCGCGGCCAGGGGTGTCTTGATGGCATGGGCAAGGTTTCCCGCCTGCGTACGCGCGCGCGTCACGACATCGGCGTTGCGGTCCAGCACCGCATTGAAGTCGTCGACCAGGGGCTGCACCTCCGAAGGGAAGCTGCCGTCCAGCCGCTGTGCGCTACCGGCATGCACGCCGGCCAGGGTTTGCTGCAGCGTGCGCAGCGGCGCCAGGCCGATGGCCACCTGCGCCAGCGCTGCAGCGCACAGCAGCAGGGCCAGGCTGGCCAGCGACACGGCCAGCACGCCATTGAAGCGGTCCAAGGCAGCGGCGGTGTCCGCCAGATCGGCCGCGACGATCAGGCGCCAGGGTGTCGCCGTCGCGTCTGCGCGGGTGATGGTTCGCTCCACCAGAAGCAAACGCGCGCCGTCCGGTCCGGCCACCTCGTGCACGTGCACGACGCCATCGGCCAGCACGTCGCTGGGAAGGTTCAGGGTGGCGTCCCACAGCGACCGTGACCTCAGCACGCCGCGCTGCTGCGCCTGGCTCGGGCCATCGATCTGCCAGTACAAGCCCGAGTAAGGGCGTACCCAGCGCGGGTCGCTCAGCGTCTGGGGGTCGACCTGGGGCTGACCCGAAGCATCGAACTCCAGGCGCGCCGTGATCTGGTCGAGCTGGCTGGTCAGCGTCTGGCTGAACTGGTGCAGCACATGCTGGCGGAACAAGTCAGCCAGCAACAGACCGGCCAGCACCAGCGCGACCGCCAGGGCCACCAACGTGCCCGCCAGCAGCCGGAAGCGCAGCGAACGCACCCAGCGATGGCTGGCCGATGGCTTCAAGGTGGCGCCACCAGCTTGTAGCCCATGCCACGAACGGTCTCGATGGTCTCGGCAGGCAGCTTGCGCCGCAGCCGACCGACGAAGACTTCGATGGTGTTGGAGTCGCGATCGAAATCCTGCGCGTACAGATGCTCGGTCAGTTCTGAGCGAGAAACCACGGTGCCTGGGCGGTGCATCAAATAGGCCAGCAGCCGGTATTCATGGCTGGTCAGCGTCACCGGCTGCCCGTTCAACGTGACCCGGCTGCTGCGCGTGTCCAGCGTCAGGGGGCCGCACTGCAACAAAGGCGAGGCCAGGCCTTGCGCCCGGCGTATGAGCGCGCGCAGTCGAGCCAGCAGCTCTTCCATGTGGAAGGGCTTGGCCAGATAGTCGTCTGCGCCGGCATCGATGCCGGCGACCTTCTCGTGCCAGCTGTCGCGTGCCGTCAGGATCAGCACGGGCAGCGTAGACCCGGCTCCCCGCCAGCGCTTGAGCACGCTGATGCCGTCGAGCACCGGCAAACCCAGATCGAGGATCACCGCGTCGAAGTCTCCGCCCGCGCCCAGGTGGTGCGCGTCGCGGCCGTTGTCGGCCTCGTCGACCACGTAGCCCGCTTCTTCGAGCCCGGTGCGCAGCTGGGCGCGCAGCGTCGGGTCGTCTTCGACGAGAAGCACTCTCATGCGTCACCCTGCAGATGGCCGCCACTCATTTCAGTCGGTCCTTGGGCGCGTCGGGCGCGCGCTCCAGCCTTTGCTCCTGAGTTGATTCCTGAGCCCGTTGCTGCGTTCGCTCCGGCTTTCGGTCTTCCTTGCGTCTGGTCTTCAGTACCTGCCCGGTGGCCGCGTCAAGCTCCAATTTCAGCAACTGACCGCTGGCCTGCAACAGCCTGATCTCGTAGATCCAGCGGCCATCTTCGCGTTCGAGTTCCAGTTCGAGCACCTGACCCGGATGCGAGCGTTCCAGTCGCTGCAACAGGATCGGAAGCGACAGGACCTGGCCGGCCTGCACGGCTTCGCGCGCACGTTCATGGTCGCCTTTGTCGCTGCCCTGGGCAGCCGGCCATGCCAGCCCGGCCAGCAGCAGCGCCATCAGCGCGGTCTTGCGGGCAATACGCAGCGCGCTGCCGGTTTCTGGCCACCAGTGGCAGGCGACGGAGGGGCGGTGGGCATTCACCAGGGGATTGTCAGCGCGCGAACCTGAACCGCAGATGAACAAATCCTTCAGCTTCCGTTCAAGCGCGGCCACGAAGAATGACTCCATCGATCCGCACTGACGGTCCATTCCTGGAGCCCACCTTGAACCTGAAACTCCCGCACCCGAAGAGGTGGGCCTGCGCCGGGCGCATCGTGGCGAGCACTGTGCTCGGCCTGGCGCTGTTGCCGGGTGCAGCCCAGGCGGCCGACACCTCGCCGGCGCAGCAACTCGAACGCTTCACTGCGCAGGCCGGCGCGCCGGGGCAGGTCGAACGCGGCCGGGTCTTCTTCACCAGTCCCCACGGCGGCGAATGGTCCTGTTCTTCCTGCCACGGTCAGCCGCCGACCCGCCCGGGCCAGCACGCCAGCACCGGCAAGGCCATCGACACGATGGCACCCGCCGTGAACCCGGGCGCGTTCACCGACACCGCGAAAGTCGACAAGTGGTTCCGCCGCAATTGCAGGGACGTGCTCCAGCGCGAATGCAGCGCCGGGGAAAAGGCCGACGTGCTGGCCTTTCTGACCAGCCTGAAGCCATGAACCAACGAAGCTTTCCGGCGCCGACCCCGATGCCCACCACCCACCGAAACCCAGCGCGCAACCGGCGACACGGAATCCTGCTGGCCAGCCTGCTGGGCCTGACCATCGCAATGGCTGCGCAGGCCGACGGCGGCCCGATGATGCCGCCCAACCCGCCTGCCGACTTCCTGCAGGAATGTGCGTCATGCCACCTCGCCTATCCACCCGGCCTGTTGCCGGCACGGTCGTGGCAAAGGCTGATGAGCGGGCTGGACAAGCACTACGGCAGCGACGCGTCGCTGGACGCTGCCATGACGCAGCAGATCAACGCCTGGCTGCAGGCCCATGCCGAGACCTACAAGCGGGTGAAAGAAGAACCGCCGCAGGACCGCATCAGCCGCTCGGCCTGGTTCGAGCGCAAACACCGCAGGATCGATCGGACCGTCTGGAGTCTCGCCAGCGTCAAGAGCGCAGCGAAGTGTGCGGCCTGCCACACCGGCGCCGCGCGAGGCCGCTTCGACGACGACGAACTGCAGTTTCCCGCAGGAATGAACGCGCAGCAGCGACGCTCGTTCCAGGACTGAGTCGCGAACACAAGGAAAGGCTCTCCATGCCAAGCACACCCGGCTTTCAGCCCGCCGCGCCAGCAGCATCGACACAGGCATCGCCGGGGCGCACCGGCACTGCAGCGCAGCGTCGCGTCGTCGATGCGCCCACACGCATGTTCCACTGGCTCTTCGCATTGAGCTTTCTGGGCGCCTACCTCACAGCCGATGGCGAGCACTGGCGCGCGCTGCACGTCACGCTGGGCTACACGATGGTCGGCCTGCTGGCGTTCCGCGTGCTCTATGGCTGGTTCGGGCCGCGGCACGCGGGCCTGGGCCTGCTGCTGCGCAAGCTGGGCGGCGCGCCTGCCTGGCTGCGCCTGGCCGCGCAGGCATTCAGGCAGCGCAGCGCCCAGGGCATCCACTGGCGCCAGGGCCAGAACCTGCTGATGGCTCTGGCGGTACTGCTGCTGTTGGTTCTGGTCGTTCCACTCACGCTCAGCGGCCATGGCACCTACAACGACTGGGGCAACTTCCTGGGCGGCGACTGGCTGGAAGAAGTGCACGAATTCTTCGGCAATGCATTCCTCGTTGTGGTGCTGGTGCACATCGCACTGATCGCGGGCTTGAGCCTGCTGCGCCGCCGCAACCAGGCACTGCCCATGGTCACCGGCCGTGTCGATGGTGCCGGTCCTGATCTCGTCAAGCACAACCACAACTGGCTGGCCGCCTTGCTGCTGGCTGCCGTGGTGGCCTTCATTGGCTGGGAATGGCAGCAGTCGCCGCAGGGGCTGATACCGGGCCCGTGGTCCGGGCAGTCGGCTTCCGACCGGCAGCGCGACGACGACTGAAGCGGGCGCGTCGACGCAGCAGGTGCGGCCCCTGCTCATGCCGCAGGCGCACGGCAGCCCGCCCTTGCCGGCATACTGCGCGCCGGGCCGGCCACAGGCCCCGCCGCCGCAGGAAGCCCACATGCAGAACTTCGCATTCCACACCCCCGCCACCGTGGCCGACGCCGTGCGCGCCGCGGGCGAACCCGACAGCAAGCTGATCGCCGGCGGCCAGACCCTGCTGCAGGCCATGAAGCTGGGTCTGATCGCGCCTGGCGCACTCGTCGATCTGGCGGGTCTGGCGTCGCTGCAGGGCATCCACGCGGCTGGTGGCACGTTGACCATCGGTGCCAGCACCACCCATGCCGCCGTAGCCACCTCGGCCCAGGTGCAGCAGGCCATTCCGGCGCTGGCTGCACTGGCCGGCCAGATCGGCGACCGCCAGGTGCGCCACCGCGGCACGCTGGGGGGCAGCCTGGCCAACAACGACCCCGCCGCCTGCTACCCCGCGGCGGTGCTGGGCCTGGGCGCCACCGTGCACACCGACCGCCGCACATTGGCCGCCGAAGACTTCTTCCAGGGCATCTACACCACCGCGCTGGCCGAAGACGAACTGATCACGGCAGTGAGCTTCCCCGTTCCCGAACGGGCCGGCTGGCAGAAGTTCAGGCAGCCGGCCAGCCGCTTTGCGCTGGTGGGGGTCTTCGTCAGCCGCGGTCCAATGGGCGTGCGCGTGGCAGTCACGGGCGCTGGCGCCCAGGGTGTGTTCCGCGCCACCGCCCTGGAGGCCCGGCTGGCCACGGACTGGAGTGCCGCCGCATTGGCAGGCGTCACCGTGCCCGCCGACGAACTGAACAGCGACCTGCACGGTTCTGCCGCCTACCGGGCTGCGCTGATTCCGGTTCTGGCCGCGCGCGCGCTGGGCTGAAGCCGCTCCAGGACCGGCGAGCGCACCACCACCGCCAGGCCGGCGGCGCGCCCACGCCGCGAGGCTTCGTGAGCACCCTGAACCCGGCCAAGGGCTGGCGCCGATAGCATCGGTGGGTGAGTTCTCCTGACTTCCCGACACGCCCCAGAGGCCCCGGCCTGCGCTTGCAGATCAATCTGATCGTGGGCGTGCTGACACTGCTGTTCGTGGCAGCCATGCTGTGGATGCAGGTGCAGCATGCCCGCGACTCGGTGCGCGAGGAAGTGGTGGCCGCCAACCGCGTGGCTGCGCAGTTGCTGGACCGCACCGTGTGGCGCTATGCCGCGCAGGGACAGGCTGCGATGCTGGCCTTCCTGCAGGGCATGGGGCGCGTGCGCAGCAACGACATCAGCCTGATCGACGGCACGGGCCAGGTTCTCTACACCTCGCCACCATCGCCCTACAAGGCCGGCCGCGACGCGCCGGCGTGGTTCGCTTGGCTGGTGCAGCCACCGCTGGCCGAAACCAATATCGAATTTCCCGACAGCAGGCTGCTGGTGCGCGCGAACGCATCGCGCGCCGTGCTCGACGCCTGGGACGACCTGATGTGGCAGCTGCTGGTGGCTGCCGGCCTTTTCCTGGTGGTGAACCTGGGCGTGTACCTGCTGGTGGGGCGCACCGTGCGGCCCTTCGCCAGCATCGTGGCGGCGCTGAACCAGGTGCAGGAAGGCCGGTTCGGCACCGCCCTGCCGGGCCTGCCCGGGCGCGAGGCAGGCGCCATCGGCGCGGCCTTCAACCGGATGGTCGCCGAGCTGCAGCGCCACATCGAGACCGAGCGGCGTGCGGTGCGGGCCGAGATCCAGCTGTCCGACAGCCGCGAGCTCACGCGCTGGATCGAACAGCACATCGAGGACGAACGCAAGCTGATCGCGCGTGAACTGCACGACGAACTGGGTCAGTCGGTCACCGCCATCCGCAGCATGGCGCTGTCCATCGCCAGCCGAACCCAGGGCCGGGACGCCACCGCAGAACAGGCGGCGCGGCTGATCGCCGACGAGTCATCCCGGCTGTACGACGCCATGCACGGCATCATTCCGCGGCTGTCTCCGCTGGTGCTGGACCGCTTCGGCCTGGCCGAGGCGCTGGACGACCTGGCCGAGCGCACCCGCCGCAGCCAGGGCGTGGACGTGCAGGTGCAGGTGGACCTGGCGCCGCTGGGAGCTGAGCCCTTGCAGCCCGACACGGCCCTTGCGGTGTACCGTGCTGCCCAGGAAGGCATGAGCAATGCACTGCGCCACGGCCTGGCCACCCGGCTGCGGCTGGACGTGCAGGTGCGCGGCAACGAACTGCTGCTGGAGCTGACCGACAACGGCAGTGGCCTGCCCGCCACCGGCGTGGACGGCGGTGCCGGCCACCACGGCGTGCGCTGGATGGCCGAACGTGCGCAGGCGCTGGGCGGCCAGTTCGAGCTTCTGGCGCGAGCGGCCGGTGGCACCCTGCTGCGGCTGCAGCTGCCCCTGGTGGCGCGGGGGGCGGCGTGATGAGCCACACGGGCCCGGCTGGCGCAATCCGCGTGATGCTGGTCGACGACCATGCCCTGGTGCGCATGGGTTTTTGCATGCTGCTGGCCGACGCCGGTGTCGAAGTCGTGGCCGAGTGCGACAGCGGCGAACAGGCCTGCAGCGATTACCCGCGTGTGCAGCCCGACGTGGTGGTGATGGATCTGTCGATGCCCGGCATGGGCGGGCTGGAGGCCGTGCGCAGGCTGCTGGCGCAGGACCCGAAGGCGCGCATCCTGGCGCTGTCGGCCCATGAAGACACCGCCCACCCGCGCCGCGTACTGCGTGCCGGTGCCCTGGGCTACCTGGCCAAGCGCAGCGCACCCGAGGCGCTGATCGCCGCCGTCACGGCCGTGGCCGAGCACCGCGCCTACGTCGACCTATCGACCGCACAAGCCCTGGCGCTGGCGCAGGTGCATGGCGACACCAGCCCGGCCGAAGCCCTGAGCGAACGCGAATTCGCCGTGTTCCTGCAACTGGCCCGAGGCCTGAGCGTGGCCCGGATCGCGCAAAACCTGAACCTGTCACCCAGCACCGTGGGCACGCACCTCTACAACATCAAGCAGAAGCTGCAGGCGGCCAACCAGAGCGAGCTGACACTGGTGGCCTTGAACTGGGGTCTGTTGCAAGCCTAGGGCCCAGCGGCTCAAGCGCTTACTCGAATGCCGTCACCAGCAGCCAGGCCAGGCCGCTGCCGACGCCCAGTGGAATGCCGTAGCGTTCCCACACCGACGGTGATTCGCCAGCGACAGCGGTCACCGGGACGGTCGTCAGCTCGAGCAACTCGTTGGTCACGGAGCCTGCGATGGCCCGCATGAGCGAGTTCCTGCGGCCAGTGCCGATGACGATGTGGTCGCATCGCAATTCCCGGGCGAACCCGGCGATCGATTCCGCCTTCGGACCCACCGCGAGGTGCACCGAGTAAGGCACACGAAACTCATCGAGCATCAGCCGGCTGGGCTGCAGCGCCTGCTGGGATGCCTCGACATGCGCCTCGTCGATCGTCTTCCTGTCGATCCAGCGCCTGACGTTGGCCGAGAACGGCGGCTGCACGTTCAGAAGATGGATATCGATCGCCGGGTTGCGCCGGTACTCCGCCAAGACATGGCGCAAGGCCTGCAGCGAGTTGCCGGAGTCGTCGACGGGAACAAGCAGTTTCATCATGCGACCGGCTCCTTGGGTGCTGCGGGTGCACGCACGACAAGCACCGATCCCCGAACGGTTTGAATGACCTTCTGCGCCACCGAGCCCGCGGGCGGTGCGGCGGGTTGCACCAGGATGGAGTCGAAGCTCAACGCGATGCGCCGCCCATGTTCGTCGCGCTGTTCGCGCGTCGGCACGAAATGCGCATCCGGATCGAGCGGCGTGGCTGGGTTGGCTGCTGGCGTTGACATGGCGGAGGTCCCCTCATATCCGGACGTCATGGGTGCAGGCAAGGGCCACCGGCATCGGCCCCTGCAGTACGGTTTGTCTGGCCTCGACAACAAGCCAAATTCAGTGTCGCGTTTCTCGATGCATCGAACCACTCGAATATGATGGCTTTATTGCTCGAAAAAATGGATGTCTTGATCGAACGATGGCCACGCTCAACTACAGGCACCTTCGGTACTTCTGGATGGTCGCCAAGGCGGGCAGCATTGCCCGGGCCAGCGAGCAGCTCAATCTGAGCCCGCAGTCGATCAGCGGCCAGCTGACGACGTTGGAAGAGATGCTCGGCGTGACCTTGTTCCAGCGCGCCGGACGCCAGCTCGAACTGACCGAGACCGGGCGCCGCACCCTCATCTATGCCGATGAGATCTTCACGCTCGGCGACGAAATGCTGGAGATGCTGCGCGATCCACCGGCACACCAGGCCCTGGTGTTCAAGGTGGGCGTTGCCGATGTCGTGCCGAAGTCGGTGGCGTTTCGCCTGGTCGAGCCCGCACTGCGCCTGAACGAACCGGTCCGCTTGATGTGCCGTGAAGGCCGGCTCGATTCACTCCTGGCCGAACTGGCAGTGAACCGGCTGGACATGGTCATCGCCGACCGCCCGATGCCCGCAGGACTGAACGTGCGCGGCTACAACCACTTCCTGGGTTCCAGCAGCTTGTCGGTGTTTGCTGCCGCCAGCCTGGCGGCCACCTTGACGGGGGACTTCCCCGCATGCCTGGACCAAGCGCCTTTCCTGCTGCCCGGGGAGGATGTGGCGATCCGGCTCGGGCTGATGCAGTGGTTCGACGAGCTGCGGATCAGGCCTCGCGTCATCGGCGAGTTCGACGACAGCGCCTTGCTGAAGGCCTTTGGGCAGGCCGCCACCGGCGTCTTCGTGGCGCCCTCGGCCACCGCGGAATTCGTCTGCAAGCAATACGGCGTGCAGGTGCTCGGGGCCATCGAATCGGTGCGCGAGCAGCTCTACGCCATCACCACGCAACGGCGCTTGATCCATCCGGCCGTCATCGCGATCTGCCAGGTGGCGCGGGAAGAGATGTTTGGCCAGAGCGTCAACGCGGTCCATATCGGGCCTTGAGTTCATTCGCCACTGCCGCTTCCGGCAGCAGCAGGTTGCCGGCCAGCTGCAGGCTTGCCGGCCGGCCCTGGGCATCACGCCGCAGCGCCACCGGTTCGCCATGCGCGCCATAACCGTTGGCCAGCGCAATGCGGCCGCGGTCCACGCCCTGGCGGTCACGGCCGTGCAGTTCCAGTTCCGCGGCGTCCTGCACCGGGTTCAGCAGCGCCGGGTTCGCGATAAGCACCTTGTCGGCCACGGCCAGCAGGTCGAATGCGCCCCACAGGCTCCACCAGCGGCCGGTCCAGGCAGCGGAGCGTCGGCTCGGCGCGCCGTGCCTGCAAAAGGCCTGCAGCACGTGCAGCGCCCCGTCGGTCCAGGCCTGCGCCAGGCCGTCGGCAGCGTTGGTCAGCAGCGACAGCGCCAGGCCCTGCGCAGGCACGCAGGCCGTACGCGACAGTGTGCCCGGGAAGCCGCCGGTATGGCCGAACCAGTCCCAGGGGCCGGCTGCCCCGGTCAGCGTGCCCTGCATGGTGCCCAGGCCATACCAGCGCTCCACGCTGGCATGCGGTTCGCGCCATTGCCGGCGTGTCAGCTCGCGCCGACTGGCCACCGACAGCACACTCTTCTTCGCCAGCGGCGACAGGCTGGCGAAGAAGCGCGCCAGGTCGCTGGCGGTACTGACGAAGCCGGTGGCTGCGCCCAGGGCGCGCGTGTCCATCGTCGCCGAGATCACCAGCCGTTCACCGACCGGCCACTTGCTGCTGTGGCCGCTGGCCAGATGGAGCGCGGCCGCGCCTTCGGCCGGGACATCGGGGAAGGTGTCCTTCAGGCCAGACGCCGCGACCACCTCGCGCGCAACGAAGCTGCACCAGGGCTCGCCCGTCACGGCTTCGACCACCTGCCCGAGCAGGCCGTAGCCGTGGTTCGAATACTTGAAGCGCGTGTTGCTGTCGATCGTGGTGCCAGCGGCCAGGTCGTCGAGCATCTCGGCCCGGTCGAGGAAGGCGCGGCGCTCGACCCACTGGCCGGAGTCGCGGCCGTCGCGCATCAGCCCGGCGCTGTGCGACATCAGCTGGGCCAGGGTCGCTGCGGCCACGTCGGCGTGCAGCCCGGGCAGGTGACGGCCGACCGGGTCGTCCAACTGCAGCCGGCCGCGCTCGCGCAGTTTCATCAGCGCCACCGAGGTGAAGGTCTTCGAATGCGACGCCACGCGGAAGCGGTGCTGCGGCGTCAGGTCCACACCGCGCGCCCGGTCGGCGTGGCCGAACGCCGCCAGCAACACCGGCTTGCCCTGGTGCACCACGGCCAGCGAGAGCCCGGGTTGTTCGCTCTGGCGCATCTGGAATTCGAGCCAGCGGGGCAGGTAGTCCAGAGCGGCGGCAAGCCATCGTTCCATGGCGGTCTCCTGAAAACGTCGTTGCGGCGGATTCTCAGGGTCGGCGTGGGCTCATGCCGCCAGCCTCGCCAGCCCGGGGGCGCGCGGCCGGCTGTAGTCGCTGTCTGACGCCGGCTTGCGGCTGCCGCCGATGCCCGCGCCGGGCGCTGCCCCGGAGCATCCATCCATCGACACACATCCACCCCGTCGACAGGAGAAAACCATGAACCATCGCACCCTGCTGCTGGCCCTCGCCGCCGCCACCCTTGCCCTCACCACCACCGGCTGCGCCGTCATGCGGGACCAGTCCACCGTTGGCGCCTACATCGACGACGCGACCCTGACGACGCGCGTCAAGGCCAAACTCGCCGAGAACACGGAAGTCAGCGCCGCCGCGATCAGCGTCGAAACGCTGAACGGCACCGTGCAGCTGTCGGGCTTCGCCAAGTCCGCTGCAGAACGTGGCCTGGCCGAGAAGCTGGCGCGTGAGACCTCGGGCGTGAAGAGCGTCCGCAACGACGTCATCATCAGGAACTGAGCACCGGCTCCTGCTCAGGCAGGGGCACGTGGACTTCGATCAGCGTGCCTTGCCCCGGCGGGCTGCTGATCTGCATGCGCCCGCCCACCGATTCAACCCGGAAGCGCATGCCCACGAGACCGTGGGTGCCCGAAGCCGCAGCCCCTGGCGCCAGGCCCCGGCCATCGTCGGCCAGGCTCAGGTAGAGCTCGCCATCGTCGGCCGTGAGCTGCAGTGACACCTTGCTGGCCATGGCATGCTTGGCGACATTGGTCAGCGACTCCTGCACGATGCGGTAGATGACGATCTGCAATTCGGGCGACAGCCTGACGTCGACCACATCGGCATGCACCGCCAGGCCTGAGCGCTGCTCGAACTCACGCGCCAGGATGTCCAGCGCCACCTTCAGCCCGAGATTGCTCAAGGCCGAAGGGCGCAGGTCTTCGATGATGCGGCGCTTGAGCGAAATGCCCTGGTCGATGCTGGCGTTCAGCTGTTGCAGCCGTTCCAGCTGATCGGGTCCCGGCGCCGTCCCCAGGCTGCGCTTGAGCCGGGCAATGTCGAACTTCGACGCGGTCAACAAGGCGCCCAGTTCGTCGTGCAGTTCACGCGCGAGATGGGCGCGCTCGTCCTCGCGTGCTGTCTGCAGGTGGCGCGCCAGTTCGGTCAGTTCGGCGGTGCGCTGGCGCACTTCGGTTTCCAGCAGGTCGCGTTCCAGACCCAGTGCGCGCGCGTGTTCGCGCTGTGCACGGTCCAGCGCGGCACTGTTGCGAAAGTAGAAGATGAGTGCGAGCAGGCTCAGCGCCGTCATCACGCCCAGGCCCATCCGACCCTGGCGCAAGGTGTCGTTGATGGCCTTGCGAGCCTCGGCGATGCCGCGGTTTTCGGTGACGAGCAGGGCTTCGGCCGCGGTTCGGGCAGCTTCCATCTTTTCGCGGCCGATGTCGGTCAACATCAGTTCACGCCAGGCTGCGGTCTGTCCGGCGTCGAACAGCGCCATCGTCTCTGTCACCTCGGACAGCTTTTCCACGGTGCGCTGCTTCAGGTCGGCCACCTGGGCTTTCCAGGCCGCGTCGCCCGGGTAGCCCTTGGCCAACAGGTCCAGGGCCTGGGAGATGTCGGCCTGCGCGTCACGGAAGGGCTCGAGATACTCGGGCCGGCCGGTGAGCAAGTAGCCGCGCTGGGCACTTTCAGCGTCGAGAAGACGCCGCATCAGGGTCTGGATGGCGGTGCGCGTCTGGGCACGGTCGCCCAGGCTTTCCAGCGATGAAGCGGCACCGCTGAACGACACCTCGGCCACCACCAGCACCATGCCCGCGACGGCACAGGCCAGGGCGATGGCCACCGTCAGGCGGCGCGGGCGGCGCAGGCGGGAGGTCGGGGTCAGGGGCATGTGGGAAGGGCTGCGCAAGCAAGCCTTCGAAGGCGAAGATGATTTGGAGTCTAAGCAGGGCGCCGCCCTGGCGGTGTAGGACAAGACCGCCGCTGCTTCAGGACGCGTCGGCGCCGTCCTACCGCGACGCCGAACACCGCCCTACAGCCGCGCCTGACGGCCTTGCCTACAGTCTGTTGACGCTGCAGTGTTTGCGGCAGAGTCAACAACAGGAGCCCGTCATGCTGCACTACGCCGTCGTCTTTCTCGTCATCGCCCTCATCGCCGCCGTCTTCGGCTTTGGCGGGATCGCCGCCAGTGCCGTGGGCATCGCGAAGGTCCTCTTCGTCGTCTTCCTGGTCCTGGCCGTGGTCTCGTTCCTGTTCGGGCTGATCAAGAGGGGCTGAACCCGGCCGCAAGGGCCGGCAGCTGCTCAATGCAGCTTGACCCTGGGCTCGGTACTTCGCGTGAGCAGGCGCGATGCCGAGCCCAGCGCCGTTTTCCACCAGCCGTGCAAAGCCACCTGGTGCATCTTGTAAAGCGACAGGTACATCGTGCGCGCGAACAGACCTTCGACCCAGAGGTTCCCGCCCACCAGCGCGCCCATCAGGTTGCCCACCGTGCTGTATTCGCCCAGCGACACCAGCGAACCGAAGTCGCGGTAGCGCCAGGGTTTCGGAGGCTGGCCGTGGATGCGTGCGCGCAACTGCCTGACCAGGTGCGAGGCCTGCTGGTGCGCGGCCTGGGCCCGCGGTGGCACATTGCCCTGCTGGCCCAGCCAGGGCGCCGCAGCGCAATCGCCGATGGCAAAGACATCCGGGTCGGCAGGCGTCTGCAGGGTCGGCAGCACGACGAGCTGGTTGATCTTGTTGGTTTCCAGCCCCAGCGTCGTCAGGAACTCGGGGGCCTTCACGCCTGCGGCCCAGACCACCAGTTCCGCCGGCAGCAATTCGCCGTCGGCCAGCTGCACGCCTTCGGCAGTGACAGCCGTGACACGTGAACCGGTGCGCACCTGCACACCCAGCCCGCGCAGCAGTTCGGTGGCCGATGCAGAAATGCGCTCGGGCAGCGCCGGAAGGATGCGCGGTCCGGCTTCGATCAGGTTCAGCCGGATGTCGCGCTCGGGGTCGATCTTTTCCAGGTTGTAGCTGACCAGGGTGCGCGTGGCCTTGTGCAGCTCGGCTGCCAGTTCCACGCCGGTGGCACCGGCACCGATGATGGCCACCTGAAGCTGGCGCGGGCTCAGCGGCGTGGCCTGCATGTGCGCACGCAGGCAGGCATTGACCAGACGGCGGTGGAAGCGCTGGGCGTCGGCGGGAGTTTCCAGCGCAATGGCGTGCTCGGCCACGCCAGGCGTGCCGAAGTCGTTGGTCTTGCTGCCCACGGCCATCACCAGCGTGTCGTAGCCGCGCGTGTAGCCCGGGGTCACGACGACGCCGTCCTCGTCGATCACCGGGCCCACCAGCACCAGGCGCCTGGCCCGGTCCAGGCCGATCATCTCGCCCACGCGATAGCGAAAGCCATGCCAGTGGCTCTGTGCCAGGTAGTCGGTGGCATGCACGTGCAGGTCCATGCTGCCGGCGGCGATCTCGTGCAGGTGCGGCTTCCAGAAGTGCGAGCGCGCCCGTTCGATCAAGGTGACATGCGCCAGCCCTTTCTTGCCCAGCGTGTCACCCAGCCGCGTGGCCAGCTCCAGGCCGCCAGCGCCGCCGCCGACGATGACGATGCGGTGCGGGCCCGGAGCAGGGGCCGCGCCGGCGCCGGCGCCGGCGGGTCGTTCGGAGCGATCGTTCAAGTCCATGCAGGGTCCTATGCAAGGGCCAGGCCCATTGTCCCAAGCCGCTGCAAGGCTACAGTCGCTGGCCTCACCGGCCCCTGGCCGAACACGAAAGTCTTCCGCATGCACGCCTCTCGTCGAAACGCCCGTCTGCGCCGCCAGTTGCTGGGCCTGTGCTTCGCGCTGGGGTGGATGCAGCCACTGGCCGCGCAGACCAGCGCCGAGCGCGAACAGGGCCTGCGCGACAACACCCCGCGCTGGCACGCCCTGACCGGAGCCACGCTGGTGCTGGGACCGGGCCAGGTGGTGAATCAAGGCACGCTGTTGCTGCGCGACGGCATCATCGTCGCGGCGGGCGAAAACGTGCCGGTGCCCGCTGGCGCCCGCGTCTGGCCTCTGGCCGGCCGCACCGTCTACGCCGGCTTCATCGACCTTTCCAGCGACCTGGCCGTCCCCGCAGCGCTGCGCCCGGGGCCGCCCGGGCGGCCGATGTTCGGCCCGGGCAGCGAACTGCCGCCCAGCACGGCACCCCGCGCCGAGCAGCGGCCGATGGCGGCTCGCGCCATGGCCGCGCGCAACCGCTCGGTGCGGGCCGAGCAGGACGTGGCGCAGCAGCTGGTCTGGAAAGCCGAAGACACCCGACTGGCGCGCGAACTCGGCTTCACCGCGGTGCTGGCCGCGCCCATGGCCGGCGTGTTCCGCGGCCAGAGCGCCCTGCTGGCCACGCAACCGGCCAGCGAAGCCAAGACCGCCGTCATCAGCCTGCGCGTGGCCCAGCACATGAGCTTCGAGACCGCGAACGAAGGCAACACCTACCCGACGTCATTGATGGGTGCCGTGGCGCTGGCGCGCCAGACCCTGCTGGACGCCCGCTGGCACGGCCAGGCCGACCCAGGTGATAAGGCCGGCAGCAGCACCGCAGCCAGTGAACGCCTGCAGCCCAACGCTTCGCTGGCGGCGCTGGCGCCCGTGTTGGCCGGCACGCAGGCCGTGATGCTGGTCGCCACCGATGAACAGGACTACGGCCGCATTGCACGGCTGCGTGACGAATTCAAGCTGCGGGCCATCGTCCAGGGCAACGGTCACGAATACCGGCGCGCTGCCGAACTGGCCACGGCGCGCCTGCCCGTGGTCGTGCCACTGAACTATCCGCCCGCGCCCGATCTGGCCGACCCCGACAGCGCGTTGGACGTCTCGCTTTCGACATTGCAGCACTGGGAACAGGCGCCGTCGAACCTGGCGTTGCTGCAGCGCGCGGGTGTGCCGTTCGCCGTCACCGCCGCCGGCCTGCGCGAGCCGGCGCGCGAGTTCTGGCCACGCCTGCGCCAGGCCGTGCGCCGCGGCTTGCCGGCCGAACAGGCCCTGGCCGCGCTGACCACCACGCCCGCCGCGCTGATTGGCGAAGACCGGCGCCTGGGCCGCCTGGCACCGGGCCTGCTGGCCCACGTGGTGGTGGCCAGCGGCGACCTCTTCAGGCAGGACGACGCGGTGGTGGAGATGACCTTCGTCGACGGCCAGCCCCTGCCCACCGAGGCCGCCGCCCGGCCCGACCTGCGCGGCAGCTGGGCTGTCGACGGCAGTTCAGAACACCTGCAGATCGGCGGCACGCGCAGCGCCCCGCGCTGGGAAGGCAGCGGCGGACCCTGCGAACTGCAGCCCCGCGGCGATGGCGACTGGGTGTTGCGCCTGCCTTGCAGCGGTGGCGCCGACGCCGCCAGCCAGCGCGTGCTGCTGGCCACGCAGCGCGGCGAACGCTGGGCCGGTACGGTGCAGATGGGCAACGGGCCGCTGCAGGCCTGGTCAGCGCAGCGCGTGGCCGCGGCCGCCGCAACGCCCGAAACCACGCCGGCTGCATCAGGCGATTCGGCTGTTCGCACTGCGGCCGCCGCCGACGCCGCGGTGTCCGCCCCTGGCCCGCGCTATCCGGCCGGCGCGCTGGGCATCACACCGCCGGAGCAGCCGGCCTGGCTGCTGCTGCGCAACGCCACGGTCTGGACCCAGGGCCCGGCAGGCACCCTGAGCGCTGCCGACCTGCTGGTGCAGCGCGGCCGGATCCTTGCCGTGGGCCGCAACCTGGCCGCGCCGGCCGGCGCGCAGGTGATCGACGCCGGCGGCAAGCACATCAGCCCGGGGCTGATCGACGCACATTCGCACATCGCCATGTCGCGCGGCATCAACGAATTCAGCCACTCCGTCACCGCCGAGGTGCGCGTGGCCGACGCCCTGGACGCCACCGACATCGCGCTGTACCGCCAGCTTGCCGGCGGCCTGACCACCAGCCACCTGCTGCACGGTTCGGCCAACACCATCGGCGGGCAGAGCCAGCTCATCAAGCTGCGCTGGGGCAGCGGCGCCGCGGGCCTGTTGTTCGAAGGTGCCAAGCCGACGATCAAGTTCGCGCTGGGCGAAAACGTCAAGCAGTCGAACCGGCCCACGCCCGGCACGCGCTACCCGGCCACGCGCATGGGCGTCGAACAGGTGCTGCGCGACAGCTTCGCTGCCGCCGCCGAATACGCCGCGGCCTGGCGCGACTGGCGCAGCAAGCCGCGCGGCCGCATCGAACCGCGCCGCGACCTGCAGCTCGAGGCGCTGGTGGAAGTGCTGGACCGCCGGCGCAGCATCCACATCCATTCCTACCGCGCCGACGAGATCCTGATGTTCGCGCGGCTGGCGGCCGAACTGAAGCTGGAAGTGGCGGCCTTCCAGCACGTGCTGGAAGGCTACAAGGTGGCCGACGCCATGGCCGCCATCGGCGCCGGCGCCTCGACCTTCTCCGACTGGTGGGCCTACAAGATGGAAGTGGTGGACGGCGTGCCCGCCAACGCCGCGATGATGCAGCGCGCCGGCGTGCTGACCAGCCTGAACAGCGACGACGCCGAGCTCGGCCGGCGCCTGAACACCGAAGCCGCGAAGGCCGTCAGGCATGGCGGTCTGACGGACGTCGAAGCCCTGGCGCTGGTGACCATCAACCCCGCACGCCAGTTGCGCGTGGACGCGCGCGTCGGTTCGCTGGAACCCGGCAAGGACGCCGACTTCGTGGTCTGGAACGGCCCGCCGCTGTCGACCTACAGCCGCGCCGAGCAGACCTGGATCGAGGGCCGCCGTTACTTCGACATCGACAGTGACCGCCGCCTGCGCGAAGCCGATGCCGCAGAACGCAACCGCCTCGTCACCGCCGCGCTGCGCGCCCCGCGGCCGCAGGCGGGCAGCCGGCCGCGTGGCGACACGCAGGGTGCGCGGCCTGGGCCTGGGCCTGCAGAAGACACGGTCGACGCAGACATCGGCCAGGCCATGGCCGGCGACCTGGGCCAACTGCGCTGGCGCATGCTGCTCGACCAGGCCCGCGCCTTCCGCCACGCCTACGACGGCCAGGCCGCCTGGCACGAATGCACCGAGGACGCCCGATGAGCCGCCGCCAACTGCCGACCGCGCCACGAAGCGCCCTTCGCCTGCGCCGCCTGCTGCGCACGGGGGCCGCGCTGGCGGCCGTGTGCATCATCACCGCGCCGGGGCTCGCCACCGCGGCCACCGCGGTGCCGCCGCCAGCGCAGCGCACGCCGCTGCTCGTCACCAACGCCAGCTTCCACACCGTCAGCGGCCCGGTCATCGCCAATGGCCGTATGCTGGTCGAAGGCGGGCGCATCGTCGCCATTGCCGGGCCGGGCGAGGCGCTGCCCGCGGCCAGCAGCCCACCGCAGGTGCTGGACCTGGGCGGCCGCCATGTGTACCCGGGCTTCGTTGCGGCCAACACCGCGCTCGGGCTGGTCGAGGTGCAGTCGGTGCGTGCCACCGTCGACCTGGCCGAAGCCGGTGCGCTGAACCCCAACGCCCGCGCCCTGGTGGCCGTCAACGCCGACAGCGAACTGCTGCCGGTGGCCCGCAGCAACGGCGTGCTGGCCGCGCTGGCGGTGCCCGAGACCGCGCGCGGTGGTGGCATTGCCGGCACCTCGGCCCTACTGCAGATGGACGGCTGGACCTGGGAAGACATGGCGCTGCAAGGCGCCGCGGCGCTGCACGTGGTGCTGCCCTCGATGCGCCTGAACAGCGACCTGCTGCGCCCGCCGCTGGACGCGCTGGCCGGCGAACTGCGCAAGGCCACCGCCGCCAGGCTGCGCGAGATCGACGACGCCTTCGACGCCGCGCAGGCCTACCGCCGCGCCCGCGCCTCCGAACCCGGCCTGCCGCAGGACAGCCGCTGGCAGGCGATGCTGCCGGTGCTGGACGGCACCCGGCCGCTGTTCGTGCATGCCCAGGAACTGGCGCAGATCCGCCATGCGCTGGCGCTGGCCGAACGGCATGCGCTGAAGCTGGTGATCGTGGGCGGCGCCGACGCCTGGCGCCTGGCCGAACTGCTGCGCGCCCGCCAGGTGCCGGTGATCATCTCCAGCGTGCACGGCCTGCCGCTGCGGCGCGACGACGATGTCGACGCGCGCTTCACGCTGGCGGCGAAACTGGCCCGGGCCGGTGTCAGCTTCGCCATCGCCCGCGCCGGCGGGCCCTTCGCCGCGGCGCACGAACGCAACCTGCCCTACGAAGCCGCCAGCGCCGCCGCGCACGGCCTGCCGCGCGACGAAGCTCTGAAGGCCATCACGCTGTACCCGGCGCAGATCCTGGGCGTGGCCGACCGGCTGGGTGCGCTGGCGCCGGGCCGGCTGGCCAGTTTCATCGTCACCGACGGCGACCCGCTGGAGACCGCCACCCAGGTGCAGCGCATCTTCATCCAGGGCCGCGAGGTCGATGTCGGCAACCGCCAGACGCGGCTGCAGGACAAGTACCAGCAAAAGTACGAGCAGCTGAAGGCACGCTGAGATTCGATGCCGGCCCGCGCTGGGGTCGGGGGAGCGCGCACACCTTCAGCACGCGCCCGGTCTTCAGATCCAGCGCATGTTGAAGTGATTGGTCGTGAACCACTCCCGGTGGTAGCGAGCAGCAGAATAGCCGCTGCGCTTGACCAGCGGCATACCAAGGAACTTCTTCTGGT
The DNA here is from genome assembly GCA_001464055.1 of Burkholderiales bacterium Ga0077543. GTDB lineage: Bacteria > Pseudomonadota > Gammaproteobacteria > Burkholderiales > Burkholderiaceae_C > Rubrivivax. Next base: position 107,315 of record LNET01000100.1, read on the forward strand.
CCTTCACCTGCAATGTGTTGGGCGCCACCTTGCGGGTACAAACGACCTTGTGCCCCAGCCCCTGCGCCCATGTGATCTCGCCGTGGTAGGCAGCGATCTTCACCTTGCCGTAGCCGTTCCAGATCAGTGCCGCCAGCAACATGCCTCCGAAACAGGCTTTGGTCTTGTCACTGGAGCCCGGAACGAGCTTGCGGTCGGCCGCCGTGCACATGTAGAGCTTGATGATCAGCGGAACGGTCTTGTCGATCTCTCCCCAGGCATCATAGGGCGCCTGCTTTCCGGCAATCGCTTTGGCCAGCCAGTTGTAGTCGACTTCGTAGTGGGTGCCATCGGCTGCGGTGCCCGACATGGTCGTCGGGTCGCCACCGTCGCCATGCCCCGCGATCAGCAGTTCGTCGCCTTTCTTGAACTGCCCCCAGCTCGTGATCATCTGGCAGTCGGGGCGATTGGCCGCATAGTCCTGACACTGATTCTCGTGCTGGACATCGAGACACGGGTTCCAAAGCCACTTCGTTGGCATAGCTCAACTCCTGCTGACAGCCGCAGCTCACGCGTCGGGACGAGGTGATACGGCGATCGGATCTGCGAACGACCGCAGCCCTTGCTGTTCGCCACAGGTTATCACTCAGCGCAGGCGCAGCCTAGGAACTTGCGCGGCTGACATCGACGCCCGCGTAAGGGGCCCCTGGCGCCGGCATACGTGGGCTGGGCAGCCCCTAGGGCAGGCCGAAACCCAGGCGCTGGAATTCAACCCGTGCCACGTCGCTGCGCAGGTGGGCCACGAATTCGGCGGCCATCGCCGCCTGGGTGCTGCCGATGATGACGTTGGCCTGGTAACGGATCGGCGTGGTCGTGGGCAAGGTCTCGACCACCCGCACCCGGCCGGCCGGCGCCGCCGCGGCACTGGTGCTGTAGACAAAGCCGGCCTCGACATCGGCGTCGGCCACCAGCTTCAGCACCGCCGTCTCGTCGTCGGCAAAAACCACCTTGCGCTGGACCGAAGGCCACAGGCGCTGGGCGTTGATGGCTTCCCGCGCGTAACGCCCGGCAGGCACGCTGGCCTGGCGGCCCATGGCGATGCGCACGACTTCAGGGCGGGCCAGGTCGGAGAGCCGGCGTACCGGCAGGTTCAGGCTGACAGGCACCACCAGCACCAGGGTGTTGGCGGCGAAGGCGCTGCGCAGGTCGGGCACCAGCAGCTTTCGCTGCACGCCCAGGGCCACGGTTTCGGCGTCGGTGCCGGCCAGCACGTCGGCGCGGGTGTCGCGGGCCACCTGTTCCAGCAAGGCACCGGCAGCCCCGGTGATCAGCGTCACGCGCACCCCCGGGCGGCTGGCCTCGAAGCTGCGTGCCACGGCCGGCATGGCTGCGGCCAGGCTGCTGTCCACCGCCACCACGAGCGTCTGCGCCAGTGCGGGCAGGGCCAGCAGCAGCGCGCCGATCAGGAACAGGATTCTCTTCATGAGGGATCGCGAAGCGGCAGGTTGATGAGCAGGTTCTGCGGCTTGCAGCGCAGCACGCCGTCGGCCGCATGGGCCAGGCCCAGGTAGACCGGGCGGCCGGCGACGTCTGACCGCATGTCGGCCGGGTCGGAGAACTCCAGGCGGAAAAGACCGAGGAGACGACGCTGGCGTTCAGACTCGACCTCGGCGCCCTGGTACAGGTCGTTCAGCAAGGCGCTGCTGTCGACGTCCAGACCGATGTGCCAGCGCCAGTGTTCGTCGTCGATGCGCGGCACGGGCGTGATGTGCACGGTCACGCCCAGCAACTGCAGCACCCAGCGTTCGAGCACGCGGGCCAGCGCCGGCAAGCCGCTGCGGCCGTTCTTCAGCGTGAATTGCAGGCCGTGACCCAGTTCCTGGGTGATCTCGGGCGACAGGTCCAGCAGCAGCGGGTGGTGGCCGCGTGCTGCCGCGTTCCAGTAGCGCGCGGCGGTGTCGGGGCCCAGCACGGCCACGTCCAGCGCCTTGGGCTGCACCTGGGCCTGCATCAGCAACTGGCCCAGTTCGCCCAGGCCGGCCGTGCGGTGCAGCAAGTCCAGGGTGTCGCGGTCACCGGCGAGCACGCGGCCCGACTGCACGCTGATGCGCTGCGGGCGGAACAGCAGTTCGCCAGCGCGAGCCTCGAACACGTCGGGATCTCCCGGCCGGTCGCCGTCTTCGAGCAGCCCGCGCACGATGGCCTGGGCCAGCAGGTCGACGAACAGCGGCGGGATGTCGATCGGGCCATCGCCCCTGAACAGCCCCAGGTAGGCCGCCTGCAGGCTGCCCGCGGCCAACAGGCGCTGGCGAAAGCGCAGGAACACGCGGTAGTTGTCCTGGGCGTCGACGTCCTTCAGCCGCGCCAGGCGTTCTGGGGTGACTTCACGCTGCGGCGCTTCACACAGCGCGGCATGCAGGGCGCGTTCGGAGTCGCAGCTCTCGGCCATCGGGGCCAGTTCCTGGCGTTGCAGGAACTGGCGCAGGTAGTCGTCGCTGGGGCGCAGCAGGCCGTCACGCTCGCGGTGCAGCGTGGCCCAGCCGCATTCCGGCCAGAAGTCGTCGGTTCCAGCCATCACGCTGGCCACACCGCGGGGCCGAAGTCGCGCTGAAGCGCGCGCCAGACGGTCTCGCTGGTCAGCGGCATCTGCACCCGGGCCGCGTCCGCACCCAGCCCGGCGCTGCCCAGGGCGTCGACCACGGCATTGACCACCGCCGGCGTGGCGCCGATGGTGCCGAGTTCGCCCACGCCCTTGGCGCCCAGCACGTTCGTCAGGCAGGGCGCGGTTTCGTCGAACACGGTCTTGAAGTCGCGGAAGCCGTCAGCGCGTGGCAGGGCGTAGTCGGCCAGGCTGGCGCTGAGCAGCTGGCCGCTGTCGGCGTCGTAGGCCACACGTTCGCACAGCGCCTGGCCGATGCCCTGCACCGCCCCGCCCTCGATCTGCCCGCGTGCGATCAGCGGGCTGATGACGCGGCCGATGTCGTTCACCGACGCATAGGCCACGACATCGACCTGCCCGGTGGCCGGGTCGACTTCGACTTCGCAGACATGACAAGCATTGGGCCAGGACGGTGCCGCGGCCCGGGCCTTGCCGGTGACGATGATGGCCGCGCCAGGCTGGCGGCCGGCCAGCTCGAACAGGTCGATGCCCAGGCCGCTGCCGCCGGCCGTGAAACGCCCGGCGCTGTAGCTCAGGCTGGCCCGGGTTGCGCCCAGCGCGTCGGCGGCCAGCGACCGCGCCGCGTCCACCGCCGCCAGCGCGGCCACGCGAATCGCCGAACCCCCGGTGAACAGCGAACGCGAACCGGCGCTGCCGAAGCCGTTGGCGCGGTCGGTGTCGCCCTGCAGGATGCGGATGCAGTCGATGGGCAGCCCCAGCACGTCCACCGCCAGCTGCGCGTAGCTGGTGGCAATGCCCTGGCCCATGGGCATGGTGGCCGATGTCAGATCGACCCGACCCTGACCGTGCGCGTCGACGGCAATGCGCACCTGCACTTCTTCTTCCAGCGCATTGCCACCGGTCCATTCCAGGAACGTGGCCACGCTGCGCCCGCGCAGCCGCCCGCGCGCCTGCGAAGCCGCGCGGCGCTGGCCGAAACCCGCCCAGTCGGCCAGAGCCAGGCCCTGGTCGAGCCGGGCTTCGAAGTCGCCGCTGTCGTAGGTCTGCGCCATCGGATTGCGGTAGGGCAGTTGCTCGGGGCGGATCAGGTTGCGGCGACGCAGCTCGGCCGGGTCCAGGCCCAGCCGGGCAGCTGCGGCGTCCATCAGCCTTTCGATGATGTAGATGGCCTCGGGCCGGCCTGCGCCACGGTAGGCGCCGGTGGCCGCGGTGTGCGTGATCACGGCGCGGATGTGCAGGCTGAGGCTGGGGATGTCGTAGACGCTGGTGCTGACCCAGGGACCCACCATCAGCTGGATGGCCACGCCCGGAGCCGTGGGGTAGGCGCCGACATTGGCCAGCGATTCGACCCGCAGCGCCAGCACGCGGCCTCCGGCGTCCAGGGCCAGTTCGGCCCGGCTGACGACGTCGCGGCCATGCACCGCCGACAGGAAGTCTTCCAGCCGGTCGGCCTGCCACTTCACCGGCCGCTGCAGTTGCAGCGCGGCGAAGGCCACACACAGGTCCTCCGGGTAGAACGTGGTCTTCATGCCGAAACCGCCGCCGACGTCGCCCACCAGCACGCGGATGCTGTCGGTGGTCTGCCCTGGCAGGGTGGCGGCCAGGCCAGCGCGCAGGCCGGTGGGCATCTGGCTGGACGCCTGCACCGTCAGCCGGCCGCCGTCCAGCCAGGCCAGCACGGCGCGGGGCTCCATCGGGCTGGGGGCCAGACGCTGGTTCACCAGGTCCAGCTGCACGCGGTGGGCGGCGCGGGCGAAGGCGGCGGCGGTGGTGGCAGCGTCGCCGTGACGGATTTCGGCCAGCACGTTGCCGGGCGCGCCGGGCCAGACCTGGGGGGCGCCGGCCGCCACGGCCTGCACGGCATCTGCCACCGCCCCAAGGGCCTCGATGTCGACGGCCACTGCTTCAGCCGCGGCGCGCGCGGCCTCGCGGGTCTCGGCGACGACGGCGGCCACCGCCTCGCCCACGAAACGCACCGTGTCCACCGCCAGGGCCAGGCGCGGCGGTGGGTTCATCGGCAGCCCGCCGGCCTGGCGGAACCCGGCCGCCGGCGGCAGCGGCTGCACGCCGGCGGCCACGAGATCGGCCCCGGTGTAGACCGCCAGCACGCCGGGCATGGCCCGGGCGGCGGCCACGTCCACGGCCAGCAGGCGGCCATGGGCCAGCGACGAACGCACGAAGCGCACGAACACCTGGCCGGCCGGCGCCAGGTCGTCGGTGAAGCGGCCCTGGCCCCGCACCAGGGCCGGGTCCTCGATGCGGCGCACGGCCTGGCCGCTGCCGGAGCGGCTGGCGCTGAAGGGGGCAACGGGCGCGTTCACGCCCGCTCCCCCGCCATCGCCTGCGCCGCCGCCTGGACCGCCTTGACGATGTTCACATAACCCGTGCAGCGGCACAGGTTGCCTTCGAGCGCGTGCACGATCTCGGCCTCGGTGGGCTGCGGCCGCTGCTGCAGCAGGCAGGTGGCCGCCATCACCATGCCCGGGGTGCAGAAGCCGCATTGCAGGCCATGGCAGGCGACGAAGGCCTCCTGCACCGGATGCAGGCTGCCGTCGGCGCGCGCCAGGCCTTCGATGGTGGTGACGCTGCGGCCGGCGGCCTGCACCGCCAGCAGGCTGCAGGCCTTCACGCTCTGGCCGTCCAGCAGCACCGTGCAGCAGCCGCATTGGGCGGTGTCGCAGCCCTGGTGGGTGCCGGTCAGGCCCAGCGGGCCGCGCAGCAGGTCGACCAGCAGGGTGGCCGCCTCGGTGTCCACGGCCGTGGTTCGGCCGTTCAGGGTGATCTGGAACTGGGGCATGGCAGGCGGCGGCGGATGGATGCAGGAAGAAGGGCGGCAGACTGCAGCACGGCGGCTGCGTCGCTAGACGGCGCAGCTGCGAAAGCCGCAGAAGGCGTGATCATGCCCCGGTGGCGCAAAGCGACGCGCGTGGGGGTGATGGCGCCGCCGCCGCGTCGCAAACGACGCCCCCGAGAGCACCGCCTGGCTGCCGGCCGGCGGCGGCAGGTCGACACAGCCGGCCGGTGCCGGGCCGGCGCCCGGCCAGGCGCGTGCGCTGCCAGCCACCCATTCGAAGACGTCGCCCCAGACGAAGCCGCGCGAAGCCGCCGTGGCGGCGGCAATCACCCACTCGGGTTCGGTGGGCAGGCGGCGGCCGGCCCAGCGGCACCAGGCCTGGGCTTCGAAGCGGCTGACATGCATGACCGCCTGGCCCGGTGCGGCCCGCTGCAAGCCGGCGCCACCGACCTGGCCGCGCTGCACGAGCACGCCGCCCAGCAGCTGCGCCACATGGCGTGGCGCGCGGCGGGCACCGGCCTCTTCAGCGGCGCTGCCGCGCACATCGGCCCGGGCCTGCAGCCACTGCCAGCCGGCTTCGCCCCAGAGTTCGGGCCGGTCGTAGCCGCCGTCGGCGGCGAACTCGCTGTATTGCTGCCAGTTCACCGGCTGGGCGTCGATCTCGAACTCGGGCACGGCCGCTTCTTCCCGCCCCCATTCATTGAAGGGCACGCCGGGTTCGCCAGTGCCTGCACCCATCTGCCAGCGCGTGGCCGGCAGCCACAGCGGCGGGCGCTGGCCGCGCGCCGGCGGTGCGCCGCGCTGCAGCAGCACGGCCAGGTGTTCGCCCAGCCGGTCTTCGTGCAGCAGGGCCTGGTGGGCACGCGCCACCCGCTCGGCGGCATCCAGGCTGCCGCCCGGGCCGTCCAGCTGCTCCAGCGCGGCTTCCAGGGTCTCGGCCATCCAGGCCTGGGCCTCGGCGCCATCCAGCCCGGCTTCCGAGGAAGGCCTGTGCAGCAGCCAGCGCTCCTGGAAGGCCGCGCTGCGCAGGGCACCCTGCCAGGCCAGCGCACGCAGCCCTGGCGGCACGCCGGGGGCCTCGAACCCCGCCAGCGCGTGCAACAGGTGGTTGCGCGCGTCCAGCAGCGCCAGCGACAGCCAGCCCGGGCCGGCGGTGCGTGCGGCCAGGGCGTCGTCCAGTGGCCCGGCGGCCTGCGGCAGGGCCCGGGCGGGTGTCACTGCCCGACCAGCCCGTTGCGGATGGCGTAGACCGTGAGCTCGGCGTTGTTCGCCAGCCCCAGCTTCTCGAGCACCCGCGACCGGTAGACCGACACCGTCTTCGGGCTGAGCGTCAGCGCCTCGGCAATGTCGGCCAGGCGCTTGCCGCTGGCAATCAGCACCAGGGTCTGGAGTTCACGGTCGCTCAGCGTGTTGTGGGCGTTCTCGTGGGTTGGCGCGGTCAGGCTTTCGACCAGCATCTGCGCGATCTCTGGCGTGACGTACTTGCGACCCTGGGCCACGGTGCGCACCGCCTGCACGATGGTTTGCGGGTCGCCACCCTTGTTCACGTAGCCGTAGGCCCCGGCGCGCAGCGCCCGGATGGCGTACTGGTCTTCCGGGTACATGCTGACCACCAGCACCTTCACCGTGCTGCCCTCGTCCTTCAAGGCATGCAGCACGTCCAGGCCGCTGCGCCCGGGCAGGTTGATGTCCAGCACCAGCACGTCGCAGGGGCCCGGGCGCGGGTTGTCGGCCTGCAGCTGGCGCATCAGCGAGCGCAGTTCGCCGTAGTCGCCGGCTTCGCCGACTACCTTCATGTCGGGTGCGTCCGACAGGGTGTCGCGGATGCCGCGGCGGATCAACGCGTGGTCGTCGCAGAGGATGACTTCGATCATGGCGGCGGGGCGTCTCCGGGTGGGGCTGGGTGGCAGCGCATGCGCTTCAGTAGCGGGTCGCCCAGGCCTCGGCCTCGGCGTCTTGCGGCTGTGGCGGCAGGGAAGGGTCGGCAGGCGGCAGGCCGGCGTCGGGGCCGGCCAGGGGCACCGACAGGATCAGCGTCGTGCCGGCAGGCCCGCTGCTCAGTTCAACCCAGCCACCGACCGTGGACGCCCTTTCGTGCAGGCCGCGGATGCCGAAGCTTCGCACCTTGGCCAGCGCGTCGCGCGTCAGGCCGCGGCCGTTGTCGCTGACTTCCAGGCTGAGCACGCCAGCGCTGGCCGACACATCGACCACGACCTGGCTGGCCTGCGCATGCTTGCTGACGTTAGTAAGTGCTTCCTGCGCTGTGCGGTAAGCCACCAGGGCCACGCCCGGCGGCAGGGCGCGCCGCACGCCGTCTGGCGCGGGCCGCATGGTGGCGGCCACGCGCAGTTCGCAGGCGATGCTGGTGCGCTTCTCGAAAGCGCTGCACATCCACTGCAATGCCGCCACCAGGCCTTGCTCCAGGATCGCCGGGCGCAAGTTCTGCATGATGCGCTGGCTGGCGTCGATGGCATGCGTCACCAGTTCCAGGGCGCTGTGCAGGCGGGCCGGCAGTTCCACTGGCAAACCGGTGGCTGCGGCGGTGTTGCGCCTGATCCAGTCCAGTTCGAACTTCAGCGCGGTCAGGGAACCGCCGACATCGTCGTGAATTTCCCGCGAAATGGCATGCCTCTCGGCCTCGACGCTGGTTTGCAGGTGCTGCGCCAGCTCCGACAGGCGCGCCCGCGAGACCTGCAGTTCGCGGTCGGCGGCGCGGCGGGCGCGCTGGCTGTCGGCAGCGGCGATGGCGTGTTCCATGGCCGGGGCCAGGCGCGCCAGGTTGTTCTTCAGCAGGTAGTCGCTGGCGCCATTGCGCATGGCCTCGACCGCGGTGTCTTCGCCGATCTGCCCTGAGACCAGGATGAACGGTGGCAGATCGCCAGGCGTGCCGTCTGCCGCGCAGTGCCGGCGCAGGATTTGCAAGGCGTCGACGCCGGTGAAGCCAGGCAGGTGGTAGTCGGACAGCACCACGTCCCAGGGCTGGGCCAGCGCCGCCTCGAATTCCTGCCGAGACTCGATGCGCACGGCCTGCACCGCCATGCCCGCCCGCCGCAGATGTGCCAGCGCCAGCGCGTGGTCGGGTTCGGAGTCTTCCAGGTGGAGCACGCGCACCAGCCGGGGTGGCCGGTCCGGCGGGCTGGCAGGAAATGGGGCTGCGGCGTCGCCAGTCATGCCCGGCAGTATGACAAGCCGACCGCCACACTCGCCGGACGGCATGCAAAAAGCGGTCGCTTTCGCCGCATCTTTCCCTCAATGAATGCCGGGTGCCTGCCGAAAATGGGCTGACACACCAGTTGCGGGCGTGTTCCGGACCGGCCTGTCGCCGGCCGCCACGCCCCACCACAGGAGCCCCGATGCTCGTTCAGGAAGCACCGACGCAGCCGCCGGAACCCGGCATGCCGCTGGCCGCCGCGGCCGATTTGCAAGACCACCTGATGGTGGCCAGCAACGACCTCGAACGCCTGCAGAGACTGCTGGACGACGCCAGCCAGGCCCTGATGGGTCATTTCACGGACGCCACCGCGCACCTGGAAGCCGCACTGCGTGAACTGGAGGGCGCCCACAGCGCCCACCCGCAAACCCTGGCAGATGCGCGTCAAACCCTGGGCGGAGCGATCACCGCTCTCCAGTTCCAGGACATGGCCAGCCAGCTGATCGCTCACACCACGCGGCGCCTGCGCAACTGCGCCGACCGCCTGGCGAACGAGGCCTTCGCGGGCGACGAAGACGGCGAGGCCGTTGTCGAAGCCCTGCCGCTGCGCCCCAACCCGGTCACCCAGGACGAGATGGACGCCGGTTCCGTCGACCTGTTCTGACCCGCCCGCCCGAATTCGCCACTGACCCGCTTACTGCCCCAGAAAGAACATCGCCATGCACTCGATCCTTGCCGTTGACGACAGCGCCTCCATGCGCCAGATGGTCTCCTTCACGCTGAAGAACGCCGGCTTCAACGTCGTCGAAGCCGTGGACGGCCAGGATGCGTACGAGAAAGCCAACAGCCGCGACTTCAACCTGGTGCTGACCGACCAGAACATGCCACGCATGGACGGCATCAGCCTGACCAAGAAGCTGCGCGAGAACCCCAAGTTCAAGTCGACGCCGATCCTGATCCTGACCACCGAAAGCTCCGACCAGATGAAGCAGGCCGGCCGCGCCGCGGGCGCCACCGGCTGGCTGGTGAAGCCTTTCGACCCCGCCAAGCTGGTGGAAGTGATCGGCAAGGTCATCCGCTGAACCCCCAAGAGAACACAAGAGGCCCGCGATGGCAGACATGAACACCGAAGCCGCCAACCAGGCGGCCGGCATCGACCTGAGCCAGTTCTTCCAGGTCTTCTTCGAGGAAGCAGGCGAGAACCTCGAGACCATGGAGCAGATGCTCCTGAACCTGGACATCGACAGCGCCGACGAGGAAGAGCTCAACGCCATCTTCCGCTGCGCCCACTCGGTCAAGGGTGGCGCCGCCACGTTCGGCTTCAACGACGTGGCCGAGCTCACCCACCAGATGGAAACGCTGCTGGACAAGCTGCGCCGACGCGAGCTGACACCGACCACGGCCATGGTCGACGTGCTGCTGGCCAGCGGTGATGCGCTCAAGGCCCAGCTCGCCCGCCACCAGGGCAATGGCGCAGACGCCATCGACACCAGCGAGCTGCTGAACACCATCCGCGCCCAGGTCGAAGGGCGTGCCCCGGCCTCAGTGGCCCCGGCCGCACCGGCTCGGCCTGCGGCTGCGCCCGCAGCTGCGCCCGCAGCTGCACCGGCCGCCCCCGAGGCACCCGCCCTGCCCAAGGGCGCGCGGCTGCTGGAACTGACTGTCGGCCCGCTGTCCGACCCCGCTCTGGCCGACAACCTGGTCGACCTGTTCAAGGAAATCACCGACCTGGGCACGATCGAACCGCTGGACGCCGGCCGCCCGGCCGACGGCATGCGCCGCTTCAAGGTGGTCACCTCGTCCAGCGACAACGACCTGCTGGACCTGTTCACCTTCCACGTGGCGCGTGAACACGTGCAGCTGCAGCCGCTGACCGCAGGCTACGGCTTCCACGAAGGCGCCCCGGGTGCGCCCGCAAAAGCGGCCACGGCGGCACCGGCCGCCGACCCGGGCTACGGTTTCTTCGACGACGCCCCAGGCGCCCCGAACGGCGCACCCGCCGCCGAGGCCGCTGCGGCCAAGCCGGCCACGGCCGAGGCTGCACCGGCACGCGCCGCCGCCCCCCGCGCCGAAAAGCCCGCCGGCGCTGCAGCAGCCCCCGAGTCGAGCACGCTGCGCGTGTCGGTGGAAAAGGTCGACCAGCTCATCAACCTGGTCGGCGAACTCGTCATCACCCAGGCCATGCTGTCGCAGAACGGCAAGGGCATCGACGCCGCGCTGTACCAGCAGCTGGCCAGTGGCCTGGCCGACCTGGAGCGCAACACCCGCGACCTGCAGGAAGCGGTGATGTCGATCCGGATGATTCCGATGTCGCTGGTGTTCAACCGCTTCCCGCGCATGCTGCGCGACCTGGCCACCAAGCTGGGCAAGAAGGTGGAACTGGTGCAGGTGGGCGAGGCCACCGAACTGGACAAGGGCCTGGTCGAGAAGATCACCGACCCGCTGACCCACCTGGTGCGCAACAGCTGCGACCACGGCATCGAGATGCCGGCCGAACGCGTGGCCAAGGGCAAGCCCGAGACCGGCACCATTACGCTGATCGCCAGCCACCAGGGCGGCAGCATCGTCATCGAGGTGCGCGACGACGGCAAGGGCCTGAACCGGGCCAAGCTGCTGGCCAAGGCCCGCGAGCGCGGCATCGAGGCACCCGACACCCTGTCCGACAGCGAGGTCTACGGCCTGATCTTCGCGCCAGGCTTCAGCACCGCCGAGGTCGTCACCGACGTCAGCGGCCGCGGTGTCGGCATGGACGTGGTGAAGAAGAACATCACCGCCCTGGGCGGCACGGTGGAGATCGACAGCGCCGAAGGCTACGGCATGACGGTGCGCGTGCGCCTGCCGCTGACCCTGGCCATCATGGACGGCATGAGCGTGGGCGTGGGCGAAGAGGTCTACATCCTGCCGCTGTCCAGCGTGGTCGAGTCGTTCCAGGTGCAGCCAGGCATGGTCAAGACCATCGGCGGCACCGGCCGCGTCGTAGACGTGCGCGACGAATACATGCCGGTGGTCGACCTGGAGCAGGTCTTCGGCGTACCGCGCTTCGACTTCGACAAGACCACCAACATCATGGTCGTGGTGGAAGCCGAGGGTGGCCGCGTGGCCCTGCTGGTGGACGAATTGCTCGGGCAGCAGCAGGTGGTTGTGAAGAACCTGGAGAGCAACTACCGCAAGGTGCCCGACATCTCGGGCGCCACCATCATGGGCGACGGCCGCGTGGCCCTGATCCTGGACATCGGCTCGCTCATCCGCCAGTCGCGGCACTGAGCCCTGACATGGAGCAGGCAACATGCACGAACTGACCCTGTTCCTGCGCCGTTTCACGGTTCGCCTGCGCATGCAGGGCGCCATCGCGATGGTGCTGGCGATGTTCGGGCTGATCGGCGCCACGGTGCTGCTCGGCGGCGACCGGATCAAGGGCCTGAGCGATGACCTCACCCACCACTCGCTCGAGGAACTGGAAAACGTCGCCGACATCCGGGGCCAGTTCGCCAAGGTGCTCCTGCTGGAAAAGCAGATGATCATCGACTATGAAAAACCCGAGCGCGTGACCGAACTGCAGCAGCAGTGGCGGCAGACGCTGGGCGAAACCAGCAAGTCGCTGAACGCCATGCTGCAGGGCGCGGAAGACGACGACAACACCCTGGCCCGCGAGGCACTGGCGCTGCTGGATCAGTACGCCAGCGCCGCCGCGCCGATCCTGAAGAACGTGCAGGAGGGCCAGTACGACACCGCCACGGTGGCAGACCGCCAGCTCGGCCGGGCCCAGACGCACCGCCAGGCGGCCGAGCAGCGCATCGACCAGATCGCCGAACTCGTCAAGCAGGAAGCGATTCAGACTGGCGACCGCCTCGAAGCCGAACTCCGGCTCGTGATGTGGGTGTTCGCCGCCGTGTTGGCCACCGTGGTGGTGCTGGTGGTGCCCTTGACGCTTCTGAACTCGCGCTCGATCACTGCACCGCTGGCGCAAGCCGTCACCCTGGCACAGGCCATCGCCGCTGGCGACCTGACCCAGCGCGTCGACACCCGGGGCGCGGACGAGCCGGCCCAGTTGCTCACGTCGCTGAACCACATGCAGGACACGCTGCGCGGCCTGATGAAGCAGGTGCAAGACGCTTCGAGCAACATCGCTCTGGCCAGCAATGAGGTGGCCAGCGGCAACACCGACCTGAGCCAACGCACCGAACAGTCGGCCAGTTCTCTGCAGCAGACCGCCAGTGCCATGGCGCAGTTCACCGGCACCGTGGCGCAGACGGCAGACAGCGCCCGCAGCGCCAATGACCTGGCGCGCCAGGCCAGCAGCGTGGCCGAACGGGGCGGCCAGGCCGTGCAGCAGGTGATCAGCACGATGGAGCAGATCAACGGCAGCAGCCGGCGCATCGCCGACATCATCGGCACCATCGACGGCATCGCCTTCCAGACCAACATCCTGGCACTGAACGCGGCGGTGGAAGCCGCACGCGCCGGCGAACAGGGCCGCGGCTTCGCAGTCGTCGCCGCCGAGGTTCGCAGCCTGGCCCAGCGCAGCGCTGCTGCGGCGCGCGAGATCAAGGGCTTGATCGACACCAGCGTCAGCAACGTCACCAGCGGCACACGCCAGGTTCAGGACGCCGGCAGCACCATGGCCGAGATCGTGGCCAGCGTGCAGCGCGTGTCCGACACCATTGCGCGGATCAGCGCCGCTGCTGCCGAACAAAGCGGCGGCATCGGACAGGTCAATGAGTCGGTGTCGCAACTGGACCAATCCACCCAGCAGAACGCCGCGCTGGTGGAGCAGAGCGCTGCTGCCGCCGAGTCGCTGAAGGAACAGGCCGGGCGCCTGTCGGGTGTGGTCGCCACGTTCAAGCTTTGACCCGACAAGCCGATTAACCACGCAACTCCCAAGAGACTCAACCACTTCATGAAGCTGAATCAATTCAAGATCGGTCCAAGGCTGGGCATCGGATTCGGAGCCGTCATCCTCTTGATGGCCGTGATGGCCGCGACGATGGCGCAACGGCTGGAAACCCTGAAAGCAGCCAACGCCGAGATCGTCGAAATCGAAAGGCGCGCCGCCCTGGCTGCCGACTGGCGCGGTCTGGCGCAGCTGAACACCGCCCGAGCGCTGGCCATCGGCAAGGCCGGTGGCGAAAGCGTCGTGGCCGACTTCTTCGCCCAGCCCATGAAGGAGACCAGTGACAAGATTTCGGCGATACAGAAGGAACTGCAGGAGCTGGTCCAGTCCGACGTAGGGAAGCCGCTGCTGAAGGACATCGCCAACAAGCGCGACGCCTACACCCAGACCCGCAGCGAAGTGCTGGCCAAGTTCAAGGCCGGCGACTCCGCCGCCGCCAACACGCTGCTGGATGCGTCCATGTTGCCGGCCGCCACGGCCTACGTCGACACCATCCAGAAGCTATCGGACTATCAGAGCCAGCGGGTCCAGACCAGCACCACCCAGGTCGAGACCATCGTGACCCGCTCTGAAATGCTGCTGCTGGCGGTGCTGCTCGCCTCGGGCCTGATCGCAGCCGGCTTCGGCTGGGCCATCACGCGTTCGATCACGGCGCCGCTGGGCCGCACGGCTGAAGCTGCACGCCAGATTGCCGGCGGCGACCTGTCGTACACCATCACCATCGAGGGCCGCGACGAGATGGCAGAAATGCAGCGCACGTTGGCCACCATGCAGCAGGCACTGCGCGCCTTGGTCGGCGACGTGCGCGCCGGCAGCGATTCGATCGGCACCGCCAGCTCCCAGATCGCCAGCGGTAACCAGGACCTCTCCAGCCGCACCGAACAGACCAGCAGCAACCTGCAGCAGGCTGCCAGCAGCCTGGAAGAGCTGACCAGCACCGTCAGTCAGACGGCCGACAGCGCCCGCACCGCCAACCAGCTGGCGGCCAGCGCCAGCCAGGCCGCGGAACACGGCGGCAGCGTCGTGTCGCAGGTGGTCAGCACGATGGAAGAGATCAACAGCAGCAGCCGCCGCATTGCCGACATCATCGGCACCATCGACGGCATCGCCTTCCAGACCAACATCCTGGCGCTGAACGCCGCGGTCGAGGCCGCCCGGGCCGGTGAACAGGGCCGCGGCTTCGCGGTGGTCGCTGGCGAGGTGCGCAGCCTGGCCCAGCGCAGTGCCGAGGCAGCGCGCGAAATCAAGACCCTGATCCAGACCAGCGTGGAGAAAGTCGAGACCGGCACCCGGCTGGTTCAGGACGCCGGCTCGGCCATGACCGACATCGTCAGCGGCGTGCAGCGCGTCACCGACGTCATCGGCGAGATCAGCGCAGCCACCTCGGAGCAGACCAGTGGCCTGCGCCAGGTGAACCAGGCCGTTGCCGGGCTCGACCAGATGACGCAGCAGAACGCCGCGCTCGTCGAAGAAAGCGCGGCCGCCGCGGAAAGCCTGGCCGATCAGTCGCGAGCGCTCAGCGCGGTGGTGGCAACCTTCCGCCTGGGCTCGGGCGCTGACAGCCCGCAGCGCAGCATGCCCAGCGTGGCCAGGGCCACGCCGGGCACGCCGTCGGCGCCCGCCAAGTCCCCGCCACCCGCGACCGCACCGCGCAAGGCTCCGCCTGCGGCCGCCAGCCCCAAGGCCGTGACGACCCAGCTCATCGCGCAGGTGAAGAAGCCGGCGGTTTCCAGGCCTGCCGCTGCCGTCCCTGCACCTGCCCCTGCCGCACCGGCTCCACGCCCGGCAGCAGCCGCCACCACCGCCCAGGCCGACGGCGACTGGGAAACCTTCTGAACCCGCCGATCCCCGAACACGAATTTCGCCTGCACGAACTACAGATTCCGCCCTGCCGGCCGAAACCCCTTGAACAGCTGCACCAAGCTTGAGGAAACCACCATGGACATGATCGCCGAAGCCCCCGCCACCGCCCGCGTCGAAGGCGCACGTGAAGCCACCGCGCGCGGGGCCATCGCCGGGACCGCCGCCGGGTCCGCCGGATCCGCCGGCGGTGAATTCCTGACCTTCCGCCTGGGCGACGAGGAATACGGGATCGACATCCTGCGCGTGCAGGAGATCCGCTCGTACGAACCGCCCACCCGCATCGCCAACGCGCCTTCGTTCATCAAAGGCGTGGTCAACCTGCGCGGCGTCATCGTCCCGATCATCGACCTGCGCCTGAAGCTGAACTGCGAGAAGGTGGAATACAACGGCTTCACCGTCGTCGTGGTCTTGAACGTGCGAGGCCGGGTGGTGGGCGCGGTCGTCGATTCGGTGTCCGACGTGCTGGAACTCAGCCGCGACAACATCAAGCCATCGCCCGAGATGAATTCCAGCATCGATGCCAGCTTCATCACCGGCATCGGCACCATCAAGAACGGTCAGGGGCAGGGCGAAGGCGGCAACGCCGACAAGGAACGCATGCTGATCCTGATGGACATCGAGGCCCTGATGAGCAGCGCCGAGATGGGCTTGATCAACCACTGAGGAGCAAGGCGGGGCCGTCCCCGCTGCCCCAGCACGACGCCGCGGCCATCCCGCGGCGTTGTCATTTCTGCAGCCCTGCGAAACCTGTGCTGTTTCCGGCATCGGCCATGCTAAAGATTGGGCACGATGACTCCGAAATGAACTCACACCCCTGGAGCCAACCCATGACCATCCGCACCTCCCGTCTGCCCCTTTTCGCCGGCATCGCGCTGGCCCTGTCCTGCCTGGCTGCGCCGGCCCATGCCAGCGCCGACGCCACGAAGGAAGAAGCGATCGCCATGGTGAAGAAGGGCATCGCCTTCATCAAGGCCAATGGCGCCGACAAGGGCTACGGCGCCATCACCGCCAAGGACCCGCAGTTCATCGACCGCGACCTCTACCTGGTGGTCTACGGCCTGGACGGCAAGTGCCTGGCGCATGGCGCCAACCCGAAGCAGGTGGGCAGGGACCTGATCGAGCTGACCGACATCGACGGCAAGTTCTTCATCAAGGAACGCGTGGCCATGGTGAAGGCCAAGCCCGCGGGCGCCTGGCAGGAATACAAGTTCACCAACCCGGTCAGCAAGAAGATCGAACCCAAGGTGATGTACTGCGAGAAGCTTGCCGAAACCGCCGTCTGCGGGGGCGTCTACCCCTGAACCAAGAAGCGAGCCCAAGATGAAACTCGCCACGCAACTGCTCTTCGCCCCGCTGCTGACGGCAGTGGTTGCACTGACCACGGGCGGGCTGTCCACGGTGCTTCAGCAACGTGACATGCAGGCCGCGCAGACACTGTTCAACTCGGAGCTGCAGAGCCTGAGCAAGGCTGCGGACACTAAGCAGCAGCTGGCCGATATCCACGCCAGCGTCTACCGCACCCAGGCCATCTCGGAGTCGGTCAGCGAGGCCGAGCTCAAGGCATTCCGGAGCACACTGGGCCAGCAGCTCGACGGCGTGCAAGGCGTCGTGGCCGGGTTGGCAGCCGAATCTGCCGGCGATGAAGCCATGGGCGTCGGCGTCGGGGCGGTGGCGATGCAGATCGAGACCTACCGCAAACAGATCGACAAGGCCCTGGAACTGACGGCCGTCGAGATCAACATGGGCGTGGCCGCCATGCAGTCGGCCGAGGCCACGTTCACGGATCTGCGCAAGACGGTTCAGACCGTGCTGCAACGCAAAGAAGCGCTGCGTGACGAGCAGGCAGCCGCGACCGCGCAACGCGCCTTGCTCATGACACTGGTGCTCGGCGCCACGGCCGGTTTCGCCACGCTGGCAGCACTGGTCTTCGGCTGGAGGATGCAGCGCCGCATCGTGGCCGACATCAGCCAGGCCGTGCGCGCCAACCAGCAGGTGGCCGCTGGCAACCTGCAGCAAACCGTGACCAGCACCCGCAGCGACGAGATCGGCGACCTGCTGCGTGCCACCGGCCACATGGTGGTGCAGTTGCGCGAGTCCCTGCAGACCGTGCGCCAGGCCACCGACAGCATCCGCACCGCAGCCGAAGAGATCGCCAGCGGCAACATCGACCTGAGCCAGCGCACCGAGCAGGCCGCCGGCAGCCTGCAGCAGACTGCCAGTTCGATGGCCGAGCTGACCGGCACCGTGACGCAGACGGCCGCCAGCGCGGTCACGGCCAATCAGCTGGCCGGCACCGCCACCACCGTGGCCCAGCGCGGTGGCGACGCCGTGCAGCAGGTGATCAGCACGATGGGCGAGATCAACAGCAGCAGCCATCGCATCAGCGACATCATCGGCACCATCGACGGCATCGCCTTCCAGACCAACATCCTGGCGCTGAACGCCGCGGTGGAAGCCGCGCGCGCCGGCGAACAGGGCCGCGGCTTCGCGGTCGTGGCCAGCGAGGTGCGCAGCCTGGCCCAGCGCAGCGCAGCAGCGGCCCGCGAGATCAAGACCTTGATCCAGGCCAGCGTCGAGAAGGTCGAGGGCGGTACCCGCCAGGTTCAGGATGCCGGCAACACGATGACCGAGATCGTCGGCAGCGTGCAGCGGGTGTCGGCCATCATCGGCGAAATCAGCCTGGCCACGGCCGAGCAGAGCAGCGGCATCGGCCAGGTCAACGGCGCGGTGGGCAACCTGGACCAGGTGACGCAGCAGAACGCCGCCCTGGTGGAGCAGAGCGCCGCTGCCGCCGAAAGCCTGAAGGAACAGGCGGCACGGCTTGGAGCGGTGCTGGGGCGGTTCCAGCTGGAGACGAGCGCCGGCTGAAGGCCTGGCGCTGCCGGCGGCCGCGCCAGGCCGCCAGAGCACCGCAAGAAGCCGCGCCCCACTTCAAAGCAGGGCCAGCGCGGGCGGATGCAGCACGGGAGTGTTCCAGATTGAGACACCCCTGCCAGCCCTGTTCCACCGCCCGCCACCGGAAGGCCGCGTCAACCATGACGCCGCCAGGGTATGTCCGAAGTTTCATACGCCCCCGGCAGCGGCCAGCATACGCCTTGGGTGATGGCCTGCGGACAAGCCTCGCCCAGGCACCACCCTACCCAGCCGAAAGCAAGGAACAGGACAATGCAGAAGTCGCTTCACATCAATCCGGACAAGTGCACCGGATGCCTGCAGTGCGAAATGGCCTGCTCTTACGAGCACCATGGCACCTTCGCCCCCGCGAAGTCGCGCATCAAGGTCTTCGACTTCCACGAAACCGGCCGCAAGGTGCCCTACACCTGCACCCAGTGCGACGAAGCCTGGTGCCTGCATGCCTGCCCGGTGGAAGCCATCACCCTGGACAAGATGACGGGCGCCAAGATCGTCAACGACGCCACCTGCGTCGGCTGCAAGGTCTGCACCATCGCCTGCCCCTTCGGCACCATCAACTACGTGCAGGAAACCGGCAAGGTGCAGAAATGCGACCTCTGCGGCGACGCGCCCAAGTGCGTGGAAGCCTGCCCCACCGCCGCCATCACCTACGTCGACGCCAACTGGACGGGCCTGGGCAAGATGGCCACCTGGGCTGAAAAGCTCGGCAACCAGCCCGCTGCGGCATAAGGAGCACTGAACATGTCTTGGGCTGGAAAAATCCTGCGCGTCGACCTCACGGCCGGCACCGTCAAGTCTGAACCGCTGAACATGGAATGGGCGCGCACCTACCTCGGGTCGCGCGGCCTGGCCACGAAGTACATCGTCGAGGAAGTCGACCCCAAGGTCGACCCGCTCTCGCCGGGCAACAAGATCATCTGGGCCACCGGGCCGCTCACCGGCACCATGGCCAGCACCGGTGGCCGCTACACCGTCGTGACCAAGGGGCCGCTCACCGGCGCCATCGCCTGCTCCAATTCGGGCGGGCACTTCGGCGCAGAACTGAAGATGGCCGGCTGGGACATGGTCATCTTCGAAGGCAAGTCACCCAAGCCCGTGTACCTGTTCGTGCAGGACGACGTGGCCGAACTGCGCGACGCCGGCCACCTGTGGGGCAAGACGGTGTGGGACACCGAAGCCACGCTGAAGAAGGAAGTGCAGGACCCGCTGGCCAAGGTGTCCAGCATCGGCGGCGCCGGTGAAAACCAGGTGCTGTACGCGGCCGTGGTGAACGACCTGCACCGCGCCGCCGGGCGCTCGGGCGTGGGCGCGGTGATGGGCTCGAAGAACCTCAAGGCCATCATCGCCCGCGGCACCCTGGGCGTGGGCAACATCGTGAACCCCAAGGAGTTCATGAAGGTCACCTACGAGAAGAAGAAGATCCTGGCCGAGAACGCCGTCACCGGGCAGGGCCTGCCCACCTTCGGCACCCAGGTGCTGATGAGCGTGATCAACGAGATGGGCTCGCTGCCCACGCGCAACCACCGCGACGTGGCCTTCGAAGGCGCCAAGGACATCGGCGCCGAAGCCATGGCCACGCCGCGCAAGACCGACGGCAAGAAGCCGCTGGTGACCAACCAGGCCTGTTTCGGCTGCACCATCGCCTGCGGCCGCATCCAGACCATCGACAAGGGCCACTTCACGGTGGAGAACAAGCCGCAGTACTGGGGCGCCTCGGGCGGCCTGGAATACGAAGCGGCCTGGGCCCTGGGCGCTGCCAACGGCGTCGACGACCTGGACACCCTGCAATACGCCAACGTGCTGTGCAACGAACACGGCATGGACCCCATCTCCTTCGGCGCCACCATCGGGGCGGTGATGGAGCTGTATGAAATGGGCGTGCTCACGAAGGAGCAGATCGGCATCGACGCGAAATTCGGCTCGGCCCAGGCGCTGGCCTACTTTGCCGAGATCACCGCCAAGGGCGAAGGCTTCGGCAAGGAAATCGGCCAGGGCTCCAAGCGCCTGACGGCCAAGTACGGCCACCCCGACCTGTCGATGACGGTGAAGGGCCAGGAATTCCCGGCCTACGACTCGCGCGGCATCCAGGGCATGGGTCTGGCCTATGCCACCAGCAACCGCGGCGCCTGCCACCTGCGCGGCTACACCGTGGCCAGCGAGGTGCTGGGCATCCCCGTGAAGACCGACCCGCTGGTCGCCGACGGCAAGCCCGAACTGGTGAAGGCCTTCCAGGACGCTACCGCCGCCTTCGATTCATCGGGCCTGTGCATCTTCACCACCTTCGCCTGGGGCCTGCACGACCTGGCGCCGCAGGTGGCCGCGGCCTGCGGCGACGAGTTCACGCTGGAGAACCTGTCGCTCATCGGCGAACGCATCTGGAACATGGAGCGCGACTTCAACAACCGCGCCGGCTTCACGTCCAAGGACGACAGCCTGCCCAAGCGCCTGCTCACCGAACCGGCCAAGACCGGCCCGGCCAAGGGCCTGGTGAACAAGCTGCCCGAGATGCTGCCGAAGTACTACGAAGCCCGCGGCTGGGACAGCGACGGCCAGCTGAAGGCCGAAACGCGCGAGCGGCTGGGCCTCTAAGGCGCCAGTCGCCTTCACGCGGTCAGGCGCCCGCCGCCTCCACACCCCAAGGCGGTTTGCGAACCGCCTTCTTCTTTTCTGGAAGGACAAGCAAGATGCGACACGTGATCCTGGGGGCCGGACCGGCCGGGGTGATTGCCGCGGAAACCATCCGCAAGCACCGCGCGCGCGACGAGATCGTCATCGTCGGCGACGAGCCCGAGGCGCCCTATTCGCGGATGGCCATCCCCTACCTGCTCATCGGCAACATCGCCGAGCCCGGCACGCACCTGCGCCATGAACCCGGGCACTTCGAGAAGCTGCGCATCGAGCTGAAACGCGGCCGCGCCAGGAAGGTGGACACCACGGGCAAGCGCGTCGAGCTCGAAGACGGCAGCACCCTGCCCTTCGACACCCTGCTGGTGGCCACCGGCTCCAGCCCGATGCGCCCGCCCATTCCCGGCATCGACCAGCCCGGCGTGCGCGCCTGCTGGACCCTGGACGATGCGCGCGCCATCATGAAGCTGGCCGCCCCCGGCGCCCGCGTGCTGCAGATGGGAGCGGGCTTCATCGGCTGCATCATCATGGAAGCGCTGGCGGCGCGCGGCGTGAAGCTCAGCGTCGTCGAGATGGGCGACCGCATGGTGCCGCGCATGATGGGCGCCACCGCCGGCGGCATGATCAAGGCCTGGTGCGAAGCCAAGGGCGTGGCCGTTTACACCGGCACGCGCGTGAACGCCATCGAGCCCGGCGCGCCCATGAAAGTGAAGCTGTCCGACGGCAGCAGCATTGAGGCCGACCTCGTCATCAGCGCCACGGGCGTCAAGCCCAACATCGGCTTCCTGGAAAACAGCGGCATCACCTGCCTGCTGGGCGTGCTGACCGACGAGCACATGCAGACCAACGTGCCGGGCATCTACGCCGCCGGCGACTGCGCCGAGGCCTTCGACCTGGCCAGCCAGACCACCATCGTCAGCGCCATCCAGCCCAACGCCGCCGACCAGGCGCTGGTGGCCGGCATGAACATGGCTGGCGTGAAGGCGCGGCTGAAGGGCGTGACCCAGATCAACGTGCTGGACACGCTGGGCCTCATCAGCACCAGCTTCGGCGACTGGCATGGCGTGCCGGGCGGCGACCATGTGGAGCTGACCGACCTGGCCGCCGGCCGCCACCTGAGCCTGCAGTTCAGCGGCGACGTGATGGTGGGCTGCAACAGCGTGGGCTGGACCCAGCACGTGGGCGTGATGCGCGGCCTGGTCGAGGGCCAGGTGAAACTGGGGCCCTGGAAGGACAAGCTGCTGGAAGACCCGACGAAACTGATGGAAGCCTACCTGGCCCGCGCCCAGGCGCAGGACACGCGGGCGCTGGCCTGAAGTCTTCGACGGAACCACCGATGCAGATCACTTTCAAGCTCTACGCCGGGCTCACGAACTACCTGCCGCCCGACAAGCGCACCGGCAACCTGATGCCGCTGCAACTGCCCGAAGGCAGCACCATCGGCCAGGCCATCGAGCCCTTCGGCCTGCCGCCCAAGCAGGTGCACCTGGTGCTGGTCAATGGCGTGTTCATCCCGCCCGAAAAGCGGCCAGAACATGTGCTGGTGGAAGGCGACGTGCTCGCCATCTGGCCGCCGATTGCAGGGGGCTGAGGCCATGGCCTGCCCACCCGCAGGCGGGCCGCGCTGATGCAGTCCGACTACGCCGCGGCCTTCGACCGCGAGATGGGCTGCACCGAAGACGAGTGGCGCGGCTGGCTGCCCGGGGCGGTGCGGGACCAGACGCTGAGCCTGTCGGAAGCGCAGGCTTTGGTGGACCTGGCGCCCGGCCGGCTGCGCCTGGCCTGGCAGGTGCTGCCACCGCGCCAGATCGGCCTGGTGCGGCTGCCACGGCTGGCGGTGCAGTTCCGCTTCGAGGGCGTCGAGGCTGAAGATCGCCTGCGCTTCATGCGCTACTTCGACCTGTACATGCATCGCGGCGGGGGATGACGCGGCGTCGAATTGGCACGTCATCGGCCCGCAGGCCGCTCAAGCTCCCGGCAGAACCTGCCTGACCACCTTCAACAAGTCGCTGCCGCCCAGCGGCTTGACCAGCCAACCCGTCGCGCCGCACTTCTTGGCTTCGTCGCGCTTGGCCTGCTGGCTCTCGGTGGTCAGCGCCAGGATGGGCGTGAAGCGCAGCAGCTTGCGCGCTTCCTTGATGAGCCCGATGCCGTCCATCTTCGGCATGTTGATGTCGGTGATGATCAGGTCGGGCTTCAGCCCGGCCTTCAGCTTTGTCAGCGCGGCCTCGCCATCGGGCGCGGTGTCGACCTTGAAGCCGTTCATCTCCAGCGTGCTCTTCACGCTCATCAGCATCGTGGCTGAATCATCGACCAGGAACACGCTTTTCATTCAATGACCTCTATTCGTTGCGGTGTGATTCAGAACAGTTCGATCTTGGGCTCGGCGTGCTGTTGGGCAGACGCTGCGGCCGCCGTTCCAGTCACCGCCTGATGAGTGGCGCGCTGGCTGTGCATCACGTAGCGCTCGGTCTGCGTCTGCAGCCGCTCCTTCATCGACGGCATGCCTTCGGGGTCCCAGGGCCGGGCCACCAGCTGTTCGGCCAAACCCTGCAAATGCTCGTTCAGCTCCACGAGGGCCTGCTCCACATGTTCGACGCGCTGGCGCATCACGTCCTGGCTCTGCACCGCCGTCAGCGCCTCGCCCAGGCGCTGGTCGATGGCCTCGTGTGAGGCCTTCACCGCTTCCACGATCTGGTCCAGGCGCATCTGCGCCATCGAGTCGGCAAAGCGCTGCTGCATCTCATGGATGTCGGTCAGCACGCGGCGCATGTTGCTGGTCGCGCTGCTGCGCGTGCCCTGGTCGCTGGCGGCGGCCAGTTCGGCGTCGATGCCAGCCGTGGCGGCGTTGATCTTCGCAGCGATGTCCACAGCCACCTCGGCCGTGCGCGTCGACAGGTGCCGCACCTCGGCCGCCACCACTGCGAAGCCCCGGCCGCTCTCGCCAGCGCGCGCGGCCTCGATGGCAGCGTTGATGGCCAGGAAGTTGGTCTGTCTTGCCACCGTGGCAATGACGTCGACGAGGGGCTGCAGGCCTTTGACGCCTTGCAGACGCTGGATGCGTTCCAGGTTCGCGGCGTCGTCCTGTTCCTGCTTCTCGACGAACATCTGCAGGATCGAGCCCAGCTGCACATCGGCCATCATCTTGTCCTTCACGACCTGGGTCAGCTTCTGGCTGTCGCTCTCGGTGGCCAGAATGTGCTGGTACTGCTGCCGTGAAACCTCGTGAATGCCGTTCATGCGCTCGATCATCTGCAGCGCGGCACCTTCGGATTCCTGGATGGCGCCGCCCAGTTGCTGGCGTGCGAGGTCCAGGAAAGGCGCTGCGTCTCGCATTTCCTGCACCGCCTGCTCCACCGGCATGTAGCGCGGGGTACCCCAGCGCGACGCGAACGCCCCATTGGTCTGCCTTGGCAGCCGGCGTGTTGCGGCGCGCAGCAGCGCGGCAATGCCCAGCGCCAGCCCTGCGGCCAGCGCGCCTTGCTCCGCCACCGGCAGTGCCGCCTGCTGCAGCCAGGGCGCCATCACCGCCACCGCCAGGACGGCCACGACCGCGATGGCTGCGGCCTGCGGCGCACTCAGCGGGGCTTGGGAACTCATGATTGGAATCCGTTCAGAAGCCAACAAAGGCCGGCGGGGCGCAGGCAGGATTTCTTCTTATCGGCTTTGACGTTCGCAACTTGAGCGCCAGCGAACGTCATGCGGGTGCTGCGCCTGCGGCGGCAGCCAGCTGGTCCACCTTGGCCAGAAGTTCCCAGGGGCTGAAGGGCTTGACGAGGTAGGCCTGTGCGCCCGTCTGCAGGCCCGCGTCGATGTCGTCGCCGCCGCCCAGGGCCGACAGCATGACGACGGGGATCTGCGCCAGCTGCGAGTCGGCGGCCAGCGTCCTGCCCACCGTCAGGCCGTCCATGCCCGGCATCATCACGTCCAGCAGGATCAGGTCGGGCTTCTTCTCGCGCGCCAGGCGCAGGCCTTCGACGCCGTCGCCGGCCTCGATGACATGGTGGCCCTTGAATTCGAGCGTCATGCGGATCAGGCGGCGGATGTCCGGCTGGTCTTCGATGGTCAGGACGGTTTGTGGCATGGGTTGAGTCGTGATGTTGGGATGCGGGTAAGGGTGGACTGCAGGCCGGCACGCCAATGTGCGACCTGACTCAGGCCGCGACGGCATCGGCCGACGACACCGGCAGCCTGGCCACGGCAGACGGCTGCGCTGGCAGCCACAGCGTCAGCTCCGCGCCACCGCCTTCCGCATTGGCCGCCTTGATGTCGCCGCCGTGGGCCTGCATGATCTTGTGGCAGATGCTCAGGCCCAGGCCGGTGCCGCCCGAGCCGTCCCGCGTGCGGCTGGACTGCACGAAGGGCTCGAAGATCGATTGCAGTTCATCAGGCGGGATACCGGGGCCGTGGTCGCGCACGCTCAGCCACACCACGCGGGCATCGCCTTCGGCCCGCAGTCCGCCGTCGATTTCCAGCGTCGAACCCTCGGGTGCGAAGCGGATGGCATTGGCCAGCACGTTGCGCAGCACCTGCTGCATGCGGGAGGCGTTCACGCACACGGGTAGCTCGGACAGCGGCTGGGGCATCCGCAAAGACAGCGCGCGCGCGCCCAGTTGCGGGCGCAGTTCGTGCACCACCGCCGCCACCAGCACCGCCAGGTCGCTGTGTGAAAGGCTGAGGCGGCCGCCACCCGCTTCGATCTTGGACACGTCCAGCAGCGCGTTCACCAGCGCAAGCATGCGTCGCCCGCCGGCCTGGATGTCGTCGAACATGGGCTGGAACTGCGCATGGCCGGCAGCGAAGATCTGTCCCAGCTCGGAGAATCCGATGATCGACTGCAGCGGCGTGCGCAGTTCGTGGCTGACGGTGGCGATGAATTCCGTCTTCGCGCGGCTGGCGCGTTCCGCCACTTCGGTGGCGCGCGCCAGTTCGCTGATGTCCACGCGGAAGCCGACCACGCAGCCGTCGGGCGTGAGGCGCTCGACGATGCGGACGGTGCGACCATCCGCCAGCTTCTGCAGGATGGTCGCCGTGCCGCTGCGGTGCTGCGCCATGCGCTCGGCCAACCAGGCTTCTTCGCGGCCGGCTGCGGCCGGGAACTGGCCATGGTGCAGGCCATGCCGCAGCAGGTCCTCGAAACGGGCCCCGGGCCGGATCTGGTCTGCAGACCGACTGTAGACCTCGCGGTACTTGTCGTTGCACAGCAGGAGCCGGTCTTCGGGGTCGTACACCACGAAAGCCTCGTCGATGGCGTCGATGGCGCTGCGCAGCACGTGGGCGCTGCGTTCCATCTCGGCCTGGGCGTGTCGCCACTGGGTGATGTCGAGGTGGATGCCGGCGATGATGCGCGGCTCGCCGCTGGCGCTGCGTTCCACCACCTGGCCCAAGGTTTTGACCCAGATCCAGTGTCCTGCCTTGTGTCGCATGCGGAACTCGCAGCCGTACTCGCGCGTCAGGCCGTGCAAGTGGGCGTTGCGCGCACACTCCACGGACGGTGCATCGTCAGGGTGCACGAACTGCATGAACTTCGGCGCGCCGGGCAAGGTGAACTCCTCCAGCGAGTAGCCCAGCATCTCCGCGTAGCGCCGGCTGTTGTTGTTCTCGCCGGTGATCAGGTTGTGTTCCCAGGTGCCGGCCTGGGTGGCGTTGATGATGCGTTGCAGCCGGTGGCGTTCGGCAGCCAGCGCACGCGTCGCCTCGCGGGCCGCCGTGATATCGCGCTGCACCGCCAGGAAGCCGTTCACTGCTCCCTGCGCATCGAACAGCGGCTGGATGCCGACTTCGATCCAGTACAGATGGCCGCGGCGGTGGCGATTCAGCAGCTCCCCGTTGAAGGGTTGCCCTCCATCCAGGGCCGCACGCAGGCTGGCAATCGTCGCCCGGTCTGTCTCGGGCACTTGCAGCAGCGCTCCGGGGCTCTGGCCCAGCACCTCGTCGAAGCACCAACCGGTGATGCGCTCGAAGCCGGCGTTCACCCAGGTGATGCGGCGCGCGGCGTCGGTGATGATCACGGCGTCGAAAGTCTTGCGCGCCGCCAGGGCCATGCGTTCCAGGTCGGTGCCCAGGCGGAGCGCCGAGCTCTCGGCGCGGTCCTGTGCGCGACGTTGGACGGTCAACAGGGTCGCCATGAGCACGGCCGCCAGGCCGCCCAGGCCGAACACCAGCCAGGGTTCCCAGTGGCGCCCCGGCAAGCCGTGGTCGATCTGCTGCTGCAGCGTCCAGGCCATCAGCGCTGCAGCGGCCAGACCCAGGCCGCCTGCCGCCCAAGGCAGTTGTCGGTTGAGCATCTGCCGCGCTGTGCGCACGGAATGGCCCGCCATGTCGGTCAGCCTGTGGCGGCGGCCGGTTGCACCACAGCGGCCAACCACGGGTCTGCCGGTACACCCGTGATCCGGGGCCGCAGTACCAGCAGCACCTGCAGCACCGCCGCGTGCAGGTGTTCGCACTTGCCCAGGTGCACGGCGGGCCTGGCCTGCTGCTGCAACCACTGCGCCAGCGTCTCGGCGTCCTCGACACCCACCACGCCTTCCAGCGCGGCGTGCTTCTTCAGGTAGCGGATCGTCATGTCAGAAGCTCCTTGGGGTTCAAGACCATCAGCACGCCTCCGTCGCCCATCAGCGCCGTGCCAGCAAAGCCGGTCAGCCCGGCCAGCACGCCTTCCAGGGGCTTCAGGATGATGTCGCTGGCGCCGTTGAACTGGTCGACCAGCAGGCCCACCGGCTCGGTGCCGATGCGTACCACCAGCACGGCGAACTCGCCTTCGGCGTTCAGAGAAGGTTCGGTGTCCAGCGCCAGCAGGTCGTTCAGCGCGCGCAACGGCACGATACGTCCGCGCAGCACCGTGGTACGGGCCTGCTTGAAATGGTGGATGTCGTCGCCGTGCACGCGCACGGTCTCGACGATCAGGTCCATCGGCACGCCGAATCGGCGGCCGGCGCTCTCGACCACCATCACGTTGGTGACCGCCATGGAGAGCGGCAGCGACAGGCGGATCGTCGTGCCCTTGCCCTGCATGCTGCTCAGTTCCACTGCGCCGTTGATGCGTTCCACCGCAGTGCGCACCACGTCCATGCCCACGCCCCGGCCGGAGAGGTCGGAGATGGTCTCGGCGGTGGAAAAGCCCGGCAGGAAGATCAGTTGCACCGCTTCGTGCTCGCTCAAGCTGGCGGCGCGGTCGGCCGGGATCAGCCCGCGTTCCACCGCCTTGGCGCGCACGCGGGCGGCGTTGACGCCGGCGCCATCGTCGCTGATCTCGATGATCACCCGGTCGCTTTCCTGACGGGCCTGGATACGGATGGTGCCCGAGGGCTGCTTGCCCGCCGCGCGTCGCACCTCTGGCGTCTCGATGCCATGGTCCAGGCTGTTGCGCAGGATGTGGATCAACGGGTCGGCCAGCGGCTCGATGACATTCTTGTCGGCCTCGGTCTCCTCGCCTTCGATGACCAGCCGCACTTCCTTGCCCAGCTTGCGCGAAATGTCCCGGACCAGGCGGCCGAAGCGCTGGAACACCGCGCCCACGGGCAGCATGCGCACCTGCATGATGGCGTGCTGCATGTCCTCTGCGATGCGGTTGATGACGGTGTACTGGGCCTTGATCTCTCGGGCCAGCTCGCGCTGGCCGAACTGGCTCTCGGCGCGCTGCGCGAGATAAGGCAGGCTGTTCTTGGCCACCACCATCTCGCCGATGAGGTCCATCAGCCGGTCGACCTTCTCCTGGCCGACCTTGAGCACCTTTTGGGCCGGTCCGCCGGCGGCTTCGTCGCTGCGTCGGCTGATGTCGGCGGCGTTGGCGTTGGCATCGTGAAGCGAATAGCCAGCGTTCGTGGCTCGGATCGGCTCGGCGGCACTGCCAGCATCGGCGGTGGCCTCATCGACCCAATGCGCCAGACGTTCCAGCACGACGCGTGCGGCCGCGGCCGTGCCCGACGAAGCGGCGCCGCGCGAGAGCACGCTCAACTGGTCGCTGTGCAATGCCTGCGCCCGCTGGCGCACCAGACGCTCGGCGGCAGTGGCCTGGCGGGCGGTGGCGGCCGGCGCGTCCGTTTGCAGCGAAGCGGCCGTCGTCGCCGGTCCCGGGTCGCGCAGCGCGTAGCCCTGCACCTGCTCTGATACGCAGCGGAAATGCGCTTCGACCTCGCTGCGGGGCGCGCTGCTCAGCAGCACGATGTCCAGGTTGCACTGGTAGCAGTCCCACTGCACCAGCGCGTCGCCTTGGAGCCAGGGTTGCTGGCTGGTCACCGCCACGGCCAACAGGCCGGGTGTGGTGCAGGCCAGGCGCCAGGGGTCTTCGCCCTTGAAGAAGCATCCTTCTTCCGGCGTGTAGCGCCAGGCCGTGGCGTCGGGCTGAGCGGCGCACAGTTCGGGGGCCAGGCAGGCCAGCCAGTCGGGGGCTGGTTCGGCAGCGGGCGGGGCGGCCGCCATGGCGGCGGCCGTTTCAGCGCCCGTGGCGCTGGCAGGCACCGTTGCGGTTGCGCTGGCCACGGTCACGGCATCAGGCCCGTTCAGCAGCTTGCGCAGCGCCTGGGCGTGCGCCAGTGACTTCTGTTCGGCCCCGTCCTCGAAGCGCCCGCCTTGCTCGATCTGGTCCACCAGCTGGGCGCTGTAGTCCATGGCGTCCAGCAGCGCGTCGGCCAGCTCGGCGCTGTAGGCCAGGGTGCCATTGCGCACGCGGTCCAGCAGGTCTTCGCCGGCATGCACCACGCGTTCCAGCGGCTTGAACTCGAACAGCCCGCAGTTGCCCTTGAGGGTGTGGACGGAACGGAACAGGTCGTTCAGCAGCGTGGTGTTCCCGGGGTCGCGCTCTACGTCGAGCAGCCGCTTGCCGATGGCTTCCAGGCACTCGCGCGCCTCGATGACAAACTGGTCCAGCAATTCCGCCTGGTTCATGCCCGCGCTCCCTTCATCGTTCCTTCGGCGGCCCTCAGTGCGGTGGCGGCATCGCCCAGCAGCAGCGCAGCCGTCAACACCATGTCCGCGGGGCGCGCCGGCTTGACGAGATAGCAGTTGGCCCCAGCGTCCAGCGCGCGGCTGGCGTCATGCGGGCCGGCTTCTGTGGACACCATCACCACTGGAGCCTGGTGGCGGGCGTCAAGCTTGCGCAGTTCGCGAACGAAGCTGTAGCCGTCCATGCGCGGCATGTTGACGTCCACCACATACAGGTCGTAAGCGGTGTCCTCGTCCTGGGCGTGCACGCGCTCCAGCGCTTCCACGCCGTTGAGCGCCTCGTCGGTGTGCCAGCCGGTATCGCCCAGCAGCTTGCGGTGGTACATGCGCACGGTGGCGGCGTCGTCGACGACGAGGATGCGGGCTTGGCGTGGGTTCATGGCAGGCGTCAGACAGGCTTCTGGTAGACCATGGCGTCGGGAAAACGGCGCACGGTGAAGAGCGATGACATGCGGCTCATCGATTCGGAATGCCCCAGGCAGATGAAGCCGCCCGGGCTCATGGCGTCGAACAGCGCCTCGGCCGCGACGCGGCGCGAAAGGTCGTCGAAGTAGATCAGCAGGTTTCGGCAGAAGACGATGTCGATGTCGCGGAAGCGGCGCGTGTCGGCGGCTTCGCTCAGATTCACGCGGCTGAACTCCACTGCGCTGACCAGGTCGCGCGAGATGCGCCACTCGTCGGGCCCGTGCGGTGTGAAGTACTTGCGCAGGTAGGCTGGCGGAAGCTGCTCCACCGCGCGCCTGGAATAGACGCCGCGCTCGGCCGCGGCCAGCACCGAGGTGTCGATGTCCGAGGAGAAGATCTCGACGTCGTAACGGTCGATCTGCGCCCAGCGTTCCAGCAGGTAGATCGCGATGGAGTAAGGCTCTTCGCCGGTGGACGACGGGACCGACCAGATACGTATGCGCGAACCTGGCAGCTTGCGCGCCGCCACTTCGTCCAGCATGTTGTTCACCATGCAGTCGAACTGGTAGGCCTCGCGGAAGAAGTAGGTCTCGTTGACCGTCATCGCATTGACCAGGCGCTGCATCTCGGCGCCGTCGGCCTCGAAGCGCAGCATCACGAAGTACGAGCGGAAGCTGCACGAGCCGGTGGCCTCGATGCGCTCGACGAGCCGCTTGTCGACGAAGTAGCGCTTGCCAGCGTCGAAGTGGATGCCGGTCTTGCGGTGGAAGTACTCGGCGAACTTCGCGAAGTCCGCGTCGGTGATGAGGGCCGCGACCGCCTGCGTTGACGCCAGCGTCGGTGTCTTCATGCCGACTCGATGCGTTCCACGGCCAGGTCCACGCTGAAGCCGATGTAGGGGTCGGCGGCAAAGCGCCGCCTGGCCGCCTTCAGCGCCGGCAGGGCTTCGGGTCCACCCACCTCGGCCAGCACTTCCAGTGCGGCGCCCACCACGTTGACCTGCTCTTCGGTGTGCAGCACCTGGGCCAGCCAGCGCGGCACGCTGGGGTGACGCAGGTCGCCAAGAAGGTTCACGGTGAAGATGCGCACGTCGCTGTCGGCGTCCTGCAGCAGGCGGTCGATGTGTGGCGCCACAGCGTCCGGCGCGCTGGCCAGCATCTCGATGGCGCCGTTGCGCACGCCAGGGTCTTCGCTGCGCAGCAGCTCCACCATGCCCTGCACCACGACCGGCCCGCCCAGCGCCGCGGCGGTACTGAAGAGCACGGCGCGCACGCTGGCGTCGGTTTCCACCGCCACGCGGGCGCACACGACCGCGGCGGCTTGCGGGTGGGCGGCCAGGTCACGCGCTGCCCAGCGGCGCACGTTGGCGTCGGCGTCGGCCAGCTGCGCCACCAGGCCGTCGGTGTCGCGCGGGTACTCGCGGTCTTCGACCTGGCGCAGTCCCACCGGGCTGTCACTGGCTTTTTTCAATCCCATGGCCTTGTCCTGTTGTTTCTTGTCGTTGATTGAAGTACGAGACGGGTCACGGGTTCACATGCCACGGCGCTATTGCAGCCACAGGCGCAGCTGTGCGGCGATGCCGGTGCAGGGCAGCACGAGGCTGGCGCCGCGGCGCTCGATCAGTTCGGCCGGCATGCCGAAGACCACCGCCGTGTCGGCCGATTCGGCAATCGTCTTGCCGCCGGCCGCGTGCAGCTTGGCCATCGATGCCGCGCCGTCGTTGCCCATCCCGGTGAGCATCACGCCCACCAGCCGGTTGGCTGGCAGGTGCTGCATGGCGGTATCGACCAAGATCTCCACCGAGGGATGCCACAGCACGCCCGGTGTCTCGGGCCGCGATACGGCGTACAGCGTGCCGGCGCGGTCGGTGACGGTGAGGTCGGTGCCGCCGCGGCCGATGTAGACGTGGCCGGCCTGCAGCGGCATGGGTGCGGACACTTCCACCACCTTCAGGGCGCACAGGCTGTCCATGCGCCGCGCGAAGGTGTCGGTGAAATTGGCGGGCATGTGCTGCGCCACCAGCACCGGCCACGGAAAGTGCGCCGAGAGCTTGGGCAGGATGTCTTCCAGCGTGCGCGGGCCACCGGTGGAAACGCCGATCAGCACCAGGCCGGGTACGCGGCCCACTGGCTTGCCGGGGGTCGGGGCAAGGGCATCGGGTGCCGCCGAGACCGGAGCGGCCGATGATGCAAACCCAGCCACCCGCGGCTGCGCGGCGGGTGCCGTTCGCGCGAGCCGCGACGTCGCTGGCGGGTTGCGGCCGGCGGCCGGGCGGGTGCTCAGGCGCGCCCGCGAAGCGCTGCGCACCTTGTCCAGCAACATCACCTTGATGTCGTCGACATGCAGCGAGATCGTGCCGCCGGGTTTGGGGATGAAGTCTACCGCGCCCAGGGCCAGCGCTTCGAAGGTGGCCAGCGCACCTTTCTCGGTCAGTGACGAGACCATGACCACCGGCGTGGGCCGCGCCGACATGATCAGCGACAGCGCCGTCAGCCCGTCCATTTCGGGCATGTTGATGTCAAGCGTCACCACGTCGGGCTGCCACTGCACCACCAGCTCGACGGCCTCGACACCGTTGCGCGCGCTCTTGACCTCGTAGCCGCCTTCCATGAGCACGCCCGCCAGCAACTTGCGCATCAAGGCCGAGTCGTCAACGATCAGGACCTTCTTCATCGTGTCTTTTCCGCTGGCGGCACGACCGCGCTTTCGATGTCTTTCACGCTGCCTTGGCCAGCGGTTCCGCTTCCATCGCAGTGCCACCCAGGCCCTGGATGTCCTGCACCTCGCGGCCTTGCAGCAGGTGCCGCGGGTCGATCAGCATCACCAGGCGCTTTTCGCCATCCAGGTTGGCCACGCGGCTGATGAGCTGACTCTGCTCGTCGGACATCGCAGGCGCAGCAACGATGCGCCCGCGCGGGATGCGCAGCACCTCGGCCACCGAGTCGACGATGAAGCCGGTGCGCATGCCGTTCAGCAGGTAGACCATGATGCGCTGGCGGTCGTTGCGCTCGATGGCCGGCAGGCCCAGGCGGCTGCGCTGGTCGATCACCGGCAGCACCGTGCCGCGCAGGTTGATCACGCCTTCGACGAAGGCCGGCGTGCGCGGTACGCGTGTCAGCGTCTCGGGCACGCGCACGATTTCCTGCACGCTCATGATGGGCACGCCGAACTCCTCGGCGCCCAGGCGGAAGATCACCACCTGGGTGTCGTCGTCGCTGGTGGTGTCGTCGTCGCTGCGCTCGGCATCGGTTTGCTGCGTCATCGCTGCTTCCTTGGCGTTTTGGCTGGCGGCGGCGCCTGCCGCTGCCAGCGCGGTTTCGATGGCCGGCATGCGCAGCAGCTTGTCAGTGGCGATGATCGACACCAGACGCTTGCCGCCGTCCAGCCTGCAGATGGAAGAGAACTCGTCCAGTTGCTGGTCGGCGGACAGCATTCCGGGCATGGGCTCGGCCTGGGCGCGTGGCACGCTCAGAACCTCCTTGACGGAGTCGGTCACCAGCCCCACGTTCAGGCCGCCCGGCAAGGCCGTCACCACGATGCGGTGCTGTTCGGCATAGGGCAGCCGTGGCAGGCCGAACAGCGTGCGCAGGCTCACCAGCGGCAGCAGGCGCTGACGCAACGACATCACCCCCAACACATGCGGCGGCGTGTTGGGAAGCTCGTTCACGTGCTCGGGCAGCTGAACGATCTCCTGAACCTCGGCGATGTCTAGGGCGTATTCCTGGTCGGCCACCGAGAACGAAACCAGACGCAATTCATCGCTGGTCTCGCCGGCGCCTTCGTCGACGGCCTGTGTGTTGGCTGCAACTCCGGACTGGGCCGCGGCAGCACGGTCGGTGCCCACGCCGCCACCGCCCACGTGGCTGAACTGGCCTTCGATCAGGCGTGCGAAATCGATGCACAGCAGCATGTCGTGGCCGCCGCCGGGCCGGACGCGCTTGATCACGCCCGTCAGGTAGTCGGCGTTGACGACGGTCTGGATGCTGTCGGCAGCTTCGATCTCGCCGGGCTCGATGGTCACGACGCTGGCAACGCGGTCGACCACGAAGCCCAGCGGCTGGCCCAGGTTGATGACCAGGGCGCGCGTGGCGTCGTCGTTGCTGCGCTCGTCGCAGCCAAACAGGCGGCGAAGGTTGATGATGGGCAGCACGCGGCCGCGCAGGTTGGCCAGACCGTCCAGCGTGCGTGGTGCCAGCGGTAGTTGCGCCACTCCGGGCACGCGGATGATCTCCTGCACGGGCGCCATGGGCACGGCAAACAGCTCGCCCGCCACCGAAAAGGTGACGAACTGATTGGCATGGCCGGCGCCGTCTTGATGGTCGTCGCTGTCAGGCCCGGCGCGGCCGGGTACGTTGTTCAGGGAGCTGCTCATCGCCCACCTCAGGCACTCTGCAGTTCGTCGGCCAGCGAGGCGATTTCCTCGATGGCGGCGGACAGTTCCTCGGCACCTTGCGACTGCTGCTTGGCCGCCGCGGCGGCCTGCTCGGCAGCTTTCTCGGCTTCGGCTGCGGCGGCCGAGATCTGCTCAACACCCACCTTGACCTGGCCCACAGCGGCAGCAATCTCCTGTGCGGCCAACACGGCTTCGCGATTGCCCTTCTGGATCTCGGCGATGTCGCCTTCGATGGTGTTCAGTCCCAAGGTGATGACCTTGGCCTTCTCCACCTCGCTCAGCGCCGAGGCGACGATGGATGCCAGGTCGCGGCCCACCAGGCCGATCTGGTCCTGAATGGCCTTGACCATGTCCTTGATGCGGTCGGCGTTCTCGGCCGAGTCGTGCGCCAGGTTGCGGATGTCGGTGGCCACGACGACGAAGCCCTTGCCGAAATCGCCTGCGCGCGCCGCCTCGATGCTGCCGTTCACGGCCAGCATGTTGGTCTGCACTGACACCTGCGTGATGGCGTCGACGATCTTGTCAATCTTGCGCGACACCAGCTCCAGATCCTTGACCTGCTTGATGCTCACCTCGGTGGTGCCAACGTTCACCGAAATGCCACTGATCAAGCCGTCGATGTTCTTCTTGTTCTCGCCCATCAGCGCGGCGATGGCCTGCGCGCGCTCGTTGCCTTGCGAGGCCCGGCTCTCGGCGATCTCGGCGCCCTTCTCGATCTGCGACACTGCCGCGGCCGATTCCGCGCTGGCCGCGGCCTGCGTCTGCGCGCCTTTGCGAATCTGGTCCAGGGCCACCATGATCTGCGCGGCAGAACGGTTGATCTCCTGCACTGCGCTCGAAAGCTCTTCGGCAGAGCTGGCCACTTCCTCGGCGCTCTTGGCGATGTCGGTGCTGTTCTTCAGTTCGTCGGCGATCTCCGACAGGCCGGCTGCGGTCTGTTCGCATTGCGACAGCGCGGTGGTCTGCTCGGTGACGGTCTTGTTGGCTTCCTCGCAGGCGCTGGACTGTTCGGTCGACGCCGATGCGATTTGCTCCGATCCCTTCAGCGCCTGCTGCGCGGCGACGTTGCTCTGTGCTGCGGCGGTGGCAATCTCCACCGCACCTCCGGCAATGGTGGCGGCGTCCCGGCGGATCTGCTCGAGTTGCTGAAGGATCAGCGTGCTCTTCTCGACTTCCGCGCGCACGGCCTCGGCGCCTTCGTTGATGCCTTCGGCGATGGTCTTTACCTCGCCCTGGATCTGGCCCACCAGGTCCTGGATCTGCTTGGCGCTCTTCTCCGAGGTTTCAGCCAGCGTGCGCACTTCGTCGGCGACGACTGCAAAGCCCTTGCCGTGCTTACCGGCCCGTGCGGCTTCGATGGCGGCGTTCAGCGCCAGCAGGTTGGTCTGGTCGGCGATGCGCGCAACGGCCTTGACGATCTCGCCGATATTCGCGGCCTGGCGTTCCAGTTCAGCCACCATCTTTACGCTCTCTCCCTGCCGCTGCGCGGCGGTCGTCACGTTGTTGACGGTGGCTTCCACCTGGCCGTTGATCTCGGCAGCCAGGCTCTGCATGGCTTCTGCCTTGCGCTGGGCCTGGCCGACGGCGGCCATCTGACGCGTGATCGAGGTCGAGACCTGCGTGATGGCAGCCAGCGATTCCTGTGCAGCGCCCGATGCCTCTTCGGCACCGGTGGCGATCTGTGCTGCCGCGCGCTTGAGTTCTTCTGCTGCCGAAGCCGCCTCGTTGATGCCTGATGCCAACTGCGTGGCGGCGGCTGCCACGCGCTCGCTGGCCTGCTGCTGCTTGGCCAGGGTGCGCGCGCGCTTGCGCTGCACGTCGGCGTCGCGCGCCACGTTCTTGGCAATGCTGCCGGCGATGGCCTGCAGTGCTTGGGGGGCGTCTTTGGTGGCCGTGGCCTTGCGGATCAGGGACATGCGGGGGCTCCGAGGGATGTGGGTGAATCAGCCCAGCGCGACACCTGTCGTCGCTGTGGCAGCACTGGCATGCCATCGGCGGCCGCAAGGCGGTCGATGGCCACTTATCGACGGAGCCACCTGGGTGGACGGCGTAGGTTGGTGCGCAGTGACTTCATTCCACTGCGGAAGCACAGAAGGTGAATCGTCAAGGTGAGGGTCAAAAGCAGTTCACATCGCCGCCGGCGCCGATTGAAGCCGGTTGACGCTGGCCAGCGCCAGCCCGCGCGCAGCAGGCGAAGCGCGAAGTCCTCACGCGAGAGGCCCCCGAACCGGTGGCCTTTGTCTGTTCCCAGCCCGATACCCGGCAAGCCCATGACCGCTCCGTCCGCGGCGGTTCGGGGCACTGCGCACGAAGCCTTGGTCGATGTTCGGCTTCGACAGCGGGAGACCACTTGAGAAAAAAGGCCGGCGGCGACATGACCAGGTGCGTGGTCCCGTCGCGCCACGCAGTCTTGGACCTGAGCACCACCTGCCCGCTGGTGTTGGTCTGCACGCGTTCGTTGGCCAGGGCCGGCCGGGCGATGTAGCGGCACAGCTGTTCCAGCGCCTGGCGTCGTCGGCGCCGCAGCGCACTGATGGGCGACGAGGTGCTGCTGCTGTCACGCCTGATGCGCAGTGGCTTGCGCTGTCATGAACACCTGTTCCGCTTCGGCGGCGAGGAATTCGTGGTGCTGATGCGTTGCCCGAACCAGGCCGGCGCTGTCGTCTCGCGGGTAGCGCTTGAGGGCTCGCGCGAAAGCATCCGCCAGCTCGGTGTGCGCCTGCATGGTGAGGCCCAGGTCCTTGGGCAGGCCGTCCTTCAGGCCGTGGGTCCAGCCGTGCACGGCCACGGGCTGGCCGCGCGCCCAGGCGTCCTGGGTCACGGTGGACAGCGTCACGTTGCCCGGCTGTTCGATGACGTTCATCTCGCACAGCATGTCTTCCTGCTGCTCGGGCGGCAGGTGGTCCAGCCAGTGGGCGGCCGGGCCGATGCGCAGGCCGCGCAGGGCGACGCGCACGCCTGCGCAGCCGTGGTGACCCACCACCACGATGGGCTTGACGAACAGGTGCTCCACCGCGTGCTGGATGGTTCTCAGCGCGTTCAGGTCGCTGTGCACCACCAGGTTGGCCACCTTGCGGTGCAGGAAGACCTCGGCCGGGTCCAGGTCCGTGATCTCGTTGGCCGGCAAGCGGTTGTCGGCGCAGCCTGTCCAGATTCAGCGCGGACTCTGCTGCCGCGCCAGGCGGGCGAAGAAGCCGGGGGCGCGGGCCTTGGTGGCCTCAACCCAGGGGCGGCGGCTGTCGAGCAGGTCTTTCGGCCCATCGGCCCCTGGAGTGCGGAGCTGGTCAGGGGGAATTTCGGCTCGGCGCTGTGGATGCCGCCATGCTGGGGCCTGGGCCGGCGGGCCGAGAGGCCGCGCCCCCGGCCATCCGTTCAGTCATCAGTTCGGCCATGCGTTCGGGCAGCAAGGGCCGGCCGAGCAGGAAACCTTGTGCTTCGTCACACCCGGCTTCAGCCAGGAACCGAAGCTGGCTCTCGGTTTCCACGCCCTCGGCCACCACGCGCATGTCCAGGCTGTGCGCCAGCGAGATGACGGCACGGGTGATGGCGGCATCGTCACGGTCCATCGGCAGACCGTCGACGAAAGAGCGGTCGATCTTCAGCGTCTGCGCCGGAAAGCGCTTGAGGTAGGCCAGCGACGAATAGCCGGTGCCGAAGTCGTCGATGGCGATCTGCACACCCAGCGCATGCAGGCGCTTGAGCGATTGCTGCGCGCGCTCGGCATCGGCCATCAGGACGCTTTCGGTGACCTCGATCTCCAGCAGGCTGGCCGGCAAGCCGGCGGCCTTCAGCGCGTGGCTGACTTCGTCCACCAGCGTGGGATGCGAGAACTGGCGCGCCGAGACGTTCACCGAACAGCGCGGCGGTGCCATGGCGGCTTGCTGCCATTCCTGCATCTGCCGGCAGGCGGCTTCCAGCACCCAGCGGCCCATGGGCACGATGAGGCCGCTTTCCTCGGCCAGCGCGATGAACTCGCCCGGCGCCAGCAAGCCGCGCCGCGGGTGCTGCCAGCGCACCAGCGCCTCCATGCCCAGCAGCGCGCCGCTGCACACATCGAACTTCGGCTGGTAGTGCAGCCGAAGTTCGTGGTTCTGGATGGCTTGCCGCAGCTCGCCTTCCAACGACAGTTGGGCCGCCGCGCGGTCGGCCAGCTGCGGCGTGAAGAACTGGAAGTTGTTCTTGCCGCGCGCCTTCGCCAGGTACATGGCGGTGTCGGCGCACTTCAGCAGCGTGGCGGCGTCGATGGCGTCGTCAGGGAACCGGCTGATGCCCACGCTGGCACTCACCTGAATCGGCCGTCCTGCCAGGTGCAGCGGCTCGGCCAGCTCGGTGAGCGCACGGCCGGCGATCTTCGTCAGCGTGGTGACATCGGGGTTGCCGTCGAGCAGCACCACGAACTCGTCGCCGCCCAGCCGACCCACGATGTCGGCCCCGCGCAGCAGGCCTGTCAGACGCTTGGCCACGGTCTTCAGCAGTTCGTCGCCGGCATCGTGGCCCAGCGTGTCGTTGACGGCCTTGAACCGGTCGAGGTCGATGAAGAACACCGACAGGCTGGCACCGGCGCGCCGCGCCCGCTCCAGCGCATGCTCCAGTTGCTGCACGAACATGCTGCGGTTGGCCACGCCCGTCAGCACGTCGTAGCGGGCCAGTTGCTGCACCCGCTGCTCGGCCAGGGTGACCTGGGTGACGTCGGAGCCCACGCCGCGGTAACCGCGGAACTCGCCGTCCACGAACACCGGCTCTCCGCTGATGCGCACGTAGTAGCGCGCGTGGCCCGGTTCACGCACGCCGCAGACGATGTTGCGAAAGGCGCTGCGCGCGGCCACCAGGGCTGCGAACGCAGCCGGTCCGCCCTCGCCCTGGACTTCGAGGTCGAGCAGCGCGTGCTTGCCACTCAGCAGCGCGGCGAGATCGTCGCCGACATCGGTGGTGTGCGCAGACACGTAGTTGAAGCGCAAGGCGGCATCTTGTTCCCACACCCAGTCGGACGACAGCGACAGCAGGCTCGCCAGCCGCGCCTGGCTCGCCGCCAGCTGCGCATGCAGTTCGCCCATCTCGCGCGACGCCACTTCCTGTGAACGTTCGAGCAGGTAGCGGTCCTGCTCGGCGTCGGTGTAGGCGCGGCTCACACGCTCCAGCAACGCCGGCAGACCCGCCGTGCCGGGGGCCTGCGCCAGCGCGGCAAGGTCCAGCCCCACGCGCTGGAGCTGGCGCTGCAAGGTGGGGTGCCATGCCGCGGGTGCCATCGGGCTATACCTCTCGCAATACGGTGACGGTCATGGTCTGGTTGTGCAACTGGCTCAAGCTGCCGCTGCAGCCAGCGGCAATCTCGCCATACGAGTAGAAGCCCACGTGCACCGCGCCAGGGGGCGCGCCTTCCATCAAGGATTCGACTTCCTCCTCGGTGCGCTCGCCCAGCACCAGGCGGCGGCCGACACAGCTGACCGAGATCACCAGGCTTTGCGCTGCGGCGGCGTGGCCGCCCGCCGCACCCTCGCCTGCCAGCCCGGGAAAGTCGCTCACGGCCCCCGCCATCGCCAGCCCGGCGCTGTTGACGAGGCCGTCACCGGTGGTGCGCATCAGGCGCGCTTCGAAACCTTGCGGCACGTCGCCGGCGAAGGTCATCGAACGGCGCACTTCGTCGATGCCGAGGATGGTGCGCACCAGCGTTTCGGTGCCGCCGCGCGGGCAGCGTATCGACAGCGGAAACAGCAGCGCCGCGCCCGGCAGGCCATCGGCCAGCCGGCCCAGGTATTCCTTGTACAGGTCGAGCGCAGGCCGGCCGTCCAGTTCGAACAGCACGTTGCCTTCGGAACGTGTGATGCGGCGCAAGGGGCCGAAGTCCGACCAGCCGCCCTGGTGCCCGCCGCCCACCTGCAGGCGTTCGCCATACAGGCCCACGGCGCACACCTGGCCCGGCCGCACGGTGCCGCCGGCCAGTACCCAGGTGCTTTCGAAGCGGCTGCCGTCACCGGCCAGGCCACCCGCGACGCGCACCCCGGCCGGCAGCCCGCGCGACAGCGCCGCCACCAGCGGCGTGCCGTTCACGCCCAGGCCGTCTGACAGCACGAAGACCGCGCGCAGCCCTTCGGCCGGCAACCCTGCAGCCAGGCGCGCGCCGGCCGCGCCGGAGTCTTCGGCGCCGGCGATGGGCGTGAGCGCGGTCACCACTCGGCTGTGCTCGAAGCGGCACACCGCCACGCTGACGGTACCGTCATCGACGCGGGAGCCTTCGATTTCGCCCGAGGTCGAGCAACCCACCACGGCCGACTGCGGAAAGCCGGCCACCAGATCGCGCAGGGGCGCCTGCAGCGGCTCGTTCGATGGGCCTTCAGGGCCGTAACGCCGCGCGCCGAAGGCCAGAACCAGGGTCTGCGGGCTGTCCAGGTGAACCGGCAGAGCCCGGCTCCAGGCGCCCTCGGCGCGATAACTCAGCGACTCAACCCGCACATGCCCCTCCATGAGCGCCACACGGCACATGGCATGTTTTCGGCCGCGCCCGCCGCTGCTTGAGCCCGGCGGGCGCCTCAGGCACTTGCGGCACCACCTGGCCGGCGGTGTTGCTCTGCACGCGTTCGTTGGCCAGGGCCGGCCGGGCGATGTCGCGGCACAGTTGTTCCAGCGCCTGGCGGTCATCTGCGGCGCAACGCACGGCGGCGTGCAGGGTGAGGCCGGACACAAGGGCCCGGAAGGGGCCTTGTGCCTGCCGAACGCCAGACGGCGATACAAGCCGTCTGGCTGAAGCCGTCGATGCCGGCGCACAGTTGCTGCTTGAAGTCCGCATCCCAGGGCATGGCGCCCTGTACCGCGAGCACCTTCTGGCCGGCGGCTTCGGGGCGCCGAGTTCAGCGCCGCGCATGTCGCTGAAGGGTCGATAGAACCTGATCGCAAACACGGTCGGGTTACCGCAAAGCCGTCGTCGCCCGACGGCCACGCTAAGCTGCGAGCCCGCCTCCCCGAGGCATCCCTCTTCGGAAGACCCGCCATGTTCCAAAGCGTCCTGGACTTCTGGTTCAACGACATCGAACCGGCGCAATGGTGGAAGGTCGACCCGGCCTTCGACCAGCTCGTCGGTCAGCGCTTCGGCCACCTGTTCGATCAGGCGGCACGCGCCGAGCTTTTCGAGTGGCGTGCCACACCACCCGGTCGGCTGGCCGAGGTCATCGTGCTCGACCAGTTCCCGCGCAACATCTTCCGCGGTCAGCCCCGCGCTTTCGGGACCGACACCCTGGCGCTGGCCCTGGCCCAGGAAGCCGTCGCCGCCGGCGCCGACCTTCTGCTGGAAGAGCAGCGGCGCGTCTTCCTCTACATGCCCTACATGCACAGCGAGTCCGCTCTGATCCACGAGACCGCGCTGCGTCTGTTTCGTGACCACGCGCCCGCGAACAACCACGACTTCGAACTGCGCCACAAGGCGATCATCGACCGCTTCGGCCGCTATCCGCACCGCAACGCGATCCTGGGGCGCGAGTCGACCGCGGCCGAAGCGGAATTCTTGACCCAGCCTGGTTCCAGCTTCTGAAGCCGCTGCCGCGGCCGGCTTCTGACCCCCGCTTCTCGACCCACGCTTCTCGACCCCCGCTTCGCTGCACCGAGCGGCGGCGTCGGCACTCCTGACGGCAGGCGTTCACCACCGCGGAGTCCACCGCCCTCCAGCTGCCCGCGATGATCCTGGCCTTGGCCGCATCAACGCAGGCCCGCATCGCCGGCGTCACCCGTTTCGCGTTGTGCGCGTCTCAGGCCGGGTCCAGCGCGCCTTCCTTCAGGCCGAGTGCCGTCACGTCCGGGTCAACACGCCCAGCGAGTGGGGCCATTGCCTGTCACAGGGCCCGGCAGCCGAACACAATCCGGCGCGCGCGGAAGCTCGCTGAAGCCCGCACACCACGAAGCGCCCACGCTGCAAAGCCCTGATACGCCTCCGTCTTGCCCACGCTTAATCGAAGGACTCTCTCCCCATGGATCGTCGACAGCACCTCGGTGCGCTCCTGGCCGCTGCGGCTGGCGCCTCGCTTCCCCTGGCGGCCCGCGCCCAGGCCTACCCCAACAAGCCGGTGCGCCTGATCGTGCCCTTTGCGCCTGGTGGCACCACGGACATCATCGCCCGCATCGTGGCCGAGCGCATGTCGACCACCATCGGCCAGAACATGATCGTCGAGAACCGCGCCGGCGGCGGTGGCACGGTGGGCACGCTGGAAGTGGTGCGTGCCGCAGCCGATGGCTACGTGCTCGGCATGGGCACCGTCTCGAGCACCGCCGCCAATCCGGCGATCAACCCGCGCAACCCCTACGACCCGCTGGTCGACCTCACGCCCATCAGCAACATCGCGGCCACGCCCAACGTCATTGCGGTGCACCCGTCGTTCCCGGGCCGCGACTTCCGCAGCTTCGTCGCCGAGCTGCGCAAGAGCCCCGGCAAGCACAGCTATGCCAGTTCGGGCACGGGGGGCAACAACCACCTGCTGATGGAGCTGTTCAAGGTCATGAGCAAGACCTTCGTGCTGCACATCCCCTACCGCGGCTCCGGCCCGGCCATCACCGACACCGTGGCCGGCGTGGTGCCCATCCTGTTCGACAATCTGCCCTCGTCGCTGCCGTTCATCCGCGATGGCCGGCTGGTGCCCATCGTCGTGGCCGCGCCCACGCGGCTGGCGGTGCTGCCGAACGTGCCCACCTTTGCCGAGATGGGCATGGAGCCGGTCAACCGCATGGCGTTCTACGGCTTCGTCGGCCCCAAGAACCTGCCGAAAGAGGTGGTCGACCGCATCCACGGCGCCACCCGCACCATCGTGCAGGACGCTGGCGTGCGCAAGCGCATCGAAGACACCGGCTCGGTCGTGCTGGGCAACACGCCGGCCGAGTTTGCGGCGCAGATCCGCGCCGAGCTCGAGGTGTTCCGACGCGTGGTGCGCGAGCAGAAGCTCACGCTGGAGTGAGCGTTGCGGTGACGGCTGGCGTCCGGCCTCAGCGGCCAGGCCTCAGCTGCCCGGCACCAGCCGCCAGATCTCGTCGCCGCCGGTCTTGCCGTCGGTCAGCACCCACAGCGCGCCGTCGGGGCCGGGCGTGACGAGGCGGATGCGCTCGTTCAGGGTGTCGAGGATGCGGGTGCTGGTGGCGCTGTTGCCGTCGGCCGCCAGGCGCAGGATCTCCACGCGGCGGCCCGACAGCAGGGCCACCGCGAGCGCGCCGTTCCAGTCGCGCCAGGCCGGGCCTGGCACGAAGCCGCAGCCGGCCATGCCCTGGCTGACGTTGCCGGTGGTCCAGGCCGGGCGCAGCGCGCTGGGGAAGCGGGCCGTGTCCGTCATGTTCGAGCCGTTGTAGCCGCAGTAACTGTTCGCCGATCCATCGGGGCAGCGGGCGGGCGTGCCGGTGGGGCGCGGATCCCAGCCGCCGTTGC
The DNA here is from genome assembly GCA_001464055.1 of Burkholderiales bacterium Ga0077543. Lineage (GTDB taxonomy): Bacteria > Pseudomonadota > Gammaproteobacteria > Burkholderiales > Burkholderiaceae_C > Rubrivivax. The sequence goes on from LNET01000100.1 coordinate 151,286, forward strand.
CGCCGGCGGTGAGCGGCGTGACTTCGTCGTTGTTGCCGGGCCCGTGTTCGCACAGGTAGGGCCGGCCTGGCGTGGCCGTGCCCTCGGGCCGGAAGGCCAGGCCCTGCGGGTTGCGGTGGCCGAGCGTGAAGACGCGCGCATCGACGCCGGCCGGCGCGTTGTTGCCGCTGGCCGCGGCGCCGTCGCGCGTGACGCGCAGCACCTTGCCGCCCAGCACGGTGGGCGCCTGCGGCACGCTGCCGCTGCGGTTGTCGCCGGTGGTGATGTAGAGCAGCCCGTCGGGCCCGAAGCGGATGCGGCCGCCGCTGTGCGCGCCGCCTGAATAGGCGATGCCGGTGACGATGTCGAGCCGGCTGCTGGTGGCGGTGTAGTCGGCGTTGACGACCAGGCGCACGATGCGGTTGTCGGTGGCACCGCCGGCGTTGCTGCCCATGAAGACGTAGAGCGTGCGGTTGCTGGCGAACCCGGGGTCGAGTGCCATCCCGAGCATGCCGCTCTGGTCTTGCGCGACGAAGTCCGTCGGTCTGAACAAGGATCGTGTCGTGCCGCCGGTGCGCACGCTCAGGCCGCGGCTGCGTTCGGTGAACAGCACCGCGCCATCGGGCGCGAAGGCCAGGTCCCAGGGCGCCGCCAGGCCGCCCAGCCAGACACTGCGCGTGAAGGTGGGCGCGCCGGTGGCCAGCGCCGTGGCGCTGAAGCTCGCGGGCGCAAAGCCGCCGGCGCTGGCCTGCAGCGTGTGCGTGCCGGGGGCGTTGCCCAGCGTCCAGCGGCCGGCGCTGGCCAGGCCGGTGGCGTCGCTCACGGCGCTGGCGTTCTGCACGCTGCCGCCGCCGGCCGTGACGGCGAAGCTCACGCTCACGCCGGCCAGCGGCGCGCCGCTGGCATCGCGCACGCGCACGGCCGGCACCACGGCCACGGCGCTGCCGATGGTGGCGCTCTGGCCGTCGCTGCCGGCGCTGCGTTCGAGCACGCCGGTGCCGGGTGCCGGGGCGGCCATGGCGCTGAAGCTCAGCTCGGGCAGGCCCGGCGAGCGGGCCGACAGGCGCTGCTCGCCCACCGTGTTGCCCAGCGTCCAGCCGCCCACGGTGGCCACGCCCGCGGCGTCGGTGGTGGTGCTGGCGCCGCTGACGCTGCCGCCGCCACTGACGATGGCAAAGCCGATGGCGACGCCGGGCACCGGCGTGCCGTCGCGCGTGCTCACGCGCACGGCGGGTGCCGTGGCCACGGCGGCGTTCACGGTGCCGGACTGACTGGCGCCGGCCTGGGCGGTGATGGCGGTGGGGGTCAGGTCGGGCGGCGCTGCGCTGTCGCCGCCGCCTCCCCCGCAGGCGGCCAGGGCGGCCAGGGCGGCCGGCAGCAGCAGCAGCAGGGGGCGCAGCAGGGCGTGCAGCCGCACCAGGTGGCGCGCGGCGCGGTGCAGTGTGGCGTTCATGACCCCCGATGTTGCAGGCTTCGCGGCCCGGGTGAATCGGCGTTTGCCTATCGGCAGGCGTTCGCCGCCGTGAAGTCGATGACCTTCAGGCTGCCCGCGATGATCTCGGCCTTGGCCCCGTCCACCTTCGCCCGCATCGCCGGCGTCACCAGCTTCGCGTTGTGCTCATCAAACGCCAGGTCCAGCGCGCCTTCCTTCAGCCCCAGCGCCGTCACGCCCGGCTTCACGCCCTGGAAGGCCTGGTACACGGCCACGTCGGTGCGCTTGAGCATGCTGGTGAGGATGTTGCCCGGGTGCAGGCCGTTCTGATTGCTGTCCACGCCCACGCCCAGGATGCCCAGGTCTTTCGCGGCCTGCAGCACGCCCAGGCCGGTGGTGCCGGCGGCAGCGAAGATCACGTCCGCGCCCTGGGCAGCCTGGATCTTGGTGAGTTCGGCGCCGCGCGCCGGGTCAGTCCAGGCGGCGTTGGTGGTGCCGGTCATCGCGAACACCGTCTTCACCTGCGGCCTGGCCCAGCGCGCACCCTGCTCGTAGCCGCACAGCACCTTGCGCACCAGCGGAATGTCCTGCCCGCCGACGAAGCCCACCGTGCCGGTCTTGCTGGCCAGCGCGGCCAGCGCGCCCACCAGGAAGGCACCTTCGTGTTCACGGAAAACGAAGCTCTGCACGTTGGGCAGGTTCACCACCATGTCGACGATGGCGAACTGCAGCTTCGGGAAGTCGCGCGCCACCGCCTCGATCGCGCTGGCCTGCGGGAAGCCGACGCCGACGATCGGGTTGGCACCGCGCTGGGCAAAGCGGCGCGCGGCCTGCTCGCGCTGCGCGACGTTCTGGATCTCGTACTCCAGATAAGGCTTGCCCGTCTCCTTCTTCCAGCGCTCGGCGCCTTGCCAGGCGGCCTGGCCGAAGGACTTGTCGAACTTGCCGCCCAGCTCGAAGATGATGGCCGGCTGGGCCCCGGCGGCTGTCGCCGCCAGTGCCAGCGCGGCAACCCCCCAGCGCATCAGAAGTTGGCTTTGAACGAAACGCCGAAGGTGCGCGGCTCGTTGATGAAGCCGGTGAGATTGTTGAAGTCGATGCCCCCCACCACGCGGATCTGGTCGGCGATGTTGCGCACGAACACCGCCGCCTCGTACTTGCCGCCGCCGAAGTTGTAGCCCGCGCGCAGGCCGCCTTCCAGCAGGGCCTTGCCGGTGAATTCGGTGCTCTCGTAGAGGAAGAAATTGACCTTGCTGCGGTAGGCCCAGTCGGTCATCACGAAGGCTTCGCCGCCGGCCACGGCCCAGCCGTAGCGTGCGCTGAAGTTCAGCGTGACCTCTGGCGCCTGAGGCAACGGGTTGCCGTCGATCGACACCGTGGGCGCGAACTTGCCGACGGCCGGGTTGGCCGGGGCGGTGATCGGGTCGAGCACGGTGCAGCCGCTGCCGCAGGCGTCCACCCGCAGGCCGGGGTCCTTGATCTTGGTCGCGTTGTAGCTGCCGCCCAGCGTCAGCAGCAGGTTTTCGGTGACGAAGGCCTGCAGGTCGAATTCCAGGCCCTGGCCCTGGGTCTTGGCGGCGTTGATGAGCTGGTTGAAGTTGGCCGCACCGCCCACCGCGGTGAGCTGCTGGTCCTTGATGGTGTAACTGAAGACGCTGGCCGACACGCGCGCACGCCGGTCGAACAGGTCGGCCTTGACGCCAGCCTCATAGCTGGTGACTTTCTCGCTGCGGGCCACGCTCAGGGTGTCGCCGAACAGCAGCCGGCCCTGGATCGACGGCGCCCGGAAGCCGGTGGCCACCCGGCCGTAGACGTTCATCGTCGGGCTGACGGCATAGGTGGCGCTGAAGTCGCCGCTGGTGTTGTCGGCACTGGTGTCGACCGTACGGCGGCCGATGAAGGTGGGGCTGAAGGGCGGCGCCTGCAGGCGGTCGGCGACGAAGTCCTTCTCGTCCTTGGTGTAGCGCAGGCCGCCGCGCAGCTTGAGCTGCGGGCTCACGTCCAGGTTCACGCTGCCGAACACGGCCCAGGCCTGGTTGTCCTGCTTCTGCGTGGCAAAGCCGTTCTGCGCGTTGCCGCCCAGGCTGCTGAAGTTGAAACTGTCGATGTTCAGTTCTTCGTCGAACCAATACACGCCGCCCAGCCACTGCAGCGCACCCTTGCCCGTGCTTTCCAGGCGCAGTTCCTGGGTGAACTGGCGGTGCTTGGGCAGGCCGTCGCCGCTTTCCGCGTCGAAGGGGATGAAGCCCGGGCCGAAGTTGCCCGGGCCCAGGAACACGGCGCCGAAGCCGCCGTCGATGTCGCCGCGGCTGAAGCTCTCGACGCTTTCGTAGCCGGTGATCGAGCTCAGTGCCATGGTTCCCAGGTCCCAGCGCAGGCGCAGGCTGCCGCCCACGCTCTTCACGTCCTGGCTGTTGATGCCGTCCTGCGAGACCTTGCTTTCGTCGAAGCCGGGCACGAAGCCATTGCCGCCGGGCTGGATGATGTTGGCGCGGAAGACGCGGGCCGAACCTTCCAGGTCGCGGGCGTGCACGTTGAACAGCGCGCTGAGGTTCTTCGTGGGCGTGACCAGCAGTTGCACGCGCGCGGCGTTGTCGGCGTAGCCCTCCAGGTCCTGGGTGGGGCCGCGGCTGTTGGTGTTCTTGACCCAGTCGTCGCGGTTCTGCGACTGCAGCGAGACGCGCAGCGCCGCGGCGTCCGACAAGGGCACGTTGACCGCCCCTTCGACGTTCACGGCCGAGAAGCGGCCCAGCGAGATCGAGCCATAGCCGCCGAAGGTCTTGCCCGGCTTGGCCGAGTCGAACTTCACCACGCCGGCCGGCGAGTTGCGGCCGAACAGCGTGCCCTGTGGGCCGCGCAGCACTTCGATGCGCTCCAGGTCGAAGATGGGGAAGCCCTTGAGGATGGGGTTTTCCTGCACCACGTCGTCGAACACCAGGCTGACGGGCTGGCTGGCGTTCAGGTCGAAGTCGGTGTTGCCCAGGCCGCGAATGTAAAAGCGCGGGAAGGCACGGCCGAAGCTGGATTCGATGTTCAGGCTGGGCACGCGCGCGCTCAGCAGCCGGATGTCCTGCCCGCCGCTGTTCAGCACTTCCAGGATCTCGCCCGACAGCGCGGTGATGCTGCTGGGCACGTCGCGGATGTTCTCGGTGCGGCGTTCGGCGGTGACGGTGATGGTCTGCAGCTTGCCGGCTTCGGCCGCCTGGGCCTGGGCCGTGCCGGCAGCGCCGGAAAGCAGGCCGATGGCGGCCAGCGCCAGGGGGGACAACAAGGCAGGGCGGGTGAGCTTGGTCATGGCGTCTTTCGAAAGGGCTTGCAGACGTGTTGCAATGGGCGTGCCACGGGTCGCGGCAGCAGCCGTGAATGATGGCGCGGGCCGCGCCGCGAAGTCACCCTGCCGACGCCGGCCGCGGGCAGTTGATGCCAATTTGCAACAGACCCCTTTTTCCGATGCTCACCCCCGAACAAGCCACGCAGTGGCAGCGCGACGGCTACCTGGTGCTGCCGGGCTTCAAGCCGGCCGCCCAGACCCGGGCCGCCTGTCGCCGTGCCGCCGAGATCGTCGCCGCCTTCACCCCGGGCGCCGACACCGGCACCTTCTCGACGCGCGACCGCAGCCGCGTGGCCGACGCCGCCTTGCTGGCAAGCGCCGAGGCCGTGCACTGCTTCTTCGAAGAAGACGCCTTCGACGCCCAAGGCCGCCTGGCTGTGCCGAAAGACCGCGCCATCAACAAGATCGGCCACGCCCTGCACGAGCTGGACCCGGTGTTCGACGCCTTCTCCCACGGCCCCGATCTGGCCGCGCTGGCGGCCAGCCTGGGCCTGCAGCAGCCGCAGGTGTGGCAAAGCCAGCTCATCTTCAAGCAGCCGCACATCGGCGGCGAAGTGGGCTGGCACCAGGACGGCAGCTTCTTCGAGACCACGCCGCACACCGTGACGACCTTCTGGTTCGCGCTGGAAGACGCCACCCTGGACAACGGCTGCCTGTGGGTGCAGCCCGGCGGCCAGGCCAGCCCGCTGCGCGAGCGCTACGTGTGCGAGCACACTGCAGAAGGCCCGCGCCTGCGCATGGAGGCGCTGGACAGCACGCCCTGGCCCTCTTCTTCGGCGCCTTCCGGCGCCGCCGCTGCATCGGCCCAGGCCGTGCCGCTGCCGGTGCCTGCCGGCACCCTGGTGGTGTTCGGCGGCCTGCTGCCGCATTACAGCGCGCCCAACCGCAGCCCGCGCTCGCGCCTGGCCTACACCTTGCACGCCACCTGCGGCAGCGCGACCTATTCCCCGCGCAACTGGCTGCAGCGCAGCCCGGCACTGCCGGTGCGCGGCTTCGACTGACGATGCCCCTGTCCAGGCGCGGCCCGTGGCGCCACCCGATTGCCTGGTTCCGGCGCGCTGCACAATCAAGACCTTCCGGCCCGGCCGAACCCGAAGAACAGGACGCCTTGCCCATGACCGAAGTTCCCACCCTGGAAACCGCCCCCGCGTCGAAGATCCACCTGATCGGTGGTGAAAAAGGCGGCGTCGGCAAGTCGATGGTCTCGCGCCTGCTGGCGCAGTACTTCATCGACAACGAAATGCCTTTTGTCGGCTACGACACCGACCGCTCGCACGGTTCGCTGATGCGCTTTTATTCCGACTACGCCCTGCCGGCGCTGGTGGACAAGTACGAAGCGCTGGACCGCATCGTCGAAAGCGCCGTGGAATACCCGGGCCGCCGCGTGCTGGTGGACCTGGCCGCCCAGACCCACGACCCGCTGGTGAAGTGGATGGACGAATCCGGCGTGCTCGACATGGCCGACCTGTCCGGCATTGCCCTGCACTACTGGCATGTGATGGACAGCGGCCGTGACAGCGTGGACCTGCTCGCGCGCCTGCTCGACCGCTTCGGCCAGCGCCTGCACTACGTGCTGGTGAAGAACCAACTGCGCGGCGAAGACTTCAGCCAGCTCGAAAGCTCGGGCCAGCTCGACCGGGCCCTGGGCCTGGGGGCGAAGGTGGTCAACGTCAAGCGCCTGCACGACGTGGTGGTGCAGAAGATCGACGCCAAGAACAGCAGCTTCTGGGCGGCCAAGAACAGCGGCGGCATCGACAGTGCCGGGCTGGGCCTGATGGAACGCCAGCGCCTGAAGATGTGGTTGAGCCACGCCTACGCCGAACTGGCCAAGGCCGAGGCCTGAAGCCGTGGCCAAGCCGATGGACCCGCCGTCTGGCAACAGCCACATCCGGCTCACCTCGCACCCCAACCAGGGCACGAACGGCGCGCCGGCCATTCACTGGGGTGCGCCCGACGCGCTGGAGCGTGGCCCCATCGTCGGCACCACGGTGAACCGCAGCCAGCGCAACGTCATCGGCACGCACAGCGGCAGCTACGGCGTCTATCGTGCGCTGGCGGTGGCCGCGGGCAACCTCACGCGCGGGCACCGCGCCGACCTGACCAACACCTTCGCCACCGACCTGGTGGGCCCTTACCCGCAGTGGGCACATCAGGGAACCCAAGCCCACAAGATCGTCAGCCTGGACCCCTGGGGCGCCAGCGTGCAGAGCGTCTACGCCGACTACCTGGCCCAGGGCTACGACATCCGGCCCACCATCGCCGTCACCAAGGCCCACATCCACCTGCCGGAAATCAAGCAGGCCATCGCCTTCCAGCGCCTGGCCATCGACGGCACGGTGCTGCTGGAGGACGCCAGCGCCACGGTCACGAAGATCGCGGTCGAGCCGGTGTGGTGGCTGCCGGGCGTGGCCGCGCGCTTCAAGGTCAGCGAAGGTGAATTGCGCCGGGCGCTGTTCGAGGAAACCGGCGGCATGTACCCCGAACTGGTCACGCGCAGCGACATCGAAGTCTTCCTGCCGCCCATCGGCGGGCAGACCCTTTACGTCTTCGGCGACGTGCGCGACCTGGCCAACCCGGCGGTGACGCTGACCGCCCGTGTCCACGACGAGTGCAATGGCTCCGACGTCTTCGGCAGCGACATCTGCACCTGCCGTCCATACTTGACCCATGCCATCGAAGAATGCATCCAGGGTGCGCAGAAGGGTGGCGTGGGCCTGATCGCCTACAGCCGCAAGGAAGGACGGGCGCTGGGCGAGGTGACGAAATTCCTCGTCTACAACGCACGCAAGCGCCAGCAGGGCGGTGACAGCGCCGACAAGTATTTCCTGCGCACCGAATGCGTTGCCGGCGTGCAGGACATGCGTTTCCAGGAACTCATGCCCGACGTGCTGCACTGGCTTGGCGTGCAGAAGATCCATCGCCTGGTGAGCATGTCCAACGACAAGTACGACGCCATCACCGGCAGTGGCATCGAGGTGGGCGAACGCGTCAAGATCCCGGACGCGCTGGTGCCGGCCGATGCACGCGTCGAGATCGAAGCCAAGATCGCCGCCGGTTATTTCACCGACGGCGCCATTCCCTCCAACGCCGACCTCGCGCTCGTCAAGGGCCGAGGTCTCGAATGAATCCCCATCCCCGACACCCCCTGGCCGTCCTGCGCGATCCGGCCACCATCCGCCTGCGTTGCCAGGCGGTCCTGCAATCGGTCGAGGACGGCGTCAGCCCGTACTTCAGCGTTCAGCGCGGCGAACTCGACGCCGTGGCCGAACGCGTGGCGGCGCTCACGCGCAAGCGCTTCCCCAGCCTGGACATCCCTTTTCACAGCCGCTGGCGGCACTTCGAAAGCGGCGGCGTCGACCGCAAGGCCGAACTCGACACTCTGCTGGCAGGCCGCAGCGCCGGCGAACAGGCCCGTGCGCACTTCGACCTGACCGTGGTCAGCGTGCTGCTGGACGCCGGGGCCGGCCCGCAGTGGCGCTACACCGAACCCGCGCGTGAGCAGGGCGGCCAGGCCGCGGTCTACCAGCGCAGCGAAGGCCTGGGCGTGGCCACCTTCCGCGCCTTCGTCGACGGTGTGTTCTCGGCCACGCCCGACGACCCGCTGCGGGTGGACGCGGCGGCGCTTCAAGGCATCGAACAGTCGACCCTGCGCAGCGTGTTCCAGAGCAGCCCGTCGAACCCCATCGTCGGTCTGGAAGGCCGCGTCGGCCTGCTGGCCCGCCTGGGCGAAGCGCTGGTGGCCGAAGCCGCCCGCGACGGCGGCATCGCCCGCCCGGGCCTGTTCTACGACCGCCTGACGGCCAACGGCCAGCACATGCACTGCACGGCCACCGCCGTGCTGGGGGAACTGCTGGCCTCGATGGCGCCCATCTGGACCAGCGGCAGCCGCGTGCAGGGCCTGCCCGCAGGCGACGTCTGGCCGCATTTGTGGGCCGGCGGCGCCGTGGCCGACGGCCAGGACAGCACCACCAGCGGCTGGGTGCCCTTCCACAAGCTGAGCCAGTGGCTCACCTATTCGCTGCTGGAACCGCTGCAGTGGGCCGGGGTGGACGTCACCGGCCTGGACGCGCTGACCGGCCTGCCGGAATACCGCAACGGCGGGCTGCTGGTCGACGCCGGCGTCATCCGCCTGCGCGACCCCCGGCTGGCCGCGCGGGTGTGGAAGCCGTCGGACGCGCCCATCATCGAATGGCGGGCCCTGACCGTGGCCCTGCTCGATGACGTCGCCGTCAGCGTACGCCACAAGCTGGGCAAGACCGCGGCCGAAATGCCGTTGGCCTGTGTGCTGGAAGGCGGCACCTGGGCCGCGGGCCGCGAGATCGCGCGCGAGAAACGTGAAGACGGCGCACCGCCCTGGAAGATCGACAGCGACGGTACGATCTTCTGACGCCGCCCAGGGCACACTTCCCACCCTGCCCTGCACCTGCCTTGCACCCGCTTGATCGCCTGCTTCACTGCCTGCTTCACCCCCTGATTCAACCCCCACGCGCCCGGATTCCGCATGGCCAAGACCTCGATCGCATTTGCCAGCCTGGCGCTGGCCTTTGCCAGTTACAGCCCCAGCTTCAGCCCTGAAGCACAGGCCGCCTCGTCCACCTCGTCGGCCATTTCCGAAAGTGTCGGGGTGTCGCTGGCGGGCATCTCGGGCTCGCTCACCACGTCCAGCAACAGTTCCAGCACGAAAGACGTGGCTCAGGGCGAGTACCGCATCGTCGACGTCGCCGCCGCGGAACCACGGCCCGGCCTGGGGGCCCATGTGCGGCTGACCCTGCAGATCGAACGTGCTGCAGGCGAGCCCGCAGGCGCGCACGACACCCTGTTCCTGACGCTGCCGCAGGCCACCTTCGACAGCACCGGCCTGGGCCGCGACCAGCGCGTGGCGGCCACGCCGCGCAGCTATGGCATCGAGTTCGCCCGTGCCGACACGAAACAGGCCTTCTTCCTGGTGCTGGAAGACCATTGGCTGCAGGAACTGGCCTCACGCCCGGTCGTGCTCTGACGGCGGTGCCCGGCAGCGGCCGGGCAGTCCCGCCGCGGCTTCCTGGTCGGCCCCTGCGTACGGGGCGGTGGCGTTTTCGCCCTGGGCTGCTGGCAGCCTGCATCGGCCTGCTGGCCCTGCCAGGCCTGGCCGGCGCTTCGCTGCTGGTGCAACAGCACTGCGCCACCCCACCCAGCCTGACGGTGGCACAGCAAGACCGCCTGCTGCGCTTTGCGGCCTTCATCAAGGCCACGCTGGACGCCAGCGGGCAGCCCCTGGCCATCGTCGCGCGCTCGGGCCTGGATCTGTCGCGCTTCGGCCTGCGCTATTCGCACGGCGGCATCAGCCTGCGCGACAGCCCCAATGCCGCCTGGTCGGTGCGCCAGCTGTACTTCGACTGCGAAGCGGGCACGCCGCGCATCTTCGACCAGGGCATCCCCGGCTTCGTGCTGGGCGCCGACAACCCGGACAGCGGCTACTTCAGCGCCGTGCTGCTGCCCGCGCCTGCGGCCACCGCACTGCAGGCCCAGATGCTGGACAAGGCCGGCGCGCTGCAGGCCCTGCACCCGGCCTACAGCGCCAACGCCTATGCCTGGGGCCTGCGGTTCCAGAACTGCAACCAGTGGCTGGTGGAGACCCTGGCGCTGGCCTGGGGCCCCGAGCCCGCGCCCGGCACGGCGCCGCGCGCCGCCGCCCAGGCCTGGCTGCGCGAAGCCGGCTACCAGCCGCAGGTGATGGCCGTGGGCAACCGCCCGCTGATGTGGCTGGCCAGCGCCCTGCCCTGGCTGCACGAAAGCGACCACCCGGCCGAAGACCTGGCGCAGGCGCAGTACCGCGTCAGCATGCCGGCTTCGGTGGAAGCCTTCGTGCGCCAGCGTGAACCGGCGGCCGAACGGCTGGAGTTCTGCCACGACACCCGGCACATGGTGCTGCGGCGCGGCTGGCAGCCGCTGGAGCCGGGGTGCGAGCCCGCGGCGGGCGACGAGGTGCTGGCGTTCTGAATCCGCAAACCAGGGAGTGGCACGCGGACCGTCTTCAACCCCCTGACCCCTGCATCGTCGGCACGCGCCCGGCCGGTGCGGGCATCAGCCTGCGAGCAGGACGCGACTGGTTACACATCCCCCTGGGATCGACCCCAGCCTAGGAACGATCCGAGGCTGACGTCACGGTGCAGGGGCAGCAGCATCGCGCCACAGGCCGCAAACAGCGGCCGGCAGGGAGCAGCGCATGGCCATCCACCTGGAACAGTCGACTCACGGCTTCATGGTCTTGCCCGAGCACGAGCCGCCGAATGTCGCCTTCGCCCCGGCGGCGTCCGAGCCCGGGCCGGACTGGGCGGCGGTGCCGGTGGTGGCCCTGGCTTTCGACTCTGCCGAACCTGCCCTGGTCACCGCACCCGAGACTGCACCCCATGCCTGGGTACAGAA
>LNET01000101.1 GCA_001464055.1 Burkholderiales bacterium Ga0077543
CTTGTTTTGCGCCACGGGCGGTCTCCATGAAGAGGAATCGCCATGGTCACAGTCGGCTAGCTCATGGCGTGAGCCACTGGAGACTCGTTGCTAATCAGGTCTGCTGAAAGATGCCCGGCACACCACCCCAGGCGCCGGAAGACGAGTTGGGCGTATTGAAGTGCGGCGAGAAGGAATTAGCTTCGCGAGCCGGCAGGGTGGCTGTCGCCGGAAGGATGATGCCGACCGGGTACGAGTTGGTACCGGTCAGGTTCGTGAAGGGCGCGCCCGAAACGAAGGGCAGGGCAGGGTCGGTGCCGCCATGGAGGACGCCTTGCGGCCGTGTCAGGTCGCGCACATTTGCGGCGTTGTAGCTCAGCACCGGCTCGAGCCGACCGAAGGTGTAGCTGTTCCCCACGAACAGCACCTTCACGGGGTCCTGGGCCATGCTCAGGGCCGGCCAGGCCACGGCCATGAGGGCAGCGGCCAGGGACGGGAAGCGCAAACGGCGGTGGGACATGACAGACCTCGGTCAGGTGGTGGGATTGGGCCTAGAACCTTAGGCGAGGCCCATGACTTTCCAATACGTAACAACACGACCCGCAGGCGCGGGCTTGCACTCACGCGGCGCGGCGCGGCGACGCGGAGCAGAGGGGCCGGAAGCAGGCAATTCGGCCCGCTTTGGCAGATGGGTCGCCGCCTGCGGGATTTGCGGCTTGCATCAGGTAAAGCCCCACCACTCGTTCCAGGGGCTGCAGGCCATGGCCTGACGGCCTGTGTATTGCTAGCATGGGATTGCTTCTGCACCATCTTCGGGCAGCGCTGTAACCGGCCTGTATCGGGCAGAAATTCACCTTTAGCCTCTCTTGCGGAGCTTCAACATGTCCCTTTTTGCAAACGCCCTGCCGTCCATGGGCGGCCTGCTGCTGGCCAGCACGCTGCTTTCCAGCCCGGCCCTGGCCCAGACGAAAGCAGTCCCCACGGGCGCCCTCAGCAACGTCGTCTACAACTTCGACGTGAGCGGCATCAGCAGCTTTGGCGAGTTCGGTAGCGCCGGCAACATCTTGGAGACGCTGAACATCGGCAGCGAAAGCACCGTCGTGGGCATCGGCTGGAATGTCACGCTGGAATCCTTCCAGCCCAGCTGGTTGTCGGAAATCGGCGTCACTCTGGGCAGCACGGCAGAGTCCTTCGGGCTGCTCGTCCAACCGGGCTGGGCAACCAGCACCTGGGGCACCCAGACCTACACCAGCTCCGGCATGCTGAACCTGGTCGCGCAGAACCTGCAGTTCAGCGTCGGCACCGACGGCCTGCTGCGGTTGGAGTTCACCGAGGCCTTCGACGACATCGCAAACGCGGCTGACGGCAGGTGGCTGTCCGGCATGCTCATGATCGAGGTCTCGCCGATTCCCGAGCCCGCCACCTACGGCCTGATGGCCCTGGGCCTCATGGTGGTGGCCGCTGCCGCCCGCCGCCGTCAAGGCTGACCCACGAACATGCCCGGGTGCAGCAACTCAGGCTGCCCGGTGTCCTTCCGTTTGATCACTGAACGCCCACGTCGCGAGAGGTTTCTGATGTCCAGCTCCAGCCAGATTTTCCAGGTCACCGTCATCGCCGCAGCCATCGGCGCGGCCCTGATGGCCCCGTCGCTCGTCCAAGCCCAGGACCCCGGCAAAGCCCTGCCCGCCGCCTCCAAGCTCCGGCAGGAAGCCTCCAAGCTTCAGCCGGTTGCCGGGGTCCAGCCCGACAAGGCCGGACCCGCGCTCACCGTCACCACGACTGAAGAGCAACGCCTGTGGTTCGTCGAACTCCGGGGTGCCCCGGTCGCCGACGGCGCCAGGATGGATGTGGTCCGGGCCGAGCAGGACCGGTTTCGCGCTGCCGCTCGCGCCGCAGGCGTGAACTTCACCGAACGCCTCAGCTACGCCACCTTGTTCAACGGTTTCTCTGTCTCGATTTCGCCTGTCGACCGGCTGCGCCTTTCGCGCCTGCCCGAAGTCAAGGCCATGTATCCGGTCGACATCATCCCTGCACCCAGCCAGCCTGTTTCTGGAGATTCGGCGCCCGACATGGCCGCTGCTCTCGACCTGACGGGTGCGAGCATCGCGCAGAACCAGCTGGGCCTGAGCGGCCAGGGCGTCAAGGTCGCCATCATCGACAGCGGCGTCGACATCGACCACCCAGCCTTCGGCGGTGCCGGCACCAACGGCGCCACGCCCTTCCCCACGGCACGTGTGATCGCGGGCTTCGACTTCGTGGGTGACAACTACAACTCCATCGGCACGCCGGCTCAACAGATTCCGGTGCCCGATCAGAACCCCGACGACTGCGGGGGTCACGGTACCCACGTGGCCGGCATCGTGGGTGCCAATGGGGGAGGCGTCAGGGGCGTTGCTCCCAGCGTCAGTCTGGGGGCCTACCGCGTGTTCGGTTGCGGGGGCAGCAGTTCCTCCGACATCATCCTGGCCGCTTACGAGCGCGCATTGGCCGACGGCATGCAGGTCATCAACCAGAGCCTGGGTGCGGCTCGCCAGTGGCCAGACTTTCCCACGGCCCAGGCCTCCAGCCGCCTGGCCCGCAAGGGCATCGTGGTGGTGGCTTCCATCGGCAACAACGGCCCGGGCGGTTCGCAGCCCGACGCCTTGTTCGCTGCCGGCGCGCCGGGCACGGGCAGGGACGTCATCGGCGTGGCTTCGTTCGACAACGGCCAGCGTTCCTTCCAGGCTCTGGACACCTCGTTCGGCTACAACGCGGCCAGCGGTTCGCCCCTGCCACCCACCACGGGAACGTTCCCGATGTCGCGCACGGGGCTGCCGACGGCCACCAACGACGCCTGCGACCCGCTGCCCGCGGGCAGCCTGACCGGCACTGTGGCCCTCATCCAGCGCGGCACCTGCGGCTTCGTCGTCAAGGCGGGCAATGCGCAGGCCGCCGGCGCCGCCGCTGTGGTCCTCTTCAACAACGCCCCTGGGGCATTGAACCCGTCGGTGACGGGCACGCCGACGATCACCATTCCGGTGGTCGCCATCACCCAGGCCCAGGGCCAGCAGTTGTCTGCAGCCATCGGCAGCACCGGCGCCACGCTCACCTGGACGCCGAACTTCGTCGGTGCGCCGTTCGGCACCGGTGGCCTGCTGTCGGGCTTCAGCTCTTTCGGCGTGGCCGCTGACTTGTCGATGAAGCCCCAGCTGGGCGCGCCGGGTGGTGGCATCCTGTCCACCTATCCGCTGGAGCTGGGAACTGGTGGCGTCGCCACCTTGTCGGGCACGTCGATGTCGGCACCGCACGTGGCGGGTGCCACGGCGCTGATCCTGCAAGCCCTGCCCAATGCGGCACTGGGTGCCGCCGGGCCGCTGACCGGCCGCAACCCGCCGCCGCGCATCAACATGATGACCCGCATCATGAACACGGCGCAGCCCAAGGCGCTGGCGGCCAACCCCACCGGAGACTTGCTCGACCACTCGTTCCGTCAGGGCGCCGGCATGTTGAACGTGCCCGCTGCCGTGCTGAGCCAGCAGTTCGTGGTGCCGGCCCAGATTGCCACCGGTGAAAGCCAGGCCGGGCCCAGCACGACCCGGCTGATCTTGCGCAACGACAGCGGCTCGCCCGTCACCTACACCTTGGGCCACAGGCCGAGCGCGGCGGCCACGCCGAACGTGCCCAACGCGGCTGGCTCGGTCTGGGTCAGCTCCACCGTGCAGGCGCCCGCCACGGTCAGCTTCAGCAGCAACACCGTCACGGTGCCGGGCAACGGCACGGCGCAGGTGATGGTCACGATCGACGCCAATGCCACGCAGGTCGACCGCGGCCTGTATGGGGGCTACATCACCTTCACCTCGGCCAACGGCGGCGCACCGCTGGTGGTTCCTTTCGGCGGCATGAAGGGCGACTACCAGACGACGGAATTGCTGCGGGCCACCACCGCCGGCTACCCCTGGTTGAGCTCGCGGGTCAGCACCCCCGACGGCTTCAGCTACACCAACTGCCCCACGGGCTGCAGCTTCACCCTGGCGAACGACGCCAGCACGCCGTACATCGCCTTCCAACTGGCGCATCATGCGCGCAAGGTGCAGCTGGATGCCTTGGACGCCACATCGGGTGCAGAACTGGGTCGCATCAGCCTGAACGAGTTCGTCGGCCGCAATGCGGGCCCGGGCACCGGTTCCTTCTTCGGGTTCCCGTGGGACGGCGTCACGAGCCAGGGCACCCAGCCCAATGGCACGTATCGCATCAGGCTGTCGGTGCTGAAGCCGCTGGGCAACGAGGCCAATCCGGCCCACTGGGAAACCTGGACCTCGCCTGTGGTGACGATCGCCCGGCCCTGAAGGCCCGGCTTTTCGCGACTGAACCCAGGGCCCTTCGGGGCCCTTTTTCATGATGCGCTGCGCCCCGGGGCGGCGGCTTCAGTTTTCGTAGCAGTAGCCGACGCCGTAGACCGAACGGATGTGCTCGCTGCCCGCACCGGCCTGTTCGAGCTTGCGGCGCAGATTCTTCACGTGGCTGTCGACGGCGCGTTCGGTGACGGCGCGGCCCTCGCCGTGCAGCAGGTCCAGCAGCTGAGGCCGTTCGAACACCCGGCCGGGTTGCGCCGACAGCGCCCGCAGCAGCCGGAACTCGTTGGGCGTCAGGTCCAGCGCGACGCCGCACCACGAAGCGCGCCAGCCCTGCTCGTCGATGAGCAATCCCGCCTGCGGGCTGGCAGATGCCGGTGGCGCAGGCTGGACGGGCGCCTGTTGCAGGCCACGGCTGCGACGCAGCACGGCCTTCACCCTGGCCATCACCTCACGCGGGCTGAAAGGTGTTTTCGGGATGTAGTCGTCGGCGCCCAGCTCCAGCCCCACCAGGCGATCGGCCTCGTCGTCGCGCGCGGTCAGGATGATGATGGGCACACTGGTCTGCGCACGCAGCTGGCGGCACAGGCTCAACCCGTCCATGCCTGGCAGCATCAGGTCGAGCAGCACCAGGTCGTGGCGGCGCTCGTTCCAGGCCTGCAGCCCGGCATGGCCGTCGGCCACGCATTCCGGCTGGTGCCCGGCCGCGTGCAGGTAGTCGGCCAGCAGCGCGGCCAGCTTGGGTTCGTCCTCGACCACCAGCACGCGCGCCGGGCCGGGGTCCAGCGGCAGCGGCGCTTCAGCCAAGTGCTGGCAGTTCCACGCGCAGCCACAGCCCGCCCAGGGGCGAGGGCCGGGCTTCGATGCGGCCTTCATGCGCCTCGACGATGCGCTGGCATATGGACAGGCCCAGCCCGGCGCCGCCGCTGCGACGGCTGCGCGAGGCTTCGGCGCGGAAGAAGCGGTCGAACAGCCGCGGCAGGTGTTCGTCCAGCACGCCGGGCGCGCTGTCGTGCAGGTCGATCAGCATCTGCCGGCCTTCGCGGCGCGCCTGCAGGTGCAGTGCGCCGCCGGTGTCGGTGTAGCGGCAGCTGTTTTCCAGCAGGTTCGAAAACAGCTGGCGCAGCCGCCTGGCGTCGCCGAAGGTGGGCAACGGGCCCGACGGCAATTCCATCTGCAGCGCCAGTCCGCTGCTGCGCAGGCGTTCGCCGAACGAGCCAGCGGCCTCGTCGATGATCTCGCGCAGGTCGAGCTCGGCCTTGCGGTAGGACAGCGCGCCCACGTCGGCCAGCGACAGCTGGTAGAGGTCGTCGACCAGCTTGTGCAGGGTGACGACTTCGCCTCGCAAGGAGCGCAGGGCGGCCGCATCGAGCGGGCGCACGCCGTCTTCCAGCGCTTCCAGCTCGCCGTGCAGCACCCCCAGCGGCGTGCGCAATTCGTGCGAGACGTCGGCCATGAATTCACG
The DNA here is from genome assembly GCA_001464055.1 of Burkholderiales bacterium Ga0077543. Lineage (GTDB taxonomy): Bacteria > Pseudomonadota > Gammaproteobacteria > Burkholderiales > Burkholderiaceae_C > Rubrivivax. The sequence goes on from LNET01000101.1 coordinate 5,776, forward strand.
CCGCATCGCCTCGTTGCGCTGCAGCGTCACAGCCAGCTGGTTGAAGTCGTGTGCCAGCTGGCCGACCTCGTCGTCGACGTTTTGTTCCGGAACGCGCGCGCCATAGTCACCGGCTGCCAGCCGGTGTGTTGCGGCGGCGACCTGGCGCACGGGCAGCAGCAGGCGGCGAGATGCCCACAAGGCCACCGCTGCCGCCAGCAGCACGGCACCACCACCCACCAGCCAGCCGGTCCGCGCCTGGGCGTCGGCAAAGCGTTTTTCTGCGCCTGAACTGACGGACTCGAACGGTGTCAGCACCAGCCAGCCCACGGTGATGCCGTCGACCACGATGGCGCGTTCGATGGCGTTTTCAGCCGGGCTGTCGAAACCGACGATGCGAATTCGGTCGGCGTCGAGCAAGGTGAAGCGGCGGGAAGCGCCGGTCAGTTCGGCCGGGCTGGCCTGTGCCGGCGGACGGTCCATCAGCGGCACACGCTCGTCTTCCGGTGCCGGGCGCAGCAACCTGAACCACAGGTCGGGGCGCTGCCTCAAAAAGTCCCAGCTGCCTTGCTGCCTGTAACCCGACCTGACGCTGGGCACCGCCAGGTCCAGGCGCCCCACGGCCTGTTCGTTCAGAAATCCCAGGAAGTCGCGGTTCAGGTTCACATGGGCGGCCACGCCCATGGCCACGGCCACGGCCACCGCGGCGCTCAGCACGGCGGCGAACAGGCGGGCGGCGAGGTTCAGCTTCATGTTGGGGCAAATGGCAGCAGCCAGCAATGGCCGGTGGTGTGTACACCATCTTGCCGCAACGCAGCGCCGATGTGCCCGGCGGCCTTCGCAGAGGCGGGCTCTTCAAGGTCTCTCCACATTGTGGAGGCAGTATCCGCGGCGTGAAAACCCTTAACCACATCTCCAGACGTTCATTCGCGGTCGCAGCGGGCTTGTCGCTCGTGGCCTTGCTCGCAGCCTGCCAGGACAAGCCCGTCTCTGCGCCGGCTGCCCGGGCACCGGTCGAAGTGGGGGTTGTCGTCGTCGCTGCGCAGGACGCACCTTTGCAGCTGGAGTTGCCTGGCCGCCTGACTGCCAGCCAAGTGGCGGAAATCCGCCCGCAGGTGGGCGGCCTGGTGCAAAAGCGCCTGTTCACCGAAGGCGGCCAGGTCAAGGCCGGCCAGCCTCTGTACCAGATCGACCCTGCCGCGCTCGAAGCGGAGCGCGCCCGCAACGCCGCGGCCCTGCAGAAGGCACAGGCACAGCTTTCCGCTGCGCAGGTGAAGGCCACGCGCGACGCTGCCCTGCTGGAAGCCGACGCCATCAGTCGTGAAGTGGCCGACGACAGCACGGCTGCCGTGCGCCAGGCCGAGGCCGACGTGGCACTGGCCCGGGCGGCCCTGGACGCAGCCCAGGTGCAGCTGCAGCGTGCGCGCATCGTCGCGCCCATCGGCGGGCGCATCGAGGTGTCCGCGGTCACTGCGGGCGCCCTGGTCACGGCCAACCAGGCGGCGGCGCTGACCACCATCCAGCAGCTGGACCCGATGCATGTGGACATCGTCCAGAGCAGCGCCGAGTTGTTGTCGCTTCGCCGCCAGATGGCCGGGCAGACCGGTAGCCGGCAGGTGCAGCTGGTGCTGGAAGACGGCTCGGTGTACCCGCAGCCGGCCACGCTGCAGTTCAGCGGCGTCACGGTCGACGGCGGCACCGGAACCGTGACGCTGCGTGCCGTGGTGCCGAACCCCCAGGGCACCCTGTTGCCGGGCATGGTGGTGCAGGCGCGCCTGCTGGCGGGTGTGGACCGCGGCGTGCTGCTGGTGCCGCAGGAAGGAGTCAGCCGCACTGCCACGGGCGACGCCACGGCACTGGTGGTGGGTGAAGGCAACAAGGTCGAACGGCGCCGACTGACCCTGGCACGTGCCGTGGGCAACCGCTGGCTCGTGACCAGCGGGTTGCAGGCCGGTGACCGGCTCATCGTCGAAGGACTCCAGCGCGCCCGCCCCGAGATGGTGGTGACACCGGTCGCTGCAGGTTCCAGGCCCGCAGGCCCGGGCAAGCCCGCCAGCGCGGCCGTTGCAGCGCGCTGAAACGACGCGCCGAGCACACTGCCATGGCTTCATTCTTCATCGACCGCCCCATCTTCGCCTGGGTCCTGGCCATCGTCATCATGCTGGCCGGAGGCGCCGCCACCCTGCTGCTGCCGCTGGAGCGCTACCCCGACATCGCCCCCACCCGCGTGGGCATCAACACCAACTACCCGGGTGCCTCGGCACAGACCATCGAAGACTCGGTGACCCAGATCATCGAGCAGAGCCTGAAGGGCATCGACGGTCTGCTGTCGATCGAAAGCAGCAGCAGCGCTGCCGGCAGCGCCAACACCCAGCTCACCTTCGAGGCCGGCACCAACCCCGACACCGCCCAGGTGCAGGTGCAGAACAAGGTGCAGTCGGTCATCAGCCGGCTGCCGCAGGCGGTGCAGGCCCAGGGCGTGCGGGTGACCAAGGCCAGCACCGAGTTCCTGATGGTGATGATGCTCACCAGCGACGACCCCAGCGTCAGCTCTGGCGACCTGGGCGATTACCTCAACAGCACCCTGGTCGACATCATCAGCCGGGTCGAGGGCGTGGGCGACGTCAACGTCTTCGGTTCGGGCTATGCCATGCGGGTCTGGCTCGACCCGGCCAAGCTGCAGCGCTACAACCTCGTTCCCGGCGACATCCGAACGGCGCTGCAGCAGCAGAACACCGAGGTTTCGGCAGGGCAGATCGGTGCGCTGCCTGCGCCCGAAGGCCAAAGGCTGTCGGCCATCATCACCGCACGGTCCAAGCTCAACACGGCCGAGCAGTTCCGTGACGTGGTGCTGCGCGTTCAGCCCGACGGCTCGGCACTGCGCCTGGGCGACGTGGCGCGCGTGGAACTGGGTCGCGACAGCTACACCACGAACGTGCGCAGCAGCGGCCGGCCTGCCGCCGGCCTGGCCATCTTTCCGGCCAGCGGCGCCAACGCGTTGACCACTGGCGACGCCATCAAGGCCAAGCTCCAGGATCTGGAGCCGTTCTTCCCGCCGGGCTACAAGGCCACCATCACTTTCGACACCACGCCCTTCGTCCGTGTGTCGATCGAAGGCGTGATCAAGACGCTGGTCGAGGCCATGGTGCTGGTCGTCGTCATCATGTATCTGTTCATGCAGAACCTGCGGGCCACGCTGATCCCGGCCATTGCCGTGCCAGTGGTGATGCTGGGCACGATGGGCGTGCTGGCGGTGGCAGGCTTCTCCATCAACACGCTGACGATGTTCGGCCTGGTGCTGGCCATCGGCCTGCTGGTGGACGATGCCATCGTGGTCGTTGAGAACGTCGAGCGGCTGATGCGCGAACAAGGCCTGAGCCCGCGCGAAGCCACGCAGCGCAGCATGAAGGAGATCAGCGGTGCCCTGGTGGGCATTGCCGTGGTGTTGAGCGCTGTTTTCATCCCCATGGCCTTCTTCGGCGGGTCCACGGGTGTGATCTACCGTCAGTTCAGCATCACCGTGGTCAGCGCGATGGTGCTGTCGGTGCTGGTGGCGATGAGCTTGTCGCCGGCACTGTGCGCCACCCTGCTCAAGCCGGTGAAGGCCGGTGAACACGCCAGCCACGGCGGTCCGTTCGGCCGCCAGCTGGACTGGTTCTTCGGCGGCTTCAACCGCGGCTTCGACCGCTTCACCGAACGCTATGTCGGCGGTGTCAGCTGGCTGGGCAAGCGCACGATTCGCAGCTTCCTGGTCTTCCTGCTGCTGGTGGGTTCGACGGCCTGGATGTATGTGACCTTGCCCACTTCCTTTCTCCCCGATGAGGACCAGGGCGGGCTGCAGCTGCAGGTGCGGATGGCGCCTGGCGCCACCGCGGAACGCATGGAAGCCGTGGCAGCCCAGGTCGAGGCCTACCTGTCCGACCAGCCCGAGGTGCTGTACTACAACGTGGTGCGCGGTGCCGGTGGCGACCAGGGTTCGGGCCAGGGTTTCATCCGCCTGACCGACTGGGGCCTGCGCACGGAGGAGAACCAGGCCGCCGGGGCGCTGGCCGAGCGTTTCAGCCGCGAGCTCGGCCGCCGCGTGCGCGACGCGCAGGTCTTCGTGGTTCAGCCGCCCACCGTGCGCGGCCTGGGTGGCAGCGCCGGCATCCAGCTGTTCCTGCAAGACCTGGGCGGCCTGGGCCAGCCGGCACTCATTGCCGCGCGTGACCAGCTCATCACCCTGGGCAACCAGCGCCCCGAACTGGCGCGCACCCGCACCCAGAGCCTGGCCGAAACGCCGCAGCTGAAGATCACCATCGACGACCATCAGGCCGGTGTGCTGGGCGTGTCACCGAACGTCATCAACGAGACGCTGGCCATCGCGCTGGGCAGCAGCTATGTCAACGACTTCATCGACCGCGGCCGCGTCAAACGCGTGCTGGTCCAGGGCGAGGGCGCCTACCGCGCCAGCCCTGAAAACCTGAAGCACTGGTACGTGCGCAACAGCAGCGGCCAGATGGTGTCCATGGCGGCCTTCGCCAGCAGCAGCTGGTCGACCGCGCCGCGTCAGCTGGTGCGCTACAACGGCAGCCCGGCTTACGAGATCCAGGCCGACGTGCCGCCGGGCGTGAGTTCGGGCGCAGCGATGGTGGCCATGGAAGAGATCCTGCGCGAGATGCCGGCGGGCATCGGCTATGAGTGGGCCGGCCGCAGCTTCCAGGAGCGCCTGTCGGGCGACCAGGCGCCGCTGCTGTATGCCGTTTCCGTGCTGTTCATCTTCCTGTGCCTGGCGGCCTTGTACGAAAGCTGGTCGGTGCCGTTCAGCGTGATGCTGGTGGTGCCGCTGGGCATCCTGGGTGCGCTGGCAGGCAGCCACCTGGGCGGGCAGAACAACGATGTGTTCTTCCAGGTGGGCCTGCTCACCACGGTGGGGCTGAGCGCGAAGAACGCCATTCTCATCGTCGAATTCGCCGAGACCCTGCGCCTGCAGGGCATGGGCATCTTCGACGCCACCCTGAAGGCCTGCCGCCAGCGCCTGCGGCCCATCCTGATGACATCGCTGGCCTTCGGCATGGGCGTGCTGCCGCTGGCGCTGGCCAGTGGTGCCGGTTCGGGCTCGCAGCAGGCCATCGGATTCGGTGTGCTGGGCGGCATGATCAGCGCCACCGTGCTCGGCATCTTCTTCGTGCCTCTGTTCTACCTGTGGGTGAAGTCGCTCTTCTCCCGTGGCCAGGCCCGGCCAGGCGCTGGTGCCGTGCCCGCGCCGGAGGTGTCGGCGTGAAGCGGCTCTGGCTGACGATCTCGGCGGCGGCGCTGGCGGGCTGCGGCAGCCTGGTGCCCCCGACCGAGCCGCCCAATGCGGCGCTGCGCGAGAGCTTTCGCGTCGGCGCTGCCGAGCCCTCCATGGCTGCGCCCGCAGCGACCCATGAGTGGGACGGTTTCTTCGTCGACGCACGGCTGCGTCAGGTCGTGGGCCTGGCGCTGGCCGAGAACCGCAGCCTGCGTGCCGGGGTTGCAGCCGTGGAGCGCGCCCGGGCGCTGTACGGCATCAGCCAGGCTGCCCGCCTGCCGGAGTTCGAGGCCACGGCCACGGCCGGGCGCCAGCGTGCGGCGGGCAGCACGGCCGGCAGCTACGGGGTGTCGCTGGGGCTGGCGTCCTGGGAGATCGATCTCTTCAACCGCATGGGCAGCCTGGAAGGCGCGGCACTGGCTCGCTTCCTGGCGCAACAGGAAACTCAACAAGGCGCGCGGCTGGCCCTGGTGGCCAGCGTCACCGACGCCTGGCTGACCCTGGCCGCCGAACGCCAGCGCCTGCGCCTGGCCGAGACGCTGCGCGACAGCCAGCAGAAGACGCTGGCACTGACCGACAGGCAGGCCGAGCTGGGTGCGGCTTCGGGCCTGCAGCGCGCCCGCGCGCAGACCGCCTTCGAGGCCGCCCGCGGCGAGGCCGCGCGCAGCGTTGCCGCGGTGGTGCAGGCGCGGCTGGCGCTCGAAGCCCTGGTGGGCCAGCCGCTGCCTGAATCGCTGTTGCCTGCGGAACAGGCGGGTCCGGCCACTGCCTTGCCGGCCATACCGGGCGACCTGCCGGCCACCGTGCTCCTGCAGCGGCCCGACCTGCGCGCAGCCGAACAGCGGCTGCAGGCCGCGGCCTTCGACGTCGGTGCCGCGCGCGCTGCGCGTTTTCCGCGCCTGACGCTGACCGCCAGCGCCGGCACGCGCAGCCCCGAACTGGACGGCCTGTTCCGCGCCGGCAGCGGCGTCTTCAGCCTGCTGCCCGTGCTGAACGTCCCGCTCTTCGATGCAGGCGAACGCCAGGCCCAGGTCGACGCCAGCCAGGCCACGCGCCGCGAGGCGCTGGCACTGTACGAATCGGCCTTGCAGTCGGCCTTTCGGGAAGTGGCCGACGCGCTGGCTGTTCGCGACAGCCTGACTGAACGGCTGGCGGCGCAGCAGGCCCAGGCACAGGCCGCAGAGCGCAGCCTGGCGCTGGCCGACCGCAGCTACCGACTGGGTGGCGCCAGCCAGCTGGAACTGCTGGATGCACAGCGCCAGCTGACGGCGGCCCAGCAGGGCCTGGTGAGCCTGCGCCAGACCGAGCAGGCCAACCGCGTGAACCTGCTGCGCGCCTTGGGCGGGCGCTGGACCACAATCACGCCGGGCTGAGGAGACACCGGTTGAAGACCTACGACATCGAAGTGCAACGCCTGAAGTCGCTCAGGCACGACAAGGGCCTGATCGAGATCGGCCTGGACGTGCTGGTGCTCCCGCGACCGGCCCGCGACGAAGGGGCCACCACCAGCAGCCTGCGCCTGCCGGTGGAGCATGCGCGCTCGCTGCTGGTGTTGCTGAAGCAGCAGATCGCCGAACTGGACAAGCTGCAGCCGCGCAGCCGCCGTTCAGGCCGCTGCTAGCCAGCCGGCTGCTGCTCAGCGCCTGCCCCGGCCTTCACGCGGGGCGACGGGGGCGGCCTGCTCCAGCCAGACCAGGGTGTCCAGTTGCGACAGCAGGTGCGCCACGTAGGCCGGCGACAGGCCCTGCAGTCGCTGCAGGCACCGCAGCACCAGGCGATGCGAGTTCAGGGGTCCGGGGTTGTCTGGCAGGCTGGCCAGAGAACGGGCGATCTGCCGGTCGACCCGCAGTCGCGTCCAGGTGTTGCGGGCCGCGCGGACAGCGCGCAGTTCCGGGAGGTGAGCCACTGGGTTTGAGTTGTCCGGCTGCGGTCCCTTGTCGGCCGCGGGTGCGCCAGCCAGCCCGCCATCGATATGCTGCAGCAGGCTGGCCAGCGGCCTGCTTTCGGCCTGTGCCGCCAGCGCCCGGCACTGCTGGTGCATCGCCTCGAAGCGAGCCTCGGCGAAGAGCCGCTGCAGCGCGGCGGCGGCTGCCGGAAAGCGCTTTTGCGCTTCGGCCAGTGCCGCGGCCGCGACATCCCGCGCCGCTTCGAGCTCGCGTTCGTAAGCGCCGCTTGCCTGCGCCAGGCGGGTCATCAGCAGGGCCCTGGCCGGGCCGTCGACCTGCGCCGCCCGGCGGGCCAGGGCGTCCAGGTAGCACCGGCGAACGGGGTCGAATGAGGGCTGGGGCGGCATGGATTCGCGCATCGTCTTCGCCTCAGCGGCCGGGCACGGCGTCGACGTCGCCACGGTCGCCCGTGCGCGGCACCGGGGCCATCTCGACGCGCCGGTTGCGGGCGCGCCCGCTTTCGTCGGTGTTCGAGGCCACGGGCTGCTGCTGCCCGAACGCCGCGGCGAACACCGAAGAGGCCGGCACGCCTTCCTCGATCAGCGCGCGGGTCACTGTCAGCGCACGTTGCGCCGACAGTTCCAGGTTGTCGGCGAACTGGGCATTGCTTTCGCGCACCGGCCGGTCGTCGGTGAAGCCGCTGACCATCAGCAGTTCGCCGCGGCTGCCCAGGTAGGCCGCCAACGGCGGCGCCAGGCTCTTCAGCAGCTGGCGGCCTTCGGGCTGCAGCCGGTCCGAGTTCAATGAGAACAGCACGCTGCCGCTGATGCCGATGCGCCCCTGGTCCAGGGTCACTCGGCCGGCGGCCAGCGGCACCGCCAGGGCCCGCTCCAGCGCCTGCCGCCGCTGTTCCTCGGCCTGGCGCTTCTGTACTTCGTTGGCCAGGCTGCTGACCAGCTCCAGCTGCACGCCCAGCACCAGCACCAGCATCAGCACGAAGGCGCCCAGCAGTCCGGCCATCAGGTCGCCGAACACGGCCCAGACCGGCGTGCCGGTGTCCAGCGCGATGTCGGATTCGTCCATGTCAGGCCAGCGCGCCGGCCAGCGTTGCCGGGCGCAGCGCCAGCTGCCGCAGGTCGTCGACGATCTGCTGCTGCGACGAGATGCTCAGGTCGACGATCTCGCGTGCCTGGGCCACGTAGTACGCCAGCTGCTCGTCGCTGCGCGTGGTGGACCTGGCCAATGCGGCTTCGATGCGCTGCAACTGGCCGGTCAGCGCTTCGCTGGACGCGCTGAACATCTGCACCGCCATCCCGAAGGCCTCGCCCAGGCTGGCCAGTTCCACTGCACTGGCCGTGACCTGCGCTGCCGCGTCGGCGCTGCGCGCGGCTTCCGCGTCCATGCGCTGGCCGAAGTTCTGGCTGGTCTGCTGCAGCGTCGTGGCGGCGGTGCCCAGCAAGGTGGCCACGGCCGAGCGCTGCTCGGAGCTGGCCTGGGTGAGCGTGTCGAGCAGGCTGCTCAATCCAGCCATGATGCGCTGGCGTTCGCCCAGCATTTCGGTGTCGCGCAGCAGGCTGCTGCTGAGCTGCTGGCGCAGTTCAGCCACCAGCGCGGCCGCGGCGCGGGGTGCTTCGGCTGCGGCTTGGAGCACTTGCGCGATGTCAGCGACGCTGGCGCGGGCCTGGGTGGCGGCCTGGGCCTGGAGTTCGCGTCCGGTCTCGGCCAAGGTCTCGGTCCACGCGGCCAGGCGTTGCCGGTCTTGCGCCGCGGCGGCGTCGTGTTGCCGGGCCTGGACCTGGGCCACCGCTTCCAGCAGGGCGCTGGAGCGGGCCTCGAACTGCGCCGACCACTTCGCCAGCGTGAGCTGCATGCTCTCGGCCATGTGCTGCTGGAAGGCCGAGGTCTCGCGCGCCATGCCGGCGACGGTCGACTCCACCAGCGGCTTCAGCGTCGCTGCCGCCAGCTGCGCACTCTGGCTCAGGCTGTGCTGCAGAGAGCGGTCGACCGACGCCGCGAGTTCGGCGTAGCTGGTCTGCGCGTGCTGGTGGAAACGGTCCTGGCCGCTCAGCAGGTGTTGGTTCAGGGTTTCGCCCTGGCTCTGCAGCTGCGCCATCAGGGCCTGCACCTGGGCCAGCAGCTCGGGCATCCGCCGGGCCTGGGCCTGCAGGGTGTCCAGCGTCTGCTGGCGCTGATGGGCCAGCGTGAAACCGTGCAGCCGCGTGGCGATCTGCGTGTCCAGCGTGCGCGCGGCCTGGAGCCGGTCGCGCCTGCACAAGGCCGACATCAGGCCCAGCATCGCCGAGGCTGCCACGCCCGCCACCGAGGTGCCGAAGGCCAGTCCCAGCCCCTTCACGGGTGCGGCCAGGGCGGCGCGGATGGTCGGCAGGTCGGTCGTGGTTTCCAGCGCCAGGACGGCGCCGTTCAGGGTGAGAACCATGCCCAGGAAGGTGCCCAGCATGCCCAGCAGCACCAGCAGGCCGACGAGGTACGGCGTCATCGCCGGCCCGGGCAGCGCCGTGCGTTCGCCCTCGATGCGTTGGCGCACCGCAGGGCGCAGTGCAGGGTGCAGCCCGTCCAGCCAGTCGGCCAGGCGCAGGGGTGCTTCAGGCAGTGTCGCCAGCGCGGTGTGCAGCGTCTGCGTGGCCTTCTGGAAGCGGTGCAACTCCAGCGCGCCCAGTCCGTACACGACGCCGATCAGCACGGTCATCGTCAGGGCCAGCGGGCTGTGGCCCAGGAAGCCGTACCCGACCCAGGCGATGACGGCCAGGCCCAGCACGAAGGCACCGGTGGAAAGCGGTCTGTTCATGGCGGCGTTGCGGGCTGCGGCCCGAGAGATTCGATCAGCCCTTCGACCGGCTGCCAGCGGGTGTGCAGTTCGGCCAGCAGCGCGCGTTGCCAGACGGTGCCCTCGGCGGGATCGTCGCGCGTGTCCTGGCGGGTGCGGGCAAGGTGCCGGCCCAGCAGTGTCGGCACGCTGGCCAGCAGCCGGCGTTCATGGCCCGCCAGTGCACGTTCGAGCACGGCGTCGAGCGCGGCCAGCTGGGCGCCTTCTGGCGATTGGGCGGCCAAGGCCGTGCGCAACGCGGCGCGGGTGCTCAGCACGCAGGTGGCCAGCTCGTGCTGGTGGGCCCGGTAGCTGGCGCGGCAGCGATCGCGATCGGCCGGGCTTTCTGCGAAGACGCTGTCGGCGGCGATGCCCGAGGCCAGGCCGATCTTCGCCCGCCGGGCGTTTTCGATGGCGAGTGCCACCCGAGCCCGCGGCATGGCGCTGGGTCTGGCTGCGGGCTCGGCCGGACCCAGGGCGGCCGACAAGGCAATCGCATCGGTCCAGTCCAGCCACTGGCTGAGTCGCTCGGCGGCGGTCTGGGGGCTCGGGGCGGATTCGACGCCGTCCAGGGCGGCCAGCGTTCGTACGAGGATCGGGCTGTCGAAGCCAGGGGCCGGGGCGGGGCGCGAAGACACTGACATGGCGCCGTTGGGACTTTTCAAGGAAAACCCGCGATCGTACAGGGCGGGCGGGCCAGGCCTGGCACCCGGCCCGGCCGCATGGCGCAGCGGTGGGTGCAAAATAGAACGACCGTTCTATTTTTTGGCCTTGCACCCCTCCATGGTGGGGGGCGACCCCTAGAATCCCTGGGCATTGGGGCCGTGCAAGGGCCTTCGCAAGCGCAGGAGCAATGCAGATGAAAGTGCTGGTCCCCGTCAAGCGGGTGGTGGATTACAACGTCAAGGTCCGCGTCAAGAGCGACGGCACCGGGGTCGACATCGCCAATGTGAAGATGAGCATGAACCCTTTCGACGAGATCGCCGTCGAAGAAGCCGTGCGGCTGAAGGAAAAGGGCGTTGTCACCGAGATCGTCGCGGTGTCCTGCGGTGTCACGCAGTGCCAGGAAACCCTGCGCACGGCCATGGCCATCGGCGCCGACCGCGCCATCCTGGTCGAGACCTCCGACGAACTGCAACCGCTGGCCGTGGCCAAGATCCTGAAGGCCCTGGTCGACAAGGAACAGCCCGGCCTGGTGATCCTGGGCAAGCAGGCCATCGACGACGACTGCAACCAGACCGGCCAGATGCTGGCCGCGCTGACCGGCATGCCCCAGGCCACCTTTGCCAGCAAGGTGGAAGTGGCCGACGGCCACGCCATCGTCACGCGCGAGGTCGACGGCGGCCTGGAAACGCTGAAGCTCAAGCTGCCGGCGGTGGTGACGTCGGACCTGCGCCTGAACGAGCCGCGCTACGTGACCCTGCCCAACATCATGAAGGCCAAGAAGAAGACGCTGGAGGTGATGAAGCCGTCCGATCTGGGCGTGGACACCGCGCCCCGCATCAAGACCCTGAAGGTCAGCGAACCGCCCAAGCGCGGTGCCGGCATCAAGGTGCCCGATGTCGCCACGCTGGTCGACAAGTTGAAGAACGAAGCAAAGGTGGTGTGAGATGGCAGCCCTGGTGATTGCTGAACACGACAATGCCTCCGTCAAGGGTGCGACGCTGAACACGGTGACCGCGGCCCTGGCCTGCGTTGGCGCGGGCGGCGACGTGCACGTGCTGGTGGCCGGCCACAACGCCGGCCCGGCCGCCGCCGCTGCGGCGCAGATTGCCGGCGTGACAAAGGTGCTGCACGCCGATGCCCCTGGTCTGGACCATGGCCTGGCCGAGAACCTGGCCGCCCAGGTGCTGGCGGTGGTGAAGGACTACAACCATGTGCTGTTCCCGGCCACCGCCGCCGGCAAGAACGTAGCCCCGCGCGTGGCGGCGCTGCTCGATGTGGCCCAGGTCAGCGACTGCAGCAAGGTCATCAGCGCCGACACCTTCGAGCGCCCCATCTACGCCGGCAACGCCATCGCCACGGTGCAGAGCCTGGACGCGGTCAAGGTCATCACGGTGCGCGGCACTGGCTTCGACGCCGCCGCGGCCACCGGTGGCAGTGCCGCTGTCGAAGTCGTGGCTGCCGTGGCCGATGCCGGGCTGAGTCATTTCGAAGGCAGCGAGATCGCCAAGAACGACCGGCCCGAACTGACCGCGGCGAAAATCATCGTCAGTGGTGGGCGCGCCCTGGGCAGCAGCGACAAGTTCAACGAAGTGCTGATGCCGCTGGCCGACAAGCTGGGCGCCGCACTCGGCGCCAGCCGCGCGGCCGTCGATGCGGGTTATGCCCCGAACGACTGGCAGGTGGGCCAGACCGGCAAGATCGTCGCCCCCAGCCTGTACATCGCTGCAGGCATCAGCGGCGCCATCCAGCATCTGGCCGGCATGAAGGACAGCAAGGTCATCGTCGCGATCAACAAGGACGCCGAAGCGCCGATCTTCAGCGTGGCCGACTACGGGCTCGAAGCCGACCTGTTCACGGCCGTGCCCGAACTGGTCAAGAGCCTCTGAACCCGGGCCCTCGGCCCTGAAGGGCGCCCCCAACGGGCGCCCTTTTTTGTACCTGAAGGAGACACCATGAGCTACCGAGCCCCCGTCCGCGACATGCTGTTCGCGATGAAGGAACTGGCCGGCATCGACGCCGTTGCGCAGTTGCCTGGCTTCGAGGACGCCGGTTACGACACGGCTGCCGCCGTGCTGGAGGAATGCGCGCGCTTCAACGAAGGCGTGCTGGCGCCGCTGAACTGGGAGGGCGACCGCAATCCCTCTTTCTTCAAGGACGGCCAGGTCACCACCACGCCGGGCTTCAAGGCCGCGTTCCAGCAGTTCGCCGCCGGCGGGTGGCAGGGCCTGCAGCACCCGGCCGAGTATGGCGGCCAGGGTCTGCCCAAGCTCATCGGCGCGGCCTGCATCGAGATGGTCAACAGCGCCAACCTCAGCTTCGCGCTGTGCCCGCTGCTGACCGACGGCGCCATCGAGGCGCTGCTGACGGCTGGCAGCGACGAGCAGAAGGCCACCTTCATCCCGAAGATGATCGAAGGCGCCTGGACCGGCACGATGAACCTCACCGAGCCGCAGGCCGGCAGCGACCTGAGCCTGGTGCGCACCCGCGCCGAAGCCCAGCCCGATGGCAGCTACAAGCTGTTTGGCACGAAGATCTACATCACTTACGGCGAACACGACATGGCGGACAACATCGTCCACCTGGTGCTGGCGCGCGTGGTGGGTGCGCCCGAGGGGGTGAAGGGCATCAGCCTGTTCATCTGCCCGAAGTTCCTGGCCGACGGCAGGCGCAACGACGTGCACTGCGTCAGCATCGAGCACAAGCTGGGCATCAAGGCCAGCCCCACCGCGGTGCTGCAGTACGGCGACCATGGTGGCGCCGTGGCCACGCTCATCGGCCAGGAAAACCGCGGCCTCGAATACATGTTCATCATGATGAACGCCGCCCGCTTCGCGGTGGGCGTGCAGGGCATCGCGCTGGCTGAACGCGCCTACCAGAAGGCCGTGCAGTACGCGCGCGACCGCGTGCAGAGCCGGCCGGTGGACGGCTCCCTGCCGTCGGCCGGCGCCATCATCCACCACCCCGATGTGCGCCGCATGCTGATGACGATGCGCGCCCATACCGAGGCCTGCCGCGCGCTGGCACTGGTGGCTGCCGCGGCTTTCGATGCAGCGCATGCCCATCCCGACGCCGAGGCTCGCAAGCAGAACCAGGCCTTCTACGAATTCATGGTGCCGCTGGTCAAGGGCCTGTCGACCGAGATGAGCCTGGAAGTGGCCAGCCTGGGCGTGCAGGTGCACGGCGGCATGGGCTTCGTCGAGGAGACCGGCGCGGCGCAATACCTGCGCGACGCGAAGATCCTCACCATCTACGAAGGCACCACCGCGATCCAGGCCAACGACCTGGTGGGCCGCAAGACGGCCCGCGACGGCGGCGCGGTGGCGCGCGCCATCGCTGGGCAGGTGGAAGCCACCGAAGGCGCGCTGCGCAACCGCCCCAGCGCGGCCTGCCAGACCATGGCCAAGCGTCTGACCGCAGGCCGCCGCGCCTTCCTGGACGCCGTGGACTTCATCGCCGGCCAGGGCCGGGCCAACCCGAACGCGGTCTACGCCGGCAGCGTGCCTTACCTGATGCTGGCCGGCACCGTGCTGGCCGGCTGGCAGATGGCGCGTTCGCTGATGGCTGCCGAAGACGCGCTGGCCGCGGGCACCGACGCCGAATTCATGGCCGCCAAGATCGCCACCGCGCGCTTCTATGGCGACCACATCCTCAACAAGGCCACGGGCCTGCGCGACAGCATCGTCGAAGGCGCAGACGCGGTCACGGCACTTTCGCTGGAGTCCTTCTGATGAGTCGCCTTCCTCCCGTGCTTCAGAACCTGCCGCTGCCGATCATCGGCTCGCCGCTGTTCATCATCAGCAACCCCAAGCTCGTGATCGAGCAATGCAAGGCCGGCATCGTCGGCAGCATGCCTTCGCTGAATGCGCGCCCGGCGGCCCAGTTGGACGAATGGCTGGCCGAGATCACCGAAACGCTGGCCGCCTGGAACCGCGCCAACCCCGACCGCCCGGCGGCGCCCTTTGCCATCAACCAGATCGTCCACAAGAGCAACGACCGGCTCGAACACGACATGATGGTCTGCGCCAAGTACAAGGTGCCCATCATCATCACCAGCCTGGGCGCCCGCACCGACGTGAACCAGGCCGTGCATGGCTGGGGTGGCATCGTGCTGCACGACATCATCAACAACATGTTCGCGAAGAAGGCCATCGAGAAGGGTGCCGACGGCCTGATCGCAGTGGCCGCGGGCGCCGGCGGCCACGCCGGGGTGAAGAGCCCTTTCGCTCTGATCCAGGAGATCCGCGAATGGTTCGACGGCCCCGTGGCGCTGAGCGGGTCGATCGCCACTGGCGATGCGGTGCTGGCCTCGCTGGCCATGGGCGCCGACTTCGCTTACATCGGATCAGCCTTCATTGCCACTACGGAAGCACGTGCGTCTGACGACTACAAGCAGTGCATTGTCGACAGCAACAGCGACGACATCGTCTACTCGAACCTGTTCACCGGTGTGCACGGCAACTACCTGAAGGGCTCGATCGTCAAGGCCGGCATGGACCCCGACAACCTGCCCGAGAGCGACCCGACGAAGATGGATTTCGGTGGTGCCGACGCCAAGAAGGCCTGGAAGGACATCTGGGGCGCGGGGCAGGGCGTCGGTGCGGTCAAGGCCGTGCTGAGCACGGCAGAGCTGGTGGCACGGCTGAAGCGCGAGTACGAGGCGGCGCGTGAACGCCTGGGGCTGGTGCCGATCGACGCGGACATCGTCGCTCGCTGACACGAGCCGGCCATTGAGAGCCGGCTCGAGCCCGTGCCGATGCACGGGCGTATCGACGGCCCTCAGCGAACGTTGGCAAACCGCGTCTGCGGGTTGTCGTTCGAGCGGTGCAGGGTCGTGACATTGGCCTTCATCGCCCAGGGGCGCATCTGGTGGTGCAGCGGGATCACCAGCACCTCGTCCTTGATGCGCACCAGGGCTTCGCGCAGCATGGCGTTGCGCTTGCTGGCGTCGGCCTCGACCTTCATCTGGTCGGTGAGCCTGTCGACGACGGGGTCGCTGATGCGGCCGAAGTTGAAGTTGCCGTCGGCGCCGCTGGTGCGCGTGCGCACGATGCTCTGGATGGTGTACTGCGCGTCGTAGGTGGCCACGCCCCAGCCCAGCAGGTAGGCGCTGGTGTCGAAGTTCTGGAACTTCTGGCTGAAGGTGGCGAAGTTCTCTGCCACCAGCGAGGCCTTCACGCCCAGCCGCGCCCACATCGCGACGATGGCCTGGCAGACTTCCTCGTCGTTGACGTAGCGGTTGTTCGGGCAGTTCAGGCGAAATTCGAAACCCTCGGGGTAGCCGGCGTCGGCCAGCAGCTTCTTCGCCGCGTCGACGTCGACTTTGGCCGGCACGTCCAGCGCAGGGTCGTGGCCGTTGACGCCGGGCGCCACCAGGATGCCGGCCGGGATCGACAAGCCTCGCATGGTGCTGCGCTTGATCGCCTCGCGGTCGATGGCGATGCTCAGGGCCTGGCGCACACGCTTGTCGGCAAAGGGATTCTTGCCCTTGACGCTGCTGTACTTCAATTCCGGGCTGCCGCTGTCCAGAACCAGAAACATGGTGCGCACTTCCGGGCCGTCCAGGATCTTCAGCTTGGGGTCGTTGCGCAGGCGCGCCACGTCCTGGGTGGGAATGTCGGTGAGCAGGTCCACGCCGCCCGACAGCAGCGCCGCCACACGCGTGGGGTCGCTCTTGATCGGTGTGTAGATCATCTCCTTGACGTTGCCGGTGCCCGTGGCCTTGTCCCACCAGTCGGCGTTTGCAGTCAGGGTGATGCGCTGCTCGGGCTGCCAGCCGGTGATGCGGTAGCTGCCGGTGCCCATGGTGTTGCGCGACGCGAAGTTCTCTTCCTTGGCCTTGTAGTCCTGCGTCTTGACGGTGTTGTTCTTCTCCGCCCACGACTTGCTCATGATGAAGAAGTAGGCCAGGTTGCGCAGCAGGATCGGGTTCGGCCCGGCCAGGATCACGTCCACCGTGTGCGAGTCGATCTTCTTGATGTCGCTGATACCGGCGACGTAGATGCCCATCGTGCCCTGGGGCTGGCGGATGCGTTCGAACGAGAAGACCACGTCGTCGGCGGTGAAGGGCGTGCCGTCCTGGAATTTCACGCCTTTGCGCAGTTCGAAGCGCACCTGCGTGGGCGTGACAAAGGTCCACTTCGTGGCCAGCGAAGGCTCGATCTCGTAGTTCACGCCATACCGCGTGAGACCTTCGTAGGTGTGGTTCAGGATGGTGTTGGTGGTCGCATGGTTCTGCGAATGCGGGTCCATCGTGAGGATGTCGTTCTGCGCGGCCCAGCGCAGTGTCTGCGCCTGCACGGGGGCCAGCACGGCGACGGCCAGCAGGCCGGCAGCAAGGCGTGATTTGAAGTTCATGGGGAGGTCTCCTCGGGAGCACGAAAAGGGTGTCGCGACAGCCCGCGATGCTAGGGCCTGCCAGCAGGGGTGCCAGCCGGGAAAGCACGTGGCGGGCCAACGCGTCGTGGCCCAGCCTTCGGTTCAGCGCGACTCGGCTTCCAGGTCGGCGTCGCAGCCTTGGGCAGCTGCAATCCAGCGGTGCGCCAGCCGCCGGGCCCAGCTGCCGGGCAGCCAGGGCAGCCAGCGCGCCGGGTCGGCCAGCACGCCGCAGAGGTAGCGTGACTGGCCGTCGTCCCAGCTCAGGGCGTGGCACGGCCCCTGGCGCCGCCGCGACAGCAGCATGCCGAGCGGGCAGGGCTCATGCGCGCAGCACAGGCCGCACCCGTTGCAGACCGCGCCAACCGGTGGCTTGGCGGGCGCGTCGGCATGGATGAGGATGGTGCGGCGTGGCGTCACAGCCACAGTCTGCGGTGGCTGGACGGTCTCCGTCAGCTGAACAACAGGGTTCACGGCGTTCAATTCGTGGCCGGCGGTGCCGAGGCCCAGTGCTACAGTCCGCCGTGACAGTCCACAGTTCCTTCCCGTCCCCTTGCTGGTGCAGTTCTTCAACAGCAAGGCGGGTCGCTAGTCCGCCAACCGGTGCAGCCGGGGCCGCGGAAGGTTGATCAACCCATCCAAGCTCTGGAAACCAGGGCAGAAGGTGAGCGCCAGATGATGCAGCAATCCAGGTCGAATTCGTACCTGTTCGGGGGCAATGCGCCCTACGTCGAAGAGTTGTACGAAGCCTACCTGCTCAACCCGGGCAGCGTGCCGGAAACCTGGCGCGCTTACTTCGACAATCTCCAGCACGTGCCTGCCGTCGACGGCAGTGACAGCCGCGACGTGGCCCATGCGCCTGTCGTCGAGAGCTTCGCCCAGCGTGCCAAGGCCAATGCCTTCGCGCTGAAGGCCAGCGAGGCCGATCTGGCCGTGGCCCGCAAGCAGGTGCACGTGCAGAGCCTGATTGCCGCCTACCGGTTCCTGGGCAGCCGCTGGGCCGACCTGGACCCGCTCAAGCGCACCGAACGTCCGAAGATTCCCGAGCTCGAGCCCGCGTTCTACGACCTGAGCGAGTCCGACATGGACATCACGTTCTCGGCCGTGAACACCTATTTCTCCAAGGCCGAGCACATGAGCCTGCGCGAGATCGTGCAGGCGCTGCGTGAAACCTACAGCGGCACCATCGGTGCCGAGTTCATGCATTGCACCGACCCGGTGGAAAAGCGCTGGTGGCAGGAACGGCTCGAATCGATCCGCAGCAAGCCGAACTTCACGGCCGCCGAGAAGAAGCACATCCTCGACAGGCTCACTGCGGCCGAAGGCCTGGAGCGCTACCTGCACACCAAGTACGTCGGCCAGAAGCGCTTCAGCCTGGAAGGCGGCGAGAGCTTCATCGTCAGCATGGACGAGGTGGTGCAACGCGCCGGAGAACGCGGCGTGCAGGAGATCGTCATCGGCATGGCCCACCGTGGCCGCCTGAACGTGCTGGTGAACACCCTGGGCAAGATGCCCGCCGACCTGTTCGCCGAGTTCGACCACACGGCGCCCGAGGCCCTGCCATCCGGCGACGTGAAGTACCACCAGGGTTTCAGCAGCGACATCAGCACGCGCGGCGGTCCGGTCCACCTGAGCCTGGCCTTCAACCCCAGCCATCTGGAGATCGTCAACCCGGTGGTGGAAGGCAGCGTCAAGGCGCGCATGGACCGCCGCGGCGACACCACCGGCAGCCAGGTGCTGCCGGTGCTGGTGCACGGCGACGCGGCTTTCGCCGGGCAGGGCGTGGTGATGGAGACGCTGGCGCTGGCGCAGACGCGCGGCTACTTCACCGGCGGCACGGTGCACCTGGTCATCAACAACCAGATCGGCTTCACCACCAGCGACCCGCGCGATTCGCGCTCCACGCTGTACTGCAGCGACGTCGTGAAGATGATCGAAGCCCCGGTGCTGCACGTCAACGCCGACGACCCGGAAGCCGTGGTGCTGTGCACGCAGCTGGCCATGGACTACCGCCAGCAGTTCAAGAAGGATGTGGTGGTCGACATCGTCTGCTTCCGCAAGCTGGGCCACAACGAGCAGGACACGCCTTCGCTCACCCAGCCGCTGATGTACAAGCGCATCGCCCAGCATCCGGGCACACGCCGGCTGTACGGCGACAAGCTGGTCGCGCAGGGTGTGCTGGACGCCAACGGGCCTGAAGAGATGGCCAAGGCCTTCCGCGCCGCCATGGACGCCGGCCGCCACACCGTCGACCCGGTGCTGACCAACTTCAAGAGCAAGTACGCCGTCGACTGGGCGCCCTTCCTGAACAAAAAGTGGACCGACGCTGCCGACACCGCGCTGCCGCTGGCCGAAGTGCGGCGCCTTGCAGAACGTCTGACCACGGTGCCTGCCAAGTTCAAGGTCCACCCGCTGGTGGAGAAGGTGCTGGCCGACCGCGCCGCGATGGGCCGTGGCGAGATCAACGTCGACTGGGCCTCGCTGGTGGCCAGCGGCTACGCCGTGCGCCTGTCGGGCGAAGACTGCGGGCGCGGCACCTTCGTGCACCGCCACGCCGTCCTGCACGATCAGGACCGCGAAAAGTGGGACGTGGGCACTTATGTCCCGCTGCAGAACATCGCCGAAGGCCAGGCGCCGTTCACGGTCATCGACTCCATCCTGTCGGAAGAAGCAGTGCTGGGCTTCGAGTACGGCTATGCCGCCGCCGAGCCGAACACGCTGACCATCTGGGAAGCCCAGTTCGGTGACTTCGCCAACGGCGCGCAGGTCGTCATCGACCAGTTCATCGCCAGCGGTGAAGTGAAGTGGGGCCGTGCCAACGGTCTGACGCTGATGCTGCCGCACGGCTACGAGGGCCAGGGTCCGGAGCACAGCAGTGCGCGTCTGGAACGCTTCATGCAGTTGGCCGCCGACAACAACATGCAGATCTGCCAGCCGTCCAGCGCCAGCCAGATCTTCCACCTGCTGCGCCGGCAGATGGTGCGGCAGTTCCGCAAGCCGCTGATCATCTTCACGCCCAAGAGTCTGCTGCGTGCGAAGGATGCTGCTTCCCCGCTCAGCGAATTCACCAAGGGCGATTTCCGTACCGTGGTGCCCGAGGCCGACGCCAGCATCGCGGCGGCCAAGGTCAAGCGCGTCATCTGCTGTTCGGGCCGGGTCTACTACGACTTGGTGCGCAAGCGCGCCGAGAAGGGTGCCGATGACACGGCCATCCTGCGGGTGGCGCAGCTCTACCCGTTCCCGCACAAGGCCTTCGCTGCCGAGATCAAGCGCTACCCGAACGCCACCGAAGTGGTGTGGTGCCAGGACGAGCCGCAGAACCAGGGTGCCTGGTTCTTCATCCAGCATTACATCCACGAGAACATGCTGGAGGGCCAGAAGCTGGGCTACGCCGGTCGCCCGGCATCGGCTTCGCCTGCGGTGGGTTACGCCCACCTGCACCAGGAACAGCAGAAGGCATTGCTGGACCAGGCCTACGGCAAGCTCAAGGGCTTCGTGCTGACGAAATGACGACCACCCCGTAGCGCCTTCGGCGCTCCCCTCAAGGGGCGCCCCCAGCGGCCCGGCATAGCCGGTTCCGCGGCGGCTGCTTGCGGGACAACCCAACAAACTGAGAGTGACATGGCAATCGTTGAAGTGAAGGTTCCGCAGCTGTCGGAGTCGGTGGCCGAGGCCACGATGCTGCAGTGGAAGAAGAAGCCCGGTGAAACCGTGGCGATGGACGAGATCCTGATCGAGATCGAGACCGACAAGGTCGTGCTCGAAGTGCCTTCGCCGGCTGCAGGCGTGCTGGCGCAACTGGTCAAGCAGGACGGCGAAAGCTGCGTGGCCGACGAAGTCATCGCGCGCATCGACACCGAGGGCAAGTCTGCTGTCAGCCCGATGGAAGTGCGGGCCGTGGCCGATGCGCCGGTTGCAGTGGCCGTCACGCCGCCGTTGCCGGCCGCAGCGCCGGCCGTGGGCAGCAAGGCCGACGTCGCCATGCCCGCGGCCGCCAAGCTGATGGCCGACAACGGCCTGGCCGCCGGCAGCGTCACCGGCACGGGCAAGGATGGCCGCGTGACGAAGGGCGATGTGCTGGCCAACCTGGCCACGCCCAAGGCCGCACCCGCGCCTTCGCCCGCCGCTGCGCCGATCTCTGCCCCGGTCAAGGCGCTGCCGACGGTGGCCGCACCGCCCATGCCCGGCCTGGCCGCACTGGGCGACCGCCCAGAGCAGCGCGTGCCGATGTCGCGCCTGCGCGCCCGCGTGGCTGAACGCCTGCTGCAAAGCCAGAGCCAGAACGCCATCCTCACCACCTTCAACGAGGTCAACATGGCCCCGCTGATGGAGATGCGCAAGCGTTTCCAGGAGAAGTTCGAAAAGGAACACGGCGTGAAGCTGGGCTTCATGAGCTTCTTCGTGAAGGCCGCCGTGGCCGCGCTGAAGAAGTACCCGGTCATCAACGCCAGCGTCGACGGCAACGACATCGTCTACCACGGCTACTTCGATATCGGCATCGCCGTGGGCAGCCCGCGTGGCCTGGTCGTGCCCATCCTGCGCAATGCCGACCAGATGAGCTTTGCCGATATCGAAAAGAAGATTGCCGAGTTCGGCGCCAAGGCACGCGACGGCAAGCTGAGCATGGACGACCTGACCGGCGGCACCTTCAGCATCAGCAACGGCGGCACCTTCGGCAGCATGCTCAGCACGCCCATCATCAACCCGCCGCAAAGCGCCATCCTGGGCGTGCACGCCACCAAGGACCGTGCCGTGGTCGAGAACGGGCAGGTCGTGGTGCGGCCGATGAACTACCTGGCGATGAGCTATGACCACCGCATCATCGACGGCCGCGAAGCCGTGCTGGGGCTGGTGACGATGAAGGATGCGCTGGAAGATCCGGCCCGCCTCCTGTTCGATATCTGAGGTGGCTGACACCATGGCAAAGACATTCGACGTCGTCGTCATCGGCGGCGGCCCCGGCGGCTACATCGCGGCCATCCGCGCGGCGCAGCTGGGCTTCAACGTGGCCTGCATCGACGAGTGGAAGAACGAGAAGGGCGGCCCAGCCCCAGGTGGCACCTGCACCAACGTCGGCTGCATTCCCAGCAAGGCGCTGCTGCAGAGCAGCGAGCATTTCGAGCACGCGGGCCATAGCTTCGCCGACCACGGCATCGGGCTTTCCAACCTGAGCATCGACGTGAAGAAGATGCTCGGCCGCAAGGACACCGTGGTCAAGCAGAACAACGACGGCATCCTCTATCTCTTCAAGAAGAACAAGGTCACGTTCTTCCACGGCCGCGGTTCCTTCGTGGCGGCGGTGGACGGCGGCTACGAACTCGCCGTGGGCGAGGAACGCCTCGTCGGCAAGCAGGTCATCGTGGCCACTGGCTCCAGCCCCCGCGCCCTGGCCGACACGCCGTTCGACGAGGAGAAGATCCTCAGCAACGACGGTGCGCTGCGCATCCCTGCGGTACCGAAGAAGCTGGGCCTCATCGGGGCCGGCGTCATCGGCCTGGAAATGGGCTCTGTCTGGCGCCGTCTGGGCGCCGAAGTCACCGTGCTCGAAGGGTTGCCCAACTTCCTGGGTGCAGTCGACGAGCAGATCGCCAAGGAAGCGCACAAGGCCTTCGTCAAGCAGGGTCTGAAGATCGAGCTGGGCGTGAAGGTCGGTGTGATCAAGAACCTGAAGAAGGGTGTCACCGTCGCCTACACCGACGCCAAGGGCGCCGAGCATGTGCTCGAAGTCGACAAGCTCATCGTCAGCATCGGCCGCGTGCCCAACACCACCGGGCTGAACGGCGAGGCGGTGGGCCTGAAGCTCGACGAGCGCGGTGCCATCGTCGTGGACGACGAGTGCCGCACCAACCTGAAGGGCGTGTGGGCCGTGGGCGACGTGGTGCGCGGCCCGATGCTCGCGCACAAGGCCGAGGAAGAAGGCGTGGCCGTGGCCGAGCGCATTGCCGGCCAGCACGGACACGTCAACTTCAACACCATTCCCTGGGTCATCTACACCAGCCCCGAGATCGCGTGGGTGGGTCAGAACGAACAGCAGCTCAAGGCCGCTGGCCGTGCCTACAAGGCCGGCACCTTCCCGTTCATGGCCAACGGCCGGGCCCGTGCCCTGGGCGACACCACCGGCATGGTGAAGTTCCTGGCCGACGCCACGAGCGACGAGATCCTGGGCGTGCACATCGTCGGCCCCATGGCCAGCGAGCTCATCGCCGAGGCCGTGGTGGCGATGGAATTCAAGGCCAGCGCCGAGGACATCGCGCGCATCTGCCACGCCCATCCTTCCTTGAGCGAAGCGACCAAGGAAGCGGCCCTGGCGGTGGACAAGCGCACCTTGAACTTCTGATCCATGCCTGAGGCTGCCGCTGCCGGCGACGCCGCCGGGTCGTCCTGGATGGCGACTCTGGCGGCGGCGCGCCGGGAAAACGCGGCAGCCCGGTTCGGACAGGCTCGCGTTGTGGCTGCGCCGGTCTTCCACGAAGCGCGCGACCGGGCCGACTGGACCGTGGCGGCCGAGGCGGCGCTGCTCATGGCGCGCGCCTGCGGCAACCAGCGCGACAGCCAGGACGCACGGCGCTGGGCCCGCGAAGCCATGCAGGCGGCCACCTCGGCCGGACGCCTCGACCTGGTGTGCGCCAGCTGGGTGGAGACAGCGCGCGAACATGCGCGCGAGGAAGAAGGTGCGCTCGCCCAGCACGCGGTCGACAAGGTGTTGGGCCTGGTGCCCGAACTGACGCAGCCCGACATCATCGAGGCCGCCTACAGCGGCCTCACTGCGGTGTACAGCGAACTCGGGTTGACCCGGCTGGCCGTGTCCTGCGGGCGCCATGCGCTGGAACATGCCGAGCTCAGCGGCGACGTGGCGCGCATGAGCATGGCGCGCACCAACTTCCTCATCATCGGCTGCGTGGCCTGCGAACAGGCGCTGGAGCCCGACCCCGCCGGCGTGCAGCAGCTGCTGGTGGAACTGCGGCCGCAACTCGAACAGCTGCGGCGCGAGCTGTCGGAGATCGCATCGCCGCTGGCCAATGCCCGGCTGTTGCGCGTCACCGGCTCGCTCGCTGCCTGCGAGGGGCGCTGGGAAGACGCACGGCTGGCCTTCGAAGCGCTGGCTTCGGGGGACTACCCACTGCCGGCGCCCCTGATCTGCTCCGCCTGGATCGAACTGGGGCTGATACAGCGCCGGCTGGGCCTGCACGACGAGTCGGTCGAAAGCGGCCGCCAGGCGCAGCGCCTCAACCCGGTGCCCGAATCGCCGCGGCGCTGGGTCGACCTCCGCCGCCTGTCGCTGATCAAGGAACTCACCGGGCACCCGCAGGAAGCGCTGGAGCTGCTGCGCCGCAGCCAGGACCGGCGCCACCACATCGTGATGGCGGCGCTGGAGTCGCGGGCCGCGACCTTGAGCGCGCGGCTGGACGAGCAGACCCTGCGCGTGGAAAACGAAGGCCTGCGGCGCTCCAACGCCAGCCTGCGCGCCAGCGTCGCCGACATCGCCCAGCTGGCTGCCACCGACCCGCTCACCGGCTTGCTGAACCGGCGCGGCCTGGAGTCGGCCTGGGCCCAGCTCGAAGACCCAGGCCGCAGCCGCCGTGTGCTGGGCATGATCGACGTGGACCATTTCAAGCGGGTGAACGACGGCCATTCGCACATCGTCGGCGACGCGGTGCTGCGCCAGGTGGCGCGGCTGATGGGCCAGGAACTGCGGGGCAGCGACCGCCTGTCCCGCTATGGCGGCGAGGAGTTCGCGGCGGTGCTGGTGGGCGTGGAGGCCCCGGCGGCGCGCAGCGTGTTCGAACGCCTGCGCCGCGTCGTGCAGGACTTCGACTGGGATGGCGTGGCCCCGGGGCTGCGCGTCACGGTCAGCGTGGGCGCGGTGACGGTGGAGCGCGGCGAGCCCTTCGAGCTGGCCGCGGGCCGCGCCGACAAGCTGCTTTACGCGGCCAAGGCCGCCGGCCGCAACCGGCTGGTCGATGGCTTGGACGACCGAGGGACCGCAGGCGCGCCGGCATGAGCGAAGTCGAGCGCCTGTACCAGCAATTGCTGGCCGAACGCGGCTACCGCGCCGACCCGGCGCAGCTGCGCGCCATCGAATCGCTGGCCCGCTGCGAGCGCGAGTGGGCCGACTACAAGGCGCGGCGCGGCAACGCCATCGCCAAGCTGTTGCGCCGGCCACCCATTCCGCGCGGCGTCTACATGTACGGCGGCGTCGGCCGGGGCAAGAGCTTCCTGATGGACTGCTTTTTTCAGGCCGTGCCGCTGCAGCGCAAGACGCGGCTGCACTTCCACGAGTTCATGCGCGAGGTGCACCGCGAACTGCAGGACCTGAAGGGCACCGCCGACCCGCTGGACGAACTGGGCCGGCGCATCGCCAGGCGCTTCAGGCTGATCTGCTTCGACGAGTTCCACGTCTCCGACGTCACCGACGCGATGATCCTGCACCGCCTGCTGCAGGCGCTGTTCGACAACCGCGTGAGCATCGTCACCACCAGCAACTTCCACCCCGACGGGCTGTACCCGAATGGCCTGCACCGCGACCGCATCAAGCCCGCCATCGAACTGCTGAAGGCCCGGCTGGAGGTCATCAACGTCGACGCCGGTACCGACTACCGCCAACGTACGCTGCAGCAGGTGGCCATGTACCACTGCCCGCTCGGCCCCGAGGCCGAGGCGCGCATGGAAGCGGCCTTCGACGGCCTGGCCGAGGCGCGGGACGAAGAAGCGGTGATGCAGATCGAGCACCGCAGCCTGCGTGCGGTGCGTCGCGCCGGCGGCGTGGTGTGGTTCGACTTCCGCACGCTGTGTGGCGGTCCGCGCTCGCAGAACGACTACCTGGAGATCGCCTCGCGCTTTCACACCGTGCTGCTCAGCAATGTGCCGCAGATGCCGCCGCGCCTGGCCAGCGAGGCGCGACGCTTCACCTGGCTGGTGGACGTGCTCTACGACCGCCGCGTGAAACTGATCATCTCGGCCGCAGTGCCGCCCGAGCAGCTGTACACCGAAGGACCGCTGGCGCACGAGTTTCCGCGCACGGTTTCGCGACTGCAGGAAATGCAGTCGGCCGAGTTCCTGGCCCTGGCCCGACGTGATGTCGACACGTCGCTCACCTGAGGCGATCTTCCGGGCCCGGGCCTGGGTGCTCGCCCTGGGCCTGGCCGGCCTGGCGGGGACCGTACTTGCAGCGCCGCCTGCGACCAAGGGCGAACGCGCGCACCTGCTGTCTGCACAGCAGGCCATGACTGAACGCTTCGACCGCGAAGTGGCGGCCTGCGGCGAGCGCTTCCTCGTCACCGACTGCATCGACCAGGTCAACCGCCAGCGCCGCATCGCCCTGGCGCCTGTACGCGATCGCCTGTTGCAGATCGACGAAGCCGAGCGATTGCAGCGCGCCGAAGAGCGGCGTGCGACGCTGGCCGCGAAGCAGAGGATCCGCGCCGAGCGCATGGCGGGTGCCCAGGCTGCTGCACAGGCGCAGGAAAGCGCCAGTGCGTCGCGTGTGCGCCAGCGCA
The DNA here is from genome assembly GCA_001464055.1 of Burkholderiales bacterium Ga0077543. GTDB lineage: Bacteria > Pseudomonadota > Gammaproteobacteria > Burkholderiales > Burkholderiaceae_C > Rubrivivax. Next base: position 32,272 of record LNET01000101.1, read on the forward strand.
TGCTGCCGCCGGCTGCGCCGCTGGCTTCGTCCGACCCCCGTGTCGCGGCACAAGCCGAGCGACAGCAACAGGCGGCGGAGCGCGCTCTTCGGGCCCAGCGCCGACAGGCCGAGGCCGCTGAACGCCAGGCGCGCGTGGCACGGCGCCTGGCTGAGCGCGAAGCCGACAAGGGTGCCGCTCAACCGCTGCCCACGCCTGCTGCCCCGCCCGCGGCCGCCGCCTCGCGCTGAGTCTCAGCGCAACGGATCGATTCGTGCCAGGGCCAGCGACAGATTGTCACCGCCGCCTCGGGCGCGCTGGCGCGCCTTGCTGATCAGCATCTCCGAGGCTTCCCGGGGTGGCAGTGCGTGCAGGATGGCGCCGATCTCCTTGGGCGTGAAGTAGTGCCACAGGCCGTCGCTGCAGGCCACCAAGGTGTCGCCGAAGGCCAGCTTGTCGATGTGCCAAAGGGCCACAGGTGGGTCGGCCTGGGTGCCCAGGCAGCCGGTGAGCAAGTTGCTTTGTGGGTGTGAGTTGGCGGCTTCCTCGGTCAGCTTGCCTTCGTCGATGAGGCGCTGGACGAAGGAATGGTCGATCGTGCGCTGCATCATCTCGGCGCCCCGGAAGTGATACACGCGCGAATCGCCGGCATGCACGACGTCGCATTCCAGGGCCGGGCCGATGGCAAAGGCCGCGACCGTGCTGTGCGGTTCTTCCTCGGCGGTGATGGCCGTCAGCTTGATCATCAGGTGGGCTTCCTGAACCAGCTGTCGCAGCATCTCGGCCGCGTCGTCTTCGCTCGGCACGAAACGCTCGAAGATCTGGCGTGCGGTCAGCAACACCTGGTCTGCTGCCTTGCGCCCGCCGCTCTTGCCGCCCATGCCGTCGGCCACGATGCCCAGCACCGAGCCGCGGGCCTTGGGATGCACGATCATTTCCACCTGATCCTGCTGGTAAGCGCGGTCGCCGCGATGCAAGCCGGTGGAAGCACTCAGGCGGTAGGTTTGTGCAGCATTGGCCATCGGCCTGAATATAAACTCAGGTCTTCGCTCGCAACCGTGCAGCAATGGACGACAACCTGCATTCCCCGCAGCGCCGGCTGATCGAATTGCGCATGGAACACGCCGACCTCGACGACGTGATCGACCGTGTCAACCCGGTCAACCCGGTCGACCAGCCACCCCGACCCGACGACCTGAGCTTGCGCCGCCTGAAGAAGCGGCGCTTGTTGCTCAAGGACGAGATCTCCCGCCTGGAAATGGCCTTGCAGCCGCCCGAGCCGGCGTGAGCCTGCCTCTTGCGCAGGCCGTGGCCCAGGCCTTTTCGGCGGTCGGCCCCATCGCCCGCAGCGACCCGGGTTTCAGACCCCGCGCAGCACAGGACGCGATGGCTGAGCGCATTGCCCAGGCATTGGAACGGCGCGAAGCGCTGGTGGTCGAAGCCGGTACCGGTGTCGGCAAGACCTTTGCTTACCTGGTTCCGCTGCTGTTGTCGGGCCAGCGGGCGCTGGTCAGCACCGCCACCAAGAGCCTGCAGGACCAGCTGTTCCTGCGCGACCTGCCGCGCCTTCGCGACGCGCTGGGCGTGCCCGTGCGTCTGGCCCTGCTGAAAGGGCGTTCCAGCTACCTGTGCCGCTGGCGCCTGGCCCAGGCCGAAGCCGACTTGCCAGGCGGTGACCGGTTCGCCCTGCGTGCGCTGGCGCGCGTGGCGGCCTGGGCGCCGACCACGCGCACCGGCGACCTGGCCGAAATCGACGGCCTCGACGACCGCTCGCCCGTGATCCCGCTCGTCACCAGCACCCGCGACAACTGTCTGGGCACCGAATGCCCCGAGCACCGCAACTGCCATGTGATGCACGCCCGGCGCGAGGCCATGGCCGCCGACCTGGTGGTCGTCAACCACCACCTTTTCTTCGCCGACATGGCGCTGCGTGACAGTGGCGTAGCCGAACTGTTGCCCACGGTGGACGCGGCCGTGTTCGACGAAGCCCACCAGTTGGTCGAAGCCGGCGTGCAGTTCCTGGGAGCCACCCTGTCCACCGGGCAGGCCATCGACCTGGCGCGCGACATCCTGGCCCTGGGCCTGCAGCATGCCCGCGGGCTGAAGGCCTGGCACGACCTGGCGGCCGGGGTGGAACACGCGGCCCGCGAGCTGCGCCTGGTCTGCGCCGGCGACATGCGCGAAGTGCGCGGCATCGTCAAGCTGGGCTGGGACGAGCGCGCTGCCGGCGAGGCCCTGCTCGAGCCGCTGCAGGCCTTGGCCGACGCTGTTCGCGCAGCGGCCGAGGCCATCGCCGGGGTGGCCGAGACGGCGCCGGACTTCCCCAAGCTGCAGCAGCGTGCGCTGGCCCTGGCTGCACTGGCGCCGAACTTCGCCGAAGAGACACCGGCGGGCCACGTGCGCTGGATCGACCTGTCGCCGCAGCAGGCGCGTCTGGTTCAGTCGCCGCTGGACATCCGGCAGATGCTCAGTGAACAGCGGCAGTTGTCGCCCAAGGCCTGGGTCTTCACCTCGGCCACCCTGGGCGACGACGAGGCGCTCAGCTGGTTCACCGCCAGCACCGGGCTGGAAGACGCGGTCAAGCTGCGGGTGGGCAGCCCGTTCGACTATGCCCGGCACGCCCGGCTCTGGGTCCCCGCAAGCAGCCCCAAGCCCAACGAAGCCGGCCATCCGCGGGCCGTGGGCGCCCTGGCTGCGCAATGCGCCCGCATGCTGGGTGGGCGCACTTTCGTGCTGACCACCACGTTGCGGGTGCTGCCGCTGGTGGCCGAGGCCGTGCGCGAGCAGGCTGCGCGCGACGGCCGCCCATTGACGCTTCTGGTGCAAGGCACCGAACCGCGGCGCAGCCTGCTGCAGCGTTTCGGCGACGGCCGTGGCGCCGTGCTCATCGGCTCGGCGAGCTTCTGGGAAGGCATCGACGTGCCAGGCGATGCGCTGCAATGTGTGCTCATCGACAAGCTGCCTTTTCCGCCGCCGAACGACCCACTGGTGCAGGCGCGGGTGCGCCAGATCAAGGAGCAGGGCCGCGAACCCTTCGATGAGTACTTCCTGGCTGAAGCCGCCGTGGCCCTGAAGCAGGGTGCCGGAAGGCTGATACGCAGCGAGACCGACCGTGGCCTGCTGGTGGTGTGCGACCCGCGCATGCGCCAGATGGGTTACGGGCGTCGCCTGAGAGCGGCCTTGCCCCCGATGGGCTGGCTGACCGAACAGGCCGAGGCGATGGCCTGGCTGGCCGAACTGGCCGCAGAACACTGACCATGGCCAGGCCGCAGCACCACGCGGGCGCTGCGTTCGAGGCTTACCAGAACTTCAGGCGCTGCCACCACGGCTGCGCGTCGGCACGCGCCGTGGCCGTGCTGCCGGTCAGGTAGCGGCTGTTCGGGAAGTTGAGCTTCAGCACGCGCTCTGCCCCGTCACGCAGGCTGGTCAGCTCGAGCCGTTCGTAGCTTTCGATCATGATCGCCAGCGCTTCTTCGGTCGACGGTGACTGCGCGAACTCGCTCACCATCTGTTGCGCGCGGTTGGCAGCTGCCACGTAGGCGCCGCGGCGCAGGTAGTAGCGTGCCACGTGCACTTCATACTGCGCCAGCGTGTTGGCAATGTAGTCCATGCGCAGGCGCGCATCGGGTGTGTAGATGGAATTCGGAAACTGGTCGACGAGCCGCTTGAAGGCCTGATAGGAGTCCCGCGATGCGCGCTGGTCGCGTTCAGACAGGTCCTGGCCCACGAGCGTGCCCAGCAGGCCCAGGTTGTCGTTGAAATTGACCACGCCGCGCAGGTACAGGGCGTAGTCGAAGGCGGGACTGGAGGGGTTCAGTTTGATGAAGCGGTCCACCGCCGTCAAGGCTTCCTCGCGTTCGCCCGAACGCCACTGCAGGTAGGCCATCTCCAACTGCGCCTGCTGCGCCAGCAGGGTGCCGGCAGCCAGTCCTTCGACCCGTTCCAGCAACTTGATCGCACGTTCGTTGCTGCCCGCGTCGGCGTCTGCCTTGGCCTCTTTGTACAGGCGCTCCGCGGTAGCATTCGGCGATTCGGAACGCGTGGGCGTGCTGCACCCGGACAGCCACAGCGCGGCGCTTGTCAAACCCAGTAGCGCAGCGCGCTTCAGAAGGAAACCGGTCATTTCATCACCAGGCGCCAAGGCCTCGAAGTCCAGAGCAGCAGTTTATAGGGAAGGGGATTTGTTCCCGGTTGAACCCCTGGCCGATGCACTGGAAGCTGGCGAACCGCTGCCAGCCGATGTCGAAACACGGGAATGCAGGGTCGGTGCCGAACTGCACGGGCAGCGGCTGGACAAGGTGCTGGTGACGATGGCGCCGGAGTTCTCGCGCAGCCACCTCCAGCAGTTGCTCGAGCGTGGGCATGTCTGGCTGGATGGCCAGCAGGCCGACACGGCATCGCGCCGGGTGCGCCTGAACCAGGCGCTGCGCCTGGAACTGGTGCCCACGGAAGAAAGCCAGGCCTACCGTCCGCAGGCCATGAACCTGGTGGTGCTGTTCGAGGACGAATACCTGCTGGTGCTGGACAAACCGGCCGGGCTGGTGGTGCACCCCGCGCCCGGAAACTGGTCGGGCACGCTGCTGAACGGCCTGCTGGCACGCGACCCTGCCGCTGCGGCGCTGCCGCGTGCGGGCATCGTGCACCGGTTGGACAAGGACACATCCGGCGTGATGATGGTCGGCAAGAGTCTGCCGGCCGTGACCGCGCTCGTACGCGACATCTCGTCCCGTGAGGTGCAGCGCCGCTACCTGGCGCTGGCGCATGGGCAGGCGCCGCAGGCCAGTTTCAGTGTTGAAGCGCCGATCGGCCGCGACCCGCAGGTTCGCGTGCGCATGGCCGTGGTGGCGGGAGGCCGGCCGTCCCGCACCGACGTCCGGGTCGTGGCTCAGGGCGAGAGCATCTGCGCGCTGTCCTGCCGACTGCACACCGGGCGCACCCATCAGATTCGTGTTCACCTGGCTTCGCGCGGCTTGCCGCTGCTGGCCGACAGCGTGTACGGTGGCCGCCCGGCCCTGGGCATGGCGCGCCAGGCGCTGCACGCAACCGAACTGGGCCTGGCGCACCCCATTTCGCGGGCGCCCTTGCGCTTCGACTGCCCGCCGCCGCCCGACTTCGCACAAGCCTGGGCGCAAGTGGCCGGCGCCTGAAGATGCTGCCGCGTTGCAGCCCGGGCGTGGTGACGATGCGACGCCCAGCGCGCTGATGCCCCGAAGCGTTACACTCAAGCCAACACAGCGCAGACGGCACAGCATGCCGCGCCTGCTGTCCGAGCGGTCGCCCACCAGCGCCGCCGAGCCCTGACAAGCTCCCCGCGCCCTGGCCCTGCCAGCGCGAGTTGATCGATCCCCACTGACCTTCAGCCGCCGAGCAACTCGCTGGCGGCTCCCGACCACAGGCCATGAATACAACGCAGGCCAAGCGTGTCCTAGAGACCGCGCTCATTTGCGCGGCGGCACCACTGCCTCTGAATGAAATGCGCGCGCTTTTCGACGGCGAAGTCGGTGCCGACACTTTGCGGCATCTGCTCGACGAACTCGTCGGTGACTGGCAGGACCGCGGTGTCGAACTGGTGGCCCTGGCTTCAGGCTGGCGTTTCCAGAGCCGGCCGGAAATGCGCCAATACCTCGACCGGCTGCATCCTGAAAAGCCGCCGCGCTACTCCCGGGCGGCCATGGAAACCCTGGCCATCGTCGCCTATCGCCAGCCGGTCACTCGTGGCGACATCGAAGACATCCGTGGCGTCACGGTCAGCAGCCAGATCGTCAAGCAGCTGGAAGACAGGGGCTGGATCGATGCCATCGGCTATCGTGAGGCACCGGGTCGCCCGGCGCTCTATGCCACCACGCGACAGTTCCTGGACGACCTGGGGCTGGCCAGCCTGGACCAGCTTCCGGCCATCGACAGCGCGGGGGGTGCGCAACTCGCGTTCGAGGCCCTGCAGGACCACCCAACCCTGCTGGAAGGGCCGCAGGCCAGTCTGGCCCTCGCGGTCGATGACGCAGTTCTTGCCGATCCAGCCGCAAGCCTCGCCGTTCCGTCCGACTCCCCCTCCGAAGTCCCCATCGATCCCAACCCCGACCGCCCAGCATGAATGTTCACGACGCCGATCCCCTTCCGCCCGAGCCCGCTTCAGACACCCCTGCCGGCGATGTGAAGCCGGTTGCTGCCAAGCGCAAGCGCGCCCCGCGCAAGGTGGTGGTGGCGCCAGGCGCCGAAGCCGCTGCTGCGGCTGAGCCGGGGCTGCTTGCCGAGACCCCGGTGCCAGCCGAGCAGGCTGCGTCCGTCCCCGTGCCTGCGCAGGATACCGATCCCATGCCGGCCAGTCCGGCCGTTGCACGCGCCCGGCGCAAGCCGCGCGCTGCGGTTGCGGCAACTGCGCAAGCGCCAACCGGAGAGCTGGCGACGGCAGCGGTCCCGCTCCCATCGGCAGCCCTGGAGGCCGGGCATGACGAGAACCCGGGGGGCCGGCAAGGCGCAGACGCTGCAGCGACGGCAGAACCTGCAGCAGCGGCTGAAGCTGCCGAGGCCGTGGGTGGTGTCGAGGCACCGGAAAGTGGCGACGGTGAACCGGGACGCAGTCCGCGTCGCAGCCGCAATCGCCGTCGCGGGCGACGTGGCGCCGACAAGCGTGGCGTCGATGGTTCCCAGGTCGAAGGGGCGGCCGCGGGCATGGTCGAAGCTGAGGCGTCGGGCACGACGCTGCCGCCTGTGCCAGCCGAGGCTGGTGCGGTATTCGCCGAAGTTCTGGCCGGTCGTTTCGACGCAGAAGTCGACACTGGCGACGATGTCCCGGTCGAAGCCGCATTCGAAGCTGTGGCCGATGCCGATGCCGATGCCGATGCTGAAGACCGGGCCTCGCCTGGGGCCGACCCCATCGCCGGGGCTCAGCCCAAGCGGGTGCTGGCCGCCGAGCCGGACGCTCCAAAGCTCCACAAGGTGCTGGCGCAATCGGGAGCCGGTTCGCGCCGCGACCTGGAGCAGAAGATCAACGAAGGCCGGGTCAGCGTCAATGGCGAGGTAGCGCACATCGGCCAGCGCATTTCCTACGGCGACCGCATCGCCATCGACGGCAAGCCGGTGCGCGTGCGCATTGCGCCGCAGCCGGCCCGGGTATTGGCCTATCACAAGCCGGCCGGCGAGGTCGTCACCCACGACGACCCGCAGCAGCGCCCCACCGTGTTCCGCCGCCTGCCGCGTCTGCAGCAGGGCAAGTGGCAGTCGGTCGGTCGCCTGGACATCAACACCGAGGGCCTGCTGCTGTTCACGAACTCAGGCGAATTGGCCAACCAGCTGATGCATCCGCGCTTTGGCATCGAGCGTGAATATGCCGTGCGCTCGCTGGGCACCTTGAACCCCGAGGCCAAGGCCCGGCTGCTGGAGGGCGTGGACATCGACGGCCAGGCCTGCGCTTTCAAGGCCATCGAGGACGGTGGTGGCGAAGGCGTCAACCATTGGTATCGCTGCGTCATCACCGAAGGCCGCAACCGGGAAGTGCGCAAGCTTTTCGAAGCCGTCGGGCACGCAGTCAGCCGGCTCATCCGCATCCGCTACGGTTCGGTGGTGCTGCCGCGCGGCCTGAAGCGTGGCGTCTGGGTCGACCTGGACGAACGCGATCTGCGGACCCTGCGCGGCTTGACCAGTGTGGGCATGCGCACCGAACGCCCAGCGCGCGAAGGCCCGCAGCGCGAAGCCGACGAGGCGCCTGCGGACGGTCGTTCCGGCCGTGGCCCGCGCAACCGCCGCGGCGGCAAGCGCAAGGGTGAAGGCCAGGGACCAGGGCTCGGCCAGGGATCGGAGCCGCGTGCCAGCGCACCGCCGTCGTCCGCTGCGCTGGATGACATGCCGCCAGGCTTCATCCCCGATCCCCTGCAGACCTCATTGGGAAACCTGGGCGCCAAGCGCGCGCGTCCGGCTCGCCCCGGCCGGGGCGACCGCCCCGAGCGCGGCCCCCGTCCGGAAGCCGGTGACAACGGCCCGATTCCCAACCCGTTGCAGCAGACTTACGACAAACGCGCGATCCAGCAGGAACGAGCGCTGCGTCGCGAGTTGCCGGAAGACGCGCCGATTCCGAACCCGCTGCAGCAGACCTACGATCAGCGAGCGCTGATCCGTGACCGTGCGCCGCAGCGTGACATTCCTGACGACGGCCCGATTCCGAACCCGCTGCAGCAGACCTACGACAAGCGCTTTGCCTCGGGCCATGCGGGTGGGGGGCAGGGCCAGGGCAAAGGTGGCGGTCAGCATGGCGGCGGCAAGGGCGCAGGTACGCGCGGCGCCTTCGGCGGCCAAGGCCCGGCTGGCGGTCAGGGCCGCGCCAAGCCCAGGGGTGGCGCGGCGAAAAAGACCAGCGGCGGGGCCGGCCGCGAGCCCGATCCGATGCAGACATCGGTGGGTTACATCGGCGGCGACGCTTTCCTGCGCAAGGGCAGTGGCGGGCGCGGCGGCCGTGGCGGTCCGCGATCGGGCAGCGGGCCCAAGGGCGGCGTCAACCCGGGCACGGGCGGCGGCGGGCGGAGCGGCCCAAGAACTGGAGGCCCGGGCAAAGGTGGGCCGCGAGGTGGCAGCCGGGGAGGAAAGACCGGCGGCGGCGGCCCGGCTGGCAGCAAGTGACGGGCAGGCCCGCAGGCTAGAATCCAGGGCTTTGCCGCGTCTGTGACCGGCTTCGAATTCAGGAGAATCACCATGGCTATCGAACGCACTCTTTCCATCATCAAGCCCGACGCCGTGGCCAAGAACGTCATCGGCCAGATCTACGCACGCTTCGAAGGCGCCGGCCTGAAGGTCGTGGCTGCCCGCATGGCGCATCTGTCGCGCGGCGAAGCCGAAGCTTTCTATGCGGTGCACAAGGCGCGCCCATTCTTCAACGACCTGGTGAGCTTCATGATCAGCGGTCCGGTGATGATCCAGGCCCTGGAAGGCGAGAACGCCATCGCCAAGAACCGCGAGCTCATGGGCGCCACCGACCCGAAGAAGGCCGAGAAGGGCACCATCCGCGCCGACTTCGCCGACAGCATCGACGCCAATGCGGTGCATGGCAGCGACGCCCCCGAGACAGCTGCCGCGGAAGTGGCTTTCTTCTTCCCCGGCATGAACGTCTATTCGCGCTGAAACAGCGCCGAGCCGGGGCGAGAGGGCTGAGCAAGCCATGGCCGTCAACCTGCTCGACTTCGACCTCGAAGGCCTGACGGCGTTTTGTGCCTCGCTGGGCGAGAAGCCCTTTCGCGCGGTGCAACTGTTTCGCTGGTTGCACCAGCTCGGGGTGGCCGATTTCGACGCGATGTCGGATCTGGCCAAGTCTCTTCGCAGCAAGCTTGCCGGCACTGCTGAAGTGCGGGGCCTGTCCCTGCTGAGCGAACATGTTTCAGCCGACGGGACGATCAAGTGGCTGTTCGACGTCGGTCAGGGCAACGCGGTCGAAACCGTCTATATCCCCGAAACCGACCGGGGTACGCTGTGCGTCTCGTCGCAGGCCGGCTGTGCGGTGGGTTGCCGCTTCTGCTCGACCGGCCACCAGGGTTTCAGCCGCAACCTGAGCACTGGCGAAATCGTCGCCCAGCTCTGGTTTGCCGAACATCGGCTGCGTGGTTCCGGCGGCCGTCAGGCGGGCGAGCGTGTCATCGACAACGTCGTGATGATGGGCATGGGCGAGCCCCTGCAGAACTATGGTGCCCTGGTGCCGGCCTTGCGCACCATGCTCGATGACCATGGCTATGGGCTGTCGCGGCGGCGCGTGACGGTGTCGACATCGGGGGTGGTGCCCATGATCGACCGACTGCGTGACGATTGCCCGGTGGCCCTGGCGGTTTCGCTGCACGCGCCCGACGACCTTCTGCGCGACAATCTGGTGCCCTTGAACCGCAAGTATCCAATTGCCGAACTGCTGGACGCGTGCCAGCGTTACCTGGACGCCGCGCCACGCGACTTCATCACCTTCGAGTACTGCATGCTCGACGGCGTGAACGACACGCCCGCGCACGCGCAGGCACTCGTGCAACTGTTGAAGCCGCGCATCCACTGCAAGCTGAACCTGATTCCATTCAACCCTTTCCCGGCTTCGGGCCTGACACGATCGCCACGCGAACGTGTGCAGGCCTTCGCGCGCGTGCTGCAGGAAGCCGGGCTCGTCACCACGGTGCGCAAGACCCGCGGCGACGACATCGACGCTGCCTGCGGTCAGTTGGCCGGGGAAGTGCAGGACCGCACTCAGGTGCAGGAGCGCATGGCCCGTCTGCGCCAGGCGTCGGCCGCGGCTGGCCGCGAGGTCATCTCGATCATGCCGCTGACACCAGGGGCACGGGCTTGACCGGGTCTGCTCGCCTCCGCATCGGGTTCGCGTTGACCCTGGCGGGTGTGCTGGCACTGCTGGGCGGCTGCGTCAGCGTGCCCCAGCCCGACCCGAACAACCCGGGGCGCGAAATCCGGCAGCCTGCCGAGAATGCCGATCCTGAGCGCCGGGCCAAGGTTCGCCTGGAACTGGCCGGCCTGTACTTTGCGCGCGGCCAGTCGGAAACCGCGCTGGACGAAGTGCGCCAGGCGCTGGAAGCCCGCCCGAACCTGCCCGAAGCCCACAGCCTGCGCGGCTTGATCTACGCCAGCCTGGGCGACATGGCACGTTCCGAACAAAGCTTCAAGCGGGCGCTGGAACTCAATGCGCGCGATGCCGACGCCATGCACAACTTTGGCTGGGTCCTGTGCCAGCAGCAGCGTTTCGACGAGGCCGATGCGCTGTTCGGCCGCGCGCTGGCCCAGCCGCAATACCGTGACCAGATGCGCAGCCTGCTGGCGCGCGGGGTGTGCCAGGCCCGCGCTGGTCGTTGGGCCGATGCCGAGCGCACGCTGACGCGCTCGTACGAACTGGACCCGGCCAACCCGGTCACCGCCTTCAACCTGAGTGAAGTGCTGCTGCATCGCGGAGAACTCGAGCGCGCCCGGTTCTACGTGGCCCGCATCAACGGCCAGCCCGATTTGTCCAGCGCCCAGACGCTGTGGCTGGCGGCGCGGATCGAGAGGCGGCTGGGCAATCTGGCCGGTGTCCAGGACTTCGGCCGGCAGTTGCGTGACCGTTTCCCGCAGTCGGCCGAGGCCCTGCGCTACGAACGAGGAAGATTCGATGACTGAGCCCGGGCGGGGCCCCGAAACCGCCGGCAGCCTGCTGCGTGCCGCCCGCGACAAGCAGGGACTGCACATCGCCGCGCTGGCCGCGGCCATCAAGGTCGCGCCACGCAAGCTGGACGCCCTCGAGAACAACCGCTGGGACGAACTGCCTGACGCCACCTTCACCCGTGCCCTGGCGCAGACGGTCTGCCGCACGCTGAAGATCGACGCGCGCCCGGTGCTCGAGCTTTTGCCCGCGGCCGGGGCCGGCACGCTGGAGAACGTGGCTGGCACCCTGAACACACCCTTCAGCGAACGGGGCAGCCACCCTTCGGGCGCGGCTGGCGCTGCGGTTCGGCCCATGGTCTGGGCGGGCGGCCTGCTGCTGCTGGCGGCACTGGTGGTGTACTTCGTGCCTTCGGGTTACTGGGCTGCACTGCTCGACGGTGAAGCCGTGGTGGCGGTGCCGACCCCTGCCTTCCCGGCCTCCGAAGCCGTGTCGGCCACGGTTGCCGCCGAGCCGGTCCAGGCGCTGACGCTGCCACCTCCCCCAGTGGCGGCTTCGGCTTCCCCTGATGCTGCGGCGCCGGCCCCGGCCGCCAGCGTGGCCTTGGCGCCGCCGGCTGCGGCCACGGCCGTGGCTGCCGTCGAGGCCCCGGCCCAGCCCACGGCCGCTTCCGGTCCCCCGGCGCCGAACAGCATCCTGATCCTCGTCGTTCAAGCCAGCTGGATCGAGGCCCGCGACGCCCAGGGGCGAGTGCTGGTGTCGCGTCTGGTCGGCGACGGCGAAAAGCTGCAGCTTGACGGTGAACTGCCGGTGCGCCTGGTCATCGGCAACGCGGCCGGCGTGGAGCTCAGCTTCCGCCAGCAGCGCATCGATCTGCCTGCGCTGACCCGTGACAATGTCGCGCGACTGCAGCTCCCCTGAACCCCCCCTTCCAGGCGCCCGCATCTGCCCAGGACCCTGCACCATGAACGCACCCGAGCTTTTCGACATCATCGATGCCGCTGCACCGGCGCCCCGCCGTTCGCGCCAGGCGCGCGTGGTCTGGGGCAGCCGGGTCGTCACCGTGGGCGGTGACGCGCCGGTGCGGGTGCAGTCGATGACCAATACCGACACCGTCGACGCGATCGGCACGGCCATCCAGGTCAAGGAACTGGCCGCCGCTGGCAGCGAGATGGTGCGCATCACGGTCAATACGCCCGAGGCTGCGCAAGCCGTGCCCTATGTGCGTGAACAGCTCGACCGCATGGGCGTGGACGTGCCGCTGGTGGGCGACTTCCACTACAACGGCCACCGCCTGCTCACCGACTACCCGGCCATGGCGCAGGCGCTCAGCAAGTACCGCATCAACCCCGGCAACGTCGGCAAGGGCGACAAGCGCGACCGCCAGTTCGCGATGATGATCGAGGCCGCAGCCAGGTACGACAAGGTCGTGCGCATCGGCGTGAACTGGGGCAGCCTGGACCAGGAACTGCTGGCCGAATTGATGGACCAGAACGCGCTCCGGGCCCAGCCGGTGGACGCCAAGCAGGTGATGTACCAGGCCTTGATCCAGTCGGCGTTGAGTTCGGCCGAGGTCGCGCGTGAACTGGGCCTGAATCCCGACAACATCGTCATCAGCTGCAAGGTCAGTGGTGTGCAGGACCTCATCAGCGTCTACCGCGCGCTGGCGCGCCGCTGCGACTACGCCCTGCACCTGGGCCTGACCGAAGCCGGCATGGGCACCAAGGGCACGGTGGCCAGCGCCACGGCCCTGGCCATCCTGCTGCAGGAAGGCATCGGCGACACCATCCGCGTGAGCCTGACGCCCCAGCCGGGCGAGGCCCGCACCCAGGAAGTGGTGGTGGCCATGGAAATCCTGCAGAGCCTGGGCCTGCGTGCCTTCAACCCCAGCGTCACGGCCTGCCCGGGCTGCGGTCGCACCACCAGCACCACGTTCCAGGAACTGGCCAAGCAGATCGACGACTTCCTGCGCGCACAGATGCCGGTGTGGAAGCTCAGGTACCCCGGCGTCGAGAACCTGAAGGTGGCGGTGATGGGCTGCATCGTCAACGGCCCGGGCGAAAGCAAGCATGCCGACATCGGCATCAGCCTGCCCGGCACTGGCGAAGCCCCGGCCGCCCCGGTGTTCATCGACGGTGAAAAGGCGCTGACCCTGCGCGGCGAGAACATCGCCAACGAGTTTCACAAGCTCGTCGAAAGCTATATCGAACGCCGCTTCGGCAGCGTCACGGCGGCGCATTGACGCTGGGTCCGGCCCGCTGCTTCGACCTGTCACTACACCTCTGCGGCGCACCAGGCGCCGAAATTCGCCATGGCTGAACGACTGACTGCCGTCAAAGGCATGAACGACATCCTTCCGGCTGGCGTGCCGCGCAAGGAGAAGCTGCCCGACTCGGCGCTGTGGCGCTGGTTCGAGCGCACCGTCGACACGGTGCTCACCCGCCACGGTTACCAGTACCTGCTGACCCCCGTGGTCGAACCCACAGCACTGTTCGTACGCGGCATCGGCGAAGCCACCGACATCGTCGAGAAGGAGATGTATTCCTGGACCGACAGCATGAACGGCGACGCGTTGACCCTGCGGCCCGAAATCACGGCCGGCATCGTGCGCGCGATGGTCGAGCACAACGCGCTGTACAACGGCCCGCTGCGGGTGTGGTCACTGGGACCGGTGTTCCGCCATGAGAGACCGCAGAAAGGGCGTTATCGGCAGTTCTTTCAGCTGGACGTCGAAGCGCTCGGCTGCGCCGGCCCCGACGTCGACGCCGAACTGATCCTGATGGTACGCAGCCTCTGGCAGGCGCTGGGCCTGGTCATCGGCCAGCATGTGCGCCTGGAACTGAACAGCCTCGGGCAGCCCGAGGAGCGGGCCGCGCACCGTGGGGCGCTGGTGAGCTACTTCGAAGCGCACGCCGACCAGCTCGACGAGGACTCGAGACGGCGGCTGCAGAGCAACCCGCTGCGCATCCTGGACAGCAAGAACCCGGCATTGCAGGCTCTGGTCGAGGCGGCGCCGAAGCTGTTCGATCACCTGGGCGCCGAGTCGCGGGCCCACCTGGACAGCGTGCGCGCCGTGCTGGACGCCGCGGGCCTGCCTTATCGCATCAATCCGCGCCTGGTGCGCGGGCTGGACTACTACAACCTGACCGTCTTCGAATGGGTGACCGACCACCTGGGCTCGCAAGGCACCGTCTGCGGGGGCGGGCGCTACGACGGCCTGTTCGAGCAGCTGGGAGGCAAGCCGACGCCGGCCATCGGCTTCGGTCTGGGCATCGAACGCCTCTTGCTGCTGCTTCAGGAACTGGCCCTGCCCGTGCCTGCGGCCGCGCCCGATGCCTATGCCGTGCTGGGCGAGGGCGTGGCGCTGCCTCGCGTGCTCGTGCTGCTGGATGTCCTGCGGACTGCAGGCGTGTCGGTGCTGATGCATGCGGGCGGCAAGGAAGGCCCTGGCAGCATGAAGTCTCAATTCAGGCGAGCCGACGCCTGCGGCGCGCGCTTCGCACTGGTGTTCGGCGCCGACGAAGTGGCCACGGATCAAGTCGCCCTGAAGCCCTTGCGCGATGCCGCGGCCGTCCAGACCCTGCTGCCGATGAGCCAGCCCGACACCTGGGCGGCCTTGCTGCGCAGGCCATAATCCCGCTCTTTTGCCGACCACGCCGACAAGCAATCCATGGCCACCCCACTCGACCTGCAGGAGCAGGAACAGCTCGACTCCCTCAAGGCGTTCTGGAAGCAGTACGGCAACCTTCTGACCTGGACCGTGATCGCAGCGCTGGCGGCCTTTGCGGGCTGGAACGGATGGAACTACTGGCAGCGTGAACAGGGGTTCAAGGCCGGCGCGCTGTACGAGGAGCTGGACCGTGCCGTCGCTGCCGGCAATCTCGATCGAGTCCAGCGCGCGCTGGGCGACCTGCAGGCGAAGTACCCCAAGACGGCCTTTGCCGAGCAGGGATCGCTGCTGGTCGCCAAACTTCAGTTCGACCGGGGGCAGCCCGAAGCAGCCCGCGCCGCGCTGACCTGGCTGGCCGAGAAGGGCACACAGGATGAAGCGCGCACCATTGCGCGCCTGCGCCTGGCCGCCCTGCAGGCGTCCGAGAAACAGTACGACGAGGCCCTGAAGACCCTGGACGCCGCCAGCGCCGTGGGCTTCGAGTCCCTCGTGGCGGACCGCCGTGGCGATATCCTGCTGGCCCAGGGCAAGACGGCCGAGGCCCGCGCGGCCTACCAGGCGGCCTGGGCGGGCATGGAGCCCACGCTGGACTACCGCCGCGTCGTCGACGCCAAGCTCACCGCGCTGGGGGCTCCACCGGCAGCGGTCGCGGCCTCGGCGCCAGTCGCGGCCACAGCGGCTTCGGCGGCTCCGACAACGGCCTCCGGAGCTTCGCGGTGACGCGCCGCCTGCTGGCCCTGGCGCTGGCCCTGGCCCTGACGGCCTGCAGCAGCGACAAGCCCAAGCCCACGCCACTGGAAAGCCTGCAACCAACGATCGCTGGCCGGCAGGTGTGGAACGCCAGCGTCGGTGCCATCGCTTTCCCGATGGTGCCCACGGCCCGCGCAGGCGCCTATTTCGTGGCTGGCGACGACGGCACGGTGCTGGCCCTCGACGCCGAAACCGGGGCCGAGCGCTGGCGCACCCGCATCAACGACCGTTTGTCGGCCGGTGTGGGCAGCGACGGCCGTTTTGTCAGCGTCGTGACCCGCGGCAACGAAGTCGTGGTGCTGGACGCTGGCCGCGAGATCTGGCGCAAGCGTGTGCCTTCGGCGGTGGTGACACCGCCGCTGGTGGCGGGTGAGCGCGTCTTCGTCAAGGGCGTGGACCGTGCGGTGCACGCCTTCGACGTCCTCGACGGGCGCCGGCTGTGGACCATGCAGCGTCCTGGCGACCCGCTGACGCTGTCGCAGCCCAGCGTACTGACCGCCTTCGGCAACACCTTGTTGGTCGCGCAGGGCGCACGGCTGGCTGCCGTCGACCCTTTGCGCGGCACGGTGCAATGGGAAGTCCCGCTGGCATCACCCCGCGGCACGAACGAAGTCGAACGCCTTGCCGATCTGGTCGGGCCGCCCGCGCGCGTGGGCAACCGCATCTGCGCACGTTCCTTCCAGTCGGCCGTCGCTTGCGCCGACGTTTCGAAAGGCACGGTGCTGTGGTCACGCAACGTCGGCGGCCTGAACGCGGTGGGCAGCGATGCCGATCATGTCTTCGGTGCCGACGCCAGCGATCGCATCACCGCCTGGCGTGCAGCCAATGGCGATGTCGCCTGGACGAGCGAGAAGTATCTGCATCGTGGCCTGAGTGGTGCGCTGGCTCTGGGTCCGACCGTGGTGTTCGGCGACAGCGAAGGCTTCCTGCACTTTCTGTCGACGACCACTGGCGAAGCACAGCTTCGCCTGCCCACGGACGGGTCGGCCATCGTCGGCACACCCACCGTCAGCGGCACAACCCTGCTCGTGACCACGCGCAAGGGCGGCCTCTACGCCTTCCGCCCCAATTGAAGCCGGTCATCGCCCTTGTCGGTCGCGTCAACGTCGGCAAATCGACGCTGTTCAACCGCATCACCAAGAGCCGGGACGCCATCGTCGCCGACTACGCCGGCCTGACGCGCGACCGCCACTATGGCGACGCCCGCCTGGGCACGCGCGAGTTCATCGTCGTCGATACCGGCGGCTTCGAGCCCGACAAGCCAACCGGCGTTGTCGCCGAGATGGCCAAGCAGACGCGGCAGGCCGTGGCCGAGGCCGACGCGGTGATCTTCGTCGTCGACGTGCGGGGAGGGCTTTCGGCCCAAGACCACGACATCGCGCGCTACCTGCGCACTGCGCACAAGAAGGTGCTGCTCGCGGCCAACAAGGCCGAAGGCATGATCGAGTCGCCGCTGCTCGGTGAATTTCACGAACTCGGTATAGGCGCGCCGCACCCGATTTCGGCCGCGCACGGGCAGGGCATCCGCAGTCTGCTCGAGGCTGCGCTGGCGGACTACCCCGAGCCCGATGAGGGTGATGAGCCGGCGGCACCCGACGCCCCGATCCGACTGGCCGTGGCGGGGCGGCCGAACGTGGGCAAGAGCACGCTGATCAACGCCTGGCTGGGCGAAGAGCGTCTGGTGGCCTTCGACCAGCCTGGCACCACACGCGACGCCATCCACGTGCCCTTTGAACGCGATGGTCGCAAGTTCGAACTCATCGACACCGCCGGCCTGCGCCGCCGCGGCAAGGTCTTCGAGGCGATCGAGAAGTTCTCGGTCGTGAAGACACTCCAGGCCATTGCCGACGCCAACGTCGTGCTGCTGCTGATCGATGCCACCCAGGGCGTGAGCGAGCAGGATGCCCACATTGCAGGCTACGTGCTCGAGTCGGGCCGGGCGGTCGTCATCGCCGTCAACAAGTGGGACGCCACCGACGACTACCAGCGCCAGAGCCTGCAGCGGTCGATCGAAAGCCGGCTGGCCTTCCTGCGCTACGCCCCGGTGCTGCAGATCTCCGCCATCCGGCGCACGGGGCTCTCAGCGGTTTGGAAAGCGCTTCTCCAGGCCCACGCCTCGGCCACCATCAAGATGCCAACGCCGGTGCTGACCCGCCTGCTGCTCGACGCCGTCGAGCACCAGGCACCGCGCCGCGAGGGGCGTTTTCGCCCGAAAATGCGCTACGCCCATCAGGGCGGGATGAATCCGCCGGTGGTGATCGTTCACGGCAACGCCCTGGAGCACGTCACCGACACCTACAAACGCTACCTGGAAGGACGGTTTCGCGAGCACTTCAAGCTGGTGGGCACGCCGATGCGAATCGAGATGAAGTCGGCTGCCAATCCCTTCGACGACAAGGCGCGTTGACACAAAGGCCCCCTTGCCTGACGGACGGTTCGCCTGTGATAAGGTGACCTATCCGGGTAACTACCCAACACGGAGAATATCGTGAGTAATAAAGGCCAACTCTTGCAGGACCCCTTCCTGAACCTTTTGCGCAAAGAGCATGTGCCGGTGTCCATTTACCTGGTCAATGGCATCAAGCTTCAAGGGCATATCGAGTCGTTTGACCAGTATGTCGTGCTCTTGCGCAACACTGTGACCCAGATGGTCTACAAGCATGCGATCTCCACCGTCGTGCCCAGCCGGGCGGTGAATTTCCACGCCACCGAGTCCCCCGATCAGACCTGATGTCGCCGATCGCCCGCCCGCGCTCACCCACACCTTGAGTCAGCAACACGCTTCGACCACCGCCGGTGGTGCAGATCAGACCCGAGCGGTGCTGGTTGGGGTTGACTTCGGCAACGACGCCAGCTTCGACAAGGATCTGTCAGAACTCGCATTGCTGGCGGCATCGGCTGGCGACTTGACCGTGGCAAAGGTCACGGCGCGTCGCCGTTCCCCTGACCCGGCCCTGTTCGTCGGCTCGGGCAAGGCCGACGAGATCAAGTCGCTGGTCGCCGCGACGGCTGCTCATGGTGTCATCTTCGACCAAGCCCTGAGCCCGGCTCAACAGCGTAACCTCGAGCGTCACCTGGGTGTCCCCGTGGCCGACCGTACGTCGCTCATCCTGGACATCTTTGCCGATCGTGCGCAAAGCCACGAAGGCAAGCTGCAGGTCGAACTGGCGCGTCTGCAGTACGTGTCCACGAGACTGGTCAAGCGCTGGTCGCACCTGGAACGCCAGCGCGGTGGTATCGGCAACCGTGGCGGCCCTGGCGAAGCCCAGATCGAGCTCGACCGACGCATGATTGGCGACCGCATCAAGTCGGTGAAAGCCAGGCTTGAAAAGGTCAAGCGCCAGCGTGGTACCCAGCGCAAGGCGCGGGAGCGTCGTGGAACCTTCCGGGTCTCCCTCGTGGGCTACACCAACGCCGGCAAATCGACCTTGTTCAACGCGCTGGTGAAGGCGAGAAGCTATGCAGCCGACCAGCTGTTTGCCACGCTCGACACCACGACACGCGCCCTGTGGCTGGAACAGGCCGGTTGCGCGGTTTCCTTGTCCGACACCGTGGGTTTCATCCGGGCCTTGCCGCACAAGCTGGTCGAAGCCTTCGAAGCAACGCTGCAGGAAGCCGCCGACGCTGACCTGCTGCTGCATGTCGTCGATGCTGCCAACCCCATGCGTGCCGAGCAACAGGCCGAGGTCGACCGTGTCCTCGACGAGATCGGTGCAGCGGGCGTACCGCAATTGCTGGTGTTCAACAAGAGCGACCTGCTTGAAGAGTCGCAGCAGCCGCGCGAGCAGGCCGACTGGATCGAGGTGCACGCCGGGCTTCGCCGCCGGCGCGTCTTCGTCAGCGCGCATGACGGCAGCGGGCTCGACGCCTTGCGCGAAGCGATTGCCGAAGCCGCCATCGCCGCGCGTTTGAATTCCGGCCAAACCTCCTCATCTCCCGACGTCCGGTTCGCCAGTGTCTCTGGCGACCACGAATCCACTGTCCCTGACTGGCATGAACATGCTTGACTCCACTCATTCTGCAGCGCCCGGCTGGACCACACGACTCCATGCCGTCGGCGCGGCGGCGTTTGCCTTGCTGCAGGGATTTGCAGGCCGCCGCAGGCCACGCGCTGCTGTCGGCGAAGGGCCGATCTTCAACAATCGCAACGACGGTCCGCCTGACCTGGACGAGCTCTGGCGTGACTTCAATCGGAAGTTGACGGGCCTGTTTGGGGGCAAACCCCAAAACGGTCCGGGTCGCAACGGCGGTGGCGACAGCGGCGGTGGCGGTGGCGGTGGCCCGTCCTTCCAGCCCGACATGAAAAGCGCCGGCATTGGTGTCGGCCTGATTGCGGGTGTGGCTTTGCTCGTCTGGTTGGGCAGCGGCTTTTACATCGTCCAGGAAGGCCAGCAGGCGGTGGTCACGACCTTCGGCCGCTACAGCCAGACCACCGATGCCGGCTTCAAGTGGCGCTTCCCTTACCCGGTGCAGGCGCACGAGACGGTATCGGTGACGCAGCTGCAGTCGGTCGAGGTCGGGGGCAATACCGTCACGCAGGCTACGGGCCTTCGCGACTCTTCGATGTTGACCCAGGACGAGAACATCGTCGATATCCGCTTCACCGTGCAGTACCGTCGCAGCGACGCCCGCGCCTACCTCTTCGAGAACCGGAACGCCGACGAAGCCGTGGTGCAGGCGGCTGAATCCGCGGTTCGGGAAATCGTGGGTCGCAGCCGTGTCGACCTCGTGCTGTATGAACAACGTGACGCGATTGCTGCCGATCTGGTCAAGAACATCCAGGCGCAACTGGACCGATTGAAGGCCGGCATCGTCATTTCCAACGTCAACGTCCAGAACGTGCAGGTCCCTGATCAGGTGCAGGCGGCGTTCAACGACGCCGTGAAGGCCGGCGCCGACCGCGACCGCTTCAAGAACGAAGGTCAGGCCTATGCCAGCGACGTCATCCCCAAGGCACGCGGCACGGCTTCGCGTCTTCTGGAAGAAGCTGAAGGCTATCGCGCACGTGTGGTGGCGCAGGCCGAGGGCGATGCGCAGCGCTTCAGGTCGGTGCTGGCCGAATATCAGAAAGCGCCCACCGTCACGCGCGACCGCCTTTACACAGAAACCATGCAGCAGGTCTACTCGAACGTCACCAAGGTCATGATCGACAGCCGCAGCGGGTCGAACCTGCTTTACCTGCCGCTTGACAAGCTGCTTCAGCCTGGAACGGCGTCGGCCTTGCCCGGCGCTCCAGCCCTGATTCCTTCGCCGGCCAGCACCGAACCACTGGCCACGCCTGGCAGCACAGACATCCGTTCCCGCGATGACACCCGCTCTCGTGCCCGTGAAGGCCGTTGAAGTCCGAACCCGAGCCGAAACGCCATGAACAAGATTGCCCTCACCGCCACCGGTGCCCTGCTCACCTTGCTGCTGCTGTCCAGCACGCTCTTCGTCGTCGACCAGCGCCAGGTCGGCGTGATCTATGCGCTGGGCGAGATCAAGGAAGTCATCACTGAACCTGGCCTGCAGTTCAAGCTGCCGCCGCCGTTTCAGAACGTCGTGTTTCTCGACAAGCGCGTGCAGACGCTGGACAGCCCCGAAACCCGCCCGATCTTCACCGCCGAGAAAAAGAGTCTCGTCATCGACTGGCTGGTGAAGTGGCGGATTTCCGAGCCGCGACAGTTCATCCGCAACAACGGTGTCGACTTCCGCAACCTCGAAACCCGGCTCGCGCCGGTCGTCCAGGCCACCTTCAACGAGGTGATCACGCGGCGTGACGTCAAGGCTGTTCTGGCAACGGAACGCGAGCAGGTGATGGCCGACGTGCAGGGCCGCCTGGCCGACGAAGCCAAGTCATTCGGTATCGAAATTGTCGACGTGCGGATCAAGCGTGTCGACTTCGTGGCCGACATCACCGAATCCGTCTATCGTCGAATGGAATCCGAGCGCAAGCAGGTGGCCAACGAACTGCGTTCGGAAGGCGCGGCGGACGGCGAGAAGATCCGGGCCGACGCCGACCGGCAGCGTGAGGTGATCATTGCCGAGGCTTACCGCGACTCGCAGAAGATCAAGGGCGAGGGTGACGCCCAAGCTTCTGCCCTGTACGCAGAAGCCTTCGGGCGGGATCCGCAGTTCGCCCAGTTCTACCGCAGCCTGGAAGCTTATCGCGCGACCTTCCGCTCCAAGAGCGACCTGATGGTGGTGGACCCCAGCAGCGAGTTTTTCCGCGGCCTCAGGGGCAACAGCAGCCCGACCCCGGCCGGGGCGCGACCGTAGTCGGCTTGTTCGACCTTGCAAGGGCCGGCGGGCACGCACCCCGCCGGTACAATGCCGGTTTTTACAGCCGGTGAATTTCATGCGCTCTGCGTGGCTGTTGCCCGAGCACATTGCCGATGTCCTGCCAGCCCAGGCCCAGAACATCGAGACCTTGCGCCGTCGTCTGCTGGACCGGGCCCTGGCCTACGGTTACGAGCTCGTGATCCCGCCCCTTCTAGAGCATCTGGATTCTTTGCTCAGCGGGACAGGACACGAACTCGACCTCAGCACCTTCAAGCTGGTCGACCAGCTCAGCGGCCGCATGCTGGGACTGCGGGCCGACACGACACCGCAGGCCGCCCGCATCGACGCCCACTTGCTCAACCGGCAAGGCGTGACCCGTCTGTGCTACTGCGGCCCGGTGTTGCACACCCGACCCACGGGTATGGCGGCCACCCGCGAACCCCTGCAGTTCGGCGCCGAGATGTTCGGTCACCTCGGTCTGGAGGCCGACCTCGAGGTTGCCGAACTCGCGCTCGACTGCCTTCGCACGGCGAAGGTGGGACAGCCGGTGATCGATCTGGCCGATGCGCGCGTGTTGCGAGGTGTGCTTTCCGGTGTCTTGATGGACGCCGAAGGCCTGCAGGCCCTGGCCCGTGCATTGGCAAGCAAGGATGCCCCCCTGCTGGCGACGCTGTCCGAGGGGCTGCCCGAAGACAACCGGGCGGCGCTGATGTCGCTTTTGCGCCTTTACGGCAGTTTCGAGGTCCTTGCGGCAGCGCGGGAAGTACTCCCCGACCGTCCGCTGATCCGTACCGCGCTGGACGAACTGGCCTGGCTGGGCGCGCGGCTTCAGGCCGCCGATCCGGCGCTGCGTGTGGCATTCGACCTGTCGGACATGAGCGGCTACGCCTACTACAGCGGCCCGCGCTTCGCCCTGTTCGCCGCTGGTTGCAGCGACACCCTGGCCCGCGGTGGCCGTTACGATGAAGTCGGAGCGGTCTTCGGGCGCAGCCGACCTGCAGCGGGTTTCAGTCTCGACTTGAAGTCGCTGTCCGAAGTCGCGGCGGCTGCGCCCATGGCCCGCGCCATCCTGGCCCCGTGGGGTGAGGATCCAGCCCTTCGTGCCGAAGTTCGCCGCCTGCGCGACGCTGGCGAAGTGGTTGTGCAAGCCTTGCCTGGCGCGGCCGTCGGCCACGAACCCGAGGCTGCAGCCTGGCAGGCCGACCGCGAGCTCGTGAACCGCGACGGGGCTTGGCTGCTGCAGCCCTTGACCGCAGCGCACCCCCAATGACAAACGGACCCACCATACGAACATGCATGCAGTGACAAGCACAGGCGCCGGGCGCAACGTTGTCGTCGTCGGTACCCAGTGGGGAGACGAAGGCAAGGGCAAGATCGTGGACTGGCTCACCGACACCGCGCAGGGTGTGGTGCGATTCCAGGGCGGACACAACGCCGGCCACACGCTGGTGATCAACGGCCGCAAGACGGCACTGCAGCTGATTCCTTCGGGCGTGATGCGTGAGGGCGTGGCCTGCTACATCGGCAACGGTGTCGTCGTCGACCCGGCTCACCTGCTGTCGGAAATCGCCCGGATCGAACAGCTGGGTGTGGACGTGCGTTCGCGCCTGTTCCTGTCGGAGTCGTGTCCACTGATCCTGCCCTTCCATGTGGCCATCGACCATGCACGCGAGGCGCTTCGCGAAAGCAGTGGCAGCGGCAAGATCGGCACCACGGGCAAGGGGATCGGCCCGGCCTACGAGGACAAGGTGGCGCGCCGCGCCTTGCGCGTGCAGGACCTGAAGCACCCCCGGCGCTTCGAATCGCGTCTGCGCGATCTGCTCGAACTGCACAATGCTGAACTGGTCAACGTGCTCAAGGCCGCGCCGCTGGAGTTGCAGCCCATCCTGGACAACGCGTTGGCTGCCGCCGAGCAATTGCGACCGCTGATGGCCGACGTCGGTTATCGGCTGTTCAACGCAAACCGGGCCGGCGCGAACCTGCTGTTCGAAGGTGCCCAGGGCACCTTGCTCGATGTCGATCACGGCACCTATCCCTATGTGACGTCGAGCAACTGCGTTGCTGGCAATGCCGCAGCCGGTTCAGGCCTGGGCCCGGGCATGCTGCATTACGTGCTGGGAATCACCAAGGCCTACACCACCCGCGTGGGCAGCGGCCCGTTCCCTACCGAACTCGACATGGACCTGCCAGGCAGCGTCGGCCACCATCTGTCCACGGTGGGGCAGGAGCGTGGCACCGTCACCGGCCGGGTGCGTCGTTGCGGCTGGCTGGATGCAGCGGCGCTGAAGCGTTCGATGATCATCAACGGCATTTCCGGTCTGTGCATCACCAAGCTCGATGTACTCGATGGCCTGCCCGAGATCCTGATCTGCACCGGCTACAAGCTTGGGACCCAGATGCTCGACGTGCTGCCCCTGGACGCCGATGAAATCGAGGCCTGCGAGCCGGTCTATGAAACCCTGCCGGGCTGGACCGACACGACCGCTGGCCTGACCCATTGGGAACAGTTGCCCAGCAACGCGAAACGCTACCTGGAGCGCATGCAGGCACTCATCGGTGCGCCCATCGACATGGTCTCCACCGGCCCCGACCGAGTTCACACCATCCTGCTGCGTCACCCGTTCCGGGCCTGACCGAACACCTTGAGGAGAACCCGCACATGCTGACCGACGACGGCAAACATCTGTACGTGTCCTGGGATGAGTACCACATGCTCACCGAGCGCCTGGCTCTGAAGGTTCACAACTCGGGCTGGGAATTCGACCAGATCCTGTGCCTGGCCCGCGGTGGTATGCGACCTGGCGACGTCTTGTCGCGTGTGTTCGACAAGCCGCTGGCGATCATGTCCACCAGCAGCTACCGTGCCGAGGCCGGGACCATTCAGGGCCGGCTGGACATGGCCAAGTACATCACCATGCCCAAAGGCGAACTGGCCGGGCGCGTGTTGCTTGTCGACGACCTGGCCGACACCGGCGTCACCTTGCGGGCCGTGGTCGAACGGCTTCGCGGCATGCCTTCGATCAGCGAACTGCGCGCGGCGGTCATCTGGATGAAGGGGGTCTCGAGCTATACGCCCGACTACTACGTCGAGACCCTGCCCACGAGCCCCTGGATCCACCAGCCTTTCGAAGACTATGACAACCTGCGCCCGGATGGCTTGGCGAAGAAGTTTGCAGTCTGAAAAAGCAAAAGGCCGATTGTTTTCACAATCGGCCTTCAACATTTATTGGTGCCCAGAAGAGGACTCGAACCTCCACGCCGTTAAGCGCTAGTACCTGAAACTAGTGCGTCTACCAATTCCGCCATCTGGGCAATCAGGAACTAAGGATACTACCATCAAACAGAACGAAAACGCAAGCACCGCTCCCAACGGTGGCAACGGTCCCGCCTTGATGGGCGAATTTGACGGCCGTGTCGAAGGCCATCGCGACGGACACGGCTTCGTGGTGCCCGACAACGGCGACCCGGCCATCTACCTGGCCCCGCAAGAGATGCGGTCGGTGCTGCACCGGGATCGGGTGCGGGTTCGCGTGCAGCGCATGGACCGCAAGGGCCGACCCGAAGGCCGTGTGCTCGACATCATCGAACGTCGCAAGACGCCGATCATCGGTCGCCTCCTGCACGAAGGCGGGCAATGGATCGTCGCGCCTGAAGACCGCCGTTATGGCCAGGACATCCTGATCCCGAAGAACGCCACGGCCAGCGCTCAGGTGGGGCAGGTGGTTTCGGTCGAACTGACCGAGCCTCCCTCGCTGCACTCGCAGCCGGTGGGTCGGGTCTCCGAAGTTCTGGGTGAAATCGACGACGCCGGCATGGAGATCGAGATCGCGGTGCGCAAGTACGAGGTGCCGCATCAGTTCTCCGCCGAGACCCTGGCTGCCGCCGCTTCGCTGCCCGAAAAGCTGCGGGCCGTGGACCGCAAGAACCGCATCGATCTGACCGACGTGCCGCTGGTCACGATCGACGGCGAAGACGCGCGCGACTTCGACGACGCGGTGTATTGCGAACCCTTCAAGCGCGGCCGCGGCAAGAGCGCGTTCACAGGCTGGCGGCTGCTGGTCGCCATTGCCGACGTGAGCCACTACGTGAAACCTGGCGAGGCGCTCGACAACGACGCCTACGAGCGCGCCACGTCGGTCTACTTCCCGCGCCGGGTCATCCCGATGCTGCCCGAGAAGTTGTCGAACGGCCTGTGTTCGCTGAATCCCGAAGTCGAGCGGCTGGCCCTGGTCTGCGACATGCTGGTGGGCGAAGACGGCGCCATCGACGCCTATCAGTTCTTCCCCGCGGTGATCAATTCGCACGCGCGCCTGACCTACACAGAAGTCGCTGCCGCCCTGGCCAATACCCGGGGTCCTGAAGCCCACAGGCGCGCCGACGTGCTGCCGCACCTGCTGCACCTGCACGAGGTCTATCGCGCCTTGCTGAAGCAGCGCGGCAAGCGCGGTGCCATCGACTTCGAGACCACCGAGACGCAGATCGTCTGCGACGACAACGGGCGCATCGAAAAGATCGTGCCGCGCACGCGCACGGACGCGCACCGGCTGATCGAGGAGTCGATGCTCGCGGCCAACGTCTGCGCAGCGCAGTTCATCGCCAGCGCCGATCATCCCAGCCTGTACCGCGTGCACGAAGGTCCGACGCCCGAAAAACGGATAGCGCTCCAGGCCTACCTGCGCGCCCTGGGTCTGGGCCTGAGCCTTAGCGACGACCCGAAGCCCGGCGAGATGCAGGCCATCAGCCAGGCCACCCAGGGCCGGCCCGATGCGGTGCAGATCAGCACGATGCTGCTTCGTTCGATGCAGCAGGCCGTGTACACCGCCACCAACAACGGCCACTTCGGTCTGGCCTTCGACGCCTACACGCACTTCACCAGCCCCATTCGCCGCTACCCGGACCTGCTGGTCCACCGGGTCATCAAGGCACTGCTTGGCGGCAAGCGCTTCCATCTGGCGCCCAACGCGTTGACGCGCACCCCGGAACTGCGCAAGAACGCCAAGCCGGCGCAGCGCCCGGCCAAGCCGCTGTCCCAGGAGGTGACGGTCTGGGAAGGCGTGGGGGCACATTGCAGCGCGAACGAGCGCCGTGCCGACGAGGCTTCGCGCGACGTCGAGGCCTGGCTCAAGTGCCGCTACATGCGCGAACACCTGGGCGAGGAGTTCTCGGGCACGGTCAGTGCCGTTGCAGGCTTCGGCCTGTTTGTCACGCTCGACGCGCTCTATGTCGACGGGCTGGTGCACATCACCGAACTCGGCGGCGAGTACTACCGCTTCGACGAAACACGCCAGGAACTGCGTGGTGAGCGTTCCGGTGTGCGCTACGTCGTCGGCACCCGCGTTCGGGTGCAGGTCAGCAGGGTGGACCTGGATGGTCGCAAGATCGACTTCAGAATGGTGCGCGAGGGCGATTCCGAGCGTCTGGTCGACAAGAGTCGACCCGAGCGCAGCGAACGTGTCAAGGCGCCCACGGCGCTGGCCGAACTGACCGCCGTGCGCGAGGCCGACCGTGTGGTGAAAGCCAGCGTGCGTGAACTGAAGACGCAAGCGGGCAGCGACCCGGCCAAGCGCTCGCGCAAGCCAGCGCCACGCCGGCCCGCACCCAGGCCGCGCGCGCGGCGTTGATCAGTCCCGGCTCGGGGCTGTTGCCCGGGCCATGGCTTCGATCAGGTCGGCGGCGCGCAACGGGCCCGACCGACCGGTGGCCAGGTGCAGATCAGCAGCGTGCCCATGCCACCAGCTCGCTGCGCAGGCCACGTCGTGCTGCTGCTGCAATCCTGCGCCATGGGCCGCACCCGCGGCCTGGGCCCACAGCCCGCCCAGCCACCCGGCGAGCACGTCTCCCGTGCCCGCCGTGCCCAGAGCAGCGTTGCCGGTGGCATTGATGCAGGGCACCAAGCCGGGCGCGGCGATGACCGTGCCCGAGCCCTTGAGCACGACGACCGCCTGAAACCGATCGGCCAAGGCCTGTGCCGCACCCAGACGGTCGGCTTGAACCCGCTCGCTGCACTGGCCCAAGAGGCGGGCCGCTTCCAGCGGATGCGGCGTCAGCACCGTTGCGAGTCCGCGGCCCATCCGCGCCTGCAAGGCGGCTTGCAGTCCGGTGTCGGCGGCTGTGCAGTTCAGGGCATCGGCGTCCAGTACCAGTCGGGCGGCATGTTCCAGCAGCGCGGGCAGGGCACTCGCAATGCTCGGCCCGCCGCCGCAGCCGGCCACGACAGTCGCTTGTGCCAAGGTCGATGGCAGCAGGCCTTCAGACGGCTTGCGCAGCATCGCTTCCGGGCGCCATGAAGGGGCCATGGCACCCTGCGGCGCCAGCGGGCAGGCCAGGACTCGGCCAGCGCCGGCCGCCAGTGCCGCACTCGAGGCCAGGATCAGCGCCCCGACCATGCCTTCGCTGCCCCCGATGAGCCAGACGTCGCCGAAGCGACCTTTGTGAGCGGCATGCGGCCGAGCCGTGATCCAGGGGCGGCCGGTCAGGCAGGCGGTCGGTGAACCTAGGGCCTGGCCCAGGTCGTTCCACCACAGCTCGCCAGCGTGGTCGCGCCCCTGCGCCGTCAGGCAGCCAGGCTTCAGGGTCAACAAGGCCAGTGTCGCATCGGCAAGCACAGCGTGGTCGCCCAGCAGGGCACCAGTGTCGGGGTGCAGGCCGCTGGGCAGGTCCACTGCCAGCGTGAAGGCCGGCAGACTGCACAAGAGGCGTATCGCCCCGGCCAAGGCGCCTTCGGGCTGGCGTTTGCCGCCAATGCCCAGCAAGGCGTCGATGGCCAGGTCCTGAGGACCGAGCCTGAACGTCTCGTTCGCATCGAAAGGCTGGATGTCGATGCCCGCACTGCTGGCCATGCGCAACGCCTGCTTCGCGTCCGCTGGCAGCCGCGCCGGGTCTGCCGCCAGCCTGACCGTGACGGCGTGACGCGCGCTGTGCAGCAGCCGAGCAGCCACGAGGCCATCACCGCCATTGTTGCCCGGGCCCGCCAGCACCAGGGTGCGCTGTGCATGCGGTGCAAGTGCCCGGCCCAGGCTGGCCAGCGCTTCGCCTGCACGAGCCATCAACGCAGGCTGCGGACGCGTTGCGGCGGCAGCCTCTTCAATGGAGCGTGATGCTGCCGTGTCGTACAGCGGCCATGGGCCGCAGCGCGGGTCGCGGCCAACGCGCAATGTCTGGCCAGCGCTGCAGCGCATTGGGGTCGGATGTGCGGCTGTCATGCCCGGGATCATGCCCGTGCTTCAGCGCGCGTGCCTCAGCCCAGGCGCTTCGCGGCCAGGGGTCCGGCGTCGAAGGGCAGGGCATGCGACACGAGTTGTCGTGCCAGCAACTGTGCGGCTCCGCAGGCCAGCGCCCAGCCGAACGGACCGTGGCCCAGATTCAGCCACAGGCCAGGCACGCTGCAGGGCCCCACCACCGGCAAGCCGTCGGGCGCACGCACACGCGGGCCTTTCCAGTGGTGGGCTTCGCGCGTGACGGCGCAGCCAGGAAAGGCGCGTTCCAACGCGCCGTACAGTTGCTGCAACACCGCCTGCGGCAAGTCCTGCGTCGACCCGCCGAGCTGAGTAACCCCGGTGGCGCGGACGCGCTGGCCGAGCCGGGTGATGACGATGCCACTGCTGGCGTCGACCACGGCTGCGCGTGGCCCGACAGGAGCATGGCCGTCGAGATGGCTCAGCGGCGCGGTGAGCGTATGGCCCCAGGTCGTCAGCAGCGGCAGGCGCAGTCTGGCTGTTGCCAGCAGGTCGCGGCTGCCCATGCCGGCGCAGACGACGATGGCATCAAAGGGCTGCGCCTGTCCGGCAGTGGGCACCAGGCTGGGCGACGAGCCTCCACGCAGCGCGGTGATCTCGGTGTCGAACAGGAAGCGCGCGCCGAGCTTTTGTGCATGTGTCTTGAGCAGATGGGCCAGTTGCCGTCCGTTGCCGACCATGCCCGATGGCAGCTGAACGGCCCCCCGGAGCGGCCAGTCGCCGGCCAGGGCCGGTTCCAGTGCCCTTGCGGCCTCGGCGTCGAGCAGTTTCAGTCCCTGGGCCAGGCCGCTGGTTTCGGCCAGTGCCGCGCGCACCTGCGCCACCTGCCGTTCCTCAGCCAGCAGCACGAGTCCGCCGGATTGCTGTTCATAGGCCAGGTTCAGCTGCAGGGTGAGCTCGCCCACGCGCTGCCTGCTGGCATGGGCCAGCGCCTGCAGGGCCGACCAGCGCGGTGTCCCTGGTGTCAGCTTGCCAGCCCGCCACAGCTGCCACAAGCGGGGGGCATGGGCCAGGACCCCTGTCAGGCTGGCGCGGATGCTGCCGTCGGGTCTGACCCAGTGGGCCAGCCGCTGCCGCTGCAGGCCGGGAACACCCCAGGGCAGCGGCGCGCAGGCTGCGAGCAGGCCGGTCTGGGCGAAGCTGCCCTCGGCAGCCACACTGCCACGTCGTTCGAAGACCGTGACCTCATGATGTTGCGAGGCCAGTTCGTAGGCCGTTGCGACCCCGGCAAAACCGGCACCGACGATCGCGACCTTCACGACCCGCCCTCGGCGCGTGCTAAACTCATTGGGTTTTCCCGAGCCATGCTGGCAAATAGCTGCTGTTCTGCTGTTCTGCGCTGGTCTGCGCCCCGGGACGAACAAATCGCGAACCCGACCGAACCAAGGTGTCGCCCCTTTCAGCACGAAACGCCCAACGGGCCGTTTCGTCTCAACCCAGCCGGGTTGTCGAGGGTCGATGAAGCGGCGGGATTCTAGACCTAACCTTCGGAGTTAATTCCATGTCTGTCTCCATGCGTGAAATGCTGGAAGCGGGTGTCCATTTCGGACACCAGACCCGCTTCTGGAACCCCAAGATGGCCCCGTACATCTACGGCCATCGCAACAAGATCCACATCATCAACCTCGAGAAGACGCAGCCGCTCTTCAACGATGCGATGAAATTCGTGCGCCAGCTGGCTGCTCGCCGCGGCACGATCCTGATGATCGGCACCAAGCGCCAGGCGCGCGAGGTCATTGCACTGGAAGCCCAGCGCTGTGGCATGCCCTACGTCGACCAGCGCTGGCTTGGCGGCATGATGACCAACTTCAAGACCGTCAAAGGGTCGCTGAAGAAGCTCAAGGACATGCAGGCCACCAAGGACAGCGGCACCGACGCGATGATCAAGAAGGAAGCGCTGCTTTTCGAACGCGACCTGATCAAGCTCGAGAAAGACATCGGCGGCATCCAGGACATGAACGCCCTGCCTGACGCCATGTTCGTGATCGACGTCGGTTACCACAAGATTGCCGTGGCAGAAGCCAAGAAGCTGGGCATCCCCGTGATCGGCATCGTCGACACCAACCACTCGCCCATCGGCATCGACTACGTCATCCCCGGCAATGACGACTCGGCCAAGGCCGTGGCCCTGTACGCCAGGTCGGTAGCCGACGCCGTGCTCGAGGGCAAGGCCAGCGCAACGAATGAAGTCGTGCACGCTGCCGCCACTGGCAGCGACGAGTTCGTCGAAGTCAGCGAAGCCTGATAACGGGCGGGCAGGAGCCCGCGCCGCTTTTGATTCACCCCCTGCAAGCGGCCATCTCAGGCCGCTTGCTTCCGTACGGAGAATACTCAGCATGCCCGCAATCACCGCAAGCCTGGTGGCCGAACTGCGCGCCAAGACAGACGCGCCCATGATGGAATGCAAGAAGGCCCTGACCGAGGCCGAAGGCGACATCGCTCGCGCCGAAGAGATCCTTCGCGTCAAGCTCGGCAACAAGGCTGGGAAGGCCGCGTCGCGCGTCACTGCCGAAGGCGTGATCGCAGCCACCGTGAATGGCAGTACCGGGGCCATCGTCGAAGTCAACTGCGAAACCGACTTCGTCACCAAGAACGACTCCTTCCTGGCGCTGGTGAAGTCCTGTGCCGAACTCATTGCCAGCCACGATCCGGCTGACGTGGCGGCACTGTCGGCACTGCCGCTGTCCCAGGACGGTTTCGGCCCGACGGTGGAAGACGTGCGCAAGGGCTTGATCGGCAAGATTGGCGAGAACATGGCCATCCGCCGCTTCAAGCGCTACGCAGGCGGTGGCCAGCTGGCCAGCTACCTGCACGGCACCCGAATCGGCGTGCTCGTCGAGTTCACCGGTGACGAAGTGGCTGCCAAGGACGTGGCCATGCATGTGGCTGCGATGAAGCCCAAGGCGCTGGCCACCAGCGATGTGCCAGCCGAGCTGATCGAGATCGAGCGCCGGGTGGCGGCCGAGAAGGCAGCGGAAAGCGGCAAGCCGGCCGAGATCGTTGCCAAGATGGTGGACGGCTCGGTGCAGAAGTTCCTGAAGGAGGTCTCGTTGCTGAACCAGACCTTCGTGAAGAACGACAAGCAGACCGTGGAACAGATGCTGAAGGAGAAGGCCACGAAGGTGGCTGGTTTCACGCTGTACGTGGTGGGCGAAGGCATCGAGAAGAAGGTCGACGACTTCGCTGCCGAGGTTGCAGCCCAGGTCGCAGCAGCCAAGGCGCAGTGAATGTTCGGGCCCCCATCTGGCGGGCCTGGCGTAAAGGTCTGTTGACGAGGTCGGGCGCTGTGTGCCCAGCCTTACACTCCTGCACACTCCTGTTCTCCATTCGACGAGGCCGCTACTGATGCCCGCATACAAGCGCATCCTGCTCAAGCTATCCGGCGAAGCCCTCATGGGCGACGACGCCTACGGCATCAACCGTTCCACCATCGTCCGGATGGTGCAAGAGGTGCAGGAAGTGACCCGGCTGGGCTGCGAGGTTGCGGTGGTCATCGGCGGCGGCAACATCTTCCGGGGTGTGGCCGGAGGTGCCGTGGGTATGGACCGCGCCACTGCCGACTACATGGGCATGCTCGCCACGGTCATGAATTCTCTGGCCCTGGCCGACACCATGCGCCAGGAAGGCATGACCGCTCGGGTGATGTCCGCCATCAGCATCGAGCAGGTGGTCGAGCCTTACGTTCGACCAAAGGCGTTGCAGTACCTGGAGGAAGGCAAGGTCGTGATCTTCGCCGCCGGTACGGGCAACCCCTTCTTTACCACCGACACGGCCGCTGCCCTGCGCGGTGCCGAGATCGGCGCGCAGATCGTCCTGAAGGCCACCAAGGTCGACGGCGTCTACAGCGCCGACCCCAAGAAAGACCCCCACGCGACGCGTTACTCGACGATCAGCTTCGACGAGGCGATTTCGCGCAATCTGCAGGTCATGGACGCCACGGCCTTTGCGCTGTGCCGCGACCAGCGACTGCCCATCAAGGTGTTCAGCATCTTCAAGGCTGGCGCGCTCAAGCGCGTCGTGATGGGCGACGACGAAGGCACCCTGGTCCACGTTTGAGGAGACTGCCACGGTCATGAGCATTCCTGACATCAAGAAGACCGCCGAACAGAAGATGGGCAAGTCCATCGAGGCGTTCAAGAACGAACTCCACAAGATCCGCACGGGCCGTGCCCACCCCGGCCTGCTCGATCAGGTGCAGGTGGACTACTACGGTTCGATGGTGCCGATCAGCCAGGTCGCCAACGTCTCGCTGCTCGATGCCCGCACCATCAGCGTCCAGCCCTGGGAAAAGGGCCTGGGCCCGAAGATCGAGAAGGCCATCCGCGAATCCGACCTCGGCCTGAACCCTTCGTCCCAGGGAGACCTGCTGCGAGTGCCCATGCCGGGTCTGACCGAAGAACGCCGGCGTGAGCTGACCAAGGTCGTGCGCAATGCCGGGGAGGACGCCAAGATCGCTGTCCGAGGCGTGCGTCGCGAGGCCAACGAGCAACTCAAAAAGCTGCTCAAGGACAAGCTGGCCGCCGAAGACGACGAGCGTCGCGCCCAGGACGAGGTCCAGCGCCTGACCGATCGCACCATCGCCGAGATCGACAAGCTCGTGCAGGGCAAAGAAGCGGAAGTGATGGCGGTCTGACCACGCCGTTGTCCATGCCTGCGAACTCGATGCTCCCTCACGACCCGCGCGGCGAAGGCGTGCCCCGCCACGTGGCCGTGGTGATGGATGGCAACGGCCGCTGGGCGCGGCAGCGCTACATGCCGCGCTTCTTCGGCCACAAGCAGGGTGTCGACGCGCTGGTGCGGGCCGTCAATGCCTTCGCCGACCGCGGCGTGCAGTACCTGACGGTGTTCGCGTTCTCGTCCGAGAACTGGAAGCGGCCCACCGAAGAGGTGTCGGGGCTGATGAGCCTGGTGCTCGTGGCGGTTTCGAAGTACCTCACCAAGATGGCAGGCGATGGTGTGCGCATCCGCATCATCGGCGACCGCTCGGCAGTGTCAGACAAACTGCGCGCTGCCTGGGAGCATGCCGAGCAGCTGACGGAACACAACACCCGCATCACGCTGTCAGTGGCCTTCAACTACGGCGGCCGCTGGGACGTGGTGCAAGCCTGTCGTCGCGCCCTTGCCGATGGCGTGCGACCCGAGGATTTCGACGAGCAGTTCCTTTCGCGACAGCTGGCGCTGAGTTTCGCCCCCGACCCGGACCTCTTCATCCGCACCGGCGGCGAGATGCGCATGAGCAACTTCCTGCTCTGGCAGGCGGCCTACGCCGAACTCTTCTTCACGGAATGCCTGTGGCCCGACTTCGGAGAGGCCGAGATCGATGCTGCCCTGCTGGCCTATGCGCAACGTGACCGCCGCTTCGGTGGCATACGTGCACCGGAAGTCGTGCCTGCGGGTGCCTGAGATGGCTGCGCCGCGCGGGGCCCAGCGAGGTGCCGGTCGGCCAATCCGGTCGGTGGGTCGAACCCGGTGGAACTGAGAAGATGCTGTTGCCCCGCATCTTCACTGCCGCAGCGCTGGTCTTGCTGATACTCGCCAGCCTGGCGCAAACCAGTCTCTGGCCGTTCGCGCTGCTGACATTGGTACTCGTTGCTGCCGCCGGCTGGGAGTGGGGTCGGCTGAACCAGGTCGGCGGCCGGGTCTCGGTGATGTTCGGCCTGGCCGTCGGTGCCGCTGGCCTGGCCACCTTGTCCAGTTCCTGGGGGGTGCACGCACCGCCGGGGCTGTGGTGGACCGCCGTCTTGCTGTGGGCACTGGGTGGCAGCCTGGCGCTGCGCAGCGGGCCCACGGCCTGGCCGCGGCTGCCGCGCGTGGCGCGCTGCCTGCTCGGGCTGGTGGGGCTTTGGGCGGCCTGGCTGGCATTGGCCAATGCGCAGGTGCTCGGCATCAATTTCCTGCTGTCGATGCTGTGCCTGGTCTGGATGGCCGACGTGGCGGCTTACTTTGGCGGGCGCAGCTTTGGCAGACGCAAGCTGGCTCCGACCATCAGCCCGGGCAAGAGTTGGGAGGGCGTCTGGTCAGGTTTCGCCGGCGTGCTCTTGCTGGCCCTGGCCTGGCTGGCCATCGACCGCCAGTTCGAGGTCGACAGCCACAGTCTTTACACCCGGCTTCAGCAGGGCCTGGGCTGGGGCGGCATGCTCCTGGCCCTGGCCTGGCTGTCGGCCTTCAGCGTTGTGGGTGATCTGCTGGAATCGCTGGTGAAGCGGGCTGCCGGGGCGAAGGACAGCAGCCGCCTGTTGCCCGGCCACGGTGGTGTGCTCGACCGGGTCGACGCACTTCTGCCCGTGCTGCCGCTGGCGCTGGCCTTGACTTCCCTGAGCACATGATGAACGTTGTTCCCACCACAAACCAACTCCGCGCCGCCCGGCCCTTGCGCCTGGCCGTGCTCGGTTCCACGGGGTCGATCGGTGCGAGCACGCTGGATGTGGTCGCGCGACACCCCGAACGTTTCGAAGTCGTCGGGCTCACGGCCCACTCACGGGTCGATGTGCTGCTGAAGCAGTGCCTGCTTTTCAGGCCGCGCGTGGCCGTGCTGCCCACCGAAGCCCGTGCGCAGGCCCTTCGCAGTGCGCTGGCCGAGCATTCCGTCCGCACCGAGGTACAGGTCGGGCCCCAGGCCCTGTGCGACCTGGCGGGCAGCCCCGACGTCGACAGCGTCATGGCGGCCATCGTCGGCGCGGCCGGGCTGCCGCCGTGCCTGGCTGCAGCAAGAGCCGGCAAGCG
The DNA here is from genome assembly GCA_001464055.1 of Burkholderiales bacterium Ga0077543. Taxonomy (GTDB): domain Bacteria; phylum Pseudomonadota; class Gammaproteobacteria; order Burkholderiales; family Burkholderiaceae_C; genus Rubrivivax. The sequence continues at coordinate 67,991 of LNET01000101.1, forward strand.
CCTGCTGCTGGCGAACAAGGAGGCCCTGGTCGTGGGTGCCGACCTGTTCATGCAGGCCGTGAAGGACGGTGGCGCTACCTTGCTGCCCATCGACAGCGAGCATTCCGCGATCTTCCAGTGCCTGCCTGAAGACCGAAGCCGGTGGGCCGAACGCATCGACCACATCATCCTGACCGCCAGCGGGGGCCCGTTTCGCCAGCGCGACCCGGCCAGCTTCCACGCCATCACGCCAGCCCAGGCCGTGGCCCACCCGAACTGGGTCATGGGACAGAAGATCTCGGTGGATTCGGCCACGATGATGAACAAGGCCCTGGAGGTCATCGAGGCACGCTGGCTGTTCGATCTGGCTCCAGAACAGATCCGCGTGGTGCTGCACCCTCAGAGCATCATCCATTCGATGGTGGTTTGCCGAGACGCTTCTGTACTGGCGCAACTGGGCACACCCGACATGAAAGTTCCCATCGCCTACGGCTTGTCGTTTCCGGACCGCGTCGAGTCGGGTGCGCAGCGCCTGGACTTCCTGAAGCTGCAGGCCCTGACCTTCGAGCCGCCCGACCCGGCCCGGTTCCCAGGCTTGCAACTGGCCTACGACGCGCTGGCCGCGCCCAGCGGCAGCACGGCCGTGCTGAATGCCGCGAACGAAGAGGCCGTGGCTGCATTCCTGTCTGGGCGCATCTCATTCCCCGACATTCATCGGGTGAACGCCGACACGGTGGAATCCTTCGTGTCGCGGCTGGGCCCGGCGCGGCTGCTGGACGACGTGCTGGACATCGACATCCGCGCCCGCGCCCAGGCCCGACAGCGCATCGAGGAGCTCGCCGCGTGATCACCACCATCCTTGCATTCCTGCTGACGCTGGGGGTGCTGATCGTCATCCACGAGTACGGGCATTACCGGGTGGCGGTGGCCTGTGGCGTGAAGGTGTTGCGCTTTTCGGTCGGCTTCGGGCAGGTGCTGTGGCGGCACCAGAAAACACCCGAATCCACGGAGTTCGTGCTGTGCGCGCTGCCTCTGGGCGGGTACGTGCGCATGCTCGATGAGCGCGAAGGTGGCGTCCTGCCTTCCGATCTGCCACGTGCATTCAATCGCCAGCCCTTGAGTCGCAGGGCGGCCATCGTCGCGGCCGGACCCATCGCCAACCTGGCATTGGCCGTGCTGCTCTACGCTGCTGCCCACTGGATCGGCATGCAGGAGCCCAAGGCAGTGCTGGGCCCACCAGTGGCCGAGAGCAGGGCCGAGCGTGCCGGCCTGCAGACCGGCGACTGGGTACGTGCCTTGTCGCACGACGGTGGAGACTGGCGTGACATCGACTCGCTGACCGACCTGCGCTGGGAAGTCACGCAGGCCGCCTTGCGCCAGGGCCGTATCGACCTGCAGGTCAGCCGGCGCGACGGCACCGGAATGCGCATGGTGAAGCTGGACCTGGCCGGGCTGCCCACCCGCGAAGTGGACGCCGGCCTGATGCGCACCATCGGCCTGGGCGGCCCCTACAGCGAACCCGTGTTGGGCGAGGTCAAGGCCGACGGTCCTGCCGCGCGCGCAGGCCTGCTGCCGGGCGACCGGGTGCTCAGCGTCGACGGCCAGGCCCTGAACGACGCACAGACCCTGCGCGAGCGCATTCGCGCCGGTGTGGTTGCTGGTCAAGGCCAGGCCCAGGTTTGGTCGGTTGAGCGCGCTGGCCAGACCCTGCGCGTGACGATCACTCCGCGTGTCGTGACCGACGCCGCAGCCAACAATGGTGCTGGCGCCAGTGTCGGCCGCGTCGATGCCTTCGTGGGCCAGCCGGCCGAGATGGTGACCGTGCGCCGTGGCCCCATCGACGGCCTGGTGCTGGGCGCCACGCGTACCTGGGAAGTGTCGGCACTCACGGTGCAGATGCTGGGGCGCATGCTCATCGGTGAAGCATCGATCAAGAACCTGAGCGGTCCCTTGACGATCGCCGACTACGCCGGGCAGTCGGTCAATCAGGGCCTGGCCTTCTACCTGGGCTTCCTCGCCCTGGTGAGTGTCAGTCTGGGCGTGTTGAACCTGCTGCCCCTGCCCATGCTCGATGGTGGTCACCTGATGTATTACATTTTCGAAGCGGTGACCGGCCGCCCGCCGTCCGATCTCTGGCTTGCCAGATTGCAGCGTGGCGGCATCGCCGTACTGATGCTGATGATGTCGGTCGCCCTCTACAACGACGTGGCACGCCTCCTGGGCGCCAACTGAATCCCATGTTTCCTGTTTCCCCGTTCGGGCCCCTGCGCCACAGCGCGGCCCTGGTAGTCGCTGCCGCGGCCGTCTTGGCTGTCCCCGCCCAGGCTGTCGAGCCTTTCGTGCTGAAAGACATCCGCATCGAAGGCCTGCAGCGCACCGACCCCGGTACGGTGTTCGCTTCGCTGCCGTTCCGCATAGGCGACACCTACACTGACGACAAGGGCTCGACCGCCTTGCGCTCGCTGTTCGCCACCGGCCTGTTCAAGGACGTTCGCATCGAGATCGAAGGCGACGTTGCCGTCGTCATCGTCGACGAACGCTCGATCATCGCGAGCGTCACATTCGTCGGCCTGAAGGAGTTCGACAAGGATCCGCTGTCGAAGTCGTTGCGCGATGCCGGTATTGGCGAGGGCCTGCCTTTCGACCGCGCGCTGATCGACCGAGCCGAACAAGAGATCAAGCGCCAGTACCTGAGCCGCAGCCTGTACGGTGCCGAGGTGGTGACCACCATCACGCCGATCGAGCGCAACCGCGTGAACGTCACCTTCACGATGACCGAAGGCGACGCCGCCCGGATCCGCGACATCCGCATCACCGGCAACACGGTCTTCAACGAATCGACCCTGCTGGGCCTGTTCGAGCTCACGCCCACCGGCTGGTTCACCTGGTACAGCAAGACCGACCGCTACTCCCGCACCAAGCTCAACGCCGACCTGGAGAAACTGCGCGCGTACTATGTGAATCGTGGCTATCTCGAGTTCGCCATCGAGTCGACGCAGGTGACGATTTCGCCCGACAAGCAGACGATCTCGATCGCGGTTTCGGTGCGTGAAGGCCAGCCCTACACCGTGACCAGCGTGCGCCTGGAAGGCGACTACCTGGGCAAGGAAGACGAGTTCCGTGCCTTCGTCGCCCTGCGTCCAGGCCAGCCCTATCGTGGCGACGCGGTGGCTGAGACCACGCGTCGCTTCACCGACCTGTTCGGCCTGTACGGCTATGCCTTTGCCCGCATCGACCAGCGGCCCGAGATCGACCGCGCCACGGGGCAGGTGGCAGTGGTGCTCAGCGCCGAGCCGCAGCGTCGCGTCTATGTGCGTCGCATCGACGTTGCCGGCAACACCCGTACCCGCGACGAGGTCATCCGACGCGAGTTTCGCCAACTCGAATCGGCCTGGTACGACGGCGGACTGATCAAGCTGTCGAAGGAACGGGTCGAACGCCTCGGATACTTCAAGGACATCGACGTCGAAACCAACGAGGTGCCGGGCGCGCCCGATCAGGTCGATCTGGTCGTCAATGTCACCGAGAAGCCCACCGGCAACCTCATCGTCGGCGCCGGCTATTCGAACGCCGAGAAGTTCACCTTCACCGCGTCGATCAAGCAGGACAACGCATTCGGTTCGGGCAACTATCTGGGCATCGAGGTCAACACCAGCCGCTTCAACCGCGCCTTGGTGTTGAGCACGGTCGACCCGTACTGGACGGTGGATGGCATCTCGCGCGCCATCGACCTGTTCTACCGGATCAGCCGGCCGTTCAACAGCCTGGGTGACGCCTACGACCTCACCACGCCGGGTGCGGCCATTCGCTTCGGTGTGCCATTTTCCGAGTACGACACCGTGTTCTTGGGGGTGGGCTTCGAGCGCACCGAGATCGGCACCAGCGCCGGCATCCCGCTCAGTTACCTGAACTACCGCGCGCTCTTCGGCGATAAGGCCAACGCCTTCCCGCTGACACTGGGCTGGGCACGCGACGCGCGCGACAGCGTGCTCACGCCTTCGGCCGGCCGTTACCAGCGAGTGAACCTGGAAGCCAGCCTGTTCGGTGATGTGCGCTACACCCGCACCAACCTGCAGTACCAGGAGTTCTGGGGCTTGCCCTACAGGATGTCGCTGGGCGTGAACGCCGAGATCGGTTTCGGCAAGGGTCTGGGGGGCAACCCCTTCCCGGTGTTCAAGAATTTCTACGGCGGCGGCCTGGGTACCGTGCGTGGCTTCGAGCAGGGTTCGCTGGGGGTGGTCGACCCTACTGGGGCCTACATCGGCGGCGCCAAGCGCTTCAACCTCAACACTTCGCTTTACTTCCCGGTGCCGGGTACTGGGAACGACCGCTCGCTGCGTGTGTTCGCCTTCATCGACACCGGCAACGTCTGGCGCGAAGACGAAAAGGTCACGAGCGATTCGCTTCGCTCGTCGGTGGGTCTGGGTCTCAGCTGGATTTCCCCAGTCGGGCCCCTGCAACTGAGCTACGGCAAGCCTGTGCAATTCCTGCGCAACGATAGAATCCAGCGATTCCAATTCCAGATCGGGACTGCGTTCTGATGAAGACCTCTGCCATTCGTTGGCTGGCCGCTGCCGCGGTGCTGATCGCTAGCACCGGGTCCGTGTTGGCCCAGGAACTGAAGATCGGCTACGTGAACAGCGAGCGGGTGCTGCGCGAGGCCATACCGGCCAAGGCGGCCCAGACCAAGCTGGAGGCCGAATTCGGCAAGCGCGAGAAAGAGCTGACAGAACTTGCTCAGCGCCTGAAGGCCGCTGCCGACAAGCTCGAAAAAGACGGCCCGACCCTGGCCCCCAGCGAGCAGCAGCGACGCCAGCGCGAACTGGTCGAGCAGGACCGCGACATTCAGCGCAAGCGCCGCGAGTTCCAGGAAGACCTGAATCAGCGCCGCAACGAGGAACTGGCCGCGGTCGTCGAGCGCGCCAACCGCGTCATCAAGCAGATCTTCGACAGCGAGAAGTACGACGTGATCCTGCAGGAAGTGGTGTTCGCCAGCAGCAAGGTCGACATCACCGACAAGGTCATCCGCGGCCTGAACACGCCTGCCGCCCCAGGCGCCAAGTAAGCGACGGCGGTGCCTGCAGCCGGCGCCACCGTGCAGGCCAGCCTGGGTGAGTTGGCCACGGTGCTTTCGGGCACCCTGATCGGCGATGCCGACATTGTCGTTACGCGCATTGCGCCGCTGGAGACGGCCGACGCTGCGACGATCTCTTTCCTGGCCAACCCGCGCTATGCCTCGCAGCTGGCAACGACAGCGGCCGCCTGCGTCATCGTCGGCGAAGCGCAGAGCGAAGCCGCGGCCGCGCGCGGAAGCTGCATCGTCTGCGCCGACCCCTACCTGGCGTTCGCCCGGCTGACGCAGTGGTGGGCGGCGCGCAAGCGCCAGCGGCCGCCAGCCGGTGTGCACCCCAGCGCCGTGGTCGAGCCGGGGGCCCGTATCCACGCCAGCGCGAGCATCGGCGCCTTGGCCTATGTGGGCGCTGGTGCCCACATCGATGCTGACGCCGTGCTTGGCGCGTTGGCCCATGTCGGTGCCGATGCCTGCGTCGGCGCCGGTACCCGCCTGGCGCCCCGTGCGAACTTGGGGGAAGGCTGCCGCATTGGCGCGCGCGGCATCGTGCACGGCGGCGTGGTCATCGGCGCCGACGGCTTCGGCTTTGCCCCCGTTCAGGGTCGCTGGGAGAAGATCGAGCAACTCGGTTCGGTTCAGATCGGCGACGACGTGGAGATCGGTGCCAACACCTGCATCGACCGCGGCGCGCTCGACGACACCATCCTGGAAGACGGCGTCAAGCTCGACAACCTGGTGCAAATCGGCCACAACGTGCGGGTCGGTGCCCACAGCGCCTTTGCAGGCTGCGTCGGCGTGGCCGGCAGCGCGCGCATCGGGCGCCACTGCACCGCCGGGGGCGGCGCCATCATCCTGGGCCACCTGGAGATCGTCGACCACGTGCACATCAGCGCGGCCACGGTGGTCACGCGGTCCATTCACAAACCGGGTCAGTACAGCGGCCTGTTCCCGTTCGATGACAATGCGTCCTGGGAAAAGAACGCGGCCACGCTGCGCAACCTGCATGCGATGCGCGAACGTCTGCGCGCGCTCGAGAAGAAGGTCTGAAGGGCCTGGGACATGATGGACATTCAACGCATCCTGCAGAAGCTTCCGCACCGCTACCCGTTTCTGCTGGTCGATCGCGTGCTCGAGATCGAGAAGGGCGTGCGCATCAAGGCGCTGAAGAACGTCACCTACAACGAGCCTTTTTTCAGCGGCCACTTTCCGGCCCGCCCGGTCATGCCTGGCGTGCTGATGCTCGAGGCGCTGGCGCAGGCCGCTGCGCTGCTTTCCTTCGAGTCGGCAGACGCCGAACCCGACGACCAGACCGTGGTGTACTTCGCGGGCATCGATGGCTGCCGCTTCAAGCGCCCGGTGGGCCCTGGCGACCAGCTCATCCTGGAAGCGGCCATCGACCGAGTGAAGGCTGGCATCTACAAGTACAAGACCCGGGCCACGGTGGATGGCCAGCTGGCCGTCGAGGCCGACATGATGTGCACGATGCGCCGCGTGGCCTGAAGACCATGCCGCGCATCCACCCCAGCGCGCTGGTGGACAGCGCTGCCGAACTGGCCGACGACGTCACGGTCGGTCCTTTCAGCATCATCGGAGCCGGCGTACGCGTCGGGCCTGGCAGCAGCATCGGATCCCACTGCACCATCGACGGCCCCACCCTCATCGGCAGCGGCAATCGGATCCACGACCACGTGGCCCTGGGCTGCGTGCCGCAGGACATGAAGTACCGCGACGAGCCGACCGAACTGCACATCGGCGACCGCAACACCATATTCCAGTTTTGCACCTTCAGCCGCGGTACTGCGCAGGACGGCGGCATCACGCGGGTGGGTCACGACAACTGGGTCATGGCCTACGTGCACGTCGCCCACGACGTCCAGGTCGGTAACCACACCATCCTGGCCAACAACGCCACACTGGCCGGCCACGTGCATGTGGGCGACTGGGTCATCGTCGGCGGGCTCACAGGGGTGCATCAGTTCTGCAAGATCGGTGCGCACGCGATGACCGGTTTCCAGAGCCATGTCTCGCAAGACGTGCCGCCCTTCATGATGGTGTCGGGCAACCCGTTAGGGGTGCACGGCTTCAACATCGAAGGCTTGCGCCGCCGCGGGTTCTCACGCGAGCGCATTGCCCAGGTCAAGCAGATGCACCGGTTGCTTTACCGCGACGGGCTGACGCTGGCCCAGGCCAAGGAAGCCATCGCAGCGCTGAAGGGTCGGATCGCCGACACCGCGGCCGACGCCGACGTGCAGGGGCTGCTCGACTTCATCGCCAACTCGAATCGCGGCATCGCACGCTAGTCCGAAGCATCGCCCAACATGCAACTGGCCCTGGTCGCTGGCGAAACCTCTGGCGACCTGCTCGCGGGTCTGCTGTTGGGCGGCCTGCGCCAGCGCTGGCCGGCACTGCAGACCGCTGGCATCGGTGGTCCGCGCATGGCGGCGCAGGGGTTCACGGCCTGGTGGCCTCATGACAAGCTTGCAGTGCGCGGCTATGTCGAAGTGCTGCGGCACTACCGTGAGATCAAGGGCATTCGCGACGCGCTCGCCATGCGCCTGCTGCGGGAACCGCCCCGGGCCTTCATCGGCGTCGATGCCCCCGACTTCAATCTGGGTCTGGAAAGGCGACTGAAGGCCGCCGGCATCAAGACCATCCATTTCGTCTGCCCCTCCATCTGGGCCTGGCGCGGGGGGCGCGCGCGGCGCATGGCCGAGAGCTGCGACCACGTGCTGTGCCTGTTTCCTTTCGAACCCGAACTGCTGCACAGCCATGGGGTTTCCGCAAGCTATGTCGGACACCCGCTGGCCGATGCCATCCCGCTGGTGCCACCCCGGGCCGCGGCGCGGAGTGCGCTCGGGCTGGCCGAGGACGACCTGGTGCTGGCCGTGCTGCCCGGCAGCCGTCGCAGCGAAATCCAGTACATCGCCCCCGTCTTCCTCCAGACGCTGGCGCGCCTGGCACGCCAGCGGCCGGCCCTGCGCTTCGTACTGCCGGTGGTCACCGGCCTGCGCGAGCTGCTGGCACCGCTGGCCGTCGCCCACGCCCCGGGTGTGCAGTTGCAATGGCTGGACGGACAAAGCCACGCCGCCTTGGCAGCTTGCGACGCCACGCTCATTGCCAGCGGCACGGCCACGCTGGAAGCGGCCCTGTTCAAGCGGCCCATGGTCATCGCCTACCGCATGCAGGCGCTCAGCTGGCAACTGATGAAGCGCATGCGTTACCAGCCCTGGGTCGGCCTGCCGAACATCCTGTGCCGTGATTTCGTCGTGCCCGAACTCATCCAGGACGACTGCACACCTGAAGCCCTGGCCCATGCCACGCTGCAGGCCCTGGACGACACCGCAAATGCCGGCCGGGTTGCCCGCCGCTTCGATGAACTGCACCTGATGCTGCGGCGCGACACCGCCCGCTGCGCCACCGATGCCATCGCGCAAGTCCTCGAAGGCTAGCCAGCTGCTGCTGGACTGGCCCGAACTGCCGCGCACACGCGGCGCGCTGCCGCGTGCACGGGTGCGGCGTCCTGCAGCGCTGGTGGCCGGTGTGGACGAAGCGGGCCGCGGCCCGCTGGCAGGCCCGGTGGTGGCGGCGGCGGTCATCCTGGACGAGCTCCAGCCCATTCGTGGCCTGGCGGATTCGAAGCTGCTGACGGCAGCGCGGCGCGAACTGCTGTACGCCGAGATCTGCGCGAAAGCACTGTGTGTGTGCATTGCCGAGGCCAGCGTCGAGGAAATCGACCGGCTCAACATCCTGCAGGCCACGCTGCTGGCCATGCAGCGCGCCGTCGGCGGGCTGCGACTGGCCCCGTTGCGTGTGCAGGTCGACGGCAACCGCCTGCCGGTGCTGCCGATGCCGGCCGAGGCCATCGTCAAGGGCGACAGCAAGGTGGCGTCGATCGCGGCGGCATCCATCCTGGCCAAGGTGCATCGCGACCGGCTCTGCGCCAGCCTGCACGCGCAGTTTCCCGACTATGGTTTTGCCAGCCACAAGGGCTATCCCACGCCCGAGCATCTGGCGGCCCTGCGCCGGCTGGGGCCGTGTGGCGCGCACCGCCTGAGCTTCGGGCCGGTGCGTGAAGCGCAACAGGCGGGGCCATGAGCGAACGCGATGTGACGCCCCGGGTACAGGCCATCAGTTCGCGGGACAACCCGCTGCTGCGGCAGCTGCGCCGGCTGGTGCAGGATGGCGGCCACTACCGGCGAGCCGGTGCCCTGTGGCTCGAGGGCGACCACCTCTGCGGCGCGCTGCGCCTGCGCGGCCTGCCTGCGCGGCAGGCGGTGCTGACCGAAGAGGCCTGGGCCCAGCCGAGCTTGCGCGACCTGGCCAGCTGGGCGCCACAGGTGGCCGTGCTGCCTGCCGCGCTGCTGGCCGGCATCAGCGGCCTGGCGTCGCCGGCGGCCATCGGGTTCCTCATCGACACGCCGCCCGCACCCGCGCTGCAACCGCTGGCCGCCAGCCTCGTGCTCGACCGCGTCCAGGACCCGGGCAACGTCGGCAGCATTCTCCGAAGCGCGGCGGCGTTCGGCGTGCGCCAGGTGTTGGCACTGCAAGGGACGGCCGCGCTGTGGTCGCCCAAGGTGTTGCGCGCGGGCATGGGCGCACACTTCGGGCTGGAGCTTCATGAAGGTCTGGCGGTGAGCGCACTGGATGCGCTGACCGTGCCCTGGGTGGCCACCAGCTCGCACGCCCGCACTGCGCTGCCGCTGGCTGAACTGCCCACGCCCTGCGCCTGGGTGCTGGGGCATGAAGGGCAGGGTGTTTCTGCTGAACTGCTGGCGCGCTGCGCGCTGCAGGTTCGAATCCCGCAGCCCGGGGGCGAAGAATCGCTGAACGTCGCTGCGGCCGCCGCGGTCTGCCTGTACGAAAGTGCCCGGCGCAGGCGATAACTCGACGTTTCAATAGATCAGCCGGTCAGGCCGCAGGTCGCGCAGGATCGTGGTGGCGATCTCCTCGATCGACTTGTGCGTGGACGACAGCCAGGCGATGCCTTCGCGGCGCATCATCGCTTCGGCCTCGTTCACCTCGTAGCGGCAATTGGCCAAGGCGGCGTACTTGCTGTCGGGCCGGCGCTCATGGCGGATCTGCGACAGGCGTTCGGGGTCGATCGTCAGTCCGAAACACTTGCGCTTGAAAGGCTGCAGCGGCTTGGGCAGGTGACCGCGGTCGAAGTCCTCGGGGATGAGCGGGTAGTTCGCGGCCTTGATGCCGTGCTGCATGGCCAGGTAAAGACTGGTCGGCGTCTTGCCGCTGCGGCTGACGCCCAGCAACACCACGTCGGCGACGTCCAGGTTGCGCGCGCTCTGGCCGTCGTCGTGCGCCAGGCTGAAGTTGATGGCCTCGATGCGATTGTTGTATTCGGCGCTCTCGCTGGCGTCCGAAAAACGCCCGACGCGGTGATTGCTCTTCACCCCGAGTTCGACCTCGAGCGGTTCGACGAAGGTGCGGAACATGTCCAGTACCAGGCCCTTGCATCCAGGGCCGGTGACGATGCTGCGCACCTCGTCGTCGATCAGGGTGATGAACACGATGCTGCGCTTGCGTTCGGCCTCGGTCACGCGGTTGATCTCGTCGACCACGGCCAGCGCCTTGTCGACGGTGTCGATGAAGGGCCTGCGCACGTGGCGAGGCTTCGTCGGAAACTGGTTGAGGATGGAATTGCCGAAGGTTTCGGCCGTGATGCCGGTGCCGTCGGACACAAAGAACACGGTCCTGTCGGTCATGTAGCCTGCCTCGCACGGGGAAGAATAGGTTCATCATAAGGACGAAGTCCGTAGAATGCGTCGGACTATTCCGCCACGCGTGCCCTGAGATGACCTTCCTCGGCCACCTGATTCGACCCGCCAGCGCTGCCCCCAGTGGGAAGGTGCGCGGCCCGGTCGCGACAGCGGAAGCACCAGTTTCCTCACATCACGGAGCTTTCCCATGTCTGCAGCCACCCTGGCGACCACCCTGGTCGTCCCGTTTGAACAACTGAGAATGACCGACGTCGAGACCGTTGGCGGCAAGAACGCCTCGCTCGGCGAAATGATCAGCCAGCTTGCCGCCACGGGCGTGCTAGTGCCCGGCGGATTTGCCACCACCGCGCACGCCTTCAGGCAGTTCCTGGCCCATGACGGTCTGGAAGGCCGCATCCGCCGCCGGCTCGAGACGCTGAACGTCGAGGACACGCGTGCCCTCGCCGTGGCAGGTGACGAGATCCGTCGCTGGATCGTCGATACCCCCTTCCCGGCCGACCTGGACGCGGCCATTCGCAGTCATTTTCAGGTTCTGGTGGCTGGCTCGCCCCAACCCGAGCTCACCAGCTTCGCGGTGCGTTCCTCGGCCACGGCCGAAGACCTGCCCGACGCTTCCTTTGCCGGGCAGCAGGAGACTTTCCTCAATGTCACCGGCATCGACGGCGTCTTGCACCACATGAAGGAGGTCTTTGCCAGCCTCTACAACGACCGCGCCATCAGCTACCGTGTGCACAAGGGTTTTGCCCATGCCGAAGTGGCCTTGTCGGCCGGCGTCCAGCGCATGGTGCGTTCCGATCTCGGTTCGGCCGGTGTGCTGTTCACCATCGACACCGAAAGCGGCTTCAAGGACGTGGTCTTCGTCACCAGCAGCTACGGCCTGGGCGAGACGGTGGTCCAGGGTGCCGTCAACCCCGACGAGTTCTACGTGCACAAGCCCACGCTCACGGCCGGCCGGCCGGCGGTCATTCGGCGCGTCCTGGGCAGCAAGCTCCAGCGCATGGAGTTTGCATCTCCCGAAGAGAAGGCCGCCAGCGGCAAGCTGGTGAAGGTGATCGACACCCCGCCCGAGCAGCGCAACCGCTATTCGTTGAACGACGCCGAAGTCACCGAACTGGCGAAGTACGCGCTGATCATCGAGAAGCATTACGGCCGCGCGATGGACATCGAGTGGGGCAAGGACGGCATCGACGGCCAGATCTACATCCTGCAGGCGCGCCCTGAAACGGTGAAGAGCCAGTCCGAGGGCAAGGCCGAACATTCAAGCTCAAGGGCGACCACAGCAAGACACCGGTGCTGGCCGAGGGCCGCGCCATCGGCCAGAAGGTGGGCACCGGCCCGGCCCGGCTGGTGCGCAGCCCGGCCGACATGGACCAGGTCCAGCCCGGAGACGTGCTCGTCACCGACATGACCGACCCGAACTGGGAACCCGTGATGAAGCGCGCCAGCGCCATCGTCACCAACCGCGGCGGCCGCACCTGCCACGCGGCCATCATCGCGCGTGAATTGGGCATTCCGGCGGTGGTGGGTTGCGGTGATGCCACCGCCAAGATCAGCGACGGCGCGCTGGTCACGGTGTCCTGTTCAGAAGGCGACACCGGCTACGTTTACGACGGCTTGCTCGAAACCGAGATCACCGATGTGGTGCGCGGCGAGATGCCTTACTGCCCGATCAAGATCATGATGAACGTGGGCAACCCGCAGCTCGCCTTCGACTTCGCGCAGATGCCCAACAGCGGCGTGGGCCTGGCGCGGCTCGAATTCATCATCAACAACAACATCGGGGTTCACCCGAAGGCGATCCTCGACTACCCCAACATCGACGCCGACCTGAAGAAAGCGGTCGAGAGCGTGGCCAGAGGCCATGCCAGCCCGCGCGCCTTCTACGTCGACAAGGTGGTGGAGGGCATTGCCACCATTGCGGCTGCGTTCTGGCCCAAGTCGGTGATCGTGCGCCTGTCTGACTTCAAGAGCAACGAGTACCGCAAGCTCATCGGCGGCACGCGTTACGAGCCGGACGAAGAAAACCCGATGCTCGGGTTCCGCGGCGGGCGAGTTCAGCGACGCTTTCGCGATGGAGTGCGAGGCCCTGAAGCGCGTGCGTCAGGACATGGGTTTCAGCAACGTCGAGATCATGGTGCCCTTCGTGCGCACCGTGCGCCAGGCCGAGCGGGTGGCGGAAATGCTGGCCGAACGCGGGTTGAAGCGAGGCGAGAACGGCCTGCGGCTGATCATGATGTGCGAAGTGCCCAGCAATGCGATCCTCGCCGAGCAGTTCCTAGAGCACTTCGACGGCATGTCCATCGGCAGCAACGACCTGACCCAGTTGACCCTGGGCCTGGACCGCGACTCCGGCCTGGAGCAACTGGCCAGCGACTTCGACGAACGCGACCCTGCGGTGAGGGCGCTGATTTCCCGCGCCATCGCCGCTTGCCGGGCCACCGGCAAGTACGTCGGCATCTGCGGCCAGGGGCCCAGCGACCACCCCGACTTTGCCGACTGGCTGGCTGCAGAAGGCATCGTGTCCATTTCGCTGAACCCGGACACCGTCGTCGAAACCTGGCAGCGTCTGGCCAAACGCTGATCCCACACCAACCCTCAGGGAAAGACCCGAGGGGACTTACGCGGGTCCACGGTCTGGGCGTCAGAAAACGGTAAGCCACGCTCGCGAACCTGCACGCATCCTTACAAGGGGTGTTGTGCGGGCATGTTGAACGTTCTGAACATCGCACAGGTCGTGCTCTACATCGCGCTGCTGGCGCTGATGGGGCAGGGCGTGTTGTACGTGCTGGCAGGGGCCAGGCGAGACAGCAACTTCTTTTACAAGTTGCTGCAGGTCTTGAGCAAACCGTTCACGGTGCCGACGCGCAAGCTCACCCCCCGCCTGGTGTCTGACGAGCACGTGCCCTTCGTCACCTTCTTTCTTCTGCTGGTGGTCAGCTTCGTCATCTTCGTCGAACGCGGCTATCTGATGTGTGAACAGTTGGGTTACACGGACTGCCGCGGATGAAAGCCGGCCGCCTGGATTACCTCTGGCTCAAGTGGCGGGCCATCACCTGCCTGGTGTTCGGGCGTACCCGTCTCGCTCAAGGCTGCTTCGACGCCATGCTGGCCCGTTGGCCCGACGACACCTACGCACTCGCCAGCCGGGCGCACCTGCTGACCCAGGCCGGGGAGACGGCGCGCGCACTGGCCGATTCGGAACGCCTGATTGCACTGAGACCCGACGACGCACGTGCCTGGTTCAACCACGGCTACATGCTCGAAGCCTCTGGCCAATGGGAAGCCGCGCTGGCGGCATTTCAACGCAGCACGCAGTTGTCGCCCCAGCTCGACCGCGCCTGGTACGGACAGGGCTTGGTGCTGATTCGTCTGCAGCGCTTCGACGAGGCGGTGGTCGCCTTGAAGAAGAACACCGAACTGCAGCCAATGTCCCCGCACGGCTGGTATCAGCTGGCACGTGTGCACGTGGACCGGCAGGCCCCGGAAGAGGCCGTGAAGATCATCCGCCACCTCAGGGGCTTCGAACCCAAGGTGGCTGCGCAGCTCGAGCGCGAAACGGGTTTGTTGGCGGAGAAGGCCGCCCTCTGAAGGCGGCAGGCGTTTCGGTGTTCCGGAAAACTAGGAGGCGAGGATGTTGAAAGTAAGCGAAAACCACCAGAGCTACTGGCGCAAGAACCTCAGGATCACATCGGTCCTGCTTGCGATCTGGTTCGTGGTGACCTACGTCATGGCGTTCTTCGCGCGCGACTTGAACTTCAACTTCTTTGGCTGGCCCTTCAGCTTCTGGGTTGGGGCGCAAGGCGCGCTGGTGGTCTACGTGGCCATCATCGCGTTTTATGCCCACTACATGAACAAGCTCGACATCGAGCACGGCGTGGCCGAGGAGGAATGACATGGCTGGCTTGAGTTTCGAACCCCAGGCTGGGGTCTCCAACAAGGAGGCCAACGCGGCCTTCAAGAAGGGCCTGAACAAGGTCTATGGCTGGTACACCGGGGGCTTCTTGGTCTTCGTGGTGGTGCTGGCCATTGCCGAGCAGATGGGCCTGTCCCGCGGCGCCATCGGCATCGTGTTCCTGCTGGCCACGGTGGGCCTGTATGCCGGCATCGGCATCATGAGCCGCACCAGCGACGCTGCCGAGTACTACGTCGCCGGCCGGCGCGTGCCCGCCGTCTACAACGGCATGGCTACGGGCGCGGACTGGATGAGCGCGGCGTCCTTCATCGGCATGGCCGGCACGCTGTACCTCACGGGCTACGGCGGTCTGGCCTTCATCATGGGCTGGACGGGCGGCTACTGCCTGGTGGCGCTGTTCCTGGCGCCCTACCTGCGCAAGTTCGGGCAGTTCACGATTCCCGACTTCCTGGGCGCCCGTTATGAAGGCAACCTGGCGCGCTTCATCGGCATCCTGATCGCCATCCTGGTGTCCTTCGTCTATGTGGTCGCACAGATCTACGGCGTGGGTCTGATCACCACACGGCTGTCGGGCCTGGCCTTCGAGATCGGCATCTTCGTCGGCCTGGGCGGCATCCTGGTGTGCTCGTTCATGGGCGGCATGCGTGCCGTCACCTGGACGCAGGTGGCGCAGTACATCATCCTGATCATTGCCTACATGATCCCGGTGGTTTGGCTGAGCGTGAAGCAGACCGGCGTGCCGGTGCCGCAGGCCGTCTACGGCTCGCAGCTCGAGAAGGTGACGGCGAAGGAGAAGGAGCTGATCGCCGACCCGAAGGAAAAAGAAGTCATCGCCATCTTCAAGCAACGCGCCGACGATTTTGCCGCCAAGCTGAAGGACGTTCCTGCGGCACTGGCGGCCGACCGGGCCGCGGCGCAGACCAAGCTCGACGATCTGAAGGCTGCGAACGCGCCCCTGGCCGACGTGCAGGCCGCCGAGAAGGCCCTGGCCGCGCTGCCCAAGGACGAAGCTGCTGCGAGGGCAGCCTGGACGGCGGCGAGGACTGCCAACGAAGCGCGCGCCCGGCCACTGGCTGGCATGCCCCCGCATGCGCAGGCCTACGCCGGCGACCCGAACGGCGACGAAAAGGCGCAGAAGGCCTTCAACGATTCGCGCCGCAACTTCCTGGCCCTGGTGTTCTGTCTGATGGTGGGCACGGCCGCGCTGCCGCACATCCTGATGCGCTACTACACCACCCCGTCGGTGAAGGAAGCGCGCAGCTCGGTGACCTGGTCGCTGTTCTTCATCTTCCTCTTGTACTTCACGGCGCCGGCCCTGGCGGTGTTGGTGAAGTACCAGGTCTTCAACGTGCTCGTGGGTACGCCCTTCGACCAGTTGCCGGCCTGGGTGGGCGCCTGGGCGAAGGTCGACCCGACCCTGCTGTCGGTGGCCGACATCAACAAGGACAACATCTTCCAGCTGGGTGAGATGCGGATCGGCGGCGACATCATCGTGCTGGCGACGCCGGAGATCGCCGGTCTGCCCTATGTCATCTCCGGCATGGTGGCTGCGGGTGGCCTGGCTGCCGCGTTGTCTACGGCCGACGGGCTGCTGCTGACCATTGCCAACGCGCTGAGCCACGACCTGTACTACAAGATGATCGACCCCAACGCGCCGACCGCGCGCCGGGTGATGATCTCCAAGGTGCTGCTGCTCGTGGTGGCTCTGGCGGCGGCCTACGTGGCGTCGCTGAAGATGGCAGACATCCTGTTCCTGGTTTCTGCGGCCTTCTCGCTGGCTGCGGCGGGCTTCTTCCCGGCCCTGGTGCTTGGCATCTTCTGGAAGCGCGCAAGCAAGTGGGGCGCCTGCCTGGGCATGCTGGCCGGCGTGTCGATCACGCTGTACTACATGATCACCACCCACCCCTGGATGCGCGGCCTGTTCGGCGTGACCGATCCGATCGCCGACTACACCTGGTTCGGCATCCTGCCGATCTCGGCGGGTGTGTTCGGGGTGCCGCTGGGCTTTGCGGTGATCATCATCGTCAGCCTGCTGACGCCCGCACCCAAGCAGGACATCCAAGAACTGGTGGAGCATGTTCGCTACCCCAACCTGAACACCAGCCGCGCCTGAGCTGAGGCCGCACGCTGAAAAGCGGTGCGGGCTGCAGTGGCTCCCGGGGTGCAGACCCCGGGGGCCACTTTCGTTATCGGGCTATACTCAGAGGCTTTTCCCTTGCCGCACCCGTGGTTTGCCGCTTTCTGCGGCCGACCAGACGCAAACCGGGGCGGCTTCTTCTGTACCGAGATAACCGGTGCAGGAACCCACAAGGAGATTTCATGCGTCACTACGAAATCGTTCTGCTGATCCACCCGGATCAAAGCGAACAGGTTCCAGCCATGCTGGAGCGTTACAAGACCCTGGTCACCGCAGGTGGTGGCAAGGTTCATCGCGTCGAGGACTGGGGCCGGCGTCAGCTGTCCTACATGATCCAGAAGCTGGCCAAGGCGCATTACCTTTGCCTGAACATCGAATGCAGCCAGGCTGTCCTGACCGAACTCGAGACCGGCTTTCGCTTCAACGACGCCGTGCTGCGCCACATGACGGTCAAGCGTGACAAGGCCGAGACCAACCCCTCCATCATGATGAAGGCGGTGGATCGTGAAGAGTCGCGCAAGGAGCGTCAGGAGGCTTCGGCCTGACCGACGCGTCGGTTGCGGCCGTGACGCCCGGCCAGGGCGAAACAGCCGGCATGAACCGTCTGGTTCTGTCGGCCATCCTGGTCGAGCGCAAGGCGTTGCGTTACACCCCTGCCGGGTTGCCGGCGCTGAATCTCAGTCTCCGGCACGAGGGACTGGTCAGCGAAGACAGCCAGGCCCGCAAGGTCTCCCTGGAGATCAGTGCGGTCGGCATCGGGGGGATCACGCGCACGCTGTCGGCCATCGCGCTGGGTTCATCAGGCCTGTATGCAGGCTTCCTGACTCCGGCACGCAACGGACGCGGACTGGTTTTCCACATCACCTCGGTCGAAGTTGCGGCTTGAACGCCAGCAGTTTCGCTTCCATCCGGTCAACGTTTTCAGATTCATCAGGAGGTCTTCATGCCCCCACCACGTGGTAAAGGTCGCTTCTCCAAGGACAAGCGCCCCAAGCGCAACACCCAATCGCTGCTGTTCCGTCGCAAGCGGTTCTGCCGCTTCACGGTGGCCAACGTCGAAGAGATCGACTACAAGGAAGTCGACGTCCTGCGCGACTTCATCAGCGAGAACGGCAAGATCACGCCCGCTCGCCTGACAGGCACCCGTGCCTACTACCAGCGTCAGCTGACAACGGCCATCAAGCGCGCGCGCTTCCTGGCCCTGCTGCCGTACTCCGATCAACACAAGGTCTGAGGAAGTCGCGATGCAAATCATTCTTCTCGAGAAAGTCGGCAAGCTCGGCAACCTGGGCGACGTCGTCAAGGTCAAGGACGGGTATGCCCGCAATTACCTGATTCCGGGCAAGCTGGCACGCCGTGCCACTGAATCCGCGATCAAGGAATTCGAAGGCCGTCGTGCCGAACTGGAAAAAGTGGCTGCTGCGAAGCTGGCAACCGCCCAGGCCCTGGGCGAGCAGATGGCCGGCAAGACCGTGCGCATTGCCCAGAAGGCCGGCGTGGACGGACGCTTGTTCGGTTCGGTCACCAACGCCGATGTCGCCGAGGCTCTGACCAAGGCTGGCATGGCTGTTCAGAAGGCCCAGGTCCGCATGCCCAATGGTCCGCTGAAGACCGTCGGCGAGCATCCTGTGAGCGTGGCTGCGCATACCGACGTGGTCGTCGAAGTCACGATTCACGTCGTACCCCAGGCCGATTGATCTGCCTCCTGGCGCCGTAGGCGCCGCTCCGAAAAGCCGGCTGTCGCCGGCTTTTTTCGTTGCCTTGTCCTTGCACGGGCTTGTCCCCAGAAGCTGCAGCGACTACCCCCAGCTTTGTCCACAGGAGCGGCGTGTGAACGCCGTACGATGTCGAGACGATGAGCACATTGACCGACCCCCGCGGCTCCCAGAGTGCCGGCAGCCCGGCACCGGGCGCCAGTCCGCAGCGTGACGACGAGATCGCTCGCCTGCGTGTGCCGCCGCATTCTGTCGAAGGCGAGCAAAGCGTGCTGGGGGGCTTGCTGCTGGACAACCTGGCCTGGGACCGCGCGGCCGATCTGCTCACTTCCGACGACTTCTACCGCTACGAGCATCGCCTGATCTATGCCGCCATCGGCGCGCTCGTCGGTCAAAGCAAGCCGGCCGACGTGATCACCGTGTTCGAACAGTTGCAGAGCCTGGGCAAGGCCGATGACGCGGGTGGCCTGGCGTACCTGAATGCGATGGCGCAGAGCGTGCCCAGTGCTGCCAACATGCGCCGCTATGCGGAGATCGTTCGAGAGCGCGCCATCTTGCGCAAGCTCATTGGCGCCAGCGACGAAATCGCCACCAAGGCCTTCAATCCCCAGGGCACGCCGGTCAGCACCATTCTCGACGAAGCTGAAACGAGGATCTTCAAGATCGGCGAAGAGGGCTCGCGCCAGAAACAGGGCTTCCAGAGCATCGACAAGCTCGTGGTCTCCCTGATCGACCGGGTGCAGGAACTGCACGACAACGGCGCCGAGGAGGTGACCGGGGTGCGTACCGGCTTTTACGATCTCGACAAGATGACGGCCGGTCTGCAGAAAGGCGACCTGATCGTGCTGGCCGCCCGCCCCTCGATGGGCAAGACCGCCTTTGCGCTGAACATCGCCGAGAACGTGGCGGTCAACGAAGGCCTGCCGGTTTTGGTGTTCTCGATGGAAATGGGCGCCTCGCAACTGGCCCTGCGCCTGGTGGGCAGCCTGGGCCGCATCAACCAGCAGAACCTGCGCACCGGCCGCCTGGACAAGGAAGAGTGGGAACGTCTTCCCGAGGCCGTCGAGAAGCTGCAGCAGGTGCAGATGTTCATCGACGAGACACCGGGCCTGAACTCGGCGGAATTGCGCGCGCGGGCGCGCCGCATGGCGCGACAGTTCGGCACGCTGGGGCTGATCGTCATCGATTACCTGCAGCTGATGAGCGGCAGCAGCAGCAGCGAGGAAAACCGCGCCACCGTCATCGGCGAGATCAGCCGCGGCCTGAAGGCCCTGGCCAAGGAACTGCAGTGCCCGGTGATTGCGCTGTCGCAGTTGAACCGCAGCGTCGAGACGCGTACCGACAAGCGGCCGATGATGAGCGACCTGCGCGAATCTGGTGCCATCGAGCAGGACGCCGACGTCATCATGTTCATCTACCGCGACGACTATTACAACAAGGACAGCAAGGAGCCGGGCGTGGCCGAGATCGTCATCGGCAAACAGCGAAACGGCCCGGTAGGCACAGTGAAGCTGACTTTCCTGAAGCCGCTGACGCGTTTCGACAACCTGGCCGCGGGCCACGGCAGCGCCGACGACTACTGAGTCCGGCGCCCGACGCGGCGCTTGCCAGGGCGAGGCAGACTGTATAAATTAACAGTATGCCGAAATCGCCTGCTGCCACGCTGATGCTGGCCCCCGTGAAGGGCCGGGGTACCGTCTGGGCCATGGAACACCGCTTCGCTGGCCAGTCCAGCGAGGTTCTCGACGATGGCTGGGGCACGCTGCAGCAAGCCGCTGAAGGAGAGGCGCTGGCCCCGGCCACGCGTGTGCTCGACGAATCGGTGCGCAGCATCCTGACCGGCAACGACTCGCCCGACATCGGGTTCGACCTGTCGATCAATCCCTATCGCGGCTGCGAACACGGCTGCAGCTACTGTTTCGCACGGCCCACCCACAGCTACCTGAACCTGTCGCCGGGACTCGACTTCGAGACCCGGATCATCGCCAAGGTCAATGCCGCAGAACGGCTGCGCGAAGCGCTCTCGGCACGCGGCTACTCGCCGGGGCACCTGAACATCGGTTCGGCCACCGACGCCTATCAGCCCGTCGAGCGGCGGCTGCGAATCACCCGCGCCATTCTCGAGGTTCTTCAGGAGGCCCGGCACCCGTTTTCGCTGGTGACCAAGAGCAGCCTTGTCGAACGCGACCTGGACATCATCGCGCCGATGGCTGCACAAGGGCTGGCCGCGGTGTACGTTTCACTGACCACGCTCGACGGCCCCCTGGCGCGTTCGCTGGAGCCCCGCGCGGCGGCGCCACAGCGGCGTCTGCGCACCATCGAAGCGCTGGCCCGGGCCGGTGTGCCAGTGGGAGTGAGCGTTTCGCCTGTGATTCCTTTCCTGAACGAACCCGAGCTCGAACAACTGCTGGCCGCTGCGCGCCAGGCCGGTGCCAGCCGGGCCTTCAGCATCGTGCTGCGCCTGCCTTGGGAAGTGAGCCCGCTGTTCCAGCAGTGGCTGCAGCAGCACGTGCCTGACAAGGCCGAACGCATCATGGCCCGCTTGCGCGAGATGCGTGGGGGTCGCGACAACGACGCGCGTTTCGGCACCCGCATGACCGGGCAGGGCGTCTGGGCCGACCTGCTGCGCCAGCGTTTCGTCAAGGCCTGTGCACGGCTGGGCCTGGGGCGCCAGCGGATCGAACTCGACCTGGCCCAGTTTCGATCGCCCAGCGGCGTGCCGGGCCAGGCGCAGTTGTTCTAGCGCCGAAGCACCATGCCGCCGGCTGACCGGTTGGTACGCCTGACACCGGCGATGTGCGACATCGGCTGACAGTACCGGTGCGACAAGGTCGCTGCTTTCGCCAGCAGAGGCCCCACTTCGGGAATGCGTTCCTGGTGCCGCTTGGCCATCAGCGAGGCCATTTCGATGAGCTTCGCATTGCCCGTTTCCTCGCCGCTGGCCAGCAGCGTGGTCACAGCCATGGCGGGCTCGCCGCGCAGTGAGTGATTCATCGCGGTCTCTGCCAGCTTCATTACCCGCGAATTGCTATGCCGCATCCATTCGGGGGCTTCGGGATGGCGGCGCATCGCCGCTGCCAGCACTTCGGTGGAGGCCTTGGAAACGCAGAAGCGCAAGCCGATGCGGTCTGCCACCGACTTGAGTTCCTCGTCCTCGACGCCGAAACGGTCGAGCCGCGACCACAGCGACAACAGGTTGGTCGCTGCTTCCATATCGAAGTCCGGGCGCTGGATGTCGTCGAGCATCGCACGGGCCTGGTGGACATGGTGCGCCACCTGGCCTTCGAGCAGTCCTTTCAGGATGTTGCCCAGCCGGGACATGCGGCGCAGGCGCAGCGACTCCGAGTAGCGGCCCGAGAAGCTGCTCAGGACCTCGCAGGCCTGGTGCAGCGCCTTGCCGTCGTTGGCATCGAAGCGCAGGAAGGCCAGCAGCATCATCGACAGCACGTCGAACAGCCGCGACTTGTTGCCCATGATCCAGGTTCGTTCCAGCTGACGTATGGCCGTGGCCGTGTCGCCAGCGTAGAAGGCCAGGGTGCCGCAGTGCTGAAGGCGAAGCACACATCCCGGTGTAATGTCCGCCGCCATCTTGTAGGTGGCCAGGGCCTGGTCGATCTGGCCCTGCTCCATGTGCACCTTGCCCAGCACGTCATAGGAATCTGCGTACTGCGGCGACTCCCCGATCAGCGCTTCCAGCGTGCGGCGCGAGGCATTGACGTCACCGTTGGCCAGCTGCACCCGGCCAACGCCGAGCTTGGCCCAGGGCACGGCGCGGGCCTCGATCACGGCGTTGTAAAGCGTCATGGCCTCGTCGTAGCGCTTGTGCATCAGCAGCAGCTCGGCGCCGATGCGCGCAGCGTAGAGCCAGTAGTTCTGGCGCTTGTCGAAACGTTCCAGGCACAGCTTGATGGCGAGTTCGGTCTGCTGCGACTCCATCGCCTGGAAGATGTCGGCCAGCACGCGCTTGCGCTGGCGCGCTTCCTTCAGCCGCAGAAACAGGGTGTTGGCGCTGAAGGGCTTGATCAGATAGCTGTCCAGCGCCGCCTCGGCGGCTTCGGCGACTTTCTGGTACGTGGCCTCGCCCGTGACCATGACGAAGACGGTCGAATAGGGCAGCATGTGCTCGCGCCGCAGTTCTTCCAGCAGGTCCTGGCCGGACTCGTTGCCCTGTTCGAAGTGATAGTCGCAGATGACGATGTCGTACTTGCGATGCTCGATCTGGTCGCGAGCGTCAATCAGCCTGCCGACCGCCTTGACGGTGCCGAAGCCGAAGTCGCGGAGGTTCTGCGTCATCACGCTGCGCGACGTGGGGTTGCCATCGATCACCAGCGCCAGGCTGGTGATGACTTCACGATCCATGAGTTCCACGATATTCCTCTTCAGGCCGCAGCCCGTGAACGCACTTGCAAGCCGCCCGGCGAACGTCCCGAGCGCTGGATGCCTGCAATGTGCGTGGCTGCACGGCAACTGGCCTTGAGTCGTTCGGTGGCCCTTACGATCAAGGCCTGGGCTCCAGGCAGCACCTCCTCGTGCCGGTGCGCGATGGCGGCAGCCAGTTCCAGCAGCTTGGCATTGCGCGTGCGTTCGCCTTCGGCCAGCAGCCTGAGCACGGCACCGTGAACGTCGCCACCCAGCGATTGCGACATCGCGGCCTCCGCGATGGACGAGACCTCAGCCTGGCACCGCCGGATCACCCCCAGCGCCGGTTCACTGCGCTGCGCGGCGGCGGCCAGCACTTCTGACGTTGCCTTGGCGACGCAGAAGCGCTGGGCGATTCTTTCGACCACCTCGGCATGGGTCTGCGAGCCGCGTTCGTGCTCGGGCAGGCGCGACCACAGCGACAACAGCACGTTCGCGCTCTCGAGGTCGAAGTCGTCGGCTTCGGTCTGCTTCGAGAGCGCCGACAGCGCCAATGCTGCCGAAGCTGCGTCGGCGCCGGTGAACGAAGCCAGCCAGGCAGCGGCTTCGTCGAGCCGGCGCAGACGGACGGAATCCGGAAACCGGACGCGGAAGCGGCGCAGCTGTTCGCGGGCTGCAGCCACGCCCGCGATGTCGCCGTCGTCGAAGCGCAGCATTGCCAGCAGCAGCAGGCTCAAGGCGTCGAAGAGCTTGGACTGGACACCCAGGGTCAGGCACATCTCCAGCCAGCGCCGGGCTTCTGCCTTGTGCCCCTGGTAGAAGGCCAGAGCGCCGGCATGCTGGGTGCGCAGCAGGCAGCCCGGGGTGATTTCGGCCGCAATCCGGTACTCGGCCAAGGCACCTTCGAAATCGCCCTGATCGACCATCAGCCGACCGCGCAGGTCATGGGCATCGGCGCAGTCGGGACTGACCCGGACGACTTCGGCCAAAGTGCGCCGTGCCTTGCCGACATCGCCGCCGGCCGCTTGCGCACGGGCCATTCCCAGCAGCGCCCAGGCCGTCGGCTTGATGCCCTGAAGCTTTTCGAATACCTTGCCCGCGTCGGCCGGGCGCTGAAGGTCGAGCAGCAGTTCGGCTGCCAGACGACCGCACCAGAGGGCGAACGGCGCCTGCTCCTGGAATCGCTTCAAGGCGCGCGCGAAGGCAAGCTCGGTCTGTCCATCGTCGAGCGCGCTGAGCACGTCACCCAGCTCGCGCTTGCGGTGGCGGGCCTCCTGGATGCGCTGAGCCAGTACGGCGCCGGTGTAGGGGCGAACGAGCAGGCCATCCAGCGCCGACTCCGCGGCTTCGACGACCTGGTGGTAGACAGCCTGGCTGGTCACCATGACGAACACCGTGCTCTGCGGCAACAGGCGCTCCCGGCGCAGCTCGTCCAGCAGGTCCTGGCCTGCGTCGGCACTGTCGTCAAGTTCACGGTTGCAGATCACGATATCGAACTTCTGCTGCTCGATGAGCATGCGCGCCTCGCGCACCTTTCCCACCGCCGTGACCTGCCCGACGCCAGCATCGCGGAGTTGACCGCTGGTGATGCTGCGCATCATGGGGTTGCCGTCGACGAGCAGCGCATGCGCAAGGTGGATGTCGCGGTCGATCATCGCGAGTCCTGGCTACCGAGTCGCCCAGGCGCAGCCTGAGCGGCAAGTGCCACCAGGCTGCGGGCATGGAAGAGTCGGGTCATGGCAACGGAGCTGGTTGTTCGCA
The DNA here is from genome assembly GCA_001464055.1 of Burkholderiales bacterium Ga0077543. Taxonomy (GTDB): domain Bacteria; phylum Pseudomonadota; class Gammaproteobacteria; order Burkholderiales; family Burkholderiaceae_C; genus Rubrivivax. The sequence goes on from LNET01000101.1 coordinate 92,658, forward strand.
TTCCCCGTTGCTATCGGCTGAGTTCGCGCGCTACTTGAACAGGTCCTTCACGCGGTCGGCCCAACTTTTGGACGTGGGGGAGTGGCGCTCTCCTCCCTTTCTGAATGAATCGTCCAGTTCCTTGAGCAATTTGCGCTGGTGCTCGGTGATCTTCACAGGCGTCTCCACTGCGACATGGCAGTACAGGTCGCCTGGGTAGCTGCTGCGCAGGCCCTTGATGCCCTTGCCGCGCAGGCGGAAGGTCTTGCCGTGCTGGGTGCCTTCGGGCAGCTCGATTTCGGCCTTGCTGCCCAGAGTCGGCACCTCGATGGTGCCACCCAGGGCTGCCGTCGTCAGGGCCACGGGCACGGTGCAGTGCAGGTCGTCGCCATCGCGTTCGAAGATGTCGTGCTGCTTGACACGAATCTCGATGTAAAGGTCTCCCGGCGGACCGCCGTTGGTGCCGGGTTCGCCATTGCCAGCGCTGCGGATGCGCATGCCTTCGTTGATGCCGGCAGGGATCTTCACCTCCAGCGTTTTCTGCTTCTTGATCTTGCCGGCACCGTTGCAGCTGGTGCAAGGCTCGGGAATGATCTTGCCGCTGCCATGGCAGGTCGGGCAGGTTTGCTGGATGCTGAAGAAGCCCTGGCGCATGTGCACGAGGTGGTGCAGGTCTTGGCGCTGGTACCGGGCTTCGCACCCGTGCCCTTGCAGGTTTCGCAGCTTTCCCAGCTGGGCACGCGGATCTGCGTTTCGCGGCCATTGGCGGCTTCTTCGAGCGTGATCTCCATCGCATACGACAGGTCGCTGCCGCGATAGACCTGTTGCCCGCCCGCACCGCGCCGCGCGCCGGCCGCGCCGCCGGCGGCACCGCCGAAGATGTCGCCGAAGATGTCGCCGAAAGCCTCGGCAAAGCCACCGAAGCCCTCAGCCCCGGGTCCGCCTCGGCCGCCCATGTTGGGGTCGACGCCGGCGTGCCCGTGCTGGTCATAGGCCGCCCGCTTCTGCGGGTCGGAGAGCATCTCGTAGGCCTCCTTGGCCTCTTTGAATTTCTCTTCGGCCTTCTTGGCTTCCTCGCCCTGGTGGCGGTCGGGGTGGTGCTTGGCCGCCAGGCGCCGGTAGGCCTTCTTGATGTCTTCGTCGTTGGCGTTCTTGGGCACGCCCAGGATGTCGTAGAAGTCGCGTTTGGCCATGAAAAGCTCGTCAGAAGATAAGCGAAACCGCCGCGTGGAGGTGCAGGCCAGACCTGGCACCCCGAACGCGGCGAGTGTGGGCGTCAGGCCCGAAGGCCTGACTGCGGGTCACTTCTTGACTTCCTTGAACTCCGCGTCGACCACGTTGTCGTCGGCCGCCTTGGCACGGGGGGGTTCGCCGCCGCTTGCCGGGCCAGCAGTTTCCGGGCCCGCGCTGGCACCTGCCGCAGCGGCAGCAGCCTGAGCGTCGGCATACATCTTTTCGCCGAGCTTCTGGCTGGCCGTCATCAGTGCTTCGGTCTTGGCTTCGATCAAGGCCTTGTCTTCACCCTTGAGCGCTTCCTCGACGTCCTTCAACGCGGCCTCGATCTTTTCCTTCTCAGGGGCGTCCAGCTTGTCGCCGTGCTCGGCCAGGCTCTTCCTCACCGAATGCAGGGTGCCGTCGGCCTGGTTGCGGGCCTGAATGATTTCCAGCTTCTTGGCGTCTTCGGCGGCGTTCAGTTCCGCGTCCTTCACCATCTTCTGAATCTCTGCTTCGCTCAGGCCCGAGTTGGCCTTGATCGTGATCTTGTTTTCCTTGCCCGTGCCCTTGTCCTTGGCGCTGACATGCAGGATGCCGTTGGCGTCGATGTCGAAGGTGACCTCGATCTGCGGCAAGCCACGCGCGGCCGGCGGAATGCCTTCGAGGTTGAATTCACCCAGGCTCTTGTTGCCGGTGGCCATCTCGCGCTCGCCC
>LNET01000102.1 GCA_001464055.1 Burkholderiales bacterium Ga0077543
AGGCGGTCAGCGAGTTTGCGTCACGCGCGGCCGAGAGTCTGCGTCTGCAGGATGGCGCCGCCGGAGCCGTCAACGTGTTCTTCACGACCAGCCCGTTCCGCCAGAACGATCGGCAGCACAGCCCCAGCGTGACGGTGCCGTTGGTTCGGCCCACTTCGGACTCCCGGCACCTGGTCGGCGCGGCAGTCGCCGCCGTGCACCGCCTGTTCCGTCCAGGCTTCAACTACGTCAAGGCCGGTGTCATGCTGGTGGACCTCCAACCTGCAGGCCAACGGCAGGGCGAACTCGACCTGTTTTCGGCCGTCGCCGGCGCGCCAGGGGAACAGTTGCAGCGAGACCGCTCGGCGCTGATGGCCACCATGGATGAACTGAACCGGCGATTCGGCCGGAGTTCGGTGCACATCGGGAGCGCTTCGACCACCGCACACGACACCGACGAACGCAGTTGGGCGACCAGACAGGAGCGCCGGTCGCCGCGGTTCACGACACGGTGGGACGAGATGCCGATGGTTCGAGCCTGAGCGCGATCGCGGAGGAACTCGACGCAGGTGCTAACAGCCCCGGTAGGCCACTGAACTGCAGCACACATCGCAACGCGCCGAAGGCAATTCAGGGGGCTGCTCCATGGCGGCGAAGCTCCCGGGTCAGAAGTCGCCGGTCGGCCACTTGCAGTCATACGATCGGCCACGAAATCGCCATGCCAATGGCCGGCTTCAAAGTACAGCCGCCGTAGGCCGACGACAGTTCGAACGCGGCCATTCTCCAAGGCAGTCGCTGACTGTCTTGCGGCGTTGGTCGGCACCCTATGCAGCCGTACGGCCGCAACGCGATCGGCAGACCAGGCGCTGCCGACCCAGAGCCGGCATACAGCCGGCTGACGTCGCCCAAAGGCAAGAGTCCACGTCGCGAACTACCAAGCCGGCGCGCCTGCAGCCGGCTCAGGCCGGCTTGAGTTGCTGCAGCAGGGTCGGCACCAGTTCGCTCACGGTCGGATGGATGTGCATGGCCCGCGAGATGACGGTGTACGGTTGGTCGGCCGCCATGATGTCGAGCAGCGCATGCACCACCTCGTCGCCGTTCATGCCGAGGATGGCTGCACCCATGATGCGCTGCGTGTCGGCGTCAACCAGCACCTTCATGAAGCCTTGGGTCTCGCCGGCTTCGCGGGCGCGGCCGACGCGCTGCATCTGCATCTTCGCGCGCAGCACGCGCTTGCCGCTCGCAATGGCCTGGGTTTCCGTCATGCCGACGCGGCCCAGTGCAGGGTCGATAAACAGCGCGTAGCAGGGGATGCGGTCGCTGATGCGGCGCGGGTCGCCGTCGAACAGGTTCGCCACCACGATCTCGTGGTCGTTCCAGGACGTGTGCGTGAACGCACCGCGCCCGTTGCAGTCGCCCACGGCCCAGACGCCTTCGGCGCTGGTGCGGCACTGATCGTCGACCTCGATGTAGCCGCGATCGTCGGTGCGGATGCCGGCAAGCTCAAGCCCCAGGCCATCGGTGTTGGGCTGGCGGCCCACCGCCAGCAGGACGTGGCTGCCGGTGATGCCTTCGCCGCTGCCACAGGCTGCGCCGACGACGACACCTTCGCCCGCCGGGCCGAGCGACAGGCATTCGGCGCCGAGCTCGAAGTGCACGCCTTCGGCCTCGAGGATCGCGCGGATGCCGTCAGACACGTCGGGATCTTCGCGTGGCAGCAGGCGTGCCGAACGCTCCACCACCGTCACGGCGGCGCCCAGCCGGCGCATCAGCTGCGCGAACTCCAGGCCGATGTAGCTGCCGCCGACGATCACCAGGTGCTCGGGCACAGCGCCCAGTTCCATCACCGAAGCGTTGTCCAGCGTGGTCACGGTGTCGATGCCCGGCAACGCGGGGCGCACCGCGCGCCCACCGACATTGAGGAAGATGCGCGGCGCACTCAGGCGGCGCCCACCCACCTCAAGCGTGGCCGGGCCGACGAAGCAGGCGTCGCCGACGATGACCTCGGTGCCCTTCAAACCACGCATCCAGGACTCGACGCCCTCGCGCGACTTCGCGACGATGGCGTCCTTGCGCGCCATCACACGGGCCATGTCCACGCGCAGGTCCGCCACGTCGAAGCCGAACTCGGCCCCGCGCTGCGCGAGCCGGATGGCGCGCGCGCTGGCCACCAGCGTCTTGGTCGGCACACAGCCCACGTTGACGCAGGTGCCGCCGAAGTGATGCCGCTCGATGACGGCAGTCTTCAGCCCTTCGCGGCTGCAGCGTGCGGCAATGGCCGGCCCGGCCTGGCCGGCGCCGACGATGATGGCGTCAAAGACTTCCGTGTTCATGGTCGCGCTCGCAGCAGTGGCTATGGTCGGCAGTATGACCAGCGACAGTCGCTCAGCGCCCGAGTCTGTTGAAGTCCCACTGGTCCAGCAGCCGCCGATCGCGTGCACTTTCTGCCTCGATCGAATCCTGCGGCAGTTGCTTGAGGCAATCCTCCAGCGCCTGGGGATCCGGCTTCTCGATCGGCTGGGCCTGAACCTGCGAGCGGGCAGACTTGCCATCCCAGGCAAACGGATTGCTGAATACGGGCGGGTCGGGCAGGCAGTCGTCCTTGAAGAGCGGGGGGCCGTCCGACGCGAACGGCGAGAAAGAGATGGTCTTCTCGAAGATCAAGGGCTTGCCGGTCGGCGTGGGCGGCCATTGCGGCATGCCGCCGATGGCCAGGCGGGCCAGCCGCTCGGCGACCGGCGATGTCGACCACAGGGTCTCAAGCCTGGTCAAGCTGCCATCGGGCGCGATCTCGATCCGGAACCGGACCATGCCCTGGTCGGGACCTTCGACCGCCGTGCCCATCATGCTGCGCACCTGCTGCCCCCAGGTGTGGCGGTAGCCCTTGCTGTTCTTCAGCGTGTACTTGCTGGCGAAGGCCCATTCTTCTGCGGTTGGCGCGGGCGGCGCAGCCATCGAGGTGGGTGGGTGCGACGTGGCGGGCGCGACCACCGATGCAACTTCCGGCACCGGGATGGCAGGGCGCGGCACGGCGGGGGCCTGGGCCATGGCGGCAGGAGGCCCGGGCTCCGGCGCGGACTTTTCGGGCTCGGGCGGCCGGAGGTACAGCACCGTGATTTTCTGCTCGCGCGCCGGTGGGTCCGTCTTGTCCGTGAGCGCGCCGAGGTGCGTGAAGGCCAGCGCAAACACCAGCGCATGCAGGGCCAGGGAGATGGCCAGGCCGACGACGGGTCTGACGCCGGCGTAGGGCACGGCATCGGTGCGGGTGGCCAAGATCAAGGTCGATTCCGGCCTTACAGCGGGTCACGCCCACCCGGTGCGGTCGGGGCTTTCAGGGCCGGGCCCAGACCAGAACAGGGCTGCGGAAGGGGAATCATCCCTCAGCTTTTCTTGCTTGCCCTCGCGTAGGCATCCATGCCTCCGCGCGCCTTCCATTCGTTGAAGCCGCCGTACAACAGGCGCACGTTCTCGAAGCCGTCCATGCGCAATGCCATTGCCACCTGGGCTGCAAACGAACTGGTGTTGCAGTAGACGAGGATGGTCTTGGCCTTGGGCAACTTGGCGCGTTGCGCAAAGACCTGGCGCCACTCGATGTTCGCGGCGCCGGGCACATGCTCCTTGGCGAACTGCCCCGCGTCACGCACATCGAGCACGAAGAACTTCTTGTAGTCCTCGGCCGGGATCTGCTCCGGCAGGATGGTGCCGGCGTTGGCGTCGACGAAGTCGAAGTAGCCCTCCAGCGCGTTGAGGGTGGCCTTGTCGGCCTGGGCCTGGGCTGCCATGGGCAGGCAGGCGGCACAGGCCAGCGCCAGGATCAGTGCGAGTCGAAGTCGGGACATGGGCGTCTCCAGGGTCTGCAATTCTTTGGTTCGTGACCGGCAGGGCAGGCGGTCAGGCCTCTTCGACCCAGCCGTCCACCGTGTCGGCCCGGTCCAGCCAGCGCACCACCTCGGCCGCCATGGGATGGTTCACGGCGAGATAGCGCTGGCGCAGTCGCAGGCGATCGTCGCCCAGTCGGTCGATGCCCCGGTCCTGCAGGGCATGCAGGTCTTCCTCGAGCATCGCGGCGAGATCGGCGCCTGCCAACGCGCGTGCGGCCTCGCGGAAAGCATGCATGTAGGCGTAGGCCGGCCCCTCGCGGTAACTGGCTGCCAGCGTGGCGGCGGGGATCAGGCTCAGGTGCGGCTGCAGCGCCGGGTTGATGGCATGCGCCGCGATGTGGGGCCCGATCGCACACGGGCGCCCCGTGAAGCCGCGCAAGTGCAGGAAGCGCGACATCTGCGGCCCGTCGTTGACCGGGTAGTTGTCCCACAGCGTCGGCTTGCGGCGCAGCGATTCGGCCACGCGCCTCAGATGGCCGACGCCGAATTCGCGGGCGCAGATCTCCTCGCCCGTCCAATAGACGCCGACGCGCTGATCGAGCCGGCGCCCGAGCTCATCGAGGTAGCCCGCAGGGCGCTCGCCGAAGACGACGTCCAGCATCCGGTCGTCGCTGTAGTAGGTCGGACACATGAGGACCCGGCTGGCGCGGGTGGTGGCCATCGCGGCGTGCACGATCTCGGCTTCGCGCGCGGCCAGGTCAGGCAGGTCGCCCCGTGTGTCGTCGAACAGGATCGCGAGATCGTCGATGCCGATCTCGTCGAGCGCCCTGAGCTTGGCGGCAAAGTCCGCCTTCGCGGCACCGGTGTAGTCGCGGTACAGCTCGTAGGGGCTGAGCCCGATGCCGAAGCGCATGCCGAGGCTGCGGCAATGCGCCGACAGATCGGCCAGTTCGGCGAAGGCAGCCGACGGGTGCGGCTGGCGCCACCGACGCCGCAAAAAGGCATCCGCCTTCGGGGCATAGTGAAACCATGAGTAGCCCAACTCGCGCAGCTGCGTCAGCACGCGCTTGCGATCCTCGTGGCGCCACGGCTTGCCGAAGTAGCCCTCGATGACACCAAGTTCCGGAACCACGCTCCCGGCTTTCACGATCAGAAGACCAACACCTTGTCGGCTTCGATGGTCCAGTCCGCAAGCTGTGCCAGCGTGCTGCGCCGGGCGCCCTCGATCACCTCGTCCTCGCGCATGCCGCGCGCGTCCATGCAGGTGCCACAAAGACCCACGTCGCCTTTGCGCAGCACCTTGCCGACCATCAACTGCACGTTGTAGTAGCCCTCGGGCACCTTCTGGCCGCTCTTGGCACAGGCCACGGCGTCGGCCATCAGGAACAGTCTGACCTGCTGATCGTCCTTGCCCGCTACAGCAGCCGCAAGGCGAAGGGCGTTGTAGGCGCGCTCGTTCCCGTAGGGCGCGTCGTTGAGGATGAACAGGGTGGACGCCATGGTGGTTCCTTGGTTGTTCGGAGTCTGGGTCAGGCGCGTTGGACCGGCAGGCCCGCGGCCTGCCATTCGCTGACGCCATCGAAGGTCTTGCGGGCGCGGAAGCCGCGTGCCTGCAGCAGCTTCACCGCTTCGTCGGACATCAGGCAGAAGGGGCCGCGGCAGTAGGCAACGATTTCGACATCACGCGGCAGCTCGGCCAAGCGTTGCGCCAGCTCGGGCAGCGGCAGCGATCGGGCATAGGGCAGATGGGCGGTGTCGTACTCGTCCTGCGGGCGCACGTCGAGCACGATGACCTCGCCGCGTTTGGCCTGCGCCAGCAGGTCCTTGCGACCGACGCTGGCCAGCCGGTCGGGCTCAGCCATCATCTGCTGCAGTGCCAGGCGCAGTTCCAGCAGGTGCTCTTCGGCCACCTGGCGCAGCGTCACGCCGAGGTGCGCCACGTCCTTGCCACTGAGCCGGTAGACCATGCGCTTGCCCTCGCGGCGGCTTTGCACCAGCCGGGCTTCCTTCAGCGCCTTCAGGTGCGCACTGGCGAGCTTCACGTCGATGCCGACCTCGGCGGCCACGGTCTCGACCGCCTTCTCGCCCTGCGCCAGCATTTCCAGCATCTCCAGCCGCTTCGGGCTGGCCAGGGCCTTGCCCACGCGGGCGACCTGTTCGTACAGAAGGTCCTTGAGCGTTCGGTTGTCCATGGTGTACATTCTAACGGTCGTTGGTATGAAAGGTAAATAGCCTGTCGTGATGTCCCAACGCCTGGCCACTGGAGACAGCCATGGATTTTGAACAGTTCGTCCTGGCCCACGAGCCGGCCATCCGGTTGAGTTTCTTCGTGGGCGTGTTCGCGGCCGTGGCGCTTTGGGAGCTGGCCGCACCGCGCCGTGCCCTGATCATGTCCAAGGCCCTGCGCTGGGGCGGCAACCTGGGGCTGGTCGTGCTCAACACCGTGCTGCTGAGGCTGACGTTCCCGCTCGCAGCTGCAGGCATCGCTGCGTTCGGCGTGTCAAATGGCTGGGGACTGCTCAACCACTTCCATGTGCCGTTCTGGCTGGCCGTGCCGGTGGCGGTGATCGCGATGGACTTCGTCATCTGGCTGCAGCACGTGATGGTGCATGCCGTTCCGGCGCTGTGGCGGCTGCACCAGGTGCACCACGCCGACCTGGACTACGACCTGACCACCGGAGCGCGCTTCCACCCGATCGAGATTGCGCTGTCGATGCTGATCAAGTTCGCCACCATCACCGTGCTCGGCCCGCCGGTGCTGGCGGTCGTGATCTTCGAGGTGCTGCTCAACGCGACGGCAATGTTCAACCACGGCAACATCCGGCTGCCGGCCGCACTCGACCGAGTGCTGCGCCTGTTCGTCGTCACGCCGGACATGCACCGCGTGCACCACTCGGTCGAGGACGACGAGACCAACTCCAACTTCGGTTTCAACCTGCCGTGGTGGGACCGCCTGTTCGGCACCTACCGTGCCCAGCCGCGTGCCGGGCATGACGCCATCGTCATCGGCATCCATGGGCACACAGATCCACGCGAGGTGGCGCGCCTGAACGGCATGCTGCTGATGCCGTTCAAGGGCAAGGTCGACGGCTACGCCATCAACCGACGTCACTGGTCCGGAGAGAGTGCCTCGTGATGAATCGCACCGCCCTGCGCTGGGCACTGGGCCTGGCGTTGCTGGCGGCCGTCGGCGTCGCGTTGACCCAGCGTGCGCGCTTCGATGTGGCCGCGCTGCAGGCCTGGGTCGAAGCTGCCGGGTGGGCGGGGCCGCTGCTGTTCACGGCCCTCTACGCCATGGCCACGGTGTTGTTCCTGCCGGGTGCCGTCATCACACTGGCCGGCGGCGCCTTGTTCGGGCCACTCTGGGGCACGCTGTGGAATCTGACCGGTGCGACGGTGGGCGCCGCACTGGCGTTCCTCATCGCCCGCTACCTCGGGGCGGACTGGGTGGCGCGCCGCGCCGGGCCGCGGATGCAACGGCTCAATGACGGTGTGGCAACGGAAGGCTGGCGCTTCGTCGCCTTCGTGCGGCTGGTACCGCTGTTCCCCTTCAACCTGCTGAACTACGCGCTGGGCCTGACGCGGATTTCGTTCCTAACCTACCTGCTGGCCACCTGGGTCTTCATGCTGCCGGGCGCGTTTGCCTACACCTGGCTCGGCCATGCCAGGCGCGAGGCGCTGTCGGGTGGCGACGGCCTGATCCGAAACCTCACCATCGCCTTGTCTCTGCTGGCTGCCGTCGCGTTTCTGCCGCGCATCGTGCGCAAGCTTCGAGCAAAGCCGATGGTGGAGGTGGCTGACCTGAAGCGGCAACTCGATGCGGGTGAGGATGTGCTGCTGCTGGACGTGCGCTCGGCAGCCGACTTCGCCGGCGACTTGGGCCACATCCCTCGAGCCCGAAACGTTCCGCTGGAAGAATTGCCAGCGCGGTTGGCGGAGTTCGAGGATCGCAAGCAGCGACCGGTCCGCCTGATCTGCCGCACCGACCGGCGCTCGGCCCAGGCAGCGCGCTTGCTCGCCGAAGCAGGCTTCAGCAACGCCCAGGTCGTCCGGGGCGGAATGACCGCCTGGCGCGCCCATGGATGGGCCGTCGTGGGCGCCTGAAATGCACAGCGCGATGAAAGACGATTCGATGTCGAAGCTGCCCAAACCCCTGTCCATGCCCGCGCTGTGGGGCTTGATCCTCGGCCTGGCAGCGATCGCGGCCATCGTGGTATCCGGCCTCGGCTATCGGCTCGGCTGGTGGCACTTCACGCGCGGTTTGCAGGTCGCCGAATGGGCGACCTATGGTGCGGCAGTCGCGTTCGTCTTGGCGGTGCTTGGCCTGGTGCAGACCCGACCGGGTGCCGCTCGGCGTGGACTGGTCATCGCCGCCCTCGGGTTGATCGTTACGCTGCTTCCGGTGGCGACGGCCTTGCAGTGGGAATATGCCAGCCGCACAACCCCGCCCATCAACGACATCAGCACCGATACCGCCGATGCGCCAGTGTTCTGGGACATGCCGAATCCCACCGACTACCCGGGCGCCAAGACTGCCACTCTGCAGCATGCAGCCTATCCCGACCTGGCGCCATTGAAGCTCGGTCTGAAGCCAGAAGACGCGTTCGCGCAGGCGTTGTCCGTGGCCCAGGCGAAGGGCTGGACCATCGTCGCCAGCGTGCCTGCCGAGGGCCGCATCGAGGCGACCACCAGCAGCCTGCTGTACGGCTTCACCGACGAGGTGATCGTCAGGGTCAAGGCAGCGGAAGGTCGTGCACTGGTGGATGTGCGTTCCCGGTCGCGCCTTGGTCGTGTCGACCGGGGCGTGAACGCCAAGCGCATCCGCGCTTACCTCGCAGCCCTGCAAGAGCGCGCGACGGCCAACAAACCGCTACCATGACCGACCCGATCTATCTCGACCACAACGCCACCACCCCGGTTGCGCCGGAAGTGCTTGACGCGATGCTGCCGTGGCTGCGTGGTGAGTACGGCAATCCGTCCAGTACCCACCCCTACGGCCAGCGCGCCGCGCAGGCCATGACCGCGGCCAGGGGCCGGGTGGCCGAACTCATAGGCGCAAGCGCGCAGGAGATCGTCTTCACAGGCTGCGCGACCGAGGCGAACAACCTGGCTCTGCTGGGGGTGGCACACGCTCTCGGGACCGGGAAGCGCCACCTGGTGGTCAGTGCGGTCGAACATCCGGCGGTGATGGCCCCGGCGCTTGTGTTGCGCGCTCAGGGGTGGGCGCTGACGGTCCTGCCTGTCGACGCGTTCGGCCGGATCTCGCCCGACCAACTGGCGGACGCCTTGAGGCCCGACACGGCACTGGTTTCGGTCATGCACGCGAACAACGAGGTGGGCACGCTGCAGCCGATCGCAGAGATCGCCGGAATCACGCGCCCGCGTGGCATCCTGCTGCACACAGACGCCGCGCAGTCGGTCGGCAAGTTGCCCGTCAATGTCGACGCACTCGGCGTGGACATCCTGACCATCGCCGGGCACAAGTTCAGTGCACCGAAGGGCGTCGGCGCCCTGTACGTCCGCACCGGGACGCCCATCCAGTCCATCCTCCACGGCGCGAACCAGGAACGCGGCCTGCGGCCTGGCACCGAGAACGTGGCCCTGATCGTCGCAATGGGCGCTGCGGCCGCGTTGGCATCGGCGGCTCTGCCGGGCCTGTCCGATCGGCTGCGTTCGCTGCGCGACCGGCTGCATGCACAACTCGAAACCGGTGTGCCCGAACTTCGCCTCAACGGCGATCCGGAGCGCCGGTTGCCGAACACCTTGCACGTCTCGTTCCCCAGCGTCAGCGGTCGCGCCCTCCTCGCGGCAGTGGCCGACACCGTTGCCGCATCGGTCGGCTCGGCCTGCCACTCGGAACAGGACGCGGTCAGCGGTGTGCTGGCCGCGATGGGGTTCGGTGCGGCACGCGCCAGCGGCGCTGTTCGGCTCTCGGTCGGGCGCGTGACCCAGCCCGAGGACATCGACCTTGCCGCAGCAGCGCTCGTGGCAGCGTGGAGCCGCCTCACAGGTCCATGACCTGAACTCGACCTCACCACCGGGTGCGAAGGCTCAGCGCCGGTGCCGGTGCCGGTTCGGACGCGCCCCTACTGGATGCGATAGGCCGCGTGGCAGGCCACGCAAGTCTGCGACACCCTGGCCAGCGCGGCGACGCTGCCCTTGAGGTCGCCGGTCACCGACGCGTCCTTGGCCACGATCGCGAACTGGCTTGCACTGCGGTGCATGGCCGTGCCGGCGGCCTGCATGCCCTGGAGCATGAACTTCGCCACATCGTGCGCGCCGTGCAGGCCGAGCGACGACATGCCCAGCCGCTGCTCGGCAATCTCACTGGCCTTGTCATAAGCACCGCGCGCCAACTGGTCCTGGATCTCGGCCAGCGCCAGCAGGTGATCCCGCATGTTGGCCAGGGTGTGCGTGCGCAGCATCTCGGGAAACTGGACCAACACGCGCGGATCGGCGGCCGGTGCATGCGCCGCATGGTCGACCGCGGCCTGGGTCGGTTGATGGACATGTGCCGAATGGTTGCCCGAAGGTGCGGCGCAGCCAGCCAGGATGGCCACCATGGCAGCAGCCAAGAACTTCATGGGCCTCGAAGGCCCGGAACGATGGTGTTTCATGCCTGCATGTTGCCGGGACGGCAGTGACGGTGCATATGATTCAAGTCATACGATCAGGATCATCGTCTTTCGTCAGTCGCAGCCGCAACCCCTCGCGGGCGATGACCCCGTCTTTCTGCATCCTGGCCAGGGTCCGGTACAGCGATTCGTGCGTCAGGCCCAGCCTGCGCGCGAGGTCCTTGAGCGAGCTCGTGATCTCCAGTTCGCAGCGCGAGCCCCGGCCCTCGGAGAGCAGCAGGTGCCGGACGCGTTCTTCGGCGCTGCGCAACGACAGACGTTCGACGCGGGCCCGCGCCGTGCGCAGTTGCGCTGCCAGCAGCGCCATCCAGGACCGCGCGAAACTCTGGTCGTCCGCCAGCAGGCGCTGGAAGTCGGCCTTCGCAGCCCGCAGGACCACGCTAGGCTGGGACGCGACCGCGTCGCAGTGGTAGCGCGAGCTGTCGAGCGAGGCTTCAGCCAGGAACTCGCCAGGGCGGGCGTCGTGAAGCACCACCTCCTCGCCCTGGCGGCCGTGCCGCACCAGGCGCACGGCCCCTTCTTCGACGAAGTGGATGTACCGCGGTGGCGTACCCGCCCTGAAGAGCTGCTGCGTCGCACCCAGATCGAGCCGGGAGACACAGGGCTGCAGCGCAAGCGGAAAGCCTGGGTGCCGGGACAAGCTCATGTCGTCAATCCTGGGGACTGGGATGCGGATTGATCCAAGATTGGCGCGCCTGCGGATTCAGTGGCCGTGCCGGTGGTGCGCGTCAGGGAAGTGCGTGTGCGAGTGGGTCAGGGGCTCGTGCCGATGCGGATGCGAGTGGCGGCCAGCGACGGGGCCCTCTGCATGCCCGTGCTGGTGGTGCACGTCGTGTTCGTGCTCATGGTCGTGCTCCTCGGTACGGTGGGCGTGCGCGTGGGCATGCTTCTCGGTCAGATGCAACCACACGCCTGCGGCCATCAAGGTACCCGCCACCAGCAGACCCGGCGTGACCGGCTCGCCAAGCCAGGCCACGGCGAGCGCTGCGCCGAAGAACGGCGCCACCGAAAAGTACGCTCCCGTGCGCGCTGTGCCGAGGTGCCGTAGCGCGACGACAAACAGGGTCAGGCTGATGCCGTAGGCCACCAGTCCGAGGAGCAGTGCCCCGGCCAACCAGGGCACTGGCGGCAAGGACGCACCAATGACCAGGCCGAGTGCCAGGTTCACGCTGCCCGCGACCAGCCCCTTGATCGACGCGATCCACGTCGCGTCGGCGAGCGCCACTTTGCGGGTCAGGTTGTTGTCGACCGCCCAGGCCGCACAGGCACCCAGCACGGCCAGTGCCGGCCAGGCGTCACCGATGCGCGCCTCGCCGGGCCAGCTCAACACCAGGGCGCCGGCGACGATGGCCACCATCCCGAGCGCAATGCGCCGGTCGAAGTTCTCCTTGAAGACCACCCAGGCCAGCAAGGCCGTGAACACGCCCTCCGCATTCAGCAGCAGGGACGCGCCCGACGCGGGCATGCGAGACAAGCCGAACATCAGCAGCAGCGGGCCCAGCACCCCGCCCGCGACCACGGCGCCAGCGAGCCAGACCCGCTGATCGGCTGGCAGCTTCACGGGCGCGGCCCGGCTGAGCAGGCGCCACAGCGCCAGGCCGACGCCGGAGCCCAGGTACAACAGCCCCGCAAGCAGCCAGGGATCCACGGTGCCCAGCAGTTGCTTGGCCATCGGCGTGCCGGCACCGAACAGGGCCGCCGCCGCCAGCGCTGCGGCGACTCCGGGATGGACCAAGGAGCTTCGGACTGTGGGTGTCACGTCGGGGCCAGGTGTCGGGACTCGATTTGCTTCAACGCCGAAGGTCGAGATCGGCCACGAGCTTCGAGGCTTGCGCCCGCGATTTGACCTCATCGGCCTGAACTGCTTCCCAGCTGAAGCTCGTTCCCCAGGCCCAGTCGGAGCCGACGAGTTCGACGACGCGCAGGTCCCCGGCACGGCCCTGGACACTGATGTCCACGATCCGACCCTCCCATTGCGCAGACAAGCGATGTGCTCCGGGCTTCAGGCGCAGGCGTGCCAAAGACTCGGGGATGGTTGCCACGCCGGCCGCGCCGTCCACCGTCACGGGTACCACCATGCTGGCATCGCCCCAGCGGCGGCGCAGCACGTACAGGGTCAGGGACGCTGGGTCGGCCTCGAAGCGCTTGGCATCGGCTTCGACGGCATCGGTCGGAACCGCCGTCGGCGTGCAGGTCAGCTTGGAGCGGTAGCTCCGGCCGATGCGATGGCAGTAGGTGCCATCGGCGTTGACCGGGCGGACGGGCTTCGTCATGCAGCCGGCGAGGGGCACGAGGCCTACCGCTGCAAGACCGATCAGCAGGGTTCTGCGTTGGGTTAGTTGGACGCGGCTCACGTTCGGCCCCGGCCTACTTCAGCGCAAAGCGAACGGTGCCGGCCGGCTTGCCGGCGATGGTCACCAGGGCGACGACCTTGGTTCCGGGGCCCACCTTGAAGGTGCCTGTGGCTTCGAGCTTGTCACCAGCCGGTTTGAGTTCGACCTCCTGCTTCTCGGTGCCGCTGAGCAGCGTCAGCTTGGCTTTGGCCTTGGCGATGTCGGCCGGCTTGCCGTGGTCGCGCAGGTGCAGCTGGATCATCGTCGGCTTGGCAACCAGTTCGTAGTCGATGTCCTTGACTTCGACGACCACGCCACCGTGCATCGGTTTGTGCTCGTGGGCATGGCTGTGTTCGCCAGCAGCGAGGGCTGAGCCAGCCGTGGCGAGAGCGATGGAGGCAAACAGGGCTTGCATCTTCATGGGTTTCCTTTCGGGGTGGGTGGGTTCAATCGGCCATCGAATCAAAGAGCCTCGGCATCCTTGTCGTCCATCAGCGCTTCGGCCGGCTTGCGGCCGAACAGCCAGAACATCGCGGGCGTGAGGAATGTGTCGAGCAAGGTCGAGCTGATGAGGCCGGAGAAGATCACCACGGCCACCGGGTGCAGCACCTCGGTGCCGGGCTGCTCGGCTTCGAACAGCAGCGGGGCCAGCGCGAAGGCGGTGACCAGGGCGGTCATCAGCACCGGGCTCAGCCGCTCCAGCGAGCCGCGCATGATCATCTTCTGGTCGAATGCTTCGCCCTCGAAGCGCATCAAGTTGATGTAGTGGCTGACCTTGAGGATGCCGTTGCGCACCGAGATGCCGGCCAGGGTGATGAAGCCGACCAACGCCGCCACCGACAGCGGCTGGCCCGACAACCACAGGCCGATCACCGCACCGACCAGGGCGAGCGGGATGTTCACCATGATCAGCGCCGACAGCACGGCCGACTTGTAGCGGCTGTAGAGCACCACGAACATCAGCGTCAACGACACGATGGACAGCAGGCCGACCAGCCGCGAGGCTTCCTCCTGAGCCTGGAACTGTCCGCCCAGGGTGATGAAGTAACCCTCGGGCAGCTTCGTCTCGGCGACCACCTTGCGGATGTCGGCCACGATCTCCGACAGTGCACGTCCGGAGGCGTTCGCTGACAGCACGATGCGTCGCTTGCCGTCGTCGCGGCTGATCTGGTTCGGGCCGTCGCCGTCCTCGATCG
Source organism: Burkholderiales bacterium Ga0077543 (assembly GCA_001464055.1). Classification (GTDB taxonomy): domain Bacteria; phylum Pseudomonadota; class Gammaproteobacteria; order Burkholderiales; family Burkholderiaceae_C; genus Rubrivivax. Next base: position 13,965 of record LNET01000102.1, read on the forward strand.
TCGCGATCTTCGACAGTGGCACGCGACCGTTCGGGGTTTCGATCAGGATCTGGCCCAGACCCTCAACCGACCGTGCCGATTCCGGCAACTTCACCACCAGCGCGAAGCGCCGGCCGCCCTCGACGATCTGGGTGATCTTCTCGCCTTCGACCAGCGCCTGCAGCGCCGACAGCACCTGCGGCGCCGGCACGCCGTACTGGGCCGCTGCCGCGTAGTCGATGCGCACCTTTATCTGCGGCGCCAGCACCTGTTTCTCGATCTGCAGATCTGCGATGCCCGGGATTGCGGCCAGCTTCGCGCGAAGCACGTCGGCCTGGCCGCGCAGCGCATCGAGGTCCTCGCCGAAGATCTTGATCGCGATCTGTGAGCGCACGCCCGAGAGCATGTGGTCGATGCGGTGCGAAATGGGCTGGCCGATCTCCAGCGCCGCCGGCAGGTTGACCAGGCGCGAGCGGATGTCGGCCTTGATCTCGTCCATGCTGCGCGTCAGTTCCGCCGTCGGCTTCAGGCCCACGTCCAGCTCGCTCACATGCACGCCCTCGGCGTGTTCGTCCAGCTCGGCCCGGCCGCTGCGGCGCCCGACATGGGTCACCTCCGGCACCTGCTTGACCAGCACCTCGGCCTGGCGGGCCAAGGCCGATGACTCCGTCAAGGTGACACCGGGGTTCAGGCGCAGGCCGATCAGCAACGTGCCCTCGTTGAACGGCGGCAGGAACGTCGTCGGGAAGAACGGCACGGCCACCGCGGCGACCAGCACCGCGGCACCCGCGGCCGCCATGGCGGCCTTGGGACGTTCCAGCACGTCTTGCAGGCTGCTGCGGTAGCGGGCCTTCAGCCAGGCCAGGACCTTGGTGTCGCCGTGGTCCAGGTTCTTCATGCGCGGCAGCAGGTAGAAGCTGAGCACCGGCGTCACCGTCACCGAGACGATCAGCGAGGCCAGCGTCGAGACGATGAAGGCGATGCCCAGCGGCACGAAAAGCTTGCCCTCCAGCCCCGGCAGTGCGAACAGCGGGATGAAGACCAGGACGATTATGACCGTCGCATAGAGGATGGCCGACCGCACTTCCATCGTCGCGTGCGCGACGATCTCGATCGGATGCAGGCGGCTGTGCGGATGGTTGGCCCGGTCGGCCTTCAAGCGGCGCAGCACGTTCTCGACGCCGACCACCGCGTCGTCGACCAGACCGCCGATGGCGATGGCCAGGCCGCCCAGCGTCATCGTGTTGATCGACAGCCCGAAATACTTGAAGACCAGTGCGGTGATGAAGATCGACACCGGGATGGCGGTCAGCGCAATGACCGTGGGCCGCAGCGTGCCCAGGAAGAAGAACAGGATCACCGCCACGAAGATCGACGCGCCGATCAGTTTGCCCTGCAACGTGGTGATCGAGGCCTCGATGAAGCTGGCCTGGCGGAAGGTCACGCGCGGCGCTTCCATGTCGGCCGGCAGCGAGGCTTTCAGCCCCACCAGGGCGTCCTCGATGGACTTCGTCAACGCGATGGTGTCGGCGGTCGGCTGCTTCTGGATGCCCAGGATCACGGCCGGCTTCCCTTCGTAGCCCGCATCGCCGCGCTTGAGTGCCGCGGCGAAGGTCACCTCGGCGATCTGGCGCAAAAGAATCGGCTGGCCGTTCTTCGCAGTCAGCGCGAGGTTGCTCAGGTCGTCGAGCCGGGACGTGCGGCCCAGATTGCGGATCAGGTACTCGCGGCCGTTCAACTCCAGGAAGCCCCCGGAGGTGTTGGCGGAAAAGCCCTTCAACGCGCCTTCGAGCTGGTCGTGCGTGATTCCCAGTTCGGCCATGCGCGTCGTGTTCGGCTGCACCTGGAACTGGCGAACTTCGCCGCCGATCGGGATGACCTGCGCCACACCCGGGACCGACAGCAGCCGCGGGCGCAGCACCCAGTCGGCGTACTCACGCACCGCCATCGCGCTGATCTTGCTCGGATCGACCGGAATGGCGATCTGCATGATCTCGCCCATGATCGAGCTGATCGGCCCCATGTGCGGCACGGCGCCTTCGGCCACGCTTTCCTCCATACCGGACAGCCGCTCCGAAACCAGTTGCCGGGCTCGAAAGATGTCGGTGTCCCACTTGAAGGTGACGTAAAGGAAGGACAGGCCGGCCGACG
>LNET01000103.1 GCA_001464055.1 Burkholderiales bacterium Ga0077543
TTTCGTCGCCCACCTCGACCTGCCCAAGAACATCGAGGCCTACTACCAGGAAACCGGCCGCGGCGGCCGCGACGGCCTGCCCGCCGACGCCTGGATGGCCTATGGCCTGGCCGACGTGGTGAACCAGCGCCGCATGATCGACGAAAGCGACGCCGGCGACGACTTCAAGCGCCTGCAGCGCGGCAAGCTCGATGCCCTGCTGGCCCTGGCCGAAGCCCACGACTGCCGGCGCGTGCGGCTGCTGGCCTACTTCGGCGAAGCCAGTTCAGCCTGCGGTAACTGCGACAACTGCCTGACCGCGCCCGAAACCTGGGACGCCACCGAAGCCGCGCGCAAGGCCTTGAGCTGCATCTACCGCTTTCGCCAGGCCGGCGAAGGCGGCATGGGCCCGCGCAGTTTCGGCGCCGGCCACTTGCTGGACGTGCTGCGCGGCAAGCGCACCGACAAGGTGGCGCAGTTCGGCCATGAACAGCTGTCCACCTTCGGCATCGGCGCCGACCTGTCGGAAGCGCAGTGGCGCCTGGTGCTGCGCCAGCTCATCGCGCTGGGCCACCTGCGCTCCGAGGGCGAATACAACACCCTGGCCCTGACCGACAGCGCGCGCGACGTGCTGCGCGGCGCCGTGCCGGTGCGGCTGCGCGTGGCCGCGGAAGCGCCACACGGCAAGGCCAAGGCCGCGCGCGGGGCACCGCGTGGCAGCGCCGACAAGCCGCCGCCAGTGCCGCTGGACGCGGCCGCCACCCGCCGATTCCATGCGCTGAAGGCCTGGCGTGCCGAAGTCGCCGCCGAACACAACCTGCCGGCCTACATCGTCTTCCACGACGCCACGCTGGCCGAGATGGCCCGCGAGTGCCCGGCCACGCTGGCCGACCTGGCCGGCATCAGCGGCGTGGGTGCAAAGAAGCTCGAAGCCTACGGACACGAAATCCTTCGACTGCTGGCGGGTCCGGCAGGCTAGCCTGCCGACGCGAACCCGGCCCCGGTGCATGCCCAGGGCGTGAACTAGTGCGCAAGTACGACAGATTGCAGCATCAGCCCCACTCCATCAGGATGTTTGCATCACAATATTTCGGGATAAAGCGGATGGTTACACCCGGGCGCATTTTCGCCATGTCCACCGAGGGCTGCAGTCTTGGCCTTAGAACCCGAAGCGCTCACCCCGCCGCCCTTTTCGGCTGATCCGGTCTGGACTGCGCCATTCGGTGGCATCGTGGTGGGCATTGGCGCTTCGGCCGGCGGACTCGCCGCGCTGGAGCGCTTCTTCAGCCAGCTGCCCGTGGACAGCGGTGCGGCCTTCGTCGTCATCCAGCACCTGTCGCCCGACCACAAGTCGATGATGGACAACCTGCTGGCGCGCTACACCGGCATGCCGGTGCGCGTGGCCGAGCACGAGATGCCGCTGGCGGCCAATGCGGTGTACCTCATTCCCCCCGGCAAGCACCTGCGCATGGCGGGCGACCACCTGCTCGTCAGCCCCAAGGCCGAGCACGGGCTGTCGCTGCCCATCGACATCTTCTTCCACAGCCTGGCCGAACAATGGGGCGACAAGGCCATGGCCGTGGTGCTGTCGGGCACCGGCAGCGACGGCTCGCGCGGACTGGCCGCGGTGAACGCCGCAGGCGGCTTCGTCTTCGTGCAGGACCCGAGCACCGCCAAGTTCGACGGCATGCCGCGCAGCGCCATCGGCACCGGCCTGGTCGACGTGGTGGCGCCGGCCGAAGCGCTGGCCCAGCGGCTGCTGGTGCACTTGCGCGCGCCGCGCCAGGGCGGGCTGCGGCTGGGTGAGGCCGAACTCGCCGCCGCCAGGCCGGCGCCGCTGGACGCCATCCTGGAACGCCTGGTCGCCAGCAGCGGCATCGACTTCCGCGAATACAAGCCGACCACGGTGCTGCGCCGCATCGAACGGCGGATGCAGGTCCTGCACGCCAGGGACCTGGCCGACTACGACGCCCGGCTGGCGGCCTCGCCCGAGGAACTGACCCTGCTGCGGCGTGAACTGCTGATTCCCGTGACCCGGTTCTTCCGCGACGCCGATGCCTTCGATCAACTGGCCGAACAGGTCATTCCCGGGCTGCTGGCCGACGCCTCGACTGAACCGATCCGCGTGTGGGTGGCCTGCTGCGCCACGGGCGAAGAGGCCTACTCGATCGCCATCCTGTTTGCCGAAGCCCTGCAGCGCCTGGGACCGGGCCAGCCGCGGCGTGCGGTGAAGATCTTCGCCACCGACGTCGAGCAGCACTACCTGGACCAGGCCGCCAGCGGCAGCTACCCCGACACCATCGCCGCGGAAGTCTCGGCGACGCGCCTGGATCAGTTCTTCGTCGCCCGCCAGGCCGGTTTCACGCTGCGGCCCGACATCCGGCAGATGGTGATCTTCGCGCGCCACAACCTGGTCGGCGACCCGCCCTTCACGCGCATGGACATCGTCAGCTGCCGCAATGCGCTGATCTACTTCCAGCCCGTGGCCCAGGAACGCGCACTGCGGCGCCTGCAGTTCGCCCTGGTGTCGGGCGGGCACCTGCTGCTGGGGCCCAGCGAATCGCTGGGGGTGATGCACCGCGACTTCGCGCCACTGCCCGGCCGCCACAAGATCTACAGGCTGCTGCGCCACGACCGGATGGCGCTGACCATGGACCTCGGCGCCCGCCACCTGCCCACGGCTCAACGCCTGGCCTCGCGCCGGCGCATGCCCACGGCCGCGCCCAGCGAGGCCTTGCCCTGGGTCACGGCCGGCCAGCGGCAGCTGGCACAGAGCTACGTGCCGCCCACGCTGCTGGTGGGGCCCACGCGCGAACTGCTGCACGTGTACGGCAACGCCAGCGGGCTGCTGAAGTTCGGCGAGGGCCAGGTCACGCTGGATGTGCTGAAGCTGCTGCCGCGCGAGATTTCCTGGGCCACGGGCCTGCTGCTGCAGGCCGTGGCCGCCGACGGGCAGACCCACCATTCGGCGGCGCTGCGGCTGGCTGCCGAACCGGGCGGCGAGCCGGGTGACCAGGCCGACAAGCAAGACGCCCCCGCGGCCGAACCCAGTGCCGAAGCCAGCCGCCGGGTTCGGCTGACCGCACGTCCGGTGGCTGCAGGCGACGCAACGCAGGCCCATGCCGCGGGCATGGTGCTGGTGAGCATCGAGCCGCTGGACCTGCCGCTGTCCGTCATCGACATGAAGGAGCTCGACGCCGAACAGCTGCGGCACGTGGAAGCCCTCGAGCACGAGCTGGAGATCACCCACGACAGCCTGCAGGCCACCATCGAGGAACTGGAGACCTCGAACGAGGAACTGCAGTCCACCAACGAAGAACTGATGGCCGCGAACGAGGAACTGCAGTCCACCAACGAAGAACTGCAGTCGGTGAATGAAGAGCTCTACACCGTCAACTCGGAGTTCCAGGCCAAGGTCGACGTGCTCAACGGCGTCAACGCCGACCTGGAGAACATCGCCAAGGCCACCGCAACGCCGACGCTGTTCGTCGACGAAGCCCTGCGCCTGACCCGCTTCACCCCGGAACTCACGCAACTGTTCAAGCTGCGCGAAGGCGACTGCGGGCGTTCCATCGAGGACTTTGCCTGTTCCCTGGACTACCCCGAACTCTTCAACGACCTGCGCCGCACCCTGGCCAGCGGCACGGTCTGTGAACGCGAAGTCCGTGGCCGCGACGGACGCTGGTGGCTGGCCCGCATCCAGCCCTACGGCCAGCGGGCGGCCGGCGGCACCCGGGCGGTGATGAGCTTCGTCGACATCACCTCGCTGCGTGATTCGCAGCGCCTGCAGGCGGTGCTGGACAGCCTGGCCGAACACCTGGCCGTGGTCGACACCCAGGGCAACATCACCCTGGTCAACGCCGCCTGGCGCCGCTTCGCTGCCGCCCATGGCGACCCCAGCCTGGCCCACAGCGGCCCGGGCTGCAACTATCTGAAGGTCAGCGCCGAGGCTGCGCTCGTCGACGAGCAGTCGCGCATGGCCCACGAAGGCCTGTCGGCCGTGCTGCGGGGCGAACTGCCGCTGTTCACGCTGCGCTACCCCTGTCACACGCCGAACCGCAAGCAGTGGTTCCTGATGCACGTTGCCGCGGTCGACCAGCCCGGTGGCGGCGCCGTCGTCAGCCACATCGACGTGACCGACTGGGCCTCTCACGAGCCCTCTTCCCTCCCAGCCGCAGACCCGCACTGATGACCCCCTACGCATTGAAACAGCGGGTGGAAGCCCGCGACCGCCTCGTCCTCCAGGCCGAGAACGTCGAAAACCAGTTGCAGTTCCAGGTGCTCACCGCGCTGGCCAGGGGCGACCTGCGCCAGGCCGAGGCCGCCGCCGCGCGCTACGAACTGCAGCTGCGCGAGCTCACGGAGAACCTGCGCATCTACCAGGCCGAACTGCATGCCCAGGCCGACGAGCTGGCCGCCGCGCAGCTGCACAGCGAACAGATGCTGACGCGCTTCGCGTCGCTGTTTGCCACGATGCCGGTGGCGGCGCTGCGGGTGGGCTTCAACGGCGAGCTGCTGGAATTCAACGCCAAGGCCACGCAGCTGTTCGGCCTGCGCCGGCGCGGGCCGGTGATCCGCTTCCTTCACCGCATGGTGGACGAAGCCACCTATCAGCAACGCGTGCGGCCGGCCTTCCATGAAGCCCGCGACACCGGCGCCAGCGCCCTGGACGGGGTACCCTTCCTGTCCGAGGACGGGCGCCGCTTCATCGGCGAGCTGCACATTGCCCGGCTGCCGGAACTGCAGCAGCCAGGCGCCCACAGCGGCACCTACGGCGACCCGGAACAGTTCACCTGTGCCGTGATCGACCGCACCGAACACCTGGAAGACCTGCAGGCCCTGCAGGACTCGGCCCGGGCCCTGCGCCAGAGCGAAGCCTTCCTGGCCGACTCGGCGCGGCTGGCGCGCACCGGCGGCTGGGAACTGCAGTTGCAGCCGCGGCAGATGCGCTGGTCGCGCGAGCTCGTGGAGCTGTTCGAGCTGGGCGGGCCGGGCGGCGGCGAACCCGAACCCTCGCTGCAGACCCTGCTGGAACTGTGCAGCCCCTACGACCGCGCCGTGCTGGCCACGGCCGTGGCCGGGGCCGAGCAGGGCCTGGCCTTCGAGGTCGAGCTGGACATGCACAGCCGGCGCGGCCGCCCGCTGCGCATGCTGGCCGCCGGCCACGCCAGCCGCAGCGACGACGAGATCGACCGCGTCAGCGGCGTGTTCCAGGACATCTCGCTGCAGGCCCAGGCCCGCCACCAGATCGACGACCTGACCGAGCGCCTGAGCCTGGCCAACGACGCCGGCGGCATCGGGGTGTGGGACTGGAACCTGGACAGCGGCGAGCTCGTGTTCGACGAACGACTGCATCACCTGCTGGGCCTGGCACCGGGTGCACTGCCACCGCAGGCCGCCCTGGCCGAGGCGCTGGGCATGCACCTGCTGGCCGAAGACGTGCCGGTGCTCGCCGCCGCCATCGACCGGGCGCTGCACCAGCGCGAACCCCTGAACCAGGAACTGCGGCGCCGTCCGCCGACAGGCGAGGATGGTTCGCCGGGCGTGGCCGGCAAGCACTGGCTGCACCTGACGGGCCGCGCCCACTTCGACGCCCAGGGCCGGGCGCTGCGCCTGGTGGGCTGCGCCTGGGACAGCAGCCCCGAACACGAAGCCGCGCGCCTGCGTGCCGCCAAGGAATCGGCCGAATCGGCCAGCCGCGCGAAAAGCGCCTTCCTGTCCCGCATGAGCCACGAACTGCGCACGCCGCTGAACGCCATCCTGGGCTTCAGCCAGCTCATGCGCATGGAAGCCGAGGCCGGCGACCTGGTGCTCAAGCCGCACCGCGTCACGCTGATCGAAACCGCGGCCCGCCACCTGCTGGACCTCGTCAACGAGGTGCTGGACGTCTCGCGCATCGAGTCGGGCCAGTTGCAGGTGAAGCTGAGCAGCTTCGCCCTGCAGACCGTGGTCGACGAAGTGCTGCCGCTGCTGCAGGGGCTGGCCGCGCAGAACGGCGTGACGCTGAACGACCACCTGGGCGCGCAGCCGGCGCTGATGGTGCTGGCCGACCGGCTTCGGCTGAAGGAGGTGCTGATCAACCTGGTCAGCAATGCCATCAAGTACAACCAGGCCGGCGGCCGGGTCGACGTCCTGGCCGAAGCCCTGGACGGCGTGATGCAGCTCTGCGTGAACGACACCGGTCGTGGCCTGGACGAGCAGCAGATGACGGGCCTGTTCCAGCCGTTCAACCGGCTGGGTGCCGAGGCCAGCGGCATCGAAGGCACCGGCATGGGCCTGTTCGTCAGCCGCCGCTTCATGGAACTGATGGGTGGCACCATCGATGTCAACAGCCAGCCGGGCCAGGGCACGCGGGTGCTGCTGCGGCTGAATGTCCCGGCCTGAAGGCCGATTCGAAACCAGGGGCCGAGACCGCCGGCCTGCAGGGCGGGGATGGTCGAAAGAGCTTGCGTCGCTATAGTCAGCGGTTTGCCTGTGCAAAACGCCTGCCATGCCGCCCCCGCCCCGCGTCCCGATTGACACCATGCTCCGTGTGCGGGGCGCGCGCACCCACAACCTGAAGAACATCGACCTCGACATCCCCAAGCACGCGCTGGTGGTGATCACGGGGCTTTCCGGCAGCGGCAAGAGCAGCCTGGCCTTCGACACGCTGTATGCCGAAGGCCAGCGGCGCTACGTCGAGAGCCTCTCGGCCTACGCGCGGCAGTTCCTGCAGCTGATGGACAAGCCCGACGTCGACGTGATCGAAGGCCTGAGCCCGGCCATCAGCATCGAACAGAAGGCGACTTCCCACAACCCGCGCAGCACCGTCGGCACCATCACCGAGATCCACGACTACCTGCGCCTGCTGTTCGCCCGCGCCGGCACGCCCTACTGTCCCGACCACGGCCTGCCGCTGCAGGCGCAAAGCGTCAGCCAGATGGTCGACGCCGTGCTGGCCCTGCCCGAAGACACCCGGCTGATGGTGCTGGCCCCGGTGGTGCGCGACCGCAAGGGCGAGTTCAGCGACCTGCTGCAGGACATGCAGGCCCGCGGTTACGTGCGCTTTCGCATCGGCGGGCAGATCATCGAGGCCGACACCCTGCCGGCGCTGAAGAAAGCCGAGAAGCACGACATCGACGTCGTGATCGACCGGCTGAAGACCCGCGCCGAATTCCAGCAGCGCCTGGCCGAAAGCTTCGAAGCCGCGCTGCGCATCGCCGACGGCCGCGCCCTGGCGCTTGAAACGGACACTGGCCGCGAGCACCTGTTCAGCAGCAAGTTCGGCTGCCCCGTGTGCAGCTATTCGCTGAGCGAACTGGAACCCCGCCTGTTCAGCTTCAACAGCCCCGTGGGCGCCTGCCCGGCCTGCGACGGCCTGGGCCAGGTCACCGTGTTCGACGCCGACCGCGTCGTCGCCTTTCCCAGCATCAGCCTGGCCAGCGGCGCCATCAAGGGCTGGGACCGGCGCAACAGCTACACCCATTCGATGCTGGAGGCGGTGGCCCGGCACTACGGCTTCAACACCGAGACGCCCTGGGAACAACTGACAGCAGAGGTGCGCCAGATGCTGCTGCACGGCTCGGGCAGCGAGGAAGTCGAGTTCACCTATCAGGCCGAAGGCACCGGCAAGGACGGCAAGCCCAAGACCCGCAGCGTCAAGCGCAAGCACCCCTTCGAAGGCATCCTGCCGAACCTGGAACGCCGCTTCCGCGAGACTGATTCCACCGCGGTGCGCGAAGACCTGGCGCGCTACCAGGCGGTGAAACCCTGCGCGGCCTGCGGCGGCGCGCGCCTGCGGCGCGAGGCCCGCCATGTGTTCCTGCAGCATGCCGACGCTGATCCGAAAGGTCGGCGCGGCAAGCCCATCTTCGAGGTCGAACACGCCACCCTGGCCGACTGCCTGGCCTACTTCGAAGGCCTGCAGCTGCAGGGCGCGAAGGCCGAGATCGCCGACAAGATCGTGCGCGAGATCCGCAGCCGCCTGCGCTTCCTGAACGACGTGGGCCTGACCTACCTGAGCCTGGACCGCGGTGCCGACACGCTGAGCGGCGGCGAAGCCCAGCGCATCCGCCTGGCCAGCCAGATCGGCAGCGGGCTGAGTGGCGTGATGTACGTGCTGGACGAGCCCAGCATCGGCCTGCACCAGCGCGACAACGAACGCCTGATCGGTACCCTGAAACACCTGCGCGACCTGGGCAACAGCGTGCTGGTGGTGGAGCACGACGAGGACATGATCCGCGCCGCCGACCACGTCATCGACATGGGCCCCGGCGCAGGCGTGCACGGCGGCCGCGTGATGGCCGAAGGCACGCCGCAGGAAGTGGCCGACAACCCCGACAGCCTGACCGGCCGCTACCTGGCGCACACGCTGCGCATCGCCGTGCCGCAAGACCGGCGGCCGGCCAACGCCTTCGGCGGCAGCGCGCTGCGCCTGTCCATCGTGGGCGCACGCGGCAACAACCTGAAGAACGTCAGCGTCGACATCCCGGTGGGTTTGCTGACCTGCATCACAGGGGTTTCAGGGTCGGGCAAGAGCACGCTGATCAACGACACGCTGTACACGGCGGTGGCGCGCAAGCTCTACGGCAGCCATGCCGAGCCGGCCGAGCATGACCGCATCGACGGGCTGGAGGCCTTCGACAAGGTCATCAACGTCGACCAGAGCCCGATCGGCCGCACCCCGCGCAGCAACCCCGCCACCTACACCGGGCTGTTCACGCCCATCCGCGAACTGTTTGCCGAAGTGCCGATGGCACGCGAACGCGGCTATGGTGCCGGCCGCTTCAGCTTCAACGTGGCGGGCGGGCGCTGCGAGGCCTGCCAGGGCGACGGCGTGATCAAGGTCGAGATGCACTTCCTGCCCGACATGTACGTGCCCTGCGACGTCTGCGGCGGCAAGCGCTACAACCGCGAGACCCTGGAAGTGCTCTACAAGGGCAAGAACATCACCCAGGTGCTGGAACTGACGGTGGAAGACGCCCACGCGTATTTCAACGCCGTGCCCAACATCGCGCGCAAGCTGCAGAAGCTGCTGGACGTGGGGCTGGGCTACATCCGCCTGGGCCAGAGCGCCACCACGCTGAGTGGCGGCGAAGCCCAGCGCGTGAAGCTCGCGCTGGAACTGAGCAAGCGCGACACCGGCAGGACTTTGTACATCCTGGACGAGCCCACCACCGGCCTGCACTTCCACGACATCCAGATGCTGCTGCAGGTGCTGCACCAGTTGCGCAACGCCGGCAACACCATCGTCGTGATCGAGCACAACCTGGACGTCATCAAGACCGCCGACTGGCTGATCGACATGGGCCCCGAAGGCGGCAGCGGCGGTGGCCGGGTGCTGGTGACGGGCACACCGGAAACCGTGGCGGCCTGCGAGGGCAGCCACACCGGACGCTTCCTGAAGCCACTGCTGGCACTGGGCTGAGGCTGGACGCAGGACGCCGGAAGGCGTTCTGCGCCTGCCGAAGGCCCAGCTGCGATTTCACGCAGCTGGGCTGAGGCTGGACGCAGGACGCCGGAAGGCGTTCTGCGCCTGCCGAAGGCCCGGCTGCGATTTCACGCAGCTGGGCTGAGTCTGAACACGCACGCCGCACGGCGTGGCCGAGTGCGGCCTAGACTTGCAGTCCTGAACGCACTTGCCGAGACGCCATGATCCTCGAACTAGCCGATATCCGCATCCAGCCCGGCCGCCAGGCCGAATTCGAAGCCGCCATCCAGCACGGCATCGACAGCGTCATCGCGCGCGCCCAGGGGTTCCAGGGCGCCAAGGTTCACCGCGGCATCGAAAGCCCCGAGCGCTACGTGCTGCAGATCGTCTGGGCCACTCTGGAAGACCACACCGTGGCTTTCCGCGGTGGCCCGCTGTTCCCCGAGTGGCGCGCCATCGTCGGCCCGTTCTTCGCGGCGCCGCCGGTGGTGGAGCACTTCGAGCTGTTGAGCCAGCCCTGATGGCCCTGGCCGCGCCCGCGCCGGCCGCATCGCGCCAGGCCGTGCTGACCGCCGCGGCGGCGCACCTGGACAGCGGCGACTTCGCGCGCGACCTGGCGCGGCGCGTGGCGCGGCCCACGGAGAGCCAGAACCCGGCCGCCGGGCCGGTGTTGCAGGCCTATCTGGACGAGGAACTGGCGCCGACCCTGACCGCACTGGGTTTCCGTTGCCGCAGCCACGCCAAACCGGTGGCCGGCGGCGGGCCGCTGATGACCGCGCGCCGCGTCGAAGACCCTGCCCTGCCCACGGTGTGGGTGCCGCATAGCCATGCCGGCTGCAGCCAGCATGCCCCCGACGAACACCTGCTGGCGCCCGTGGCGCGCGAAGAGCTGCAGATCATGGCCGGCCTTTTCTGGGACCTGGGCGACCCCGCCACGCCGCCCCCTGCACGCACACCCCCATGCTCCGCACACTGAAAGACCTGTTCGACAGCCTGCTGCCGCCGCAAGGCGCGGGCTACTCATCGCCGCTGGACAAGCACACGCCGGCCCACCGCCTGCAGCTGGCCACCGCCGTGCTGCTGGTGGAAGTGATGCGCGCCGACGCCACGCTGGGCCCGGCCGAACGCGCTTCGGTGCTGGCCGCGCTGAAACGCAAGTTCGACCTGGCCGAAGACGAGCTGGCGCGGCTGCTGGAACTGGCCGAGACCACGGCCCACGGCGCCACCGACTTCCACGCCTTCACATCGGCCTTGAACGACCGGCTGAACCATGAGGAAAAGGTGCGCGTGGTCGAAGCGATGTGGGAAGTGGCGTACGCCGACGGCGAGCTGGCCGCACACGAGCAGCACGTGCTGTGGCGCGTGGCCGACCTGCTGCACGTGCCGCACGGGGCGTACATCAACGCGAAGATCCGGGCGAAGGCGGCGGCGGGCTTGTAGGACGCGGGTGGCAGGAATCGGGCAGCGCGGCGTCGCAGTACCCGCTTGGGCGGCTGCGATGCAGCGCTTGCTGTCGGCCCGGCCCGAGCGGCTTATGCACGGCCTGCCGCCCATGGCGGTCACCCAGACTCTTGCGCCATCGCGATCTGAGCGGCGGCTTTCGAGCTACTGCCGATCTTCCAGGAGCGCGATGCTGTTTAGACATTCCGAACGACTGCTGTCCCGACCTGAGAACTGGAACTCTCGACCCATCAGCGACAACCACGGCCCCGAATTCGTTGCCACGAAACTGCCAGTCAGACGGAAGCGGCATACCCACAGATAGTCCCGCGGCGGCGAGCACACATCGATCGAGAGCCGTCAGGGTGAGTGAAGCTCGACGCACGACTTGAGACCGTGCGGGCTCGCCACCTCGGGATCTCATCCTGCCAGGCATCGGCTGGCAGACGCAGCGGGTGCCCGATGGCAGCCGCTGCGTCTGTGAACGCCACCGCCCCGAGGAGACCACGTTGTACCGCTTGGTCCAGCAGCAATTGGTCAGCTTCGCCGCCCACATCGATGCCAGTACTGGCACCCAACTGCCGCTGCCTGTCAAGGACGAATTCGACTCCTTCCCCAGGTGCGGCATCCTGGCGCACGGCTTTCTGAGGCGGCGTTGCTTGGAGGGTGGCCAAGACAAGCTGCTGGCGTCCAGCTGCAAGATGTCGCAGACGACAGCGCAACTCAAGCGAACGGTCAGAGGCCGGTCGAATCGCGACGGGGGTCGCTTGGAAATGCAATGGGTGCGTGGCGAGCCATTGCAGTGCTCCGGACAAGGCAGCCGCAGGGGCTGGCCTTACCGGCGGCGGTTCGGTGCGGGCTCAGGCTTTGCGGCGGCACCGCAGGGCTGCCACGCCGGCCAAACCCAGCGCAAACAACAGGTACGTGCTGGGCTCGGGTACGGCTGTGACGGTCAAAGCGGCGCCGATGAGGCTGCCGCGATCGTCCAGGGCGTTGTCGCTCAACCGCAGGGTCCAGGTTCCGAACAGCGGAGCGTTCGCGAAACTGGTGTTCAAGTTGACGGCAGCCCCGAACAGGCCGCTCGCGGCGAAGTCGCCAAATAGCAGCGACCCGGTCGGAGGCAATGCCAACAACGCCGCAGCGAGATCCGCGCCGCCATCGATGAATCGGTGCTGGCCGCCGTTGAAGTCGGTGCTGTCGCCGACGCCGTTCGGCGTGGTGGACCCTGGGCGGCGCATTAGATCGACGGTGGTGCCGTTGGGCGCAGAAAGCGTGGCGATGAGGTCGCCGGCCCAGGAGTGCCGCAATCCGACCATCGTCAGGCTGAGGCTGGCCAGGGGGCCCGCCTCGGTGACGTTAAAGGTCACGACCAGCGGGTTCGTCGGGGCGTTATCAGGGATTTGCCCGCCGCCGATGCCGTCGTAGGTGCCTGCGGAAGCCGCCGAAGCCAGGCAGGCCAGAGATGCCGCCAGAAAAACCTTGTGCAATTTCATGTGCATTCGCTCTCAATGTGATGGTGTCAACGTCCAGTCCAAGCACGCGCTCCGGGCCGCAGGCTCGTTGACGCACTGCCTCGCGGGCTGATTTCGCGTTGCTGAGGTTGTCTCACGGATACCCCGGCCCGGCAAAGCGCAGAGGGCATCGACTTCAGGGGTGAACTTGCATGCTGGGGGCGCCGTGCCCCGTTCCGCCCACCCCGATTCGCGTGGCGCTCAGCCGCGATGCGACGCCCTGCCAGCCAGCTGCCTTTCGCCACCGGCAGCTCATGACCGTGATCATCACCAGTACGCCGTCGACGCCGATAGCGGCAACTGGCTCTGCCGAGGGTTGAACGGCCGGTCTTCGAGGCGCTCACCTCACCATGCCGACCCAAAGATGACCTCGGACCCGAACATGCTATCGCCCGAGATCTGCCGGTCACGCCGTTTCCGCCCTTGGTCACCCGCAACGCGACACGGCGTGAGCTCGGGTTGGGAGCAGACCGTTGTGCCTCAAACACCGATGCGACACCCAGATTTCATGGCGCTAGATGTTGCCGATGGAAGTCCACGATTCGGTCGTAAGCACGGTCACGCAGGGTCGCATCGAATCCAGGTGTGGGCGCTCCACCTCGCCACTGCTGGGCGGCGACAGCCTTGGCCACCGCCTCAGGCCACGGCCACAGCACGTCGAAGTGACCCGCCGGGAGGTCGGCCAGCAGCTCACAACCCTTGCAATGAGCCGACACGTGCCCGCTGTGGAATCGGGGCACCAGCACAGCGTCTGAGCGGGCCGACACCAGACCGACCGGCACGCGTATGCGGCGCAGGCTCTCTTCGCTGAAGATTGCCGCGACCGGCACCGCGGCCGTGACCGATGCAATCCGCGGATCCGGCCGCGGATCATCCCGGTCACTGGCCGGGCTGCGGCCGCCATGCCAGGTTTTCAGTTCAGCCGGCAGCACGAATTCGGGCCAGAACCGGGCACGGTCGAATCTGGCCTGCCGCTCGGCACGCTTCTCGGGCGTCCTGGCTCCTTGAAAGCAGAAGGCCTCATCGTCCTGCGGATGTGCAAGGCAGTGGCGAACGAGATTCAGGGTTCGCCACTGGGCACCGGCCAGCGACAGCGCAGTGACGCCGCCGGCCGACATCCCGTGTACACCCACTTTGCTCAGGTCCAAGCGGGACGACCAAGCCGCATCGGCTGCGAGTGCGTCAATGACCCGGATCGCCTCGATCGGCCGAAGGCGGAAGGACTCAGGTCCGGCGAGGCGTTGATCCAGGTGGTTGTCGCCATCGTGAAGGATCTGCGCCACGACGAAGCCTGCGCGCGCCAGCTGTGAGGCCAACGCATGGTCCGCAAGCGGACTGCCCCCCGTGCCGTGGGACAGCACGACCAAACGGTGGCGCCGCGGGTTGGGTGGTCCGTCTACGGCCACGTCGAGCGAGAACGGTCCGAACGTCGTCGGTCGCGCCACTGCTTGGGTGGGGTAGACGATCGTGACCGGTTTGGCCAGTCTGGGAGATTGCCACTGCGTGATCGCCACCTGAGCGCCTGCGCGCGTCGTAACGCAGAACAGCGTGAGGGCGATGAGTAGGGAGGCCGGCGCAACGGACAGCAGCCAGCGGCGGAGGCCGCGCTGGACGGCGCAAGCGGTACTCTGCAAGTCGCTCTGGTGCGATTTGCGAGCGTTCAGGCATGGGGGAGTCGGCATTGGATTCAAAGGATGCGGTGTTCGGTGAGCGAGGAGTTTGTCTGCATCACCGCCCATGGCGTATGGGTATGAGACGGCATCACCTTGGAGGGCGCGGAGCGAGGGCTACGCGGCGCGAAACGCAATGGCACCTCGCCGGGCTGTTGTCGGACTGAACGCACGCAGGCGTTCGAGCGACCGGCCTTCGACCGATCGACCCCATCATCTCGACCGAGAGGGGGCTCCAGACAGTTCGACGACTCGGCCTGCCGGCCGAAAGGCCGGCTCGTCATTCATGCTGGAACCCCCGGCTGGCGGGGGTTCCAGCGTGATGCGGCGCAGCCTGCGGTCATCTTGAGAGCCTCGGCGCCAACACACCCCAGTGGCCACTGGGGTATCGCATGGCAGGATCTGCGACCGAGCACGACGGCCTGCGCGAACCTGTCGCTTCACTTCAAACTGAAGCGCGCCGTTGCAGGCTTGCCGGCGACGCTGACAACCGCCACGGCCTTGGTGCCAGGCCCGACCTTGAAGCTGCCGGTGGCTTCGAGCTTGTTGCCGACGAGTTTGAGTTCAACCTCTTGCTTTTCTGTCCCGTTCAGCAGGGTGATCTTGCCGGTGGCCTTCGACATGTCGGCCGCCTTGCCGTGATCGCGCAGGTACAGGTGAATCACCGTCGGCTTGGCCACCAGCTCGAAATCCATGGCCTTGGTGGCGGTCACGACACCGCCGTGCATGGGCTTGTGGTCGTGGCCCGCGTGGTCGTCGCTGCCGGCGGCAAGCGCCGCGCCGGCCAGCGCCAGGGCGATCGCTGCAAACAGGGCTTGGGTCTTCATGAGAGTCCTTTCGGGGTGGTTGATGTGAACAGGTGAAAAGTCAGAGCGCCTCGGCATCCTTGTGGTTCGTCAGCGCCACGGCTGCCTTGCGCCCGAAGAGCCAGAACATCGCAGGCGTGAGAAAGGTATCGAGCAGGGTCGAGCTGATGAGACCGGAGAAGATCACCACGGCCACGGGGTGCAGCACCTCGGTGCCCGGCTGCTCAGCCTCGAACAGCAGTGGGGCCAGCGCGAAGGCGGTGACCAGCGCGGTCATCAGCACCGGGCTCAGCCGCTCCAGCGAGCCGCGCACGATCATCTTCTGGTCGAAGGCTTCGCCCTCGAAGCGCATCAGGTTGATGTAGTGGCTGACCTTCAGGATGCCGTTGCGCACCGAGATGCCGGCCAGCGTGATGAAGCCCACCAGAGCCGCCACGCTGAGCGGCTGGCCCGACAACCACAGGCCGATCACCGCGCCCACCAGCGCCAGCGGGATGTTCACCATGATCAACGCCGACAGCAAGGCCGACTGGTAGCGGATGTACAGCACCACGAACATCAGGCCCAGCGACACGATGGACAGCAGGCCGACCAGGCGCGACGCTTCCTCCTGCGCCTGGAACTGGCCGCCCAGGGTGATGAAGTAGCCCTCGGGCAGCGGGGTCTGGGCGACCACTGCGCGGATGTCGGCGACGATCTCCGACAGCGGCCGCCCCGAGGCATTGGCCGACAGCACGATGCGCCGCTTGCCGTCGTCGCGGCTGATCTGGTTGGGGCCGTCGCCGTCTTCGATGGTGGCGATCTTCGACAGCGGGATGCGGCCGTTCGGCGTCTCGATCAGGATCTGGCCCAGGCCTTCCACCGAACGTGCCGACTCCGGCAACTTCACCACCAGCGCGAAACGCCGGCCGCCCTCGACGATCTGGGTGATCTTCTGGCCCTCCACCAGACTCTGCAGCGTGTTCAGCACCTGCGGCGCCGGCACGCCGTACTGCGCCGCGGCGGCGTAGTCGATGCGCACCTTGACCTGCGGCGCCAGCACCTGCTTTTCGATCTGCAGGTCGGCAATGCCGGGGATGGTGGCCAGCTTGGCCCGCAGCACGTCGGCCTGGCCACGCAGCGCGTCCAGGTCTTCGCCGAAGATCTTGATGGCGATCTGCGAGCGCACGCCTGACAGCATGTGGTCGATGCGGTGCGAGATGGGCTGGCCGATCTCCAGCGCCGCCGGCAGGTTGACCAGCCGCGAGCGGATGTCGGCCCTGATTTCTTCCATGCTGCGCTTCAGCTCTGCGGTGGGCTTCAGGCCCACGTCCAGCTCGCTCACATGCACGCCTTCGGCGTGTTCGTCCAGCTCGGCGCGGCCGCTGCGCCGGCCGACATGGGTGACCTCGGGCACCTGCTGGATCAGCAGTTCGGCCTGGCGCGCCAGGGCCGAGCTCTCGGCCAGCGTCACGCCCGGATTCAGGCGCAAGCCCACGAGCAGCGTGCCCTCGCTGAACGGCGGCAGGAAGGTGGTGGGGAAGAAGGGCACGGCCGCGGCAGCCGTCAGCACGGCCAGCCCGGCGGCCACCAGTGCGGCCCCGGGCCGCTGCAGCACCGCCTGCAGACCGCCGCGGTAGCGCGCCTTCATCCACGCCAGCACGCGGGTGTCGCCGTGCTCCAGGTTCTTCATGCGCGGCAGCAGATACAGGCTGAGCACCGGCGTCACGGTGACCGAGACCACCAGCGAGGCCAGCGTCGACACGATGAAGGCAATGCCCAGCGGCACGAACAGCCGGCCCTCCAGCCCCGGCAGCGCGAACAGCGGGATGAAGACCAGCACGATGATGACGGTGGCGTACAGGATGCCCGAGCGCACCTCCATCGACGCCCGCGCCACGATCTCCATCGGCGGGCGCCTTCGTTCGGGCGGCAGGGCGCGGTCGGCCTTCAGGCGGCGGATGATGTTCTCCACGTCCACCACCGCGTCGTCGACCAGGCCGCCGATCGCAATCGCCAGCCCGCCCAGCGTCATGGTGTTGATGGACAGGCCGAAGTAGCGGAAGACCAGCGCCGTGACGCAGATCGACACCGGGATCGCCGTCAGCGCAATCACCGTGGGCCGCAGCGTGCCGAGGAAGAAGAACAGGATCACCGCCACGAAGATCGACGCGCCGATCAGCTTGCCCTGCAGCGTGGTGATCGAGGCCTCGATGAAACTGGCCTGCCGGAAGGTCACGCGCGGCGCTTCCATGCCGGCCGGCAGCGAGGCCTTCAGACCCACCAGGGCTTCCTCGATCGCCTTCGTCAGTGCGATGGTGTCGGCTGTCGGCTGCTTCTGGATGCCCAGGATCACGGCCGGCTTGCCCGCGAAGCCTGCATCGCCACGCCGGGGTGCCGCGGCGAAGCTCACCTCGGCGATCTGGCGCATCAGGATGGGCTGGCCATTGCGGGCCGTCAGGGCCAGATTGTTCAGGTCGTCCAGGCGCGACGTGCGGCCCAGGTTGCGAATGAGGTACTCGCGGCCGTTGAGCTCCAGGAAGCCGCCCGAGGTGTTGGACGAGTAGCCTTTCAGCGCCCCTTCCAG
>LNET01000104.1 GCA_001464055.1 Burkholderiales bacterium Ga0077543
CAGCCGGGCCGCAAAGCGCTTGACGCTGTTGTACGCGCCATCAAAGCCGTACAGGTCCACCAGGTCCTGGTACACAGCCGTGGCGTTGCGGCCAAGGCGCAGTTGGGCCTGGATGAACTCGCGGTGCGGCTCGCATTTGGAGGTGGTGGCCACCGCTGCAGCCGACACGGGAGTCGGTGGCCGGGGTGGGGGAATTTGATCTATGGGGTCGGTGGCCACCCCGGGGGAGTTTGCCCTTTGCGCGTCGTACTGACGCTGGTAAGACCGGATGGTCTTGCGGTCGATGCTGGTGATGCGCTGGATGTCGCGCTGGCTCTTGCCCAGCCCCAGTAGGGTGTAGATGGTTGTGCGTTTGTGCGGCTTCAAGACGTTCACTCCATGACCTCCACTCGGGAAGGTCGGGTTTACGTCCCGCCAACAGGTGCCAACGACGTCGGCTTACCCCCTGTTCCCGATCAATTCAGGTGGGGGAGTTTGAAGTGGCCATACCCGGGGGAATTTGGGTGGCCATCGGGGAGCCGTCGGTCACGACCGGCTGACCCAGGCCGGTGGTGTGTGCGGGCAGGGTCAGGATGTGGGGGTCGCCGCCGCTGGCGGGCACGGGGTTGGCCTGGCCCAGCGCACTGCCGGCAGCGCCGCCGGCCACCGCCGCGGCAAAGGCGCTGCGGATGAAGTCGCGCCGGCCTTCCTTGGCTTCGGCAAACACCCGGCGCACACCGTCGGCGTTGATGAAGCTTTCAGGTGCCTTGCGCAGGCGGCCCGATGTGATGGGGTCCAGACTCACGAGATCTCCTTGCTGTCGTTCAATGCGCTCTTGCTGGCGCGGCGCCGTTTCAGGGGCTGGGGCTCGGCGGGCATGGTGCCGAGCAGGCTCAGGCACAGCTCGCGCACCTGTGCGTGTTCCACGCGGTAGTAGATCTGCGACCCGGTGCGGCGCCGCGCCAACACACCGGCCCGGTACAGCATGTTCAGGTGCTGCGAGATGTTGGGCTGGCTCAAGGCGAGGTGCTCGACCAACTGGCCGACGTTGCGTTCGCCCGTCATCAGCGTGCAGACGATGCGCAGCCTTGTGGGTGCGGCCAACATCGCGAACAGCTCTGCGGCGATTTCGTACACCCTGTCGGCCAGCCGTTCGCTCATCACGCTCCCGATCAACACATTCATCCACATATTCGTGTGGATGGATATTAGCTTCGAGTGATGTTCGACAGCTTCCGGACTTACCCGGGCTATCTGTCCTAGACAACCGCCGGCTGCAGCAGGCGCAGGGTGCCCGCCTCGGCGTCGATCTCGGCCGGCAGGCCCAGGGGCAGCGTGAACTTGCGCCGGATGTGGCCGAAGCTCGCGCCGCTGTAGACGGGCACGCCCAAGCGAAGGAAGTAGTCGTCGAAGACCTCGTCCAGCGTCAGCGTGCCGAAGTTGCCGTCGCCCGGCCCGCAGTTGGTGAAGGCGCCCAGCACCACGCCGGCCAGGCGGTCCAGCGCCCCGGCCAGTTTCAGGGTGCTGAGCATGCGGTCGACGCGGTAGATGTATTCGTTGATGTCTTCCAGGAACAGGATGGCACCGTCGAAGCGCGGCCAGTAGGCGCTGCCGGCCATGGCGCTGAGCACGGCCAGGTTGCCGCCGACCAGCGGCCCCTGGGCCCGGCCGCCGCGCAGCGTGCGCGTGCGGTTGCCCTTGGGCACCAGTGAATCTTCCTTGTCCTGCGGGTTGGCCAGCAGCATGGGCTGCGCGTCCATCACCGTGCCGCGGAAATGGCGCACGCTGAATTCATTCCACTCCGAAGCCGCCATCGGGCTGTGGAAGGTGACCAGCCCGGTCTGCACCTGCACGGCATTGACCAGCGCGGTGAGATCGGAAAAGCCGCCCAGGAACTTCGGGTTGCGCCGGATGGCGGCGTAGTCGACGAGCGGGAGCATGCGGCCGCCGCCCGAGCCCCCGGTCATGGCCAGGATGCCGTGCACGCCGGGGTCGGCAAACATGGCGTTGATGTCGCCGGCACGCTGCGCGTCGGTGCCGGCGAAGTGGCCGTAACGCGCGCGCAGGTTCGGCGCCTCGCGCACCTTGAAGCCCAGGGCCAGCAGGTTCTCGGTGGCGATGTCGTAAGGTGCCCGTTCATAGATCGGGCCCGACGGATTCACCAGGGCGATGGTGTCACCCGGCTCCAGGCGGCGCGGCCTGAGCATGGGGAGGACGGGCGGCCGCGCCTGGGCCCGCAGCGGCATCGCAGGCACGGCCAGCGCGGCGGCAGCGGCCGGTGCGGCCTGGATGAATCGGCGTCGTTGCAGGGCCATGGTCGCAGTTCCTTGTCAGGTTCAGTCCACGCGCGGCAGGGTGCGGCGCACTGCGTCGCGATCGCCGTGGTCGAAATGCCACCACTCGGTGGGGATGCCCAGAAATCCGCCTGCCGCCATGGCCGCTGCCAGGCGCTCGCGCAGCGCCACCTGGCCCGGGGTCAGTATGCCGCTGGCCAGGTGCGCCGCATGCAGCGCGGGGTGCGAGGCCAGGCTCATCTCGTCGAAGCCACTGCCCATGTCGACTTCCTGCCCGGCCGCATCGAGCAGGGTCACGTCCACGGCCATGCCGAAGCTGTGGATGGAGCCGCGCGCCGGGTCGGCAAAGTACATCGCCATGGGCGTGCCCACCACATCGGCCCAGATGGCTTCCTGCACGCGCTGCGGGCGCAGTGCGTCCAGCACCCGCAGTTGCCAGCCAGGGTGCCGGGCGGCCAGCCAGGCGGCGGCGGTTTCCAGGCCGCTGGCCGCTTCGGTGCGCAGCCAGGCGCAGTCGAAACCGCGGTAAAGCACGCGACCGGCGAAATTGTCGGTACCGGCGTAGCGCAGGTCGTGAGCCACGCCGCGCAGGCTGGACAGCGCCCGGAATGCCGGGTGGCCGGGGACGTCTTCGACGCGAACGATGGCGCTGGGCCTCATTCGCGCCAGACGCCTTCGAAGTCGACGCTGCCGTCGGCGGCCATCACGAAGCCCTGCACGTCCTTGCGCAGCGGGATGTAGATCGACGAATGGGCCATGGTGATCCAGGGCCGTTCACGCTTGAAGATGGCCTGCGCGCGTTCGTAGAGGGCCAGCCGCTTCGGCTCGTCGACCTCGGCACGCGCGGCTTCGAGCAGGGCGTCGAATTCGGGGTTGCAGAACTTGATGCCGCCGCGGCTGGAAGCGCAGGTCAGGTTGGGCGCCAGGAAGTCGTCGGCCGAAGGCACATCGGTGCTCCAGCCGCTCATGTAGACATCGTGTTCGCCGCTGTTGGCGCGCTTGAGGTATTCGCCCCATTCATAGGTGAGGATGCGCGCCCGGATGCCCACCTGCGCCCAGTCGGCCTGGATCAGCTGGGCCATCAGCTGGCCGTTCGGGTTGGTCGGCCGGCTGATAGGCAGGGCCCACAGATCGATGCTCGTGCCCGGCGGCACACCGGCCTGGGCCAGCAAGGCGCGGGCACGGGCGGGGTCGTAGTCGTTGCGCAGGGCGGTGTTGAAGCCGGGCACGCTGGGCGGGAAGGCACTGACGGCCTGCAGCGCGTCACCGCGCGGGAACAGCACCTTGAACAGCGCGTTCCGGTCGATGGCGATGTCCAGCGCCTCGCGCACCTCGCGCCGGGCGAGCAGCGGCCGCTGCAGATTGAAGGCCAGGTAGCTGATGTTCAGCGCCCGCGTCTTCATGATCTTGACACGCGGGTGCCCGCTGAGCGTGCTGACATCGACGTCGCGGATGGCCGCCGCCACATGGCATTCGCCGCGCGCCAGCTTCTGCACGCGCACGTTCGGTTCGCGGCTGATGGCGAAGATCAGCGCCCGTGGCTTCTGCACCCCGCCCCAGAAGGCCGGATGCGGCTGCAGCCGCAGCACGTCGTCCTTGCGGTAGCTCTTGAAGCGCCAGGGGCCGGTGCCCACCGGCTGGTTGTTGATGGCGCTGGCACGGCCGGCAGCCAGCAGCTGCGCAGCGTATTCGGCCGAATGGATCGACGCGAAGGCACTGGCGAAATAGGACAGGAAGTTGACGTTGCCGCGGTGCAGCCGGAAGCGCACCGTATGGTCGTCGACACGGTCGATGCCGGCGATCATCTGCGCCAGCCCCAGGCTCTGGGCGTGCACGAACGTCGCCGGGAAAGCCCGGTTGAAGGGAATCTGCGGGTCGACGAGCCGGGTGAAGCTGAACATCACGTCGTCGGCGTTCATTGGCCGTGTCGGCGTGAAATAGGGCGTGGTGTGGAAGGCCACGCCGCGGCGCAGGGTGAAGCTGACCGTGCGCGCGTCGGGCGACACCTGCCAGGCCGTGGCCAGTGCCGGCTTCAGCGTGGCCGTGCCACGCTGGTAGCTGACCAGCCCGTTGAAGATCTGGGTGGTGACGTTGCTGGTGGCGCTGCTGTCCCACAAGGCCGGGTCGAAACCCTCTGGGCTGGCGTCGGCGCAGAAGACCAGGGGTTTGTCGCTGGCGCGAGCCAGCCCCGGCAGCGCCATCGCGGCCACAGCCACCGTCGCCATCGCGACACCGCAAGCCTGCAGGAAAAAATGGCTGTTCAGCACCGCTTCATGATAGCGGCGGGTAGCTTGGGCCCCCCGCAGCCCGGCACCGGCAAGACGCGGGCATTGACCTCCCCCAAATGGGGGGTTATCTCCAGCGCCTCGAACACCCACTTTCGGGGCGTTTCGCGTCATGTTCATACAAGTCAAGGATGCTGTTCTAGGGGGCCAAAGCTAGCGTCACAGGATGAGCAGCTTCCTGGTCGGCCCTGAAGAAGACCCTGGCAAGGCGCTCAGCCCCCCAGCCGAGTCGGTGAATGCCCTGAGCGACGCCCTGCCACCACCCGAAGCCCCTTCCGAGACGTCGCTGTCGGCAGCCATCGACACCCTGGCCTACCCCATGCTGGCTTTGCAGCCCGACGGTTTGCTGCTGCATGCCAACCTGGCAGCCCGTGAACTGCTGGGCCAGGACGCACCCCCCCTGGAAGTGGGATCGGACGGGCGGGTTGCACCGCGCGTTGCCGGGCAGCGGGGTGGTTTCATCTCGGCCCTCCAGTCTGCCTCGACCGGTCAGCCGCAACAGCTGGCCTGGGCCGACGGCGACCTGACCGTGCACCTGGTGCTGCGGCCCCTGGCCGAAGCCAGCCCCGGCGCGCCCACGCCGCCGGTCCTGGTGATGCTGGCACCGCCCCCGGCCACGGTGTTCGATGCCAGCGGCTTTGCCAACACCCACAAGCTCAGCGCCGCCGAAACCCGGGTGCTGGAAGCCTTGCTGCATGGCCATCCGGCCGAGGTCACGGCGCAGCGGCTGGGTGTGGGCGTGGCCACCGTGCGCAGCCAGATCGCCGCCATCCGCCGCAAGACCGGCCACGACAGCGTGGCCGGCCTGCTCGCCGCCCTGGGCGACCTGCCACCGCTGCGACGCACAGGTAAATAGATCACCAAAGGCCCCGCCCGGATTCACCACCGCCCGAGAACCCCGATCCGTAGATTTCACCCCATGGCGACACGTCGTCGACACATCAGCCCAAGGGGTCACACCATGTACCAGATCGTCGGCGCCAAGGCGCAGCAGGTTCTCGCAGCGGCCATGGTCACCGGTGGCGCGTCCGGCGGCAACGGCTTCGACCACCGGCTGCCTTCAGCGGACCGCCGCAGCGGCGGCCAGTTCAGCCAGTGGCTCACACGCATGCTCGACGAGATCGACTACGGCATGCTCCTGGTCAGCGCCGACGCGCAGGTGTTGTACGTCAACCATGCTGCCCGCCACGAACTCGATGGCGACCACCCGCTGCAGTTGCTGGGCCATGCCTTGCGCGCCCACCGTCCGCAAGACGTGGCACCGCTGTACGACGCCCTGGCTGCAGCCCAGCGCGGGCTGCGCAGGCTGCTGACGCTGGGCGAAGGCGAACACCGGGTCAGCGTGTCGGTGGTGCCGCTGCCCTGCGCCGACGCCGAACAGGCCAGCGCTGCCGGCCAGACCACCCTGCTCGTGCTGGGCAAGCGCCAGATGTGCGCGCAGCTGTCGGTGCAGGGCTTCGCCCGCAGCATGTCGCTGACCCCCACCGAAACGAGGGTGCTCGAACTACTGTGCAACGGCGTTCGCCCGACCGAGATCGCCACCCGCCAGGGCGTGGCCGTCAGCACCGTGCGCACCCAGATCGGCAGCATCCGCGGCAAGACCGGTGCAGCCAGCATCCGCGAACTGGTGCGTCAGGTTGCGCTGCTGCCTCCGCTGGTGGGCGCCTTGCGCAGCGGACTGGCAGGCCGCTGAAGACTTCGCCCCGACCGGCTAGCATCGGCGCGCCCCGCCGGCCCTGAAGGCCGCGGCGCTCCGACCGATGGCCGCAGCCCGTACAGGCACCGCAACCCGACCCCCCGACCTGCTGGAGACCGCGCCGATGAGCGATTCGCTGCGGGCACTGGCGCGCCGGGGTGAGCGCCGCCACGTCAGGCGCGGCGTGCAGCTGATCGTCGAAGGCGACGTCGGCGACACCCTGTACATCGTGCTGCAGGGCCGGTTGCGCGCCTACAGCGCCGGACCCGACGGCCGCGAAGTCACCTACGCCAGCTACGGCCCCGGCGAATACGCCGGCGAGATGGGCCTGGACGGCGGTCCCCGTTCGGCCAATGTCGAAGCCGTGGAACCCAGCATCTGCGCCGTGATCGCCCGGCCCACGCTGCAGGCCCATCTGCAGGAAGACCCGGCATTCGCGTTCGAGTTGCTGGCCAAGGTGATCCGCCGCGCCCGCGCCACCACCATCGGGCTGAAGCAGATTGCGCTGAACGACGTCTACGGCCGGCTGAAGGCCTTGCTGGAAGAGATTGCCCTGCCCGACGCCGACGGCCGCCGCGTTGCAGAACCGGCGCCTTCGCATCTGGAAATCTCGCAGCGCCTGGGCTGTTCGCGCGAGATGATCAGCCGCGTGATGAAGGACCTGGAACGCGGCGAATATGTCGAGGTGGGCCGCCGCCGCATCGTGCTGCTGCGCGAACTGCCCGCAAAATGGTGAGCCTCGGGCGGTGAGCCTCAGGCCCTGGGTGGGCCGAACTGGCGGCTGGGCTTTTCGGCGCGCTGGTACAGCGGCTCCACCTTCGGCAGCTTCGACTGGATGTCGCGGATGCGGGTCTCGCCGGCCGGGTGGGTGGACAGGAACTGCGGCGGCGCACCCTTGCTGGCCGCCATCATCTTCTGCCACAGCGTGACACCCGCCTGCGGGTTGTAGCCAGCGCGGGCCGCCAGGTCCATGCCCACCAGGTCGGCCTCGGTTTCGTCTTCGCGGCTGAAGCGCAGCGTCAGCAGCTGCCCGCCCATGTTCAGCAGCGCGTCGCCGGTGCCGCCCAGCCCCAGCAGCGAACTGAGCACGTTGGCGCCGATGCGCGTGGCCGCCGTCTTGCCCATGCGTTCGCGGGCATGTTCGCGCAGCGCATGGGCGACCTCGTGGCCCATGATGGCGGCCACTTCCTGGTCGCTCAGCTGCAGCTTGGACAGGATGCCACTGTAGAACGCGATCTTGCCGCCGGGCATGCAGAACGCATTGATCTGGTCGCTGCCCAGCAGGTTGATCTCCCAGCGCCATTGCCGCGCCCGGCTGTTCCAGGGCATGGCATGGGGCACGATGCGCTGGGCGATGGCGCGCAGCCGCTGCACCTGGGGGTGGCTGTCCGGCGCCAGCGCGCGCTGCTGGCTGGCCTCCTGCATCATCTGCTGGTACTGCTGGGCAGCGGCGGCTTCCACCTGTTCGGCCGGCACCAGCTTCGTGAAGCGCGACTCGCGCCCGACCTCGCCGCGCAGGCCCTGGTCGGCGGCCTGGCCCTGCTGGGCCTGAGCGCTGCCGACGACGGCCGTGGCACCGCCCGCCAGCAGCAGGCCCGTGAACAGCCGGCGGCTGTGCAGCATGCACAGGCAGGTGGGGATGTGGTCCAGGGGTGTGTTCATGCGCGGGGGCAGGTGTCGTTCGGTACCCGGAGCCTGCAAGCCCCGGGGAAGGTGGTGGGCTCTGAAGCGATAGATCACAGCGGACGCGACAGGTTCAAGATGCTTCCCGGCAGTTTATCGAGCCCGGCCGCAGCAACGCTACAGTGCGCAACCAGGGCCCGGCCCAGTCTGCACCATGACCCTGCCCGGCTTTGCCGAATTCCAGGCCCAGGCCTTTGCCGAACGCGAATCCCGCTCCGAACGTCACGGCCAGCGGGGCTTCACCTTCTGCTTGGCAAGCAGCCAGCCGGCTTGAATCCTGGGCTTGCGCCCCGCAGATGCTCCTCATGAACACGTCACCGCCACCACTGCATCTGCCCTGCCCGCATTGCGGTGCCACGAATCGCCTGCCCGTGGCGCGCATCGACGAAGCACCGAACTGCGGCCGCTGCAGCCAGCCCCTGCTGGCAGGCCAGCCGCTGGACCTGGACGACAGCAACTTCGACAGCGTCGCTGCCGCCACCCGGCTGCCATTGGTGGTGGACTTCTGGGCCGCCTGGTGCGGCCCCTGCCAGGCCATGGCCCCGGCCTTCAAGCAGGCCGGGCAGCAACTGACCGGCCGCGCGCTGCTGGTGAAGGTGAACAGCGACGACAGCCCGATGCTGGCCGCGCGCTTCGGTATCCGCAGCATTCCCACCCTGGTGAAGCTGCAGGCCGGGCGCGAAGTGAAGCGGCAGAGCGGCGCGCTGCCGGCCTCTGCCATCGTTTCTTTTGCGGGCTGAGCCGCTTCAGGCGTTCGCGCGGCTGCGCGCCAGCGCCACGAACCAGTCCACGCAGTCGGCATTCGCCATCGCGTCGCGCTTGAACACCGTATCGGGCGCGGCGCCCAGCAACAGCTTCTTCACCGGCAATTCCATCTTCTTGCCCGACAGCGTGCGCGGCACCGCCGCCACCTGAAAAATATCGTTGGGCACGTGGCGCGCCGACAAGGCCTGACGGATGGCCAGGCGCAGGCGCTGCTGCAGAAAGTCGTCGAGCACGACTCCTTCACGCAGCACCACGAACAGCGGCATCCAGCTTTCGCGGCCCAGGAATTCCAGATCCACGACCAGGCTGTCCAGCACCTCGGGCAGGGCTTCCACCGCGCGGTAGAGCTCTGAAGTGCCCATGCGGATGCCGTGGCGGTTGATGGTGGCGTCGCTGCGGCCGTAGATCACCGCGCCATGCGTGCCCGCGCCGGGCCGCGGCGTGATGCAGATCCAGTCGCCATGGCGCCAGACGCCAGGGAACATGTCGAAGTAGCTGGCGGCGTAGCGCGCCCCGCCTGCGTCGTTCCAGAAGTGCAGCGGCATCGACGGCATCGGCTGCGTGCAGACGAGTTCACCCACTTCGCCGATGAGCGGGCGGCCTTCTTCCGACCAGGCTTCCACGGCCGCCCCCAGGCAGCGGCACTGCATCTCGCCTTTGACCACCGGCAGACCGCGGTGCCCGGCAACGAAGGCGCCAGCGAAGTCGGTGCCGCCGCTGATGGCGTTCAGCCAGATCGGCTGCCCGCCAGGGCGTGACAGCTGCTGCCAGATCCAGTCGTAGCAGTCGTCGGACAGCGGGCTGCCGGTGCTGCCCACGGCCTGCAGCCGCGACAGGTCGGCCACTTTCATCGGCTCGATGCCGGCCTTCAGGCAGCTGGCGTAGAAGGCGGCGCCGGCACCGAACCAGGTGATGCCGGTTTCGGCTGCGAAGCGCCAGAGCGTGCCCCAGTCAGGCGCCTTCGACGGCCCGCCGGGGTTGCCGTCGAACAGGCAGATGGTGGTGCCGCCCAGCAGCGCCGCGACCTGCGCGTTCCACATGATCCAGCCGGTGCTGCTGAACCAGAAGAAGCGTTCGCCGGTGCCCGCGCTCGGGTGCACGTCGTTGTGCAGGGCGCCTTTCAGCGATTCGAGCACGATGCCGCCGTGACCATGCACGATGGGCTTGGGCAGACCGGTGGTGCCGCTGGAATAGACGATCCACAAGGGGTGTTCGAAAGGCAGCCAGCGCGGCGCCCAGTCGGCAGGCGCGGCGCCGGCCAGCAGTTCGTCCCAGTCGTGGCCGGCGAAAGCGGTGCCACTGGCGGGCACGAAATCGGCCGCCCGCGCCGATGGGTCGATGCCCGGCACCAGCACCAGGTGCTGCAGCGTCGGCAGTCCGGCCAGCACCTCGCGCAGCACCGGCCGCCGGTCGTGCGCGGTACCGCCCCAGACCTGCCCGTCCACCGCCAGCAGCAGCCGGGGTTCGATCTGGCGAAAGCGGTCGAGCACGGCCACCGGTCCCATATCGGGGCTGCACACGCTCCACAGCGCACCCACGCTGGCGCAGGCCAGGAAGGCCACCACCGTCTGCGGCGTGTTGGGCAGGTAGGCACAGATGCGGTCGCCCGGCTGCACACCCAGCTGCGTGTAGCGCGTGGCCAGCACCGCCACCTGGCGCTGCAATTCCGGCCACGACAGCGTATGTGGCGGTATTCCCTGTGCCTGGCGGCTTTCGTTCTGGAACACGATGGCCGGGTGGCCGGCTGCAGTGGCCGTTTCCACATGGCGCAGCACCTGGCGGGCGTAGTTGGTCTGCGCGCCCGGGAACCAACGCGTGCCGGGCATGCGCGCACCGCCCGGCGGCGGCACCAGCACCGCGCTGTGCGGTGTGGGCGACTGCAGCTCGAAGTGGTCCCACAGGGCCTGCCAGAAGGCGGGCAGGTCGCTCACCGACCATTGCCACAGGTCGTCATAACGACCGAAATTCAGGCCACGGTGTTCGGCCAGCCAGGCTTCGAATCGGGCCATGCGCGTGCTCGTCATGCCGTGTTGCCTTTCAGGCCGGGGCCGGGTCGATGTCGGCCCAGCGGTACCAGTCGTTGTTGAACGGATGCCGCACCGGGCCGTGCACACCCGGCTGCAGCAATTCGGTGTCGATGGGGTGGTAGTGCGGGATCAGCGGCATGTAGGCCAACTGCAGGCGCTGGGCCTGGCGCATCAGCGCCAGCCTTTCCGGGCCGTCGGGCAGCAGGCGCTGGCGTTCGTACAGGCGGTCGAAGGCGGGCAGCTTGAAGCGGCTGTCGCTGCTCTGCCCGGCGTTGGGTCCGTAGGTCAGGCCGAGGAAGAAATCGCCATCGGGGCTGGCGGCGTTCCAGATGAAGCTCCAGATCATGAGCTGCCCCGACAGGGAACGCTTGATCAGTTCGCCGAACTTCGCGAACTCGAAGTCCACCTTCAGGCCCACGGCCTTCATCTGCTTGAACCACAGTTCGCTGAGCGCGCGTGAACGCTGGTCGGGCGGAAAGGCCATGCGCAGCACGAGGGGCTGGCCGTCGGGCAGTTCGCGCCAGCCGTCGCCGTTGCGGTCGGTGTAGCCATGAAGGTCGAGCAGCGCCCGCGCACGCGCCACAGAGGGCGTGCCCATTTCGCTTCTGAAGCCCGGGTCGAAGCCGTAGCAATGCGGCGGGATGATGCTCTGCGCCTGCAGCCCCTGGTCGCGGATGACGCCACGAACGATGGCCTGGTTGTCGTTGGCCAGCGCAATGGCGCGGCGCAGTGCCACCTTCTCCGGACCGTAGGCGTTCGGGCCGCCCACCAGCGGGTCGTCGAAATTGAAGAAGCTGTGGCTGATGGCCGCTGCCAGCCCGCGCTCTGCATGCACGCGGTCGCGCTGCAGGAATGGGGCGAGTTCACCGCCGGGCATGGCCAGTTGGCCGAAGTCGGGCGGCACCGTCATGACGTCGAACTCACCACGCAGGAAGGCCAGCCAGCGGGGCTGCGACTCTTCGACGATCTGCATCTCGATGCGGTCCACGCGTGGCGCGCGCGTGCCGGCCAGGCGCTGGGCCGCGGCCTGCAGATGCGCTTGCGGGCCCGCGCCCACGGTATGAAAGACCTGCTCGCGAAAGCGCGGGTTCTTCTCCAGCACGATCTGTGAACCGCGCCGCCACTGCGCCAGCCGGAAAGGCCCGGTCCCCACCGGGTGGGCCATCAGGTCGCTGCCATAGGCCTGCACCACCTCGCGCGCCACCGCGCCGCAGACGCCGCCAGCGAAGAGGGTCGTGAAGCGCGGCGAGGACTCGGCCAGGCGCACTTCGAAGCGGTAGCGGTCGAGCACGCGCAGGCCGGTCACCTCGGTGTCGTACGGAAATGGCGTCTTGTCCTTCAGGGCCTGTGCGCGCAGCTCGCTCAGGCCCAGGATCTTCTCGTTTTCGAACAGGTAGAGATGTTCGGTGATGGTGGCCGGGTCGTAGTAGCGCTTGATGCAGTAGACATAGTCGGCAGCGACCAGCTCGCGCGCCTGGCCCTTGAAGGCCGGGTCGTCGGCGAAGAAGATGCCGGGCCGGATGCTGACGATGAAGTGCCTGAAGTCGGCCGAGGCTTCGGGCAGGCGCGCCGCCGTCAGCGGCACCAGCACCGCGGGCCGGGCCAGCGGGTCGTAGGTCAGCGGGGCTTCGAAGATGTGGGCGTTGATGCGCAGCGAGGTCTGGTCGCTCACACGCGGCGGGTCGAATCCGAATTCGCCGATGTGCTGCACCACGCGCAAGGTCTTCTTCGGCACGCTGGCCCGCGCTGAGGCGGGCAGCAGCAGGCCGGCCGTGCCTGCTGCGATGAACTCCCGGCGGTCGACCAAAGGTATTGCCATCTCAGGCGCTGGGCTCTGATCCAAGCTTCCCACCACGGAACCGGCTCTGCCGGTCCGTTGGTGGACGGCCCCCGTTGGCTGGAAGTTCGGGGGTAGCGAGCGCCAGCGAGCTCGGTGGCTCCATCTCCACGAAATGCCACCACTCGTTCCAGAACACCGGGCGGCGGTAGCCCACCAGGGCCGGGTGGAAGAGGTCGGCCACGAAGCGGTGCACGTGCAGCTTGTAGGGTGCGTAGGCCACGGCCAGGCGCTTGGCGCGGTCGAACAGGGCTTCGCGTTCCGGGCCGTCGGGCAGCACGCTGAGCTGGTCATGGATGGTGTCGAACTCGGGCAGGGCGAAGCGCGCAAGGTTCTGCTGGCCAGCTTGCGGGCCGTAGTAGCGCGTCAGCATGGCCTGGCCGTCGCCGCTGGTGGCGCTGCTGGCCACGCCCCACATCTGCAGTTGGCCGGCGCGCGCGGCCTTCAGATTTTCCGGCCATTTGGCGGTCTTGAAGCGCATGCGGATGCCGATGCCCTGCATGGCTTTCTGCCACAGCTCGTTCAGCTGGCGGGTCTGCTGGTCGGGCTGGGTGGCACATTCCAGCAGCAGCGGGCTGCCGTCGGGTTGTTCGCGCCAGCCGTCGCCGTCGCGGTCGACATAGCCGTACAGGTCGAGCAGCGCGCGCGCACGGGCCGGGGCGTGGTCGCTGTTTTCGCTCTTGAACTGCGGGTCGTAGCCGCTCATGTGCGGCAGCACCGGGCTCTGCGCCGGGATGGCCATGCCACGGCGCACGCTGCGGATCTCGCGGTCCAGGTCCACGGCCAGGTTCATCGCGCGGCGCAGAGCCACCTTGTGCGGCTGCAGCCCGCCCAGCACCGGGTCCTGCATGTTGTAGTAGGTCATGGTGACGTCGGCGGTGAGCACGCGCTGGCCGCGGATGCCCTGGCGCGCCAGGTTCGGCGCCACGCGGCCGCCGGGCATGGCGACGTCGATGAACTCGTTGGGCAGCCGATCGATCAGGTCGGCCTGGCCGTTCAGGAACGACAGCCAGCGCGGCTGCTCGGCTTCGATGATGGACACCTCGACCCGGTCCAGCAGGGGCAGGCGCCGCCCGCGCAGCTGCGCGGCAATCGCCTGGCCCTCGGCGTCGTCGGCGGCGGGCTCGGCTTGCCACAGGCGTTCACGGTAGGTACGGTTGCGCTCCAGCACGATGAGCGAAGACCGCCGCCATTGCGCCAGGCGGAAGGGGCCGGTGCCCACCGGGTGTTCGCCGATGCGCTCGCCGTAGAAATCGGCCACCTCGCGCGCCACGGCACCGTACCAGCCGCTGGTGGCCAGCATCTCGGGCAGGCGCGGCAGCGGGTCTTCCAGGCGGATCTGCAGCGTGTAGCGGTCCAGCGCGCGCAGGCCGTCGATGGGGCGGTCATAGTCGAAAGGCGTCTTGTCCCTCAGCGCCTGCCGGCGCAGCGCTGCCAGGCCGACGAACTTGCGCTGCTCCATGCTGGCCCACAGTGGGCTTTTCACCGCGGGGTCGGCAAAGCGCTTGTAGCTGTAGACGAAGTCTTCGGCCACCAGCTCGCGGGGCCGGCCCTTGAATGCCGGGTCGTCGGCAAAGAAGATGCCTGGCTGCAGCCTCACCGTCCAGGTGCGAAAGTCGCTGCTGGCCTCGGGCATGGCGGCTGCCGTCAGCAGCACCAGCTTCGCAGGCCGTGCCAGATGGTCGTAGGCCAGCGGCGACTCGAGGATGTGGCAGATGACGGTGCGCGAATAGACGTCGCTGATCTGGGCCGGGTCGAAGCTGCTTTCGGCCACCGGGAAGGCATAGCGCAGCACCTTGGCCGCCACCGGCGCGGCGGCCGGGTTGCGTGCCTGCAGCGGCAGTGAAGGCGCGGCCAGGGCCGCGGTCAATGCGAGAGTCTGCCTGCGCTTCACGCCCGTCGCACGGCGGGGTCCATGTCGACCATGTGCCACCACTCGTTCCAGTAGACCGGCCGGCGGTAGCCGTCCATGCCCGGCCACATCATGTCGGCGACGAAACGGTGGCAGTGCAGCTTGTACGGCATGTACGCGATGGCCAGGCGCTTGGCCTGGTCGAACAGGGCCAGGCGCTCGGGGCCGTCGGCCAGTTCGCTCATCTGGTCGTGGATGGCGTCGAAGGCCGGCAGCTTGAAGCGGGCCAGGTTCTGGTTGCCGGCCTGAGGCCCGTAGTAGCGCGTCAGCATGCCCTGGCCGTCGCCACCGCTGGCGGCTGACGCCACGCCCCACATCTGCAGTTGCCCGGCGCGCGCGGCCTTCAGGTTCTCGGGCCACTTCGCGGTGCGGAACGCGACGCGCAGTCCGATCACGTTCATGTTGCGCTGCCACAGCTCGTTCTGCTGGCGGCTGGTCTGGTCGGGCTGGGTGGAAATGTTCAACACCAGCGGGCTGCCGTCGGGCTGTTCACGCCAGCCGTCGCCGTTTCTGTCGACGTAGCCGTGCAGGTCGAGCAGGGCCTTGGCGCGGGCCGGGTCGTAGTCGCTGGCCTCGCTCTTGAACTTCGGGTCGTAGCCGCTCAGGTGCGGCATGACCGGGCTTTGCGCCGGAATGGCCATGCCGCGCCGCAGCAGGCGAATCTCGCGCTCGATGTCCACCCCCAGGCTGATGGCGCGGCGCAGGGCCACCTTGTGCGGCTCCAGGCCGCCGACCACCGGATCGTCCATGTTGAAGTAGGTCAGCACGATGTCGCTGACCAGGGTGACGACGCCGCGCGCGCCCTTCTTCGCCAGGTTCGGCGCCACCTGCCGGCCGGGCATGGCGACGTTGATGAACTCTGGTGGCACGCGTTCGACGAAGTCGTATTCGCCGTTGACGAAGGACAGCCAGCGCGGCTGCGACTCTTCGATGATGGCCACTTCCACACGGTCGAGCAGCGGCACGCGGCGGCCGCGCAGGCGCGCGGCGATGGCCTGGCCTTCGGCGTCGTCGGCCGCGGGCTGCGCGTCCCACAGTCGTTCGCGGTAGCCGGGGTTGCGCTCCAGCACGATCTGCGAGGAACGCCGCCAGGAAGCCAGCCTGAAGGGCCCGGTGCCCACCGGGTGTTCGCCGATCTTGTCGCCATAAAAATCGACCACCTCGCGCGCGACGGCGCAGAACAGGTCGCTGATGGCCATGTTCTCGATGAAGCGCGGGTCGGCCTCTTCCAGCTGGAACTGCAGGGTGTAGCGGTCGAGTGCGCGCAGGCCTTCGACCGGGCGGTCGTAGTCGAAAGGCTGCGGACCGTCCAGCGCGGCCTTGCGCAGCACGGCCAGGCCGCGCACCTTCCAGTTCTCGACGCTGGCGGTCAACGGGCTCTTCACGGCCGGGTCGACAAAGCGCTTGATGGCGTAGACGAAGTCCTCGGCGACCAGCTCGCGCTTCACGCCCTTCAAGGCCGGGTCGTCGGCGAAGTGGATGCCGGGCTGTACGCGGAAAGTCCAGGTGCGGAAGTCGCTGCTCACCTCGGGCATGGCCGCGGCTGTCAGCGGCACGATCTTCGGCGGGCGCGCCAGGTGGTCGTAGGTGTAGAGCGATTCGAACAGGTGGGCGGTGACGGTACGCGAATAGCTGTCGTTGATGCGCGCCGGGTCGAAACTGGTCTCGGCGACCTGGAAGGCATAGCGCAACACGCGCGGACCGGCATCGGCCTGTGGCCGCGCGGCCGGCTGGGGCTGTGCCTGGGCCAGGCTGCCGCCCAGCGGCGCAGCCAGGCTGGCTGCGGTCCAGGCGATGGCGTCTCTGCGTTTCATGCGGTGCGGGGCTCCACGTCGACCATGTGCCACCAGTTGTACCAATAGGCTGGCCGGCGGTAACCGATCACGTTGCTGTACATCATGTCGACCAGGAAGCGGTGGCAGTGCAGCTTGTAGGGCATGTAGGCCACGGCCAGGCGCTTGGCCTGCCTGAACAGGGCCTCGCGTTCGGGGCCGTCGGCCAGCTGCGAGAGCTTGTCGTAGACGGCGTCGAAGGCCGGCAGCTTGAAGCGCGCGATGTTGCCCTCGCCAGACTGCGGCCCGTAGTAGCGCAGCAGGATGCCCTGGCCGTCCCCGCCCGAGGCGGCCGAGGCCACACCCCACATCTGCAGCTTGCCGGAGCGCGCGCCCTTCAGGTTCTCCGGCCACTGGGCCGGCTGGTACTCGGCGCGCAGGCCCACGGCGGCCAGGTTCTTCTGCCACAGGTCGCTGAGCTCGCGCGCGGTCTGGTCGGGCTGCGTGGCGGGCCGCAGCACGAGCGGCCGGCCATCGGGCAGCTCGCGCCAGCCGTCGCCGTCCTTGTCGACATAGCCGTACAGGTCGAGCAGGGCCTTGGCGCGGGCGGGGCTGTATTCGCCGTTCTCGCTCTTGAACTTCGGGTCGTAGCCGCTGGTGTAGGGAATGACCGGGCTTTGCGCGACGATGCCCATGCCCCGGCGGATGACCTGGATCTCGCGGTCCAGGTCCAGGGCCAGGCCGATGGCCCGGCGCAGCGCCACCTGGTGCGGCTCGTAGCCGCCCACCACCGGGTCTTCCATGTTGAAGTAGGTCATGACGACATCGGTGGCCAGCACGCGCTGGCCGGTGATGCCGCGCCTGGCCAGGTTCGGCGCCACCTGCCCGCCCGGCATGGCGACGTTGACGAAGGCCCCGGGCAGGCGTTCGAGCAGGTCGAACTGGCCGTTCAGGAACGACAGCCAGCGCGGCTGCTCGGCTTCGATGATCGAGACCTCGACGCGGTCGACCAGGGGCAGGCGCCGACCCTTCAGGCGCGCCAGGATGGCCTGGCCCTGGGCGTCGTCGGCAGCGGGCTGGGCGTCCCAGAAGCGCTCGCGGTAGCCCGGGTTGCGCTCGAGGATGATCTGCGACGAGCGCCGCCACTGCGCCAGACGGAAGGGCCCCGTGCCGACCGGGTGCTCGCCGATCTTGTCGCCGTAGGCCTGCACCACCTCGCGCGCCACCGCGCCATAGGTGTCGGTGGCCGCCAGGATGTCCATGAAGCGCGGGCGCGACAGGCCCAGGTTGAACTGGACGGTGTAGCGGTCCAGGGCGCGCAGACCCTCGATCGGCCGGTCGTAGTCGAAGGGCTTGCGGCTGTCCAGCGCCTGCTGGCGCAGCGCCGCCAGGCCCAGCAGCTGGGCGTCTTCGAGCGTGTTCCAGGTCGGGCTCTTGACGGCGGGGTCGGCAAAGCGCTTGAAGCTGAAGACGAAATCCTCGGCCGTCAGTTCGCGTCTCGCACCCTTGAAGGCCGGGTCGTCGGCGAAGAACACCCCGGGCCGGATCCGGATGGTCCAGCGCGTGAAGTCGGCGTTGACCTCGGGCATGGCCGCGGCCAGCAGCGGCACCACCTTGGGCGGCCGCGCCAGATGGTCGTAGTTGTAGAGCGCCTCGAAGATGTGCGAGGTGATGGTGATGGAATAGACGTCGTCGCGCTGGGCCGGGTCGAAGTTGGTCTCGGCCGTGTTGAAGGCGTAGCGCAGCACGCGCTGGCCACTGGGCTGGGGCTGCTGCGCCAACGCCGGCCAGGCCAGGGCGGCACCGGCCGCGGCGCCCAGTCCTAGCGTCTGCCGACGCTTCACTGCGCCGCCCCGCGGGCGCGCTGCTGCACCTGCAGGTCGATGTCGATGTACTTCCAGAAATCGCGCACGAAGATGTTGCGGTGGTAGCCCTGCACCCAGGGCTGGGCGATGTCGGTGAAGATGCGGTGCACGTGCACCTTCATCGGCATGTAAGCCACCATCAACCGGGCGGCTTCGTAGATCACGGCATTGCGTTCCGGCCCGTCGGGCATGGTGCGCTGCTGTTCGTAGAGCTTGTTGAAGGCCGGCAGGTCGAAGCGTGCGTGGTTCGACTGGCCCTTGTTCGGGCCGTAGCCCACGGCCAGGAAGGTGTCGCTGTCGGGGCCGCCGGTCCAGCCCAGACCCCACATCATCAGCTTGCCGGCACGGCTGCTCTTCAGGTTCTCGGGCCACTTCGCGGTCTCGAACTCGATCCGGATGTTGATCGCCTTCATGTTGCGGTTCCACTGCTCGATGAGCTGGCGGCTCTGCTGGTCGGGCTGGGTGCTGTAGCGCAACACCAGGGGCTGGCCATTGGGCTGGTCGCGCCAGCCGTCGCCGTCCTTGTCGACCCAGCCATGCAGGTCGAGCAGGGCCTTGGCGCGGCCCAGGTCGTGGTCGCTCATCACGCTCTTGAACTTCGGGTCGTAGGCCGTGGTCTCGGGTGCGATGCTGCTCTGCGCCGGTATCGCCTGGCCGCGCCGGACCAGGCGGATTTCGCGGTCCACGTCCACCGCCAGGCTGATGGCGCGGCGCAGCGCGACCTGGTGCGGCTGGTAGCCGCCGACCACGGGGTGCTCCATCGCGAAGTACGAATACGCGATGTCGGCACGCGGGTAGCGCACCATCTGCAGGCCCTTCTTCGCCAGGTTGGGCGCGAGCCGGTTGTTCGGCAGCACGGTGCTGGCGAAGTCGGCCGGCACCTCCTCCATCAGGTCGTGTTCCTCGTTCAGGAAGGCCAGCCAGCGCGGCTGGTTCTCTTCGATGATGGAGATGTGCACCTCGTCGATGAGCGGCAGGCGCTGGCCCTTGTACTTCTGCGCGATGGCCTGCAGCCGCCGGGCCTCCTCGCTGTCGCCGGCCGGCGGGCTTTCATCGTAGAAGACCTCGCGGAAATTCGGGTTGCGCGCCATCACGATGCGCGAACTGCGCTTCCAGTCGGCCAGCCGGTAGGGGCCGGTGCCCACGGGGTTCTCGCCCACCTTGTCGCCGTAGAACTCGACCACCTCGCGCGCCAGCGCGCCGGTGAAGGAGCCGTCGGTGAAGTAGCTGTAGATGAAGCGCGGCGAGGGCTGGGCCAGCTTGATCTGGAAGGTGTAGCGGTCCAGCGCCTTCAGGCCTTCGACCGGCGTGTCGTAATCGAAAGGCTTTTTCTCGGCCAGCAGCTTCTTGCGCAGTTCGCTCAGGCCCAGGATGCCGGCACCTTCCAGGATGTAGAGGTTGCCGCTCTTCCAGCGCGGGTCGTAGTGGCGCTTGAGCGAATAGACGTAGTCCTCGGCCACCAGTTCGCGCTTCTTGCCCTTGAACGCCGGGTCGTCGGCGAAGTAGATGCCGGGCTTGAGGCGGATGGTGAAGGTTCTGAAATCTTCCGAGATCTCGGGCATGGCCGCGGCCGTGGCCAGGCGCAAGCGCGCGGGCTTGGCCATGAACTCGAATTCGTAGGGTGCCTCGAAGAAGCCGTTGGCCACGGTGCGCGAATACAGGTCGGTGATCTGTGCCGGGTCGAAGCTGGTCTCGGCAACTCGGAAGGCGTATCTCAGGACCTTCTTGCCCTGGGCAGGCGCCTGGGCCGCTGTCGAGGCCGGGTTCTGGGCCAGGGCCTGGACCGCGGGGAAGCACAGCACCAGCGCCAGCAGGCTGGCCAGGGCAAGGCGAAAGGGGGTCATGCGGAGCTCCTGCACGCTCAGGGTGCGGCGGCGTCGGGCGCGATGTCGACATGGCGCCAGAAGTCGCGGATGAAGGGGTGCGGCACGTAGCCCCGCACCCGCGGCTGCACCAGCCAGGTCTGGACGTCGTGGCCGCTGGCCTTGTAGGGCATGTAGGCCAAAGCCACTTTCATGCCTTGCTGGATGAGGGCGTCGCGCTCGGGGCCGTCGGGCAGCTGGCGCTGGCGCTGGTGGATGTCGTTGAACAGCGGCAGGTTGAAGCGCGAGGCATTGGCCTGGCCGACGTTCGGGCCGTACAGCAGGTCCATGAAGTAGCTGCCGTCGGGAATGGCGGCAGACCAGCCCGTGGTCCACATCATCAGCCGGCCGGCGCGGCTGGCCTTGATGTTCTCGGGCCAGGTACTGACACGGAAGTTGATCTTCACGCCAATGGCGTTCATCGACTTCTGCCACAGGCCCTGCAGCGCGCGCGCGGTCTGGTTCGGTTCGGTGGTGAGTTCCAGCACCAGCGGGCTGCCGTCGGGCTGGTCGCGCCAGCCGTCGCCGTCGCGGTCGGTGTAGCCGAACAGGTCGAGCAGGGCCTTGGCCCGGCCAGGGCTGTGCTCTGCCATCTCGGACTTCAGCTTCGGGTCGTAGCCGCTCACGCCCGGCGGCATCAGCGACTGGGCCGGCACCATCTGGGAATAGCGCACCAGCGAGATCTCGCGGCTGGTGTCATAGGCCAGCGACAGGGCGCGGCGCAAGGCCACGCGCTCGGGCTGCAGGCCGCCGACCAGCGGGTGGTCCATGTTGAAGTAGACATGGCGCGTGATCGGGATGACGTACTGCCGCATCTGCACCCCGCGCCGCGCCAGGTTGGGCGCGACGACGTTGTTCGGCACCGCCTGGGTGATGAACTCCGGCGGCACCCACAGCAGGTCGAGTTCGTCGTTCAGGAAGGCCAGCCAGCGCGGCTGGGTCTCTTCGATGATGGCGATCTCCACCCGGTCCACCATCGGCAGGCTGCGCCCGCGGAACTGGTTGGCGATGTCGCGGCCCAGCGTGTCGCCCTCGGCCGGCTGTTCGTTGTGCACGCTGTGCTTGTGCACGGGATTGCGTTCCAGCACGATGCGCGAGCTGCGCGTCCAGCTCACCAGGCGGAAAGCGCCGGTGCCCACCGGCGGCACCATCTGGTCGGCCGGGTGGGCTTCGACCACCTCGCGGGCCAACGCGCCGCTGACGCCCGGTGAAGCAAACACGTACGGCAGGCGCGGCGCCGGCTGTGCGGTACGCACCTCGAACCGGTAGCGGTCGAGCACGCGCAGGCCGGCGACTTCGGTGTCGTAGTCGAAGGGTGTCTTTGTGTCGAGCGCCTTCTTGCGCAACTCGCTCAAGCCCAGCAGGCCGGCGTTTTCGTAGTGGAACAGCGTGGGGCTGCGGGTGGCTGGGTCGTAGTAGCGCTTGATGCTGTAGACGTAGTCGGCGGCCGTCAGCTCGCGCGGCTGGCCCTTGAAGGCCGGATGGTCGCTGAAGTAGATGCCGGGCTTGATGCTGAAGACGAAGCGGGTGTAGTTGTCCGACACCTCGGGCAGTTGCGCCGTGTTCGGCTTCAGCCGCACCGGCCGCGCCAGCAGGTCGTAGGTGAGCGGCGCGTCGAACAGGCTGGCCACGACGGCGGCCGATGTGACGTCTGAAATGCGCGGTGGGTCGAATCCGGTTTCGCTGCCGTTGAAGGTGACGCGCACGGTCTTGCCCTGGGCCGCGACGGGCCCGGCCCAGGCGCAGCACAGGGCAGCGAGCAACATGCTGGCCAGGCGCCAGGCGGACAGGAAAGACGGGGTGGCAGACATCGGCGCGATCATCCCTGGAAAGAAACGGCTCGGGCAAGAGCCACGGGAGGATCGGAGTCTAGGCGCGCTCGGGCACGGGCCTTGCTCGACTTCACCCGCACCCCGGGGGGGAAATCACCCGACGAAACGCCCCCGCCCCCCCCCTACACTCGCCCATTCCAAATTTCGGGCGTCCCGCCACATTGCGGTGGCGCCACCCGGAGACCCGCAACGATGGCCGCCTACCTGATACGCCGCCTTTGGCAGATGATTCCCAC
Source organism: Burkholderiales bacterium Ga0077543 (assembly GCA_001464055.1). Lineage (GTDB taxonomy): Bacteria > Pseudomonadota > Gammaproteobacteria > Burkholderiales > Burkholderiaceae_C > Rubrivivax. The sequence continues at coordinate 22,046 of LNET01000104.1, forward strand.
GCTGGCAGGCGTGATCCTGCTGGTGTTCTTTCTGTTCAAGTACTTCGGTGGCGACCCGGCCGAGGTGCTGGGCGGCCTGAACGCCAGCCCCGAGCAGATTCAGGCCATCCGCCAGACCCTGGGCCTGGACGAGCCCGTCTGGTACCAGCTGTGGATCTTCGTCAAGCAGATCGTCACCTTCGACTGGGGCACGAGCTGGGCCACCAACGAAGCCGTGAGCAACCTGTTCGCCACGCGGCTGCCGGCCACGCTGACGGTGATGATCCCCATCCTCATCCTCGACGTGCTGCTGGCCCTGCCGATTGCGATGTGGGTGGCCTACCGCCGCGGCAGCCTGACCGACCGCACGCTGATGGTCATCACCACCGTGGCGCTGTCGATCAGCTTCCTGGTCTACGTCATCATCGGCCAGTACGTGTTCGGCTTCCAGCTGGGCTGGTTCCCGGTGCAGGGCTGGAGCGACAGCACGCTGACCAACCTGCTGGTCTACGCCCCGCTGCCGGTGCTGCTGGCGGTGATGGTGGGCCTGGCGCCGCAGACGCGGCTTTACCGCAGCTTCTTCCTCGACGAACTGGGCCAGGACTACGTGCGCACCGCGCGCGCCAAAGGCATGACTGAAGGCACGGTGCTGTTTCGGCACGTGCTGCGCAACGCGATGATCCCCATCCTGACCAACATCGGCCTGCAGCTGCCCGGCATCTTCGTCGGCAGCTTCCTGATCGAGGTATTCTTTTCGATCCCCGGCCTGGGCCGCGAGGTGCTGCTGGCGGTGAACCGCAGCGACTTCCCGGTGATCCAGGCGGTGACGATCTATCTGGCCGTGCTGACGATGCTGATCAACCTGCTGACCGATCTGGCTTACAAGATCGCCGACCCGCGAGTCGTCCTCAAATGAGCGCCGTCCTCCCCGTTCGAACCGCGCTGGACGACGCCCAGCAGAAGAGTGAAGGCGTCTGGCACGCCGCCTGGCGCCGCTTCAAGGCCGACCGCGTGGGCCTGGCATCGCTGGTGGTCGTGCTGGCCTTCATGGTGATGATCCTGCTGTCGTTCACCGGCGTCATCGGCAAGAACTGGCAGAACGAAGTGGGCGTGCCGAATGCGCCGCCCACCTTCATCGGCCCGAAGCCGCCCCAGGCTGCCGGCGCCATCGAGGTGCCCACCGGCCCCAACGTCGATCTGTCGGACATCGACCCGCTGGCCCCGCGCTACGCCGAATGGGAGGAACGCGCCAAGCAGTTCCAGACCACCGAAACCGTGAAGGCCCAGACCCTGCCGCTGGGCGGCGACCGGCTGGGCCGCGACGTGCTGGAAAAAACCATCAAGGGCACCGAGATCAGCGTCTTCGTGGGCGTGGCCGCAGCCGTGGTGGCCACCACCATCGGCGTGCTGCTGGGCGCCTTCGGCGGCTTCTTCGGCGGCAAGATCGGCGACTTCCTGGAGTGGGTCTACAACGTCTTCGAGAGCATCCCGAACATCCTGCTGATCTTCGCCTTCGCGGCGGTCGTGGGGCGCGGGGTGGAAAGCGTCGTGATCATCCTGGCGCTGACCGGCTGGACCGGCATGTACCGCCAGGTGCGCGCCGAATTCATCAAGCACAGCAGCCGCGAATACGTGCGCAGTGCCGAGGCCATCGGCGCCAGCCGCATGAGCCGCATGTTCAAGCACATCCTGCCCAACGTCAGTCACGTGGTGCTGGTGCGCATGGGCCTGCTGGTGGTCGGCTTCATCAAGGCCGAGGTCATCCTGTCCTACCTGGGCCTGGGCGTGCGCGTGGACCAGGTCAGCTGGGGCACGATGCTGGCCGAGGCCCAGAGCGAACTGATCCTGGGCTACTGGTGGCAGCTGGGTGCGGCCACGCTGTTCATGGCGGTGTTCGTCACGGCCTTCTCGTTGATGGCAGACGCCCTGCGCGATGCGCTGGACCCGAAGCTGCGCGGACTGGAATAAGAACATGCTTCTCTCCATTCAAGACCTGAAGGTCTCCTTCCGCATGGGCAAGGGCGTGATGGCCGAAGCGGTTGGACGTGGCAACAGCGGCGTCAGCTTCGACGTGCCCGAGAACAGCACCGTCGCCCTGGTGGGCGAATCGGGTTCGGGCAAGAGCGTCACGGCCATGTCCATCCTGAACCTGCTGCCCGACAACGCGGTGCGCACGGGCCAGGTGATGTGGCAGGGCAAGGACTTGCTGAAGGCCACCCTGCCCGAACTGCAGGCCCTGCGCGGCAAGGACATCGCCTGCGTCTTCCAGGACCCGATGAGTTCGCTCAACCCGGTGTTCAACGTCGGCCAGCAGCTGTGCGAACCGCTGATGAAGCACATGGGCATGAGCCGCAGCCAGGCGCTCAAGCGCGCCGAGGAACTGCTGGCCGAAGTAGGCATTCCTGAGCCCAAGCGCCGCCTGACGGGCTACCCGCACGAAATGAGCGGCGGCCAGCAGCAGCGCGTGATGATCGCCATGGCGCTGACCTGCGAGCCCAAGCTGCTGATCGCCGACGAGCCCACCACGGCGCTGGACGTGACGATCCAGCGCCAGATCATCGAACTGCTGGCCAAGCTGCAGACGAAGATGCGCATGAGCGTGCTCTTCATCAGCCACGACCTGGGGCTGGTGGGCGAGATCGCCCAGCACGTGGTGGTGATGCGCCACGGCGCGATCCGCGAACAGGGCTCGGTGGCGCAGATCTTCGAAGCGCCGAAAGACGACTACACCCGCGCGCTGCTGGCCTGCCGGCCCAGCCTGGAAGGCAACCCGGCGCGGCTGATGGTCATCGACGACCACATTGCCGCGGCCACCCGCCGGGCCGCTGGCCAGGAAGCGCTGGCCGAACGCGTCGCCGCGGTGAAGGACCCCAACGCCCCGGTGGTGCTGGAAGTGCGCAGCCTGGCCAAGAGCTTCTGGCTGAGCAAGGGCCTGTTCGGCAAGCGCGAGTTCAAGGCCGTGCAGAACGTGAACTTCAAGCTGCGCCGTGGCCACACGCTGGGCGTGGTGGGCGAATCCGGCAGCGGCAAGACGACGATGGGCCTGACCCTGCTGCGCCTGCACGAGCCCACCGGCGGCGAAGTCATCTTCGACGGCAAGAACCTGCTGAAGCTGAGCGACAGCGAACGCCAGCTGATGCGCCGGCGCATCCAGATCGTCTTCCAGAACCCGTACGCCAGCCTGAACCCGCGCTTCACGATCGGCCAGACGCTGGTCGAGCCGATGAACATCCACAACATCGGCAGCGGCCTGGCCGACCGCGAACAACGCGCACGCACGCTGCTGGAAAAAGTGGGGCTGGATGGCCGTGCCTTCGGCAAGTACCCGCACGAATTCAGCGGCGGCCAGCGCCAGCGCGTGGCCATCGCCCGCTGCCTGACGCTGAACCCGGAAGTGCTGGTGCTCGACGAATCGGTGAGCGCGCTCGACGTGTCGGTGCAGGCCCAGGTGCTGAACCTGCTGCGCGACCTGCAGGACGAATTCGGCCTGGCCTACGTCTTCATCAGCCACGACCTGGCCGTGGTGCGCTTCATCAGCGACGAAGTGCTGGTGATGAAGGACGGACAGGTGGTCGAACAGGCCAGCGCCGCGCAGATCCTGGCGGCGCCGAAAGAGGACTACACGAAGCGGCTGCTGGCGGCGATTCCGCGGGGGTACCGGGCGGCGGCCTGAGGCACCGGCGGCAACCGCGCGCCTCCCGCAGCCCACTCCATCCCCGACCTTAGCTGGGTTCAGGCGCCGTACTGACCCGGTCGCGCCCCTCATGCTTGCTGCGGTAGAGCGCCTGGTCGGCCCGGCCGATGGCTTGCTGCAACTCGTCCAGGCCGCTGACCGACGCCAGGCCGAAAGACATCGTCACCTGGAGCGCCTGACCACCGATGTCGATGCGCAGCGCAGCCACCGCCTGACGGATGCGCTCGGCCACCACGGCGGCTCCGGTGCTGTTGGCGGACGGCAGCAAAGCCAGGAATTCCTCGCCGCCCCAGCGCGCCAGCACATCCCCTTCGCGCAGGTCTTCGCGCATCAGTGCGGCCAACCTGACCAGCACCTTGTCGCCGGCGTCATGCCCGTGCTCGTCGTTGATGCGCTTGAAAAAGTCCACATCGGCCAGCAGCAGTGTCGCCGGCTCGCCGCGCCGCTTGCACTGCGCCAGCTCGGTGGCCGCCCGCGCGTGGAACTGGCTGCGGTTGTCAAGGCCCGTGAGCGGGTCGGTGGTGGCTGCCGCCAGCAGCCGGCGTTCGGCTTGCAGTACCGTGCTGCGGTAGTAGGCGGTCATGGCGTAGAAGAGCCAGAAGATCTGCACCACGTTGACACCATGCGCCACCGCCAGGGCCCAGGGTTGAAGCGGGCGGAGCGGGCCCAGGGCCTGGCACACGGTGTGCAGCCCGCCGTAGAACAGCAGCAGCACGCCGACCATCGGCAGCGCCCATCGGCGCGGTGCGCCGACGACGATGGCCGGGATGAACATCAGCAGGAAGTAGTGAAAGCCGCTGCTCCAGCCGATCAGCAAGGAGGCGGCAGCGGAGTGCACCAGCACCTCCAGCCAGATCAGGGCCACCGCGATGCGGTTGTGCCTGCGCTGCAGCAGATGCCAGGCCACGACGTAGAGCACCACGCTCGCGACGTTCACGGCCGCCAGGAAGGGCGAGCCCAGGCTGACGAAAAGCACGATGCCCGCGACGTCGATGACGGCTGCGGCAATGACGATGCGCTTCATCATCGCCCAGTAGGCGCCGCCGGCCATTCGGGAACGGGTGGGCGGCGGCGTCGAGTTCACGGCCCGGTTGTCGCCCGAACCACCAGCAACTTGAACCGCAGGCCGTCGTGCTCGTCGCCTTTCGTGAGATCGTGACGCCAGACCGTCATCCACCAGGCCGCCGGCTGCCGCACGCCGGAGGTGTCAGACCTCTCGCCTTGGCGGCGCCCACTGCACCGGCTGCGGGCTGCTGGCCACGACCCGTGCCCGCAGCTGCCCGCAGCCTGCATCGACATCCTGCCCGGCGCTCTGCCGCAGCTTGGTCAGCACGCCCCGGCGGTGAAGCAGGCGCGCCATCTCGGCGGCACGCTCGGCGTCCGGACGGCGCCAGGGCATGCCGGCCACGGCGTTGTACGGGATGAGGTTCATCAGCGCGTACTTGCCGGCCAGCAGCTGCACGATGCCCTCGACCTCGTCGTCGCCGTCGTTGACGCCGTCGATCAGCGTCCACTGGTACTGGATCGGGTAGCCGCTGGCACGCGCATAGGCCTCGCCGGCTTCCACCAGTTCGGCCGGCGTGATGCGCGGCGCACGCGGCAGCAGCTGCTCGCGCAGCGCCGGCCGCGTGCTGTGCAGCGACAGCGCCAGCGCCGGCTTCACCTCGCCCGGGCCCAGTGCGGCCAGGCGCTCGAAGACCCGCGGGTCGCCCACCGTCGACAGCACCAGCTGCTTGTGGCCGATGCCGCCAGCCGTGCCCAGCAGCTGGATCGCGTCCAGCACCGCGTCGAGGTTGTGCGCGGGCTCGCCCATGCCCATGAAGACCACCTTGCGCACCTCGCGCGCCGGGCCCAGCTGCTGCCGCGCCAGTACCACCTGGGCAACGATCTCGGCGCTGCCCATCTGCCGCAGCAGACCGCCCTGGCCCGTCATGCAGAACACGCAGCCCACCGCACAGCCCACCTGCGTGCTGACGCAGACGGCTTGCGCGCGCTCGGGTGGCAGCAGCACGGTTTCGACGGTCTGGCCGTCGGCCAGCGCCAGCAGCAGCCGGGCCGAGCCGTCGGCGGCCGGATGCACGCTGGCAACGCTCGCCAAGCCATCGAGCTCGGCCACCAGGCCGGGCAGCGCTGCCAGCAAGGGCTTCGGCAGGAAGGATTCGAGCCGCTTGCGCCCGCCCTCCTGCGGCTGCGCGCGAGCCCAGCGTCGCAGCACCCGTTCTTCGTGAACGGGCAGCGCGCCCAGGGCGCGCAGGCGTTGGCGCAATCCGCTGACCTGCATGTTCAGCCGGTCACCCTGTCACTGCGCCAGTGCCTGCGCATGGTGGCGCAGGTGGTCTTCGACGAAGCTGGCGATGAAGTAGTAGCCATGGTCGTAACCGGCATGACGGCGCAGCACCAGCGGCACGTCGGCCGCTTGGCAGGCCGCCTCCAGCAGATGCGGGTGCAGCTGCTCGGCCAGGAATTTGTCGGCCTCGCCCTGGTCCACCAGCAAGGCCGGTGCGCCCGGCGCCAGGCGCTTGCCGGCACGCACCAGCTCGGTGGCGTCGTGTGCGGCCCAGGCCTTGCGGTCGGCCCCCAGATAGCCGGTGAAGGCCTTCACGCCCCACGGGCACTGCATGGGCGCGGCGATCGGCGAAAAGGCGCTGACGCTGCGGAACAGATCCGGATGCCGCAGCCCCAGCGTCAGCGCCCCATGTCCGCCCATCGAGTGACCGAACAGTCCGGTGGCCTGTGCGCGCAGCGGGAACTGCTGCGCCAGTGCCGCCAGCAGATCCTGCGTGATGTAGCTTTCCATGCGCCAGCGTGGGCCCCAAGGCGATTGCGTCGCGTCCAGGTAGAAGCCTGCGCCGGTGCCGAAGTCCCAGTCGGTGTCGGCGCCTTCCACCCCGGTGCCGCGCGGGCTGGTGTCGGGGGTCACCAGCATCATGCCCAGCGCCGCGGCCAGGCGTTGCGCGCCGGCCTTGATGGCGAAGGTTTCCTCGGTGCAGGTCAGCCCGGCCAACCACACCAGGGCTGGCACCGGGCCGGCCTTCGCCTGCGGCGGCACGAACACGCCGAACTTCATCGGCAGGCCGATGGCCGCCGACTGGTGCCGGTAGAAGCCTTGTACGCCGCCAAAGCAGGCGTGTTCCGACAGAACTTCGAAGCGCATTTCAGCAGCCTTTCAACAGCTTGACCAAGTCACCCCCAACGGAACCGGCTTTGCCGTGACGTCTGGGGGGCGGCCTGCGGCGAGGACGCCGCTGGCGCTCGCAGGCGACGCTCGGGGGCTCGATTTCTTCAGAACACCACCACGCTGCGGATGCTCTCGCCGCGGTGCATCAGTTCGAAGCCTTCGTTGATGTCTTCGAGCTTCAGCGTGTGCGTGATCAGCGGGTCGATCTGGATCTTGCCTTCCATGTACCAGTCGACGATCTTGGGCACGTCGGTGCGGCCGCGGGCGCCGCCGAAGGCGCTGCCTTCCCACTTGCGTCCGGTCACCAGCTGGAACGGGCGCGTGGCGATCTCCTGCCCCGCCGCGGCCACGCCGATGATGATGCTGCGGCCCCAGCCCTTGTGGCAGCACTCCAGGCTCTGGCGCATGGTGTGCACGTTGCCGATGCACTCGAAGCTGTAGTCGGCGCCGCCGTCGGTCAGCTGAACGATGGCGTCCACCACGTTCGGCACCTCTTTCGGGTTGACGAAGTGGGTCATGCCGAACTGCCGCGCCATGGC
>LNET01000105.1 GCA_001464055.1 Burkholderiales bacterium Ga0077543
CGCGCGCCTTCCTTGCGCAGCTTGTCGAGCGCGGCCTCCAGCTCGCCGTCGTCCAGCGCGTAGAGCTTGGCCGCCGGCCGCTTGCCACGCGCCGGCGCATCGATGCGGTACAGCGGCGGCCTGGCGATGTAGATGTTGCCGGCCTCCACGAGCTTGGGGAAATGGCGGCAGAAGAGCGTCAGCAGCAGCACCTGGATGTGCGAGCCGTCGACGTCGGCGTCGCTCAGGATGCAGACCTTGCCGTAGCGCAGGCCGCTGAGGTCGGGGTTGTCGTTCGGGCCGTGCGGGTCGACGCCGATGGCGACCGCGATGTCGTGGATCTCGGTGTTGGCGAACAGCCGGTCGCGCTCCACCTCCCAGGTGTTGAGCACCTTGCCGCGCAGCGGCAGCACGGCCTGCGTCTCCTTGTTGCGACCCATCTTGGCGCTGCCGCCGGCGCTGTCGCCTTCGACCAGGAAGACCTCGTTGTGCAGCAGGTCGCGGCTTTCGCAGTCGGTCAGCTTGCCGGGCAGCACGGCCACGCCGCTGCCCTTGCGCTTTTCCACTTTCTGGCTGGCACGCTGGCGGGTCTGTGCCTGGCGGATCACCAGGTCGGCCAGCTTCTTGCCGTAGTCCACATGCTGGTTCAGCCAGAGTTCGAGTGCCGGCTTGACGTAGCCCGAGACCAGGCGCAAGGCGTCGCGGCTGTTCAGGCGTTCCTTGATCTGGCCCTGGAACTGCGGGTCCAGCACCTTGGCGCTCAGCACGAAGCTGGCGCGGCTGAACACGTCTTCCGGCATCAGCTTCACCCCCTTGGGCGCCAGCGCGTGCAGGTCGATGAAGCCCTTGATGGCACCGAACAGGCCATCCTTCAGGCCGCTTTCATGTGTGCCGCCGGCCACCGTGGGAATCAGGTTCACATAGCTTTCGCGCAGCGTGGTGCCTTCGTCGGTGAAGGCCACGCACCAGTTCGCGCCTTCGCCTTCGGCGTAGTTTTCCGTCTCGTTGGCGCTGGCGTATTGCTGGCCTTCGAACAGCGGGATCAACGGGTCGGCGGCCAGGCTCTGCATCAGGTAGTCGCGCAGGCCGGCCTGGTACAGCCAGGTCGTGAGTTCCTCTTCCTTTCGGTCGGTCTTATCCACGCGCAGCGTCACCGTCACGCCTGGCATCAGCACGGCCTTGCTGCGCAGCAGGTGCAGCAGCTCGGCACGCGGCAGTTCGGCGCTTTCGAAATACTGGCCGTCGGGCCACACGCGCACGGTGGTGCCATGTTTGCGATCGCCTGCCCCGGCCTTGCGCACGGCCAGCGGCTCCACCACGTCGCCAGCGGCAAACGCCGTGGTGGCCACCTGCCCTTCGCGCCACACCGTCACCTGCAACCGCTTGGCCAGCGCGTTGGTCACGCTCACGCCCACGCCGTGCAGGCCGCCGCTGAAGCTGTAGGCGCCGCCGGCGCCCTTGTCGAACTTGCCGCCGGCGTGCAGCCGGGTGTAGACGATCTCGATCACCGGCACGCCTTCTTCGGGGTGCAGGCCGAAAGGAATGCCGCGGCCGTCGTCTTCGACCGTGATGCTGCCGTCGGCGTGCAGCACCACGCCGATGCGCGTGCCGTGCCCGGCCAGGGCCTCGTCGGCGGCGTTGTCGATGACTTCCTGCACGATGTGCAGGGGGTTGTCGGTCCGGGTGTACATGCCCGGGCGTTGCTTGACGGGCTCCAGGCCTTTCAGGACCCGGATCGATGCTTCGGCGTATTTGCCAGGTGTGTTTGCCATGCCTGGAGTTTAGAAGCCCGCTGCGCCACGGGATCGCTGCCTGCCTCGCAGCGATCAGCGTGACTTCCGCTGCCTCGAGCTCATCGACACCCCAATCAGGACGTGTTGCGACTACTGGTCCGATTTACCCTGCCCGCCAGGGTCGCTGTGGTGGCCGACCCCGGGCTTGGCAAGAGTCGGCCGGGCTCCGGCGATGCCCGCGCCTTTGTCCGCGCCTTTGCCCGCGCCATTGCCCGCGCACTGCTCCAGCGTCTGGCCGCCGCGCCGCCATCTGCTTCAGGCCATCGACGGTCTCTGACTGCCCGCGCCTGAACCCGCCCAGCTGCGGCTGTAGCGCGCCACGTTCAGCCCCTCGATGTCGATCTCGGGCTGCCGGCCGCTCACTAGATCGGCAATCACGCGGCCGGTTCCTGCCGCCATGGTCCAGCCCAGCGTGCCATGGCCGGTGGCCAGCAGCAGGTTGGCAATGGGCGTGGTGCCGACGATGGGCGTGCCGTCGGGCGTCATCGGGCGCAGTCCGCACCAGAACGTGGCTTTCGAGACATCGCCGCCACGCGGGAACAGGTCGGAAACCACGTGGTTCAGCGTGCCACGCCGCGCCTCGCGGAGGTTCAAGCTGAAGCCAGCCAGTTCGGCCGTGCCGCCCACGCGGATGCGGTCGCCCAGGCGTGTGACGGCCACCTTGTGCGTTTCGTCCATGATGGTCGATTCGGGGGCATGGGCTGGGTCGGTGATGGGCACCGTGATGCTGTAGCCCTTCACCGGGTAGACAGGGATGTCCAGACCCACGGGCTTCAGCAGCAGCGGCGAATGGCTGCCCAGGGCCAGCACCACCTTGTCGGCCGTCAGCAGGCCGGCGTCGGTGTGCACGCCCGTGATCGTGCCGCCGCCCACCTGCAGCTGCTGGATGCGCGTGTTCCAGCGGAACTTCACGCCCAGGGCTGCTGCCATCTCGGCCAGGCGGTTGGTGAACTTGAAGCAGTCGCCGGTTTCGTCGCCGGGCAGGCGCAGGGCGCCGACGAATTTCTCCTGGGTCAGCTTCAGGGCCGGTTCGACCTCGCAAAAGCCAGCGCGGTCCAGAACCTCGAAGGGCACGCCGTATTGCTTCAGGATCTCGACGTCGCCGCCGATGCCGTCGAGCTGCTTTTGCGTGCGGAAGAGCTGCAGCGTGCCCTGCGCGCGGTCGTCATAGGCGATGGCCGTCTCGGCGCGCAGCGCCTTCAGGCAATCGCGGCTGTACTCGGCAATCGGCACCATGCGGCTCTTGTTCAGCGCGTAGGCGCGTTCGGTGCAGTTGGCCAGCATCATCGCGCCCCAGCGCCACATCGCCGGGTCCAGCAGCGGCCAGACGACCAGCGGGCTGTGCTGCATCAGCATCCATTTGATGGCCTTCAGAGGCACCCCCGGGCCGGCCCAGGGCGAGCTGTAGCCGGGGCTGATCTCGCCGGCGTTGCCGAAACTGGTTTCCAATGCAGGCCCGCTCTGGCGGTCGACCAGCTCGACTTCATGCCCGGCACGCGCCAGGTAGTAGGCTGTCGACACGCCGATGACACCACCGCCCAGCACCAGAACCTTCATCGCGCACCCCTGAATCAACCAGTACAGGCACTGTATCGGCGCGGCCGCCGAGCCCGTGCAGCGTTTTCCGACAGAATCTCCGAATGAATGCAGCTTCCGTGCCTCCAGCGCAGAGACAAACTCTGTCGATGACCCAGGTGCTGGTGTGTGGCGCCTTGATCGTCACGCTCAGCATGGGCATCCGCCACGGCTTCGGCCTCTGGTTGCAACCCATCACCATGGACCGCGGCTGGACGCGCGAGACCTTCGCCTTTGCGCTGGCCATCCAGAACCTGGCCTGGGGCCTGGCAGGGCCTTTTGCCGGAATGCTGGCCGACAAATACGGCGCCTTTCGCGTGCTCGTCGCAGGCGGTGTGCTGTATGCCGGCGGTCTGGTGCTGATGGCCCTGGCCACTTCAGGCCTGGCCTTCACCGGCAGCGCAGGCATCCTGCTGGGCCTGGCGCAGAGCGGCACCACCTACGCCGTGGTCTACGGCGTCATCGCGCGCCAGGTCGACCCGGCCAAGCGGTCCTGGGCGATGGGCGTGACGGCCGCGGCAGGCTCGTTCGGCCAGTTCCTGATGGTGCCGGTGGAAAACTGGCTCATCGGCGGCTTCGGCTGGGAAAACGCGCTGTTCGTGCTGGGCTGCGTGGCGCTGCTGATCCTGCCGCTGGCCTTCTTCATGAAGGAACCCGAGCGCGCCGCCAGCACGGGCCCGCAGCAAAGCGTGATGGCTGCACTGCGCGAGGCCTTCGCCTACCCCAGCTTCCGGCTGCTGACTCTGGGTTACTTCGTCTGCGGCTTCCAGGTGGTGTTCATCGGCGTGCACCTGCCCAGCTACCTGAAGGACAAGGGGCTGGAACCGGGCGTGGCCACCACCGCGCTGGCGCTGATCGGCCTGTTCAACGTGTTCGGAACCTATGCCGCGGGCAGCCTGGGGCAGAAGATGGCCAAGCGCTACATCCTGGCCGGCATCTATGCGCTGCGTGCGGTGGCCATCACGGCCTTCGTGCTGGCGCCACTGACGCCGATGTCGGTCTACGTTTTCGCCAGCGTCATGGGGTTCCTGTGGCTGTCGACGGTACCGCCCACCAATGCCATCGTCGCGCAGATCTTCGGCGTGCAGTACATGTCGATGCTCGGCGGTTTTGTCTTCCTCAGCCACCAGATCGGCTCTTTCCTGGGCGTGTGGCTGGGCGGCCTGCTGTTCGACGCCACGGGCAGCTACGACGTCGTCTGGTGGATCGCCGTGGGCCTGAGCGCCATGGCCGTGGCCGCCAACCTGCCGGTGCGCGAAACCGCCATCGTGCGCCAGCAGCCTGCAGCCGCATGAACACGCCGCCCGGGATCTGGATCCTTCGTGCCCTGGTGCTGGCGGCCCTGGCCCTGGTGTTCATGGCCTACCAGAACCCGCATCTGGCCGTGGACCTGGCGAACCGAGCCTGGTCCTGCTTCTGATGCACGGCAGCGGCGCGCCTTCGCCCTGGGTCCAGCGCTGGGCGCATCTGATCAGGTCGGGGGGCTGCGTGCTTGACGTCGCCTGCGGCAGTGGCCGCCACGTGCAGATGCTGGCGGAAGCAGGCCACCGCGTCACCGCGCTGGACCGCGACGGCGCTGCCCTGGCGGGCTTGCAGACGGTCGCTGAATGCATACAGGCCGACATCGAAGCCGGCCCCTGGCCGCTGCCCGGCCGTCGTTTCGACGCGGTGGTGGTAACGAACTACCTGTGGCGGCCACTGCTGCCCACACTGCGCGACGCCCTGGCCGAAGCAGGGGTGTTGATCTACGAGACCTTTGCCGACGGCCAGCAGCACATTGGCCGCCCGTCGCGGCCCGAATTCCTGCTGCAGCCCGGGGAACTGCTGCAGGCTTTCGCGGGTCTGTGGGTGGTGGCCTTCGAGGACGGCTTCGACGCCCACCCTGCGCCCGGTCGCTGCGTGCAGCGCATCGTCGCCGTGCGTGGCGCCCCCGGCCCCCGAACGCTGCAGCCCCCGCCCGGTAAACTCACGGGTTGACCCGCTGAACCTTTCCCCACGAGCCTCACGCGCATGAACCCCATCATCGGCAGCATCGTCGCCCTGGTCACGCCTTTCCAGGCGGACGGCAGCGTGGACTATGCGGGCCTGAAACGGCTGATCGACTGGCACGTTGCCGAAGGCACCGACTGCATCTGCGTGGTCGGCACCACGGGCGAGTCGCCCACGGTATCGGTGGCGGAGCATTGCGAAATCATCCGCGTGGCCGTGCAGCATGCGGCCGGGCGCGTGCCCATCATGGCCGGCGCGGGTGGCAACGCCACGCGCGAAGCCATCGAGCTGTCGCAGTTCGCCAAGCAGGTGGGGGCGACGTGCACGCTGCAGGTGGTGCCCTACTACAACAAGCCCTCGCAGGAAGGCATCTACCAGCACTTCCGCGCCATCGCCGAGGCGGTGGACATCCCGATGGTGCTCTACAACGTGCCCAGCCGCACCGTGGCCGACATGCAGCACGACACCGTGCTGCGCCTGGCCCAGGTGCCCGGCATCGTCGGCATCAAGGAAGCCACCGGCAGCATCGAACGCGCGGGCTGGCTCATCAAGCAGGCGCCCAAGGGCTTTGCCATCTATTCCGGCGACGACAGCACCGCCGTGGCGCTGATGCTGCTGGGTGGCCAGGGCAATGTCAGTGTCACCGCCAACGTCGCGCCTCGGCTCATGCACGAGCTGTGCATGGCCGCCATCGAAGGCGACGTGCGCCGCGCCTCGGCGCTGCACATGAAGCTGCTGCCCTTGCACAAGCAACTGTTCTGCGAACCGAGTCCGGCACCGACCAAGTGGGCCCTGGCGCAACTGGGGCAGTGCACGCCGGATGCTCGCCTGCCCATCCTGCCGCTCACCGATGCCGGTCAGGCCCTCGTGGCCCAGGCCCTGCGCGACAGCGGCCTGCTGGCCGGCTGAGCGCCCCCACCTCGTCGACCGACCACCACCGACGGCGCGCCTTCTGTTCGCCGCACTGGAGACCCTTCAAGTGAAATCTGCACTCGCCGTCACCCCCGTGAGGCTGGCCACCCTGGCCGTGACCTTTGCGCTGGCCGGCTGCTCTTCAACCGAAGGCCTGTTCGGCAACAAGGTCGACTACAAGGCCGGTTCGGCCAAGACCGCACCGCTGGAAGTACCGCCCGACCTGACCCAGCTGGCCAAGGACAGCCGCTTCCAGCCGCAAGGCGGTGTCATCAGCGCTGCGGCCTCGGCCGGGCCGCGCACGAGCGTCAGCGCCGCTCCGGGAGCCCCCAGCGTGGCTGTCAGCCAGCGCGGCGATTTGCGCATTGAACGCCAGGGCCAGACGCGCTGGCTGGTGGTGCCCAATGCCACGCCGGAGCAGCTCTGGCCGCAGGTGAAGGCCTTCTGGGTGCAGCGTGGCTTCGAGTTGCAGGTGGAAGACGCGGCCATCGGCGTGATGGAGACCGGCTGGACCGAGAACCGCGCCAAGCTGCCCGACGACATCATCCGCAATACCCTGGGCCGGGTACTGGGCCGGCTGTACGACACCGGCGAGCGCGACCTGTTCCGCACACGCCTGGAACGCACGCCCAACGGCACCGAGATCTTCTTGAGCCACCGCGGCCTGTCCGAGGAATACACGAACGACCGCAAGGAAAACACCGCGTGGCGTGCCCGTCCGGGCGATCCCCAGCTCGAGGCTGAATTCCTGTCCCGCCTGATGCTCACGCTGGGTGGCCGGGAAGACGTCGCCACGCCGGCCCAGGTGGCAGCAGTACCCGAAGCGCCGGCCCGCGCGCGGAGCCTGAATGGTCAGCCGAGCGCGGCGCTGGAGATCGACGAGCCCTTCGACCGCGCCTGGCGCCGGGTCGGTCTGGCGCTGGACCGCAGTGGCTTCAGCGTCGAGGACCGCGACCGCGCCGGAGGCCTCTACTACGTGCGCTATGTCGACCCGGCCACGGCCACGCAAGAGGAACCAGCGTTCTGGCAACGCCGGTTCGGCGGCGACCGGTCGCAGGGACCGGTGCGCTACCGCATCGCCATGCAGGCCAGCGGCGACAAGACCCGGGTGGCGGTGCAGACCTCGGCCGGCCAGCCGGAGAATGGCGAGAACGCGCAGCGCATCGTCGGCTTGCTCGTGAACGAACTGCGCTGAAGCCTGCAGCGTTGGCCGCCCGAAAAAAAACCGCCAGAAGCTGGCGGTTTTTTTGTTCCGGCGAACGGGGTCCACCCGTGCGCCGGAATCCCGGCAATTACTGCTTGACAGCTTCCTTGGCGGCGTCAGCAGCCTTGTTGACGGCGTTGGCAGCAGCGTCCTTGGCGGCGTCGACTGCAGCGCCGGTAGCGGCGGAAGCCGAGGCGGCTGCACCAGCAACGGCGGCAGAAGCGGCGCCCATGGCGGCCGAGGCGGCATCGACAGCGGCCGAGGCGGCCATCGTGGCAGCCGAAGCAGCTTCAGCGACCGGTGCAGCCATCGGAGCAGGCGCGGGAGCAGCGACAGGAGCGGCTTCTTCCTTCTTGCCGCAGGCGGCCAGGGCAACAGCAGCGACCAGGGTGGCGAGCACGAGAGACTTGTTCATGGCATTTCCTCAGGAGTTATAGGGTCGGGGACACATCATCTGAAGGGTACGTTTCGAGCTGTCCCCAACGAGATCGACCGAACGCCCCAAGCAAAACTGCGGCGAAACACGCACAGGGGCGCCGGCCCAGTCGGCTGTGCAAGTTCCGCTCAGCCTCTGAGTATATGCGGCCCTGGTACATTCCCTAGAGACCAAGGGTCTGAACAGGGAAGGCCGCCTCCGACTGTTGCAGAACAGCGTCAATTCCGTCCCGCCAGCGACGCGCCTCCAGGGCGTTCAGTGCGGCCCGCCCGCGCAACTGCGGCCCTGGAAACAGCTGCAGGCAGACCGGGCCATCGTCGATCACCAGCGTGGGCAGTTCGCCGGCCAGTTCTGGCGGGGGCGACCAGGCCTCGACCGCGTGGGCCCAGTCACGGCGCCAGGTGACGAAGCGGGGATGGCGACGCGGCACCTCGTCGAAGTGGGCCGCCAGCAGAACCAACCGGCGCTGCGGCAGGCGCAACCAGGTTTGCAGTGCCTGCAGAAGTTCGGGCCGGCCGAAGGGCCAGCCGGCGAAGTCACGGTCCACCATCAGCAGCCGGCGTGCACCCCGCCGCGTGGCCGCCTGTACGGCCCACAAGACCGCGGCATCGAAGTCGGCGCGCGTCTCGATGGGCGGCGGGGCGGCTTGTTCGGTCTGGCTGTCCATGGGATGACGGGGTGGCGCTTCAGGCACTGTGCGGCAGCAGCCAGCCGCTGTCCAGCCAGTCCTGCACGAGTTCACGCGCTTCATCACTGAGGGAACTGCACTCACGTCGGCCAAGCTGCCGCGTATCGGCCAGTTGTCGCATCAGGCGGGCGTCGCGCCCGGCAGCGCGGAAGGACTCGCCGTTGATGAACACATGCCGGGTGTCGTAGGCCATGCGGCTGGCCGCAGCCAGTCGCACACCGTCTTCTGCCGTTGCCGATTCGGCCACGTTGAACCAGACCCGGGGCTTGGGCTCGGTCAGCACTTCGCCCAACGCGCGTTCCAGCGCATGCGGCTGGGCCAGCAAGCGGGCCACGGCCTGCCTGGCAAAGGCCTGCAGCGCCGGCGGCACCTGGCCGGGCGCTGTCGTCGCCGGCTGCGCGGGGTCGCGATACAGGCGCGGCCGCGCTGCCATGCCCTGCGCCTGTGCGTCGTCCTGCAGGTCGTCATGCGTGTCGGCCAGGCGCTGCAGAAGTTCGGCAGCAATGGCTGGCGCCGCGGGGGCCCTGAAGCCGACCGAGCAGGTCATGCAGTCCCCGCCCACGGCAACGCCGTCGTGGCCCCAGCCGGGAGGCAGGTAGAGCATGTCACCCGGCTCCAGCACCCAGTCGTGGAGAGGCTGGAACTCGGCCAGTATCTTCAGCGGCAGGCCGGGCAGCCAGGCCGCGCTGGCAGCGTCCAGGCACGGACCCACGCGCCAGCGCCGGCGGCCCTGCACCTGGATCAGGAAGACGTCGTAGGAATCCAGATGCGGACCGACGCCCCCGCCGTCGCTGGCCCAGGACGTCATCAGGTCGTCCAGACGGGCCTGTGGCACGAAGGCAAAGCGCGACAGCATCTCGTGGGCGGCACCCACGTGCAGGTCCAGCCCCTGCACCAGCAGCGTCCAGCCCGGCCGACCCACGGGTGGCAAGGCGCGCTTCGGCAAGGGACCATGCCGCACTTTCCACCGGCCCGACTGTTGTTCGACCAGCCGCGACTCCACGTCTTCAGCGCCCGCCAGGTCGAACAGGGCCCGGCGGTCCAGCGGTGGCTGCACCCCGGGCCAGGCCTGGCGCACCAGCAGCGGCTTCTTCTGCCAATGGCGGCGCATGAAAGCCGCCGGCGACAGGCCACCCAGCAAGGGCAGCGGAACGTTCACATCCATGCCGCGGATTCTGGCGCAGCGGGCCGGCAGCGCCGGCCATGCGATGATTTCCGCCATGCAGATCACTCCCCCCTGCGTCGTCAGCCTGACCTGGAGGCTGGACGACGGCCAGAACCGCCCCATCGACACCCTGAGCGACCCGGTGGAATTCTTCTACGGCGGCGACGACCTGCTGGCCAAGGTCGAGGAAGCCCTGGCCGGCCACGAAGTCGGCTCTGAACTCCAACTGCACCTGGAACCGGAAAACGCCTTCGGTGACTACAAGCCCGAACTGGTGTGTTTCGAGGCCCGCAGCCTGTTCCCCGAGAAGCTGGAAACCGGCATGGCCTTCGAAGGCCTGCCCGAGGGCAGCGTCACGCCCGACATGCCCAAGGACGCGATCTATCTGGTGACCGAGATCTACCCCTCGCACGTGGTGCTGGACGGCAACCACCCGCTGGCCGGGATGTCGCTGCGCCTGCACATGAAGGTGGAAGACGTGCGTGAAGCCAGCGCCGACGAAATCGAGGCGCGCAGCGTGGCCGGTTCGGCCGTGGGTGTGCTGGGCAGCGGCCGGCCGGCAGTCGACCCCAGCCTGCACTGAACCCGGCTAGCGCACCCCGGTCGAGCCGAAGCCCCCTTCGCCGCGGTGGCTGGCGTCGAAAGAATCGACGCGCCTGAATGCGGCCTGCACCACCGGCACGATGACCATCTGCGCCACGCGTTCCAGGGGCTGGATGGTGAAGTCGGCGCTGCCGCGGTTCCATAGGCTCACCATCAGCGGGCCCTGGTAGTCGCTGTCGATCAAGCCGACCAAGTTGCCCAGCACGATGCCGTGCCTGTGGCCCAGGCCGGAACGCGGCAGCAGCACTGCTGCCAGGCCAGGGTCGGCGATGTGCACCGCCAGACCGGTGGCCACGAGCGCACACGCGCCGGGGACCAGCACCAGCGGTGCGTCCAGGCAGGCCCGCAGGTCCAGCCCGGCGCTGCCCGGCGTGGCGTAGGCCGGCAGGTGCTCGGCCATGCGGGCGTCCAACACCTTCACGTCGATAACGGTCATTTTGCGGTCTCTGTGCCTGTGGCCATGCGTGTGGCGATCTCGGCCACCAGCTGCCGTGCCAGCGTCAGCTTGTCGGCGGGTGGCAGGGGGTGATCACCGGTCGCGTCGACCAGCAGCAGGCTGTTGTCATCGCGCCCGAAAGTGGCCGGACCCAGGTTGCCCACCACCAGCGGCACGCCCTTGCGCACCAGCTTGGCGCGGGCGTGGGCGGCCAGGTTCTCGCTTTCCGCGGCAAAACCCACACACCAAGGGCGCTGCGCCAGGGGCAAGGCGGCCACGGCGGCCAGGATGTCGGGGTTCTCGACCAGGGCCAGCTGGGGCGCCGCGCTGCCGGCGCCTTGCTTCTTGATCTTCTGCGCCTGGGTGCCGGCCGGGCGCCAGTCGGCCACGGCGGCGGTGGCCACGAAGATGTCGTGCGAGATGGCGCGGGGCAATACCGCGTCGAACATCTGCTGCGCGGTCTGCACGTCGATGCGCACCACGCCCGCAGGCGTGGGCAGGTGCACCGGGCCGGCGACCAGCGTGACACGGGCGCCGGCTTCAGCCGCCGCGCGGGCCACCGCGAAGCCCATCTTGCCGCTGGAGTGGTTGGTGATGCCGCGCACCGGGTCGATGGGCTCGAAGGTCGGCCCGGCCGTCACCAGCACCGTGCGGCCAGCCAGATGCTTGGGCTGGAAGAAGGCCGCCAGGGCGTCACGCAATTCGGCAGCTTCGAGCATGCGGCCGTCGCCGGTTTCGCCGCAGGCCTGGCTGCCCGTGCCCGGGCCCAGCACGGTGGCGCCGTCGGCCCGCACCTGTGCCAGGTTGCGCTGCGTGGCCGGGTGCGCCCACATCTCGCGGTTCATGGCCGGGGCCAGCAACAGCGGGCAACGCTCGATGGGCCGCGCCAGGCACAGCAGGGCCAGCAGCTCGCCTGCCCGGCCCTGCGCCAGCTGGGCGATGAAGTCGGCGCTGGCGGGCGCGACGAGAATGGCGTCGGCTTCACGTGAAAGGTCGATGTGGGCCATGCCCGCGGGCGGCGCGGGGTCCCACTGGCTGTCGAACACCGGCCGGCCGGACACCGCCTGCATGGTGGCGCGGGTGATGAAGTGGCCGGCGGCTTCGGTCATCACCACCTGCACCGTGGCGCCAGCCCGCACCAGTTCACGGGTGAGTTCGGCGGCCTTGTAGCAGGCCACGCCGCCGGACAGGCCCAGCACGATGTGGCGGCCGGCAAGAAGGGGTGGATTCGACATGCCGGGGACTCTAGCAGCGCCCTACCCCGATGCCGCGGGCTGCTGTCAGGCCGCCGCGCCGTGGCACTTCTTGAACTTCTTGCCGCTGCCGCAAGAGCACGGGTCGTTGCGTCCGGGTGCCTTCTCGACGCGCCGCGTCTGCGGCCGAGGCGCGTGGTCCACCCAGAACAGGCGCAGGTCCTGCACGGCATAGCAGGCCTGCACGATCAGGTCGTCCCGGGTCGGCGTTTCGCCGGCGGGGAAGACGGTGGCGATGTGTGCAGCCAGGGCGGGGTCGGCCTCGGGCAGCAACAGGGCTTCGATCTGCGCCCAGAGTTCGGCGTGCAGGGCCAGCACCTCCTCGTCACCCTGCGGCGCCTGCCACAGGTGCGGGAAAGCCTGCGCCGCGTGCACGAAGCCCGAAGCCCAGAGCGCGCCGGTGACCAGCGAAGCGGCTTCCTCGGCGCTGGCGCCCGATTCGGCCACCGCCTGCGCGCGGGCTTCATCGGTCCACTCGCTCATCAGCGGGTACAAGCGCAGTTGGTCGGGTGCGTCCATCAGCGCTTCGGGGTCGAGCTGATCACGCAGCACCGACAGGCGCGTCTGCAGGGCGCGCAGCGCCGCGGCATGTGCAGACGGGTCGGAAAACGCGCGGTCGAACGCGTCGTCACACAGCGCCAAGAGCCAGTCCTCGGTGGGCGGCAATTGCGGCCCGGCGGCCAGCGCCGTGAGGAAGCCGTCGACGCTTTCGAAGTTCAGGTTCGCGTCGAAGCCTTCCAGGCTCAGGCAGGTGTCGTCGAAGGCGCGCAGTTCGGCATTGTTGTTCTGGCGGACGGTGGGCAGGCGCATCGGGTTCGGGCTTTCTCGGGCGATTCAGGTCGGGCCCCAGCCCACCGTGGGGGGCTGCGGGTGCAGGCGCGCCATGGCCAGCACGTCGGCAAACTGGCCACGGCGCAGGGCATAGGCGCGGTGGGTGCCTTCGATGCGGAAACCAAAGCGCTGGTACAGCGCGATGGCCGCCGCGTTGTCGGTGAACACCGTGAGTTCGATGCGCAGGATCTGCGCCCAATTGTCGGCGTAGTCACACAAGGTGCGCATGAGTTCGGTGCCGACACCCCGGCGCTGCGCGGCCACGGCCACGCTGATGCCCAGCATGGCGCAGTGCCGTCGGCGCAGCCGTTCCTGGGGGTGCAGGCCGGCACTGCCCACCACCCGGCCGTCAAGAACCGCCACCACGTGCAAATGGTCGGGGCCTGCCGGGCTGGCCAGGCGTTGCCGCCAGGATTCCGTGCCCGGAAGCGGCAGTTGCATGAGGTTGCCGAAGACCTCGGGATCGCTCATCAGGCGCACGAAGTCGGCGGCATCGTCCGGGCCGGCGCGGCGCACTTCAATCGGGGCTGGGCTCATGGCGGAAGGGTCGCTGGCGGCGGGCGGCGGGGCAAGCTGTGAATTTTCCCATGTCGCCTTCCCCCCAGCGGCGGGGGGCGGTGTGACTTCGAGACAACAAACGCGCGCGCCTCTGCGCCGCTGGCACGGAAGTCGCGTTACTGTCATCGAATTGGCATCGTCCGGCGGCATCGTCGCAGGGCGTGCCAATGGCTTTTTCGGCCACGTGCGCCTTGATTTCGATCCCAGACGGCCACTTTTGGTGCCGTCCGCCCCAGAACCCACGAAGGAAACAATCCCGATGAATCACCCAAGCTGGATGGGCTTTTCGCGAACCGCTGTCGCCGTTGCCGTGGCCGTCGTCGCCGCTGCACCGGTGCTGGCGCAGAACACCACGGCCAGCCTTGGCGGCCGCGTCCTTGCGGCCAATGGCAGCCCGGTGGCCGGCGCCACCGTGACGATCCTGCACGTCGAGTCGGGTTCCACCAACACCGTCACCACCGACGAGCAAGGGCGCTACGCGGCACGCGGCCTTCGCGTCGGTGGCCCGTTCACGGTCACCTTCACCAAGGACGGCTTGACCGACAGGCGTGAAGGCCTGTTCCTGGCCCTGGCCGAAGCCGGCTCGCTCGACGCCCGCCTGGCCCCGGCCTCGCAGACCATCGTCGTCACCGGCCGCGGTGCCAATGATCGCTTCAACAGCAGCAGCATGGGTGCGGGCACGAACATCGGTGCGCGCGAGCTGAACACCCTGGCTTCGATCCAGCGCAGCCTGCAGGACTACGCCCGCACCGACCCGCGTCTGGCACAGACCGACAAGGAACGCGGAGAGATCTCCGCCGCCGGTCAGAACACGCGCTTCAACAGCATCACCATCGACGGCGTCACGATCAACGACACCTTCGGCCTGGAAGCCAACAACCTGCCGACCATCAAGCAGCCGATCTCGATCGACGCGATCCAGTCGGTGCAGGTGAACCTGTCGAACTACGACGTCACGCAAAAGGGCTACACCGGCGCCAACATCAACGCCGTGACCAAGAGCGGCACGAACGAATTCAAGGGCAGCCTCTACTACGTCTGGCGCGACGACGGCCTGGTGGGCAAACGATTCAACCGCACCACCGGCGCCTACTTCGACGCACCGAAATTTGAAGAAAACACCACCGGCTTCACCCTTGGCGGGCCGATCATCAAGGACAAGCTCTTCTTTTTCGGCAGCTACGAGGAATTCAAGAGTTCACGCAGCAGCCCAGACTTCGGGCCCATCGGCGCGCCCAACACCAACGTCGGCATCAGCCAGTCGGCCATCGACCAGGCCATCAACATTGCGCGCAGCACCTGGGGTTTCGACGCCGGCGCGTCCACCGTGCCGCAGGGGCTGGAGGTCTCGGTCAAGGACACGACGCTGAAGTTCGACTGGAATATCAGCGACAGCCACCGTGCCAACCTGCGCTACAACAAGACCGAGCAGACTGAGCCGCTGATCGTCGGCTTCTCGGCCACGGGTCTGTCACTCAGCAGCTGGTGGTACAACCAAGCCAAGACCACCGAAAACGTCGTGGCCCAGTGGTTCGCCGACTGGACACCCGACCTCAGCACCGAGTTGAAGGTGTCCAGACGCGACTACAACAGCGAACCGACACCGGTCAACGGCACGCGCCTGCCCGCCATCGGCCTGCGCTTTTCGGGCCCTGCGGAGGGTGCTGCATTCAACGCCAACAACCGCTTCCTGAATCTGGGCACAGAGCTCAGCCGACACTTCAACGTGCTGGCCACGGAGACCACCGACATCTATGCGGGGGCCACGTGGAACCTGGGCAAACATGAACTGAAGTTCGGCGTGGACTACGCCAACAACGACGTCTACAACGCCTTCCTGCAAAACGTCAACGGCAACTACACCTTCGGTTGCGAACCTGGCGCTTACTCGTTTGGCACGGTCACGGCTTGCCCGACCAACACCGCCGCGGGCACCTTCACGCCCACTGGCGGCGGTTCTGCGCAAAGCATGACCGCCGCCCAGCGCGAATTGACGGTGCTGGAGAACTTCCGCCGCGGCCTGCCTTCGGCCTACACCGTGCAGCTGCCGCTGGCCGGCCGCACGCTGAACGACGCCGTGGCCACTTGGAGCTACGCCAACACCGGCCTGTTCCTGCAGGACACCTTCAAGGTGAACGAGAGCCTCAACGTCATGCTGGGCCTGCGTGTCGACATGTCCGACGTGCCTGAACGGCCGCTGTTCAACGCCGCTGCCGCTGCACCCACCGTGGCGGGCAGCGTCACGGGCAACACCGTCGTGCGCAACAGCGGTGGCTTCGGCATCCGCAACGACGAAACGCTGGACGGCATCAACCTCGTACAGCCGCGCGTGGGCTTCAACTGGAACCTGGGCACTGCGGAAAGCCGTCGTCAACTGCGCGGCGGCTTCGGCCTATTCCAGGGTGCTGCCGCCAACGTGTGGCTGAGCAACCCGTTCAGCAACACCGGCATGGCCGTCGGCACCTACACCTGCACCTCGTTCACCAACTGCCGCACCGCCAACGGCGGAAACCAGGTCGTGTTCAACCCCAACCCGGGTTCGCAACCCGCTCTGGCGGGCACGCCGCCAGCGCCGAACATCGACTTCATCTCGGGCGACCTCGAACAGCCCTCGGTGTGGAAGATGAACCTGGCCTTCGACGCCGAGTTGCCTGAGCTTCCGGTGCTGGGCCGCGTGACGGTGGGCGCAGAGTGGCTGCGCATCGAAGCTGAATCGGCCATCTACTACCAACAGCTGAACCTGGGCGAAGCCACCCGGCGCGGCCCAGATGGCCGCCGCCTGTTCTACACGCCGCAAACCTACAACCCGGCCTGCTGGACCGGTGCCACCTTCAGCACGACGGGCGCCTGTGCCGGCTCGCGCAACCGCGCGCTGAGCAACCCCAACTTCAACAACGCCCTGCTGGCACTGAAGACGGACAAGGGCTACAGCGATGCCGTCACCTTGTCGATCAGCCGGCCGGCTGTCGGGGGCTTCGGATGGAGCCTGGCCTACACGAAGACGAACGCGAAGGAAGTCAGCCCGCTGACCTCGTCGACCTCGAACTCGAACTGGAACGGCAAGAACAGCTTCGATCCCAACGAAGAGGAACTGCAGAACTCCAACTACCTGATCAAGGACCGCGTCAGCGCCAGCCTGACCTGGAACAAGGCGTTCATTGCCAACTACCGCACCTCGGTCGGTGTGTTCTACGAAGGCCGTCGCGGCAAGCCTTACAGCTGGACCTACATCAACGACATGAACGGCGACGCCATCGGCGGCAACGACCTGATGTACATCCCTTCGCGCCCCGGCTCGGGCGAAGTCGTGTTCCGGGGTGGTGCTGCAGAAGAAGCACGCTTCTGGCAAATCGTCGACGGCAACCAGGCGCTCACCGCTGCCCGCGGCACCATCGTCGGCCGCAACAACAGCTTCGCGCCCTGGGTGAACAACTTCGACGTGCGATTCAGCCAGGAACTGCCGGGCTTCATGAAGGGCCACAAGACGACCTTCGTGCTCGACGTGCTGAACTTCGGCAACCTGCTGAACAAGCGTTGGGGCCGCATCGACGAGATCGGCTTCCCGTCGAACCGCAGCTTCGTGAACTTCAACGGCCTGGACAATGGTCGCTACGTCTACAGCCTGGGTTCGCTGGAAGACTTCAACACGCGCCAGACCGCAGGCGAATCGCAGTGGGCGGTGCAGGCCACGCTGCGCTACGAGTTCTGACCGCGATTGCGCGACTTCGCGAATCCGCAAGATGTCTAAAGGGGCCTTCGGGCCCCTTTCTCATTGCTGCGCGCGACGGTCTCATCTCCGACGACCGGGGCCACGGACGCCCACCACGCTGGCAGCCTGAGCGCGTACCCGTCATCACGGTCAAGCTGGCCCGCCGTGTCCAACCGCGAACGAGCGCCTTTGCACCCGCCTGCGGCGCGCCATGACGTACGACGATGTGCGCAGTCTCCCGCGCCAGTTGGCTCGCCGCCTGGTCCAGCCCGGGCCGGGCCCTCAAACCATCTGGTGCCGGATCGTCCAGGCCACCAGTTCGGCCGCGTTGCGCAGACCCAGCTTGCGCGCGATGTTCTCGCGGTGCTTGCGCACCGTGTGCTCGCTGATGCCCAGCTCCAGGCCGATGTGCTTGCTGGAATGCCCGCGGCCCACGCGCATGGCGATGTCCTGTTCGCGCGCCGTCAGAGCTTCGAGCTCGATGCCTTCGCGCGGGGTGCTCTCGAACACGCCGGCCAGTTCGGGGCTGACATGCCAGCCGCCAGCAGCCACGGTCAGCAGCGCGCCCAGCAGGGCCTCGGCGTCGTCGGTCTTCAGCAGATAGCCCTGGGCGCCGAGCGCCAGCGCCGCGCGCACCGAGGCCGGGTCCTGCCGCGCCGTGACCACGAGCACGCGCGTGGGCAGTTGCTCGCGTGCCAGGGCCTGCATCACTTCCAGCCCGTCCAGCCGGGGCAGGCCCAGGTCCAGCACCAGCACCTGCGGCCGGCGCGCGCGCACCAGGGCCAGCGCAGCCTCGCCGTCGGCCGCTTCACCGGCCCAGCGCAGGCGCGGGTGGCGCGACAGCATCAAGCGCAGCCCGGCACGCACCAGGGCATGGTCTTCGGCCACGACAATGTTGATCGCGCTCTGCTCGTCCATCAAGTCCAACATAGCACGACCATGCCAAGCCCAGATCTGGCCCCGGCCCCGATTGCGCCCGCTGCACCGGCCGATGCAAGGACACCCTGGTCGGACGAGGACGAACTGTCGGTACGCCGCGACCTGCTGGGCAGCATCCTGGCACAGTCGCGCACGGCACTGGCAGGCAACGTGGTCATCGGCCTGACGACGCTGACCGTGCTGCTGGTCGGTGGCAAGGGCTGGCCCATCGTGGCCTGGCTGGCGCTGCTGTTGCTGACCGTGGTGCTGCGCGCCCGGCACCTGCGGCGCCTGCATGCTGCCCTGCCGGCCCTGGACGAGGCCGGCGTCAGGCGCGCCGAACGCGAAGTGGCCGTCCTGATGGGCAGCAGCGGTGCCGTCTGGGGTGCCCTGCCCTGGCTCGCCTTCACCGGCGCCGAGCCGTCGCTGGACTTCTTCACGATCGCCATGCTGGTGGGCATGACCGCCGGCGCCGTGAACTCTGCCGCCGCCTTGCCCCTGGCACTGAACCCGTACATCGTGCTGGCCCTGGCACCCTTCATCGTGCGCGGGATGACGCTGGGCGACCTGGTCAGCGTCGGCGGCGCAGTCACCATCCTGTTCTCGATCGCGGTGCTGATGGGGTTCGGGCGAAACAGCTATCGCACACAGCGCGCCGCGCTCGTGGCCACGCGCGAAAACCAGCGACTGGCCCAGGCTCTGCAACGTGAACGCGACGCGGTGCAGGCCGCCAGCCGCGCCAAGGACCTGTTCCTGGCCGGCGTCACGCACGACCTGCGCCAGCCGGTGCACGCGCTGGCGCTTTACCTGCGCCATTTGCGCAGCCTTCGCCCCGACGAGCTGACGCCGCAGGCCATGGCCGAGCTGACGGCGCCCATGGACACGGCCTTGCGCACGATGAGCGGGCAGCTGACCCGGCTGCTGGAACTGTCGCGGCTGGAAGCCGGCGAAGCGCGCGTGATGCGCCGGCCCTGGCCCCTGCCCGACCTGTTCGCTGCACTGCAGGCCCAGTTCGAACCGCTGGCTGGCGAACGTGGCCTGCAGTTGCAGCTGATGCCGATGCCGGCCCTGGTGGACAGCGACCCGCGCATGCTGCAGTCCACCATCGACAACCTGGTGTCCAACGCCCTGCGCTACACGGCCCGTGGCCGCGTGCGCGTGGTCGCCCGCGCGCGCCGCGGTCAGCGCGTGGAGATCCTGGTGCTGGACACCGGGCCGGGCATCGCAAGCGACCAGTTGCCCCAGTTGTTCACCCCGTATCGCCGCTTCGACGACCGCCGCCGCGACCAGGCCACTTCAGGTGACGCCCCCGGCCAGGGCCTGGGGCTGGCGCTGGTGAAACACCAGGCCGAGCTGCTGGGCCACCGGCTGCGCATGCGTTCGGTGCCTGGACGCGGCAGCATGTTTGGCCTGACCGTGCCCTTGGCCCTGCCCGGCACAAGCCAGGAACGCAGGCGCACGGCCCGGGTCGATTGATGTGCAGGCGGCGCCGCCGGCTTCGTGGCGTCCTCGGCCGTACCGACAGGTTCCTTGGTCGCAGCGGCCAGTCGCAACGCAGCGGGCCGGCGGAAAACAGGCCGGGACGGGTCGGTTCAGCCCAGGCGAATCAATCGTCAGTGCCAAAGGAACAGGCGCGGTCATCGAGCTCGGCAGCGTGGCGCGACCGTTGGCCGGCACTGGTGCTGCAGCGGCGGACTTTGTCCATGCCCGCTCAGCTGCGAGAGGAGGTGGTAGGCCGTGTTGGACTTGAACCAACGACCAAAGGATTATGAGTCCTCTGCTCTAACCAACTGAGCTAACGGCCCGAAACCTGGAAGTGTAGGCGGGCCGGGCTGCCCGTCAGGCTGCTCACTTGGCCGACAGCGCGTTGCCCACCAGCCGCGCCGTGATGTCGACGATCTGGATCATGCGGTCGTATGGCATGCGGGTGGGCCCGATCACGCCCAGGGTGCCGACGATGCGGCCGTCGATCTCGTAGGGCGCGGTCACCACCGACAGTTCCTCGAACGGCACGACCTGGCTTTCGCCGCCGATGTAGATGCGCACGCCTTCGGCGCGGCTGCTGACGTCCAGCAGACGCATCAACTCGGTCTTCTGCTCGAACACGTCGAACAGCCGGCGCAGGCTGCCCATGTCGTTGCCGAATTCCTGCACGCCGATCAGGTTGCGTTCGCCTGATACGACCACGTTGTCCTGCCCGGCCAGAGCCTCGCCGGCCTGGACCGCGGCCTGCATCAGCGCAGCGATTTCGCCGCGCAACGCCTCGACCTCGCGCTTCAGCCGTTCGCGCACTTCCTCGATGGTCAGACCGGCGCAGTGCGCGTTCAGGTAGTTGGTGGCCTCGATCAGCTCGGCCTGCGGAAAGTCGCGTGCGGTGAAGATCACCCGGTTCTGCACGTCTCCGTCGGGGGCGACGATGATCACCAGCACGCGCTTTTCCCCCAGCCGCAGGAATTCGATGTGGTGAAACACACTGGCCTTGCGCGGCGCCGTCACCACGCCCACGTAGCTGGACAGGCTGGACAGCAGCGAAGCCGCCTGCGTGATGACGCGTTGCGGCTGGTCGGGATGCAGTTGCTCGCGCGCTGCGGCCATTTCGCCCGCACGCACCTCCAGGTCGAGCGGCCGCGCGGTGAGCATGGTGTCGACGAAGAGCCTGTAGCCGCGCGCCGTGGGAATGCGCCCGGCGCTGGTGTGCGGGCTGGCGATCAGGCCCAGCTCTTCCAGGTCGGCCATGACATTGCGGATGGTGGCCGGCGACAGGTCCAGACCCGAAGCGCGCGACAGCGTGCGCGAACCCACCGGCGTGCCGTCGGCGATGTAACGCTCCACCAGGGTTTTCAGCAGGGTCTTGG
The DNA here is from genome assembly GCA_001464055.1 of Burkholderiales bacterium Ga0077543. Lineage (GTDB taxonomy): Bacteria > Pseudomonadota > Gammaproteobacteria > Burkholderiales > Burkholderiaceae_C > Rubrivivax. The sequence continues at coordinate 20,905 of LNET01000105.1, forward strand.
CACGGTCGTCCAGCATGGCTTTCATTGTACGGACGCACCCCCGGGCGCCCTGGGGTGGCCCACCGCTTGAACAGGTGCCCTATGGTGTAATGACCGAATGCCGAATGGGTTTCGACACGCTGCCATCGTGGGCAAGTACCAGGCCCGGGGCATACGCCCGGTGCTGGAAGAGATCGCCCATTTCCTGGTGGCGCGCGGTCTGGAGGTTTCCTTCGAACGCGAAACCGCGCACGCCACCGGCGTCGTCGACTTCGACGCGCTCACGCCAGCCCAGATGGGCCAGCACTGCGATCTGGCCGTGGTGGTGGGTGGCGACGGCACCATGCTCGGCATCGCCCGCGAACTGTCGCGCTACAACCTGCCTCTGGTCGGCATCAACCAGGGCCGCCTGGGTTTCATCACCGACCTGCCGATGGGCCAATACCAGGAAGCGCTGGCGCCGATGATCGACGGCGACTACGAGGAAGAGCGCCGCAGCATGCTGGAAGGCGAGGTCTGGCGCGACGGAACGTCGATCTTCACCGGCCTGTCGGTGAACGACGTGGTCGTCAGCCGCGGTGCCAGCGCCAGCATGGTCGAGCTCAGCGTCGACGTCGGCGACGACTTCGTGGCCAACATCCGCGCCGACGGCCTGATCGTGGCCACGCCCACGGGCAGCACGGCCTATGCCTTGTCGGCGGGCGGGCCGATCCTGCACCCCGGCATCGGCGGCTGGGTGCTGGTGCCGATCGCTTCGCACACGCTCAGCAACCGCCCCATCGTGCTGCCCGACGGCAAGGACGTGCGAATCGGCATCGTCGCCGGGCGCGATGTCTCGGCCAATTTCGACATGCACCAGGTCACCAGCCTGATCATCGGCGACCAGGTGCAGGTGCGCCGCTCGGCCTTCCAGGTGCGCTTCCTGCACCCGCGCGGCTGGACCTACTACGCCACGCTGCGTCGCAAGCTGCGCTGGTACGACGGCACGGCCTGAGCATGCTCAAGCGCCTGCATCTGCGCGACTTCGTGATCGTCGACGTGCTCGAGGTCGAGCTCGGCGCGGGCTTCAGCGTGCTGACGGGCGAAACCGGTGCCGGCAAGTCGATCCTCATCGACGCGCTGCAGCTGGCGCTGGGCCAGCGCGCCGAAGCCGGCGTGGTGCGCGAAGGCGCGGCGCGAACCGAGATCAGCGCCGAGTTCGACAGCCCGGCTGCGCTGCGCGGTTGGCTCGACGAAGCCGGCTTCGCCACCGAAGAACTGCTGCTGCTGCGGCGCACGGTCGACAGCCAGGGAAAAAGCCGGGCCTGGATCAACGGCAGCCCGGCCACCGTGACCCAGCTGCGCGAGGTGGCCGACCATCTGGTCGACATCCATGGTCAGCACGCCTGGCAAAGCCTGACGCGACCGGCCGCCGTGCGCGCCCTGCTGGACAGCCAGGCCGGCGTCGATGGCCAGCCGATGAACAACGCCTGGCAGGTCTGGCGCAGCGCGCTGGCCGCGCTGGAAGACGCGCGCAGCCGGCGCGACACGCTGGAGCGTGAACGTGAACGCCTGGCCTGGCAGATTGCCGAGCTCGACAAACTCAACCCGGCCGAAGGCGAATGGGACAGCCTGAACACCGAACACCAGCGCCTGGCGCATGGTCAGGCCCTGCTGGACGGCAGCCGGGCTGCGCTGGACGCGGTGGCCGAAGGCGAACTCCCGGCCGATGCCCTGACCCACCGCGCCATCGAGGCGCTGGACGCGGTCTCGGCCTACGACCCCGAGCTGCAGGCCGTGGCCGATGTGCTGCGCAGCGCCGCGGCGCAACTGGAAGACGCCGCGCACACGCTGCACGCCTACCTGGGCCGCAGCGAACCCGACCCCGAACGCCTGGCGGAACTGGACACGCGGCTGGGCGCCTGGGTCAGCCAGTCGCGCCGCTATCGCCGCGCCCCGGCAGAACTGCCGGCGCTGCTGTCGGGCTGGCGCGCCGAACTCGCGGCCCTGGAAGCCGCGGCCGACCTGGACAAGCTGGAAGCCGCGGCCGCGGCCGCCGAAACCGCCTGGCGCAAGGCCGCCAAGGCCGTGAGCCGGCTGCGCCAGCGCACCGCGCCGTTGCTGGCCCAGGCCGTGACGCAGGCGATGCAGCAGCTGGGCATGGCCGGCGGCCAGTTCGACGTGGCCCTGCTGCCGCAGGACCAGCCCCAGGCCTACGGGCTGGAAAGCGTGGAACTGCGCGTCGCCGGCCATGCCGGCAGCAGCCCGCGGCCGCTGGCGAAGGTGGCGTCGGGCGGCGAACTGTCGCGGCTGGCGCTGGCCATTGCCGTCACCACGGCGCAGTCGGCCGGCCAGGCCAGCGGCGGCGCCGTGCCCACCCTGATCTTCGACGAGATCGACGCCGGCGTCGGCGGCACCGTGGCCGACAGCGTGGGTCGGTTGATGAAGCAGCTGGGCGGCAGCTGCCAGGTGCTGGCCGTCACCCACCTGGCGCAGGTGGCAGCCTGCGCCGACGGGCACTTCGTCGTGTCGAAAGCGCGGCGAGGTGCGCAGACGGTCAGTGACGTCCAGCCGGTGGCCGGCGAAGCGCGGGTGGCGGAAGTCGCGCGCATGCTTGGCGGCGAACGCCTGAGCGGCACCAGCCGCGCCCATGCCCAGGCCCTGCTTTCCGCTCCCACCAAAGACCTGCCGCATGACTGAGCCCAGCGCAACCACGAGCCCGACCCAGATCACAGGGCCGCGCCCGGTCAGTGAAGTCATCCTGATCACCGGCATCTCCGGCTCGGGCAAGTCGGTGGCGCTGCACGCGCTGGAAGACGCCGGCTACTTCTGCGTCGACAACCTGCCGCCGGAGCTGCTGCGCGACTTCATCCGGCTGGAGCACCAGCGCTACACCCACCGCGTGGCAGCAGCGGTCGACGTGCGCACGGCATCGTCGCTGCCACACCTGCTGCCGCTGATTGCCGAGCTGCGCAGCGAGGGCGTGCGCATCCGCGCCATCTTCCTGGACGCCAGCAACGACGCACTGGTGCGCCGTTATTCGGAAACACGCCGCCCGCACCCGCTGAGCGCCGGCCCGGCCCATGGCAGCTCCGAAGGCGACGACACGCGGGCACTGTTCGACGCGATCCGGCTCGAACGTGAACTGCTGGCCGACCTGCGCGAAGTCAGCACCGTCATCGACACCAGCCAGCTGCGCCCGGCCCTGCTGCGCAGCTGGGTGCGTTCGCTGGTGGGTGCGCGCGCCTCGGCGCTGACCCTGGTGTTCGAGTCCTTCGCCTTCAAGCACGGCGTGCCGCTGGACGCCGACTATGTGTTCGACGTGCGCGTGCTGCCGAACCCGCATTACGTGCGCGAACTGCGGCCGCTGACCGGCCGCGACGCACCCGTGGCGGCCTACCTAGAACAGCAGCCCGAAGTGCGCGAGATGTTCCAGCAGATCGACCAGTTCCTGGAGCGCTGGCTGCCCGCATTCGAGGAAGACCAGCGCAGCTACCTGACCGTGGCCGTGGGCTGCACTGGCGGGCAGCACCGTTCTGTGTACGGTGTCGAATGGCTGGCCCGGCGCTTTGCCAGCCGATACGCCACACTCGTGCGCCACCGTGAGCTCGACGCCCGTGACTGACGACCCTTCACCCTCCCCTGCCGCTGCCCCCGCGTTGCCACTCCGTGCCCTGCCCGACCCGCTGCCGCTGTTCCCGTTGGGCATGGTGCTGTTTCCGGGCGCGATGCTGGGGCTGAAGGTCTTCGAGGCCCGTTACCTGGACATGGTCGCCGACTGCCTGCGCCAGCAGACGCCGTTCGGCGTGGTCTGCCTCAAGCAAGGCGGCGAAGTCGAGGCCAGCGACGGGCGTGCCCGCAGCATGGACAAGGCCCACGTGAAGGTGGAAATGGTGGGGGTGGCCGCACGCATCGATGAGGTCGATGCCGAGCAAACGGGCATCCTGCAACTGCGCTGCACCGGGATGCAGCGTTTCCGCCTGCGCGAAGCCCCCGTGCAGCGCGACAACGGGCTGTGGGTTGGCCGTGTCGAGACCCTGGCCGAAGACCCGCTGCGCATGCCCGGCCCGGCCATGCTGCAAACGGTCACGGCCTTGGCCGAAGCCATCCGCAAGTTGCAGGAACACGACCGCGCACCTTTTGCCGAACCTTACCGCCTGGACGACGCAGGCTGGGTGGCCAACCGCTGGTGCGAACTGCTGCCGGTGCCGCTGGCGGCCAAGCAAAAGTTGATGGAACTGGACGACCCGGTGATCAGGCTGTCGCTGGTCGACGGCTTCCTGCGCGACAAGAAGGTCGTGGTCGGCTGATGGCCGACGGCCCCGGCCAGGGCCGGCAGGATCGAACGAAGGACACGCGGCCTTTCAGGTACAGGCGTCACTCTCGATCAGCTTGCGCACAGGCGCTGGCAGCCCCAGCGCCAGGGCTTTCTCGAAGCGCATCCAGCGCCCTGCCGGCACGCCGGACCCGGGCCTGGACTCGGCCTCGGCAGCGCCTGGTGGAAGCCGCCAGCGCAGCACCTGCAGCTGCCAGTCGACATGGGTCAGCACATGCTTGAAGGGCGGCAGCCATTCGCCCTGGCCAGGCCAACCGGCCAGGGCGGCATCCAGCGCCTGCACGCTGTCGTATTCGGGCAGGCTCCACAGCCCCGCCCACACCCCTTGGCCCGGCCGCTGCACCAGCCACAGCAGTGGGCCCTGTTCCAGCCACAGCAAGGCGTTGCTGCGCTGGTGGCGGCGCAGCTTGCGCGTCTTCACCGGAAAACGCTCTGGTGCACCTTGTGCCAGCGCGACGCAGTCGGCTGCCAGCGGGCAGCGCGGGCATGAAGGTCGGCGCGTCGCACAGACCGTGGCACCCAGGTCCATCAAACCCTGGGTGTAAACGTCCACCTGCTGCTCGGGCAGCAGGGCTTCGGCGTGCTGCCACAGCAGGCGCTCCTGCGTCGCCTGGGCCAGGTCGCCGTCGAAACCGAGTGCACGTGTGAGCACGCGCTTGACGTTGCCGTCGAGAATGGCTGCGCGCTCGCCGAAGCAGAAGGCGGAGATGGCCGCGGCGGTGCTGCGGCCGATGCCGGGCAGTTCGGCCAGCGCCGCACTGCTGTCGGGAAACTGCCCGCCATGCTGGGCCACCACCACCTGGGCGCAGCGGTGCAAGTTGCGCGCCCGGCTGTAGTAGCCCAGGCCGCTCCACAGCGCCAGCACATCGCCTTCCGCCGCAGCGGCCAGGGCGGCGACGTCGGGAAACCGTTCGAGGAAACGTGTGTAGTAGGCCAGCACCGTGGCCACCTGGGTCTGCTGCAGCATCACCTCTGACAGCCAGACGCGGTAAGGGTCGCGCGTGTTCTGCCAGGGCAGGCCGTGGCGCCCGTGCTGTTGCTGCCAGGCCACCACGCGGGCGGCCAGGCTCCCCGGGGCCGGGTCGGTCAAGCCGCGTCCCGGCGGGCGGCTGCCAGGGCTGGAGCGGCTTTGGCAGGCGTCAGTGCGTTGGCAGCGGTCAAGGCCCGTTCGGCCAGGGCTTCGAGCTTCAAATGGCCCACGTTGATCTGCTCGTCGGCACGCTGCAGGTCGGTGATGCGCTGCTCCAGGTCGCCAGAGGCGGCCTGCACGCGGTCCAGCGCCTCGCGCCGGCGGGTGAAACCGTGCCGTCGCTCGCGCAACTGTGCGTCGACCTGGGCGCTGGCGCCCTTGCTCCACAGCTCAATCTCGCTGGCAGCATTCTCGAACACGACCCGCAGTTTCGACAGCAGCAGCCGGCGGAACTGGTCGGCGAAGCCCGGCGAAGCCATGCGCCAGGCCTGGCCCAGGCCGAAGTAGCGGCCGTAGCTGGTCTCGATCAGGGCCAGGTCCTGGCGGAAGTTGGTCAAGGCCGGCGGCGCGCCCAGCGCAAAAGCAAACCCGTATTCGCTGTTCATCTGGCGGAAGCTGCCGTCCAGCATCTGGCGCATTTCTGCGGCCTGCTGGTCGGCCTGGTCCAGCGCGGCACGCAGGCGACTGAACAGCGATTCGAACGCCGCCTTGGCGCCCAATCCAAGGAACTTGGCGCCAGCTGCCGACTGCATGGCGGCCACCTCGACTCCCAGGGCCTCGCTGGACAGCTTGGCCGTGGCCGTGCGCAACATGCGGGTCTGCACCGTGCGCAGCGCGCTCAGGTGGGCGGTGCAGCGTTCGAAGTCGGCCATCTCGATGTCGATGCGCTGCGCCAGCATGCGCAGCTTGCCGCCGCTCTTGCCGCGCAGGCCCCGCAGTTCCAGCAGCTGTTCTGCATGCTGACGGCGGCGGTCGGTCAGGCGCCGGCCTGCGCTTTGCCGCAGCTGCTGCACCACGCCCAGGGCGGACTGCAGCAGCAATTCTGTCTGGCGGGGCAGCAGCTGGCCGGCCAGCGCCTGCTCCAGCGGGCCCAGCCGGCTGGCAGCCAGGGCCGCGGCGTCGCCTTCCACGCGGGCAGCCAGCGCGTCGCGCGCCGAGACGGCGAACACCCGTTGCGCCGGCACGCCCAGGGTGCGGGCGGTTTGATCACACTGACGCTGAACCTGGGCCTGCACCTCGGCCGCGGTGGCCAGCGGGTCGGCCAGGGTGTCGATCTTGTTGAGCACCACGAAGCGTTCGAGCGAAGCTTCGCTCAGGTGTTCCTTCCAGATGGCAAGGTCGGACCGCGTCACCCCGGCGTCGGCCGCGAGCACGAAGACGATGGCGTGCGCGGTCGGCAGCAGGCCCAGGGTGAGCTCGGGTTCGGCACCGATCGCGTTCAATCCCGGCGTGTCCACCACCACCAGACCGCGCGCCAACAGCGGGTGCGGGTAGTTGATGAGCGCATGGCGCCAGGCCGGCACCTCGACGCGGCCGTCTTCGCGCTGCGGCGGGTTGTCTTCGGGCTGGGTGTCGCTCCACAACCCCAGTGTGCGCGCGTGGTCGACGCCCACCCACTGGGTGCGCGTGACAGCGCTGAGCGAGCGCGCCAGCGCGCCCGGGTCCTTCGGGTCCAGCGGCAGGTGGTGCCAGGCCGCTTCGCGCACGCGCAATTCGCCCAGAGAAAAACCCTGGGAACGGGTTTCGATGGGCAGCAGCGACAGCCGCGGCGGCACGCCAGTGTCGAAGCGCAGTTCCACCGGGCACATGGTGGTTCGCCCGGGCGTGGCCGGCAGCACGCGGCGACCGGTGTCGGCGAAGAACAGCGCGTTGATGAGTTCGGACTTGCCGCGCGAAAACTCGGCGACGAAAGCCAGCACCAGCTTGTCGGAAGCCAGGCGTTCTCGCAGCGCGCCCAAGATGGTGGCGTCGGGGCCGTCGAGCAGTTCCTGTTCGGCCAGAGCCCGGCTGAACTGGGCGAGGCTGGCGTCGAGGTTCGAGCGCCAGGCGCTCAGATCGTCCAGGCGCTGGGCAATGGGCTGTGGCACGGTGGTGTCGGCAATGTTGATGACGGCTGCGTTCCATCCTAGCCCAGCAAGACCCTGCTTGGCGCTAGCGTTTTTGACAATGCGAGCAGAAGTACGTGGCGCGCTGGGCTTGCACACGCCTTTTGACGGGGACACCACACTTCGGGCAGGGCAAACCCGCGCGTCCGTAGACGGCGGCCTGCGCCTGATAGCTGCCGGCCATGCCGTGAGCGTCGGAAAAGTCACGAAGCGTGCTACCACCCAGTTCCAGCGCCCGCCCCAGCGTGGCCCGCAGCGCTGCCAGCAGTCGTTCGGCGCGCGGCCGGCTGATTCGGTTGCTGTGCAGCAGCGGATGAATGCCGGCCTGGAACAGCGCTTCACAGGCGTAGATGTTGCCCGCGCCGACCACCGCGCCACCGGCCAGCAGCACCGTCTTGACGGGCGCAGTGTGACGCTGCAGGGCGGCGTGAAAACGAGCCGGGGTCAGCTCGGGGTCGAAGGGCTCCGGACCCAGGCGCGCCAGCAGGGTCGCGGCTGGTGCGGCATCGAGCGCGGCCGACCAGACCACCGCCCCGAAGCGGCGTGGGTCGTTCAGACGAAGCGTGCCCTGACTGGTGACCAGGTCGAAGTGGTCGTGCGGGCCGGGCTCGCCCGCTTGCTGAAGAAGTGCCAAAGAGCCCGACATGCCCAGGTGCATCAGCAAGCCACCGCCGGCCTGGCGCCCCGAAGCCCCGTCCGTGGCCAGGACGGGCAGCAGCGGCAGCCACAGGTATTTGCCGCGCCGCGAAACCGGGCCGACGCTGTGGCCCGGAAGTTCTTCCGGCGCGCAACCCAGGGGCCAGCGCAAGGGTTTGCCCAGACGGGCAGCGAGGACGAGGGCTCCCCGCAGGGGCAGGTCGATGCCACGGCGCGTGACCTCGACCTCGGGCAATTCAGGCATCAGCCCATTATGTGAGAATGAAAATCAACTGTTCAGGAGTTCCGATGTCCGCTTCACTGCGCAAGCAGCTCGCCCTGGCCACCGCGCTGGCGGCAGCGACCTGGGCGGTGTTGCCTGCAGCCCTGGCGCAAACGCCCGCCCCGTCTGAAGCGGCCAGCGCAGCCTCGGCCCAGCCACCCTCCAAGACCATCTCGGCACTGGACGCCCCGCTGTTCTACCAGCTGCTGATCGGTGAAATGGAACTGCGCGGGGGCCAGGCCGGCACCGCCTACGAAATCATCCTCGACGCTGCGCGGCGGACACGCGAAGCCGCATTGTTCAGGCGCGCCGTGGACATCGCGCTGCAAGGCCGGGCACTCGACCAGGCGCTCGCGGCCACGAGGTCGTGGCGCTCGGCATTGCCCGAATCGCAGGACGCTTTGCGACTGCAGGTGCAAATCCTCGTCGTGATGGGCCGGCTGGCCGACCTGAACGAGCCCGTGGCGCGGCTGCTGCAGCTGACACCCGCGACCGAGCGCCCTGCCGTCATTGCTTCACTGCCGCGGTTTCTGGAACGCAGCAGCGACGCACGAGCGGTGGCCTCCTTGCTCACCGATGTGTTGAAGCCCTATGCCGAGGCGCCCGCCACGCGCGCGGCGGCGCGCATGGCCATCGCCCGTGCCTGGTTCAACGCGAAGGATCCCGATGTCGCCCTGGCGCTGGCGCGTGACGTGCAAAAGCTCGATGCCGATGCGCCCGGACCGGCGCTGCTGGCGCTGGAACTGATGGCCGAACGCCCCGCAGCCGAAGACATCGTCAAGGAGCACCTGGCGCGACCCGCTGCCATGACGCCACTGCGCCTGGCCTATGTGCGGGTGCTGACAGGCAGCCAGCGCTATGCCGAAGCGGCGCGCGAACTCGAGATCGCCACCCGGCAGCAGCCCGAAGAACCCGGGCCCTTCCTGACCCTGGGTGTGCTGAACATCGAGCTGCGGCAGCCGGCACAGGCCGAAGCCGCCCTGCTGCGCTACGTGGAACTGGCTCAGGCCGCGGCGGTTGCCGCCCCGGGCACCGCGCCCGCCGGACCCGGTGCCACGGGCACCGCCGATCCGTCTGCGCTTGCTGCCGAAGATGAGGGCGCTGAGGGTACCAGCCGCACCGAGCGCGGCCTGTTCCAGGCCTGGCTGAGTCTGGCGCAGCTGGCCGAGCAGCGCGGCGACTTCAAGGCGGCCGAGGCCTGGCTGGCGAAGGTGGACGACCCCGATCGCGCGCTCGACGTGCAGGGCCGCCGCGCCACCATGCTGGCGCGCCAGGGCCAGGTGGCGCAGGCCCGCGAAATGATCCGTCGGGTCCCCGAGCGGAGTACCGAGGACGCGCGCAGCAAGCTCATGGCCGAAGCCGGGGTACTGCGCGAAGTGAAGCGCTGGGCAGAAGCGCTCGAGGTGCTGGCCACGGCCAACCAGCGCTTTCCGGACGACCCCGACCTGCTTTACGAGCAGGCGATGATGGCCGAGAAGACCGACCGGATGGCCGAAATGGAGACGCTGCTACGCCGCGTGATTGCCATCCGCCCGGAAAATGCGCATGCCTACAACGCCTTGGGTTATTCCCTGGCCGACCGAGGCCTGCGCCTGACGGAAGCCCGCGAACTCATCAAGCGGGCGCTGGAACTGGCACCCGGCGACCCCTTCATCACCGACAGCCTGGGTTGGGTCGAATTCAAGCTGGGCCGCAATGAAGAGGCGCTGAAGCTGCTCAGGCAAGCCTACAGCGCGCGCCCCGACCCGGAGATCGGCGCCCACCTCGGTGAGGTCCTGTGGTCGATGGGTCGCAAGGACGAGGCCCGCCAGGTCTGGCGCGACGCGAGGGCGCGCGACGGTGCCAACGAAGTGCTGCGCGAAACCCTGGCCCGGCTGCGTGCCGAGCCGTGATGCACCTGGCGATTCGGGCGACGCGCGCGCTGGCCCTGGCCGGCATGGCCGCCGGTTTGACGGCCTGTGCCACGCCGCCCCCCACGCAGGCAGGCGTGGTCACCAGCGGGCGGCTGCTGCTGCGGGTGGCAGCCGTGGCCGGGCGCGACGCCCAGAACCTCACCGCCGCGTTCGAATTGCAGGGCGACGGCAGCCAGGGGGAATTGCGGCTCATCTCGCCCCTGGGCACGCAGATGGCTGCCGCGCGCTGGGCGCCGGGCGAGGCAAGCCTGCACACCAGCGAAGGCGAGCAGCGTTTTGGCACGCTGGAAGAACTGTCGCGCCAGGCCCTGGGCGAAGCGCTGCCACTGGCCGCTCTGCCCTCTTGGCTGGCGGGCCGGCCCTGGCCGCTGGCTCCGCATCAGCCGCTTTCAGAGGGTTTCGAGCAGGCCGGCTGGCAGGTGTTGCTGGCCCGGCAGTCCGAAGGCCTGATCGAGGCCCGGCGAACCTCCGCACCCGAGGTGCTGCTGCGCGTGCGCCTGGACCCTGCGCCCTGATTGACCCAAGGCCAGACGAAAAGCACGCATGGCACTGAAGGCGCTGTACGACCTGCCGGCTCCGGCCAAGCTGAACCTTTTCCTGCATGTCGTGGGTCGGCGGCCCGATGGCTATCACCTGCTGCAGTCGCCCTTTGTGCTGATCGACTGGGCAGACACACTGCACTTCGAAAGGCGCGACGACGGTCAATTGCGTCGGCATGACCTGGGCCCTGCACTGCCCGCTGCCGACCTGTGCCTGCAAGCCGCCCGTGCCCTGCAGGCTGCCAGTGGCGCCGCAGCGGGCGCCGACATCCACATCGACAAGCAGCTTCCCTGGGGTGCCGGTCTGGGCGGGGGCAGCTCCGACGCGGCCACCACCCTGCTGGCCCTGAACCGGTTATGGGGCCTGAACTGGTCCAGGACCAGACTGGCCGAGTTGGCCTTGCCGCTGGGCGCAGACGTGCCCTTCTTCGTGGGCGGCGACAACGCGTTCGTCGAAGGCATCGGAGAAAGGCTGACGCCCGTGAACCTGCCGCCGGCCGGCTACTTCGTCATCAAGCCCGCGGCTTCGTTGCCAACGCCCGACATCTTCCGCCATGCGAAGCTCGTCCGCGACACCGAACCGGTTATACTCGTGGGCGCTCTTGATGACGCTTCAACGCAGGTCGGGCATATCGGGGGCAGAAGTTGGATGCCGGGGCATGGCGAATTCGGTCGAAATGACCTTCAAGGCCCCGCCGAAGACCAATGCCCGGAGGTGGCGCAAGCTGCCCGATGGCTCGAAACCCGATTCGGCAACAGCCGCATGACAGGTTCCGGCAGCGCAGTGTTTTCCAGAGTCGACGAGATCGGCCTGTCCCAGGCGACATCTCTGGCGGCTTTCCTCCAGGATCTGCCGCCGGGTTGGGTGGGGCGGTCTTGTCGCAGCCTGGCACAGCACCCCTTGAAGGGCTGGGCCGACTGAGAACAATGTTCAAGGGTGGCGGTGACGAACCGCCTCCTGTGTAGGGGAGTCGCCAAGTTGGTAAAGGCATCGGATTTTGATTCCGACATGCGAGGGTTCGAGTCCTTCCTCCCCTGCCAAAACTTCTGCTGACCGCCGTGCTTGTTCCACCGCACGGTTCTCGTTCAGCAATCCACGGAGAAATCAAAGTGCTGTTCAACACCGTGCTGTTCACCGGCAACGCCAACCCGGTGCTGGCGCAGGAGATTGCCAGCCACCTGGGCCTTGAACTGGGTCAAGCCGCCGTGGGCCGGTTCTCCGACGGCGAGACCACCGTAGAGATCCAGCAAAACGTCCGCGCCCGCGACGTCTTCGTGGTGCAACCCACTTGCGCGCCCACGAACGAACACCTGATGGAACTGTGCATCATGGTCGACGCCCTCAAGCGCGCCAGTGCACGCCGCATCACCGCGGTGATCCCCTATTTCGGTTACGCCCGCATGGACCGCCGGCCGCGCAGCATGCGCGTGCCCATCAGTGCCAAGGTGGTGGCCAACATGCTGGAAACGGTGGGCGTGGAACGCCTGCTGACGATGGACCTGCATGCCGACCAGATCCAGGGCTTCTTCGACATTCCAGTCGACAACATCTATGCCAGCCCGGTGCTGCTGGCCGACCTGAAGGGCAAGGCCTATCCCGACCTGGTCGTGATCTCGCCTGACGTCGGCGGCGTGGTGCGTGCACGCGCCATGGCCAAGCAACTGGGCTGCGACCTGGCCATCATCGACAAGCGCCGCCCTGCGGCCGGCATTGCCGAGGTGATGCACGTCATCGGTGAAATCGAAGGTCGCAACTGCGTGATCATGGACGACATGATCGACACCGCCGGCACGCTGGTAAAGGCCGCCGAGGTCTTGAAGACGCGCGGTGCCCGCAGCGTCTATGCCTACTGCACGCACCCGGTCTTCTCGGGTCCGGCACTCGAACGCATCGCCAGTTCGCAGATCGACGAAGTCGTCATCAGCAACACCATTCCGCTGGTGCCCGCCGCCCGGGCCTGCCCGAAGATCCGGCAGCTGAGCGTGGCTTTCCTGTTCGCCGAAACCATCCGCCGCATCAGCGACGGCGAGTCGGTGACCTCCTTGTTCGCAGAACAGAACAACAACTTTTGACACCGTTGGTGTCGTGGGGCGAAAGCCCTGAACCCAAGCCCTGGTCGCGGGGCTTTTCTCAACTGGAGCTGAAATGAAATTCACTGCTTACGAGCGTTCACTGCAGGGGACCGGAGCGAGCCGCCGCCTGCGCAACGCTGCCAAGGTGCCGGGCATCGTCTACGGCGCTGGCGACCCCAAGATGATCGAACTCGATCACAACGCCCTGTTCTTCGCGCTGAAGAGAGAGGCCTTCCACTCGTCCATCCTCGAGATGGATCTGGCCGGCAAGGTCGAAAAAGTCCTGCTGCGCGACTTCCAGATGCACGCCTACAAGCCCATCGTGATGCACGTGGACTTCCAGCGCGTCGACGAAGCCACTCGTCTGCGCAAGAAGGTGCCTCTGCACTTCGAGAACGAAGAGAGCTCACCGGCCGTGAAAACCGACAAGTGCCTGGTCAGCCATGTGCAGACCGAGCTGGAAATCGAATGCCTGGCCTCGCAGCTGCCGGAATTCGTCACCATCGACCTGTCGAACCTGGCCCGCAATACCAGCCTGCATGCCAGCGACCTGAAGCTGCCCCCGGGCATCAAGGCCGTCAAGCGCGGCACGCTGAACCCGGTGATCGTGGCCGTGACGACGCCGAAGGTCGAAGAAGAAGTGGCGGCTCCGGTGGTGGTTGCCGCCGACAAGGGCAAAGGCAAGGCCAAGAAGAACGAGAAGCAGAACCAGAAGTGATGCCCCCTCCCGGGTGTGCTTCGACACGGCCGGGACATCACACCACAGGGCCCCTCGCGCAGGGGCCTTTTTCATGCCCTTGCAACTTTCATAATCTGGCCATGACATCCCCCCGATCCACGGCCAGACAGGAACCGACATGATTCGTCTCTTCGTCGGCCTGGGCAACCCCGGCCCCGACTACGAAGCCACGCGCCACAACGCCGGCTTCTGGTGGGTGGACGCGCTGGCCGCCAAGCTGGGGGCGCGATTGACCAGTGAACGCGCCTACCAGGCCCAACTGGCCCGCGTGGCAGGGCCGCAGGGGCCTGTCTGGCTGCTGCAACCCATGACCTTCATGAACCGTTCTGGCGTGTCGGTGGCGGCGCTGGCGCGTTTCTTCAAGATCGAAGCGAATCAGGTGCTGGTGGTCCACGACGAACTCGACGTGCTGCCCGGCCAGGCCAAGCTGAAGTTCGGTGGCAGCGCTGCCGGCCACAACGGCCTGAAAGACATTCACGGCATGCTGGGCACGCCCGACTACTGGCGGCTTCGCCTGGGCATCGGCCACCCGGGTGTGAAGTCCGAGGTCGTGAACTACGTGCTGAAGAAGCCTTCGCCCGACGACCGTGACGCCATCGACCGTGCGATCGAGCGCAGCCTGGGTGCCAGCGACCTGCTGATGGCCGGCGAGATGGACCGCGCATTGGCTGTGATCCACGCCGGGCCACAACGCCCCAAGCCCCCCCGCCCGGCCGACCTTCCGGCCGCGCCGCCCAGGCAGACGTCGTGAAGCCGCAACTGGCCGTCCTCAGCGCTGCCATGACCGCCGCACAGGCAGTCGCACTGGCAGTCGCACTGGCGGTCCTGCTCGCCGCCGCCCCGGCTGCGGCGCAGCAGGTCTGGCGCTGCGGCCCGGACGGCCGGCTGTTTTCAGACCGACCCTGCGCCGACGGCCGGGCCATCACCAGCGCCGACCGCCGGACGACCGAAGAAGTGGAAGCCGCGCGCGAAGTGGCCTATCGTGAACAGAAGCTGGCCGACACCCTGGCCAGCGAACGTGCCGAGCGCGCGCGTGTGGCGCCGGGCTCGGGGCTGATCGCCATCGGCCCGACCGAGGAAGAGCTTCAGGCCGAACGGCGCAAACGCGAGATCAAGCTTCAGCGGGCGTCGAAACGCCAGCCGGGGAGACATCGGGCGCGCTCGTCAGGCGCTGGTATTTGACGAGCAGCTGTTCCCGCGACTCGACGAAGTCGGGGTGGATGGGGATGCAGCTGACCGGGCACACCTGCACACATTGCGGCTCGGCGAAGTGGCCCACGCATTCGGTACAACGCTGGGGGTCGATCTCGTAGATTTCCGCGCCCATCGAGATCGCCTGGTTCGGGCACTCGGGCTCGCAGACATCACAGTTGATGCACTCGTCGGTGATCCACAGGGCCATGGTCGGGTGTCAGTTGTCGGTTTGCGAGACGCGCTCTTTCAGCCGGCGCAGAATGGAGGGTGCCACGAACTTGGAAACATCACCGCCAAGGCTGGCAATCTCGCGCACGAAGGTGCTGCTGACGAACTGGTACTGGTCCGAGGGCGTCATGAAGACGGTCTCGACGTCGGGCATCAGCTGGCGGTTCATGCCGGCCATCTGGAATTCGTATTCGAAGTCGCTGACGGCGCGCAGCCCGCGGACCACGACCTTGCCTCCCTTGGCGACAACGAAGTCGCGCAGCAGGCCGCGAAACGGCACGACTTCGACGTTCCCGTAAGGCGCAGCGATCTCGCGGGCGGCATCCAGGCGTTCGGCGATGGTGAACATCGTGCGCTTGTGGTGGCCGGCAGCCACGGCCAGGATGAGGCGGTCGAACAGGCGTGAGGCCCGGCGCATCAGGTCTTCGTGGCCCAGCGTCATCGGGTCGAAGGTACCCGGGTAGACGGCGGTCAGCGGGGTGGCAGTGGTCACGGCCTCGTGCTCCTGATCATGCTCATGTGAGGGGGTTACCCTGCGGACGGGCGCAGTGTAGCCGCGACATTCATGATTCGTGCCTGAACAACTGGGCGTGAACTGCGCCAGCTTTCAGACTGCGGTGCAGTTGCAGACCGGCCGGCCAGTCCTTCATCGGTTCTGCGCCCTCCAGGTAGACATAGGCCCCCTTGCCCGTCAACCGGGCTGCCTGCACCAGGGCCGGCGCCGACAGGCTGGCAGCGAACGGAGGGTCCAGCAGCACCAAGTCGAAGCTGCCCGGCGCGGCACGGGTCATCCAGGCCAGGGCATCGGCGCGTTCGACCTGCAACGCCGTGGCTCCCAGCCGGGTGCGGCTGGCCTGCAGGCTGGCCACGAGCTGGGCGTCCCATTCCAGCAGCCGCACATCGGCTGCACCCCGGGATGCGGCCTCGAAGCCCAGCGCCCCGCTGCCGGCAAACGCGTCCAGCACGCGCCAGCCGCTCAGGTCCTGCCCCAGCCAGTTGAAGAGCGTTTCGCGCACGCGGGCGGGCGTGGGGCGCAGGCCCGGCCGGTCGGCGACCGGCAGCTTGCTGCGACGCCACTGGCCGCCGATCAGGCGGACTTCGCCGGGCGCCCGCCGCACCGTCACTGCCGCACCGGGATGCCGTGTGCGGCCATCAGCGCCTTGGCCTGGCCGACAGTGAATTCGCCGTAATGGAAGATGCTGGCGGCCAGTACGGCGTCGGCACCGCCCTGACGGACGCCTTCGACCAGATGCTCGAGCGTGCCCACACCGCCAGAGGCGATGACAGGCACCGGTACGGCGTCGCTGACGGCGCGCGTCAGCGCCAGGTCGAAGCCGCTCTTGGTGCCGTCGCGGTCCATGCTGGTCAGCAAGATCTCGCCAGCGCCAT
The DNA here is from genome assembly GCA_001464055.1 of Burkholderiales bacterium Ga0077543. Taxonomy (GTDB): domain Bacteria; phylum Pseudomonadota; class Gammaproteobacteria; order Burkholderiales; family Burkholderiaceae_C; genus Rubrivivax. The sequence continues at coordinate 37,268 of LNET01000105.1, forward strand.
GCCCGGCCATCTGGCGCACCCAGGCCAACGCGTCGAGGCCGGTGTTCTTGCGACCGCCGTGGGTATAGACGTCCCAGCCGGGGCCGCGCGGGTCGCCATCGGCGCGCTTTTTCGCGTCGACGGCCACGACGATGCACTGGGCGCCGTACTTGTCGGAAGCGTCGCGGATGACCTGCGGGTTGGCCACGGCGGCCGAATTGAAACTGACCTTGTCGGCACCGGCGTTGAGCAGCCGCCGAACATCGTCGACGCTGCGCACCCCGCCGCCGACCGTCAGTGGGATGAACACCTGCGAGGCCACGGCCTCGATGATGTGCAGGATCAGGTCGCGGCCATCGCTGGTGGCGGTGATGTCGAGGAAGGTCAGTTCGTCGGCGCCCTGGTCGTTGTAGCGCGCGGCGATTTCCACCGGGTCACCGGCGTCACGAAGGGACTCGAAGTTGACGCCCTTGACGACGCGGCCGCCAGTGACATCGAGACAGGGGATGATGCGTTTGGCCAACATAGATGTAGATTATCCGCGGCGACAAGGGCTTCCGGCCTGGGCTCGCCAAAACCGCCAACCCGCCTCATGGCAGGAACGCTTCCAACCACCAGGAGAAGACGATGAACCGATGGATTGCCCTCGCAGTGCTGGCCTGTGCCGGCAGCGCCCAGGCCCAGACGACCTTGTTCGCCGGCACCTTCGCCCCCGAAGCGACGGGCGCCACCGGCAGCGGCACGCTCTTCATGACCTACGACCCCGTCGCGCGCAGCCTGGACATCCAGGCCAGCTGGTCCGGTCTGTCGGGCAACACGACCACCGCCCACATTCACTGCTGCAACGCCAACCCCTTGACGGGCACATCGGGCGTGGCGCTGGCGGAAAACGGAATCCTGCCGGGCTTTCCGACAGGAGCCAACAACGGCAGTTACAGCCGCTTGATCGACCTGTCGCAGTCCAGCCAGTACGGCGGTACGTTCTTCAACGCCAGCGGGGGCACGACGCTGGCCGCAGAACAGCGGCTGATCGCCAACCTGATCAGTGGCAAGGCCTACTTCAACATCCACAGCAGCACCTTCACTCAAGGCGAGATCCGCGCCTTCGTGACCGTGGTGCCCGAACCCGCCACCTACGCGCTGATGGCCCTTGGGCTGGCTGCCGTGGTCGGCCTGGCTAGCAGCCGCAAGGCTGCCACTCCTTCTGCGGCTGCGGCCTGAGGCTCAGACCGCCAATTCGTCGGCGCGCGCTTGGGCTTCGGCGAAGTCCAGCGCGCCCGTGTAGATGCTGCGGCCACAGATGACGCCTTCGACACCGTCGGATTCGACGGCGCACAGGGCGTCGATGTCGGCCATGCCGGCCAAGCCGCCCGATGCGAAGACCGGGATGGTCAACGCCCTCGCCAGCTTCACGGTGGCTTCGACGTTGATGCCGGTGAGCATGCCGTCGCGCCCGATGTCGGTGTAGATGACGCCTTCGACGCCGTAGTCTTCGAACTTCTTCGCCAGGTCCACGACTTCGTGGCCGGTGAGCTTGCTCCAGCCGTCGGTGGCAACCTTGCCGTCCTTGGCGTCCAGGCCCACGATGATGTGACCACCGAAGGCGCTGCAGGCGTCCTTCAGGAAACCCGGGCTCTTCACGGCAGCGGTGCCGATGATGACGTAGCTCAGGCCGTCGTCCAGGTAGCGTTCGATGGTGTCCAGGTCGCGGATGCCACCGCCCAGCTGCACCGGAATCTTGTCGCCGACGACGCGCAGGATGGACTTCACGGCTCCTTCATTGACGGGTTTGCCGGCAAAGGCCCCGTTCAGGTCGACCAGATGCAGGCGGCGCGCCCCGGCGTCCAGCCAGCGCTGCGCCATGGCGCCCGGGTCGTCGCCAAAACTGGTGGCAATCGACATGTCGCCTTGTTCAAGGCGCACGCAGTGGCCGTCTTTCAGGTCGATGGCAGGAATCAGCAGCATGGCTCAGCGCAGCAGGTGGGATGGGGGTGGGAAAGCGGACTTCGAGGCGGAAGACGTCACGGGTTCCAGCGCAGGAAGTTGCGGTACAGCGCCAGACCCTGCTCGGCACTTTTTTCCGGGTGAAACTGCGTCGCGAAAATGTTATCCCGCGCCAGCGCACAGGTAAAGCGCGCGCCGTACTCACTGAGGCCCGCAGTGTGAGCCGCCTGGGCCGGTTCGGCATAGAAACTGTGCACGAAATAGAACCACGCCCCGTCGGGCACGCCGGCCCAGACCGGGTGCGGCCGCTGGAAGACACGGTTCCAGCCCATCTGCGGCACCTTGTAGCGGCTGCCGTCGGGCTGCAGCCGGTCTTCGAGCTGGAAGCGCTTCACCCGGCCCGGCACCAGGCCCAGGCCCAGGGTGTCCTGCTCTTCGCTGTGGTCCAGCAGCATCTGCATGCCCACGCACACGCCCATCAGCGGCTTGTGCGCGGCAGCGTGCAACACGGCGTCTTTCAGGCCCGATTCACGGAGTTCGCGCATGCAGTCGCGCATCGCACCCTGGCCGGGCAGCACCACGCGGTCGGCGGCAAACACCTCCTCCGGGTTGGCGGTGACGATCACGCGCACATCGCTGTCGCGCGCGACATGGGCCACCGCTTGCGAAACAGAGCGCAGATTGCCCATGCCGTAGTCGACGACAGCGACGGTGCTGGCCATGACCGGTCCTAGAGGCTGCCTTTGGTGGAAGGAATGACACCGGCCGAACGCGGATCGGGTGTCAGCGCCATGCGCAGCGCCCGGGCAAAGGCCTTGAACACCGTTTCGCACTGGTGATGGGCGTTTTCACCCTTGAGATTGTCGATGTGCAGCGTGACGAGTGCGTGGTTGACGAAGCCCTGGAAAAACTCGTACGTGAGCTGGGTGTCGAAGCCGCCGATGGCGCCGGCCTTGAAGGGCACGTGCATGTGCAGGCCCGGACGACCGGAAAAGTCGACGACCACGCGCGACAGCGCCTCGTCCAGAGGCACGTAGCTGTGACCATAGCGGGTGATGCCGCGCTTGTCGCCCACGGCCTTCGCAAAGGCCATGCCCAGAGTGATGCCCACGTCTTCCACGGTGTGGTGGCCGTCGATGTGCAGGTCGCCCTTGGCGTGGATGTGCAGATCGATCAGCCCGTGACGCGCAATCTGGTCGAGCATGTGGTCGAAAAAGCCGATGCCGGTGGACAGATCGGCCTGGCCGGTGCCATCCAGGTCGACCTGCACCCGAATCTGTGTTTCCTTGGTGTCGCGCTGGACGGTGGCGGTTCTGTTCATTTCAAAGGCTCGCTTTCAGGGCCGCCATCATCAGATCGTTCTCTTCCGGTGTGCCGACGGTCAGGCGCAGGCATTGCGCCAGCAGGGGGTGCAGGCCGGCGATGTGCTTGACCAGCACGCCGCGGGCCTTCATGCCTTCGAACGTGTGTTTCGAATCGGGCACACGCACCAGGATCATGTTGGCTTCGCTGGGAAATGGCTGCACGCCGGGCAGCGCCTGCAGCGCGGCCTGCAGCCGGCCGCGTTCTCTCTTCAGCAGCTCGGCCTGGCGGGCATATTCGCCCGCATGGTCCAGCGCGAACAGCGCCGCTTCGGCGTTCAGCACGCTGACGTTGTAGGGCGGGCGCACCTTGTCGATCTCGTCGACCAGCGCCGCATGGCCGCACAGGTATCCCAGGCGCACGCCAGCCAGGCCGAACTTCGACAGCGTGCGCATCACCAGCACGTGCGGTTGCTGTGCCATGCGCTGCAGCCAGCTGCGACTGGAAAACGGCTGGTAGGCCTCGTCCATCACCACCAGGCCGTTCTGGCGGCCGACAGCGTCGACGATACGCTCGATGGCAGCTTCGCTGAACAGGTTGGCCGTGGGATTGTTCGGGTAGGCGATGTAGGTGATCGCCGGGTGATGCGTCTCGATGGCGGCCAGCATCGCGGCTTCGTCCAGGTCGAAATCCGGGCGCAAAGGCACGCCGACGAAGCGCATGCCACGCAGCCGTGCGCTCATTTCGTACATCACGAAGCCCGGCAGCGGCGCCAGCATCACCGCGCCGGACACGTTGCAGGCCACCGACAGCAGGTCGATGAGCTCGTCAGAGCCATTGCCCAGGATCAGCTTGCAGCCCGCCGGCAGTTCGACATGCCGCGACAAGGCGGCCACCAGGTCGACCGTGCTCTGTACCGGATAGCGGTTGATGGCCACCCGTGCAAGGCGCCGGCCCAGATCGGCCTGCAGTTCCGGCGGCAGCCGGAAGGGGTTTTCCATCGCGTCCAGCTTCACCAGTCCGGCACTGGGCTGGATCGCGTAGCCGTGGGTCGACTGCACGTCCTGCCGGATGGTGCGGGCGATGCGGTCGGCCAGAGTGGGCGGCGGGCTCATGCGGGAACGTCCAGGATGTCGGGGCTGCTGATGAAGGGGTTGACGATGCGCACGCCGTCGATCTGCTGGCCGTGCTGCAGATCTTCGGTCAGCAGCCAGCGACAGGCCTGGTGCTGGGCCGCCGCCACCATCAGGGCGTCCCAGTAGCTCAGCCCGTAGCGGCTCTCCACGGCCCACGCCGACTCGATGGTGAGCTGGTCGATGATCCAGGGTTTCCAGTTCTGGTAGCGGCGTACATCGGAGCGGGCATCGCCCGCCGACAGCGATGCCGAGAACTTCTTGCGCACGTTGGCGTAGAACTCGTTGACGACCTGGGTGCTGATGCGGCCGCAGCGCCGTTCCCAGCACACCGCCAACCAGTCTCGGGCACGGTCGCGCTTCTGGGGGTCCCGATCATCCACGCCGTAAAGCAGCACGTTGGTGTCGACGAAGACCGCGCTCATCGGCCGCGACCCCGGTCGTACAACTCATCGTCGGTCAGATAGGGGCCCGTGGAAACGCCATAGCTGCGGAACTCCAGCGCCTCGCGCATCGCGCGCTCGTAGGCGTCGTCGTGCCGCATCTTCTCGGCCAGCAACTCGCCCACCAGGCGTGACACGCTGGTGTTGCGCCGGGCAGCCTCCATGCGCGCCCAGTCGGCGACGCTTTCTTCCATGGTGACGGTGACGTTCTTCATGTTCGGACCGCAGGTCCACTGGCTTCGTGAAACACAACTCTAGTGTTGCACGAAGTTCGTGTCAATCCAGGGGCAGAATCATCTTCAGCTCGCCGTCTTCCGCTTCGCCGGTGTAGGTGAAACCCAATTTCGCGTAAAAGCCCGCCGGGCTGCCGGGCAGGTCCCGGTGCGACAGGCCCACGCTCTGCAGGCCCAGACGCCTGGCTTCGTCGACGACCCATTGGATGGCCAGCCGCCCATAGCCGCAGCGCTGGTGTTGCGCGTCCACCAGCAGGCGCCAGACGTACAGCTGTTCGGCGGGCTGGTCCTTGTCCTGTCGCATGTCGTAGAGCAGCATCATGCCCACGGCAGTCTCGCCATCGAACATCGCCACGGCTCGGCCCGCGGGTGAATACGCCACCTGGGCCAGCGACACGGGCACGCTGGCCACGAAGGGGCGCTGGCCGGCGGCCACTTCCAGCTTCATCACCGCATCCAGATTGACCCCGTCCACCGGCCGCACGCTGAAGGCCACGCCCTGGGGCAGCGCAGCCGCGGCGGGCTGCACGCGCATTTCGGCTGCGCGGGCATGCGCCTGCAGGCCTTCGCCATAGGCCAGTTCGGCAGCCACCGGGCCCAGCAGGTTGGCACCGACCTGGGTGACCTGGATGAGGCTGCTGCGCTTGACGAAGTCGTACACGCCCAGGGGCGAGCTGAAGCGCGCCGTGCCGGCGGTGGGCAGCACATGGTTCGGCCCGGCGCAGTAGTCGCCCAGGCTTTCGCTGGTGAAGCCCCCCAGGAAGATGGCACCGGCGTGGCGCAGCAGAGGCTCCCAGCGGCCAGGTTCGGCCGACATCACTTCCAGATGCTCGGGCGCCAGGCGGTTGCTGATCTCGCAGGCTTCTTCCATCGAGCGGGTGTGGATCAGCGCGCCGCGCCCTTCCAGCGAGGCGCGGATGATGGCGGCACGCGGCATCTCGGGCAGCAGGCGGTCGATGGCGGCCTGCACGGCGGCGATGTAGTCGGCGTCGGGGCAGAGCAGGATGCTTTGCGCCAGCGCGTCATGCTCGGCCTGGCTGAACAGGTCCATCGCCACCCAGTCGGCCGGCACCGTACCGTCTGCCAGCACCAGGATCTCGCTCGGCCCGGCGATCATGTCGATGCCCACCTGCCCGAACACACGCCGCTTGGCGCTGGCAACAAAAGCATTGCCCGGGCCGGTGATCTTGTCCACCCGCGGCACCGTGGCCGTGCCGTAGGCCAGGGCCGCCACCGCCTGCGCGCCCCCGATGGTAAAGACGCGGTGTACGCCGGCCACATGCGCGGCAGCCAGCACCAGCGCGTTCTTCGCACCCTCAGGCGTGGGCACGACCATCACGATCTCTCCGACTCCGGCCACCTGCGCCGGAATGGCGTTCATGAGCACGCTGCTGGGGTAGGCCGCCTGGCCACCGGGCACGTAGATGCCCACGCGGTCCAGCGGCGTGACCTTCTGGCCCAGCAGGCTGCCGTCGCGGTCCAGGTAGTGCCAGCTGCGGCTGCTGGCGTCGAGCTGGCGCAGGTGGTACGCGCGGACACGTTCCGCGGCGTTTTCAAGCGCGACGCGTTGGGCGGGCGGGATGGCATCGAAGGCGGCCCGCAGTTCAGGCGCGCCGATCTCCAGCGCTGCCACGCTGTCGGCTTGCAGCCGGTCGAAGCGGGCCGTGTAGTCCAGTACCGCCGCGTCGCCACGGGCGCGCACGTCGGCAATGATTTCGGCCACGCGGGTCTCGATCGCGGCGTCGGTGTCGGCAGACCAGTGGCGCAGTCGTTGGAAGTCGGTTTCGAAGCCGGCGGCCTGGGTCGACAGGCGATGGACCCCGACCGGGCTCATGGGTGATTCCTTCGAGAGGCCGCGTCGAAGGCTTCGATCAACGCACGCAGCCTGTCCTGCTTCAGCTTCAGCGAGGCCGGGTTCACCACCAGCCGCGCCGAGATGTCCATGATGTGCTCGACCTCGACCAGATGGTTGGCCTTGAGCGTGCTGCCGGTGGACACCAGGTCGACGATGGCATCGGCCAGGCCTGTCAAGGGCGCCAGTTCCATCGATCCGTAGAGCTTGATCAGGTCGACATGCATGCCTTTCGCGGCGAAGTGCTCGCGAGCGATGTGGGTGTACTTGGTGGCCACGCGCATGCGCGCGCCATGGCGGGCTGCTGCAGCGTAGTCGAAGCCGGCGCGGGTCGCCACGCTCATGCGGCAGCGGGCAATGCCCAGGTCCACCGGCCGGTACAGGCCCACCACGCCGCCGGGGCCCAGTTCATGGGCATGTTCCAGCAAGACGTCGTGCCCGGCCACGCCCAGGTCGGCGCCGCCATGCTGCACGTAAGTGGGTACGTCGCTGGCGCGCACCAGCACCACGCGCAGGTCGGCACGGCTGGTGGGCAAGATGAGCTTGCGGCTCGTTTCGGGGTTCTCCAGCACCTCGACGCCGGCCGCGCGCAGCAGCGGCAGGGTGTCGTCGAAGATGCGGCCCTTGGATAGCGCGAGTGTGATCACCGGGTGTCTGGGGAAAGGGTGGCGCGCAGCCACCACGGCCCCGCACCGAAGGGGAATCAGGCGTGGTGGCCGGCGGCAGGAGCCGCAAATTCGCTGGGGGTCAGGGTCTTCATCGACAAGGCGTGAATCTGCTCGCGCATTCTATCGCCCAGGGCCGAATAGACACGCTGGTGGCGGCGCACCCGCGACATGCCTTCGAACTCGGCCGAGACGATGGTGGCAAAGAAGTGCCGGCCATCGCCCTCGACCTCGAGATGCGAACAACTCAGGCCCGCGGCGATGAAGTCGCGCACCTGCCCGGGCGTGGGGTCGCTCATGACAGGTCGGCCTGACGTTCGACGACGCGCGAGACGATGCCGTAGGCCGTGGCTTCCTCGGCGCTCATCCAGTAGTCGCGCTCCATGTCGGTCATCACCTTGTCCAGCTTCTGGCCGGTCTGGCGCGCCACCACGGCGGCGATGCGCGCGCGGGTCTTGATGATTTCCTTGGCCTGGATGGCGATGTCGGTGGCCTGGCCGCCGGCGCCGCCGGCGGGCTGATGGATCATGAAACGGGTGTTCGGCAGGCAAACCCGGCGCTCGGCAGGAGGCGCCAGGAAGATGTGCGTGCCGGCGCTGGCGACCCAGCCCGTGCCCACCGTGGTGACCGGAGCGCGCACGAAGCGGATCATGTCGTGGATGGCGTCACCGCTCTCGACATGGCCACCCGGGCTGCTGACCAGCATGTGGATGGGCGCATCGGACTCCTGCGACAGCGCGATCAGGCGGGCACAGGTGGCGCGGGCCATCTTGTCGTCGATCTCGCCGAACACCATGACGAAGCGCGACTTGAACAGCAGTTGCGCTTCCTGGCCGTCGGCGGCGTTGTCCTTGGCGGCCTTGGAAGGCTTGTCGTCGCCAGCGTTGGTGATGGTGTGCATGAATTGCTCCGGAGGAATGCGGTGGATTATGGCCATCAGCTGCGCAGCTTGTAGCCGGTGGCCAGCAGGCGCAGCGTGATGCCGGCCACGACCAGGAAGCTGCTGCCGACGATGGCCAGGCTGAGCCAGGGCGAGACATCGCTGACGCCGAAGAAGCCGCGCCTGAAGCCGTCGATCATGTAGAAGAACGGGTTCAGATGACTCACGGTCTGCCAAAGCCCCGGCAGCGAGTGCACCGAATAGAACACACCCGACAGGAAGGTCATGGGCATGATGATGAAGTTCTGGAACACCGCCATCTGGTCGAACTTGTCGGCCCACAGGCCCGCGATCAGGCCCAGCGAGCCCAGCATGCCAGCGCCCAGCAAGGCGAAGGTGATGACCCACCAGGGCTCGGCCATGCGCAGCGGCGCAAACCAGGCCGTGACCAGGAACACCCCCAGGCCCACCATCAGCCCCCGCACCACCGATGCGCCAACGTAGGCCGCGAACCAGGCCCGGTGCGACAGCGGCGTCACCAGCAGGAACACCAGGTTGCCGGTGACCTTGCTCTGCACCAGCGAACTGCTGCTGTTGGCGAAGGCGTTCTGCAGCACGCTCATCATCACCAGGCCGGGAATCAGGAAGCTGGTGTAGCCCACGCCCGGAAAGACCTCGACCTTGTCTTCGAGCACATGGCCGAAGATCACCAGATACAGGACTGCCGTCATCACCGGTGCGGCCACGGTCTGGAAGGCCACTTTCCAGAAGCGCAGGATCTCCTTGCGGAAGAGCGTGCCGACACCGTTCATGCCGCCCCCTGCGCGACCGAGCCTGCGCCTTCCATGATCTCCAGGAACACGTCCTCCAGGTCGGCCCGGCCGATCTCCAGGTCCTCGACCTTCACGCCGCCGGCACGCAGCTTGGCGAGCAGCTGCTCGACATCGCCGGCGTCCCGGGCCGTGATCTGCACGCTGCGCCCGGTGACGCGCGCATTGGCCTGCAGGGCCGGCGGCAGAGCGCTGTCGGTCTTGAAGCGCAGCATGGTGCTGGCCGTGCCGGCCAGCAGGTTGGCGGTGCGGTCCAGCGCCACCACCCTGCCCTGCTTGAGCATCGCGATGCGGCTGCACAGCGCCTCGGCTTCTTCCAGGTAGTGCGTGGTCAGCAGCACGGTGTGGCCTTCGCGGTTCAGGCGCGCGATGAAGTGCCACAGCGTCTGGCGCAGTTCCACGTCCACGCCGGCGGTGGGCTCGTCGAGCACGATGACGGGAGGTCGGTGCACCAGCGCCTGCGCCACCAGCACACGCCGCTTCATGCCGCCCGAGAGCTGCCGCATGTTGGCCTTGGCCTTGTCGGCCAGGCCCAGCTGCTCCAGCAGCTCGTTGATCCAGGCCTCGTTGTTCTTCACGCCGAAATAGCCGCTCTGGATGCGCAGCGACTCGCGCACGCTGAAGAAGGGGTCGAAGACCAGTTCCTGCGGCACGATGCCCAGGGCCCGGCGTGCCGCGGCGTAATCGTTCACGACATCGTGGCCCATCACCGTGACGCGGCCGCTGCTGGCCCGTGCCAGGCCGGCCAGCACGGAAATCAGCGTGGTCTTGCCGGCGCCGTTGGGGCCCAGCAGACCGAAGAATTCCCCCTGGGCGATGTCGAAAGAGACGCTGTCGAGTGCGCGGAAACTGCCCCGGGCACCGGTGTAGGTCTTCGTGACTTGTTCGAAGCGGACGGCGGGGCCGCCGTCGGCAGAGATCATGGGCATAGGGGCCGGGATTGTAGGCAGCCGCCCGCACCCGGGCCGATGCAAGAATGGATTCACCATGCCCGCCGCCGCACCGAAGAAGCCCCGCCGCACCGCCGAACGCATCCTCGAGGTGTCGCTGGACCTGTTCAACCGCTTCGGCGAACCCAATGTCAGCACCACGCTGATCAGCGCCGAGATGCGCATCAGCCCGGGCAACCTGTACTACCACTACCCGGCCAAGGACGAGCTGATCAACACGCTGTTCAACCGCTTCGAGGCGGCGCTGAACGAGCTGCTCGTCGCCGCCGACGGCGTCGAGAACGTCGAGGACGCCTGGTTGTTCTTCCACATGCTGTTCGAACTGATCTGGCAGTACCGATTCCTGTACCGCGACCTGAACGACCTGCTCAGCAAGAACCGCCGCCTGGAAACGCACTTCCAGTTCGTGCTGAAGAACAAGACACGGGCGGTGCAGGGCCTGCTGGACGGCCTGTCGCGCAGCGGCGTGGTGCAGATCACCGGCGTCGAAGCCGCACCGGTGTCGACCGCGATGGTGGTGGTGCTGACCTACTGGCTCAGCTTCGAATACGTGCGCGAGCCGCGCAAGGCGCTGGACGCCGACAGCGCGGCCGGTTCAGTGTCGCGCGGGGCGTACCACGTGCTGAGCCTGCTGCTGCCCTACCTGGAACAAGCCTCGCGCACGCACCTGCACCGGCTGGCGAGTTCATACCAGCCGGGCTGAGGTACTGCCAGGCGCGCAGGCCACGCCAAACGCCATGCGGGCCTGTGGTCAAACCTCGCCGCCGAACTTCTTGATGAGGTTGGCGATGTACTTTTCGACCAGCTTCTCGAATTCGCCGCTGACCACCGGTACGACCACCATCTTCATCAGCCCGGGCAGCGGCACGTCGACCTTGCCGGTGATCTTCAGTTCGATGCCCGTGCTCTTCTTCTGGTCGGTGATCTTCCAGCTGCCGCCCACCAGGGCATTGCCCTCGCCCTTCACCGGCGTCCACACCACCGTACCCTTGGCGCGGTTGGACACGTATTTGCTGGCGTAGATGGTCTGGATGCTGACCTGGCCGCTGCCGACTTTTTCCATTTCCCAGCGATACACGCCACCACCCAGGTCGACCAGCTGGTCCACTTTCGGGAAAAAACTCACCGAGGTGGGCACGTCGGAGAGAACGTCGAAGACTTCCTTGAAAGGCGCCTTGACGGCAAATTCGTAACCCAGGTCGATGTCGACGATGATGGCCATGGTGCAGGTCTCCTCTGGCAAAGCCGCTGTACTTGGCCGCACATTGTGCCCAGCCTGCAGCCTGACGCCGTTTCAGACCGCGGCTTCGCGGCCCCAGGGCAGCATCAGGGTGAGCAGCAACAACTTGTCGAACTCGGGCTCGAAGCGGTCGATCACCTCTTGCGGCTCGGGGCACAGTGCCTCGTCGGTGATCAGGCCGAACTGCACACCGCCGCCATAGGACAGGATCGACACACCCACGCCGATATCGCCCGAGGCCGGCACCCAGAACATGGTCTGGCGCAGCGTGGCGCCGCAGAACTTCAGGTGCTGGGCCGGGCCAGGCACGTTGGTCATCACCGCAGTGGCCTTCTTCGCGAACATGCCCAGCACCATGTCCTGCACCGGCTTGATGAACAGGCCGCTCATCGCCAGCACCGCAAACGCCAGCAGCGGCTGGTAGCTGCCCTTCAGTTCGTCCATGCGCCGGTGCACGGCATAGACACGTTCGACCGGGTTGTCCACACCGATGGGCAGCACCAGCGGCGCCAGGCCGAAGCGGTTGCCCAGCTTCCAGGCCTGGTCCAGTGGGCGCAGGTTCACCGGCACCATGGCGCGGATCTCCTTGGCTCGCGGGTCCTGGCCACGGCCGCGCAGGTATTCGCCGAAAGCCCCGGCGGCGCAGGACAGCAGGACGTCGTTGACCGAGCAGCCCAGGCCGCGGCCGATGGCCTTCACCTCGTCCAGCGGCAGCGGCTCGCTCCAGGCCACGACCTTGCGGCCGCTGGGCCGGCCTTTCAGCAAGGTGGGCGAGTCGTCGGCCATCAGCGCCAGCGCACCCACGTCGGCCAGCACCTGCACGCCGCTCCTGGCCATGTCGACGCTGCCCAGCAGGTTCTGCTGCGGGTGCGCCAGCATCTCCAGCGACTTGGCCACGCCGCCGCCATACATGGCCACGGCCTTCACGGCGATGTCGGTCAGGGGCTTGAGCACGGCGTCGGCCAGCCAGTCGCCTTCGTTGGTGCGGTCGTCGCCTGTGGCATCGGCTTCGGGCCGGCTGCGGCGGCGGCGTTTCGGAGGGTCGCTGCCGCCGTCGGTGATCGACAGCATCACCGAGATGAGCGCGATGCCGTCGCCGATGCAATGGTGCACCCGCGCCACGAGAGCACTGCCACCTTCATAGTGTTCGATGAAGTGGAACTGCCACAGCGGGCGCTGCGGATCCAGGGGCCGGGTGGCCAGTTCACCGCACAGGCGCTGCAGCGCGTGGCGTTCGGTTTCACCGCGACCTGGAACCAGCGATTCGGCAAGGACATGCCTGTCGATCTGGAAGTCGTCGTCGTGCACCCAGTTCGCGCCCATGGCATCGGCCACGGCCTTCTGGCGAAAGCGGTCGTACTGCAGCAGCTTGGACTCGATGCGGTCCTTCAGCGCCTGCAGCGTGATGGCCGGTGTCAGCAGCCAGACGCCGACGATCATCATCAGGTTGACGTCGTTGTCCATGCGCAGCCAGGCGGTGTCCACCCGCGACATGCGTTCGGCCGCGGGCTGGGCCGGGTTTTCGCCTTGCGGCATCGGGTTTTCCTTGGGGGCTGCGGTGGCGGAGGCTGCGCACGATGCTGGGTAACATCCCGGGCGTCAAGTTCAGACTAACACCCAAGCCCCGCACACCCGCCTTCAAGGAACGCCGCCATGTCCAAGCTGAAAGCCCAGTTCGAAGCCGCCGTTGCCGCCAGCAAGAGCCTGCCCGAGAAGCCGGACAACGCCACGTTGCTGCAGATCTATGCGCTGTACAAGCAGGCCACCGCTGGCGATGTCGAAGGCAAGCGGCCGGGCTTCACCGACATGGTGGGCCGCGCCAAGTACGACGCCTGGGCCGGCGTGAAGGGCAAGGGCACCGACGATGCCATGCAGGAATACATCGACCTGATCGAATCCCTGAAGTAGCCTGGACTGGCGGCGAACAGCATTACTTCGCCGCCAGCGCCTTCTCCACGGCCGCTACCAGAGTCGGGCTGAGCGGGTCGACATTGCTGCCGTAACTGGCCAGCGGCTTGCCGCTGCGGTCGACCAGGTACTTGTGGAAGTTCCAGCGCGGCGCCTGTCCGGTAGCCTGGGCCAGTTGCTGGTAGAGCGGGTTGGCGCTGTTGCCCTTCACGCTGGTGCGGCTGAACATCGGGAACTTCACGCCATAGGTGTTGAAGCAAAGGTCGGCGATCTTCTTGCTGTCGGTCGACTCCTGGTTGAAGTCGTTCGTTGGGAAGCCCAGGATCACCAGCCCCTTGTCGGCGTAGCGGGCGTTCAGTTTTTCCAGGCCTTCGTACTGGGGCGTGAAGCCGCAGAAACTGGCGGTGTTGACGACCAGCAGTACCTTGCCGGCGTACTGGCACAACGCCTGCGGCTTCTCGTCTTGCAGGCGCGGGAAGCTGTGCTGCAGCAGCGCCGGGCAGGCAGCGGCGGGGGCAGTGGCGGCGGGCTTCTGGGCCTGGACGGCCAGGGGCGCCAGCCCGGCCGCCACCAGCGCGGCACAGGCCAGCAAGGTCGAAACAGCAAGGCGCATGGTTCAAGCTCCAGACATCGGGTTCCAGGAAATACTGCCAGAGCCTGACTGAAGAAGCCGAGCCAGGGTCATTGCCGGCGCCTCGTCGAGGTCGCCGCGCACCCAGGCGGCGCCTTCGAAGACCGCATCGACGAAGAACTCGCTGCGCGTCACGCCACAGGCGACGCCCGCGGCCCGTGCGGCCTGCAGGCCGTTCGGCGAGTCTTCCAGGGCAAACGCGTCGGCGGCCGGCACGCCCAGCCGTTGCAGCGCGATGCGGTAGGCCAGCGGGTCTGGCTTCTTCACCGCCGCGTCCTCGGCACCGACCACCACCGGAAAGATGTCCCTCCAGTGCTCGCCCCAGAGGCTGGCAAACAAGGCGGCGACATTGCCGCGGCTGGTGGTGGTGGCCACCGCCATCTTCACGCCCGCGGCCTGGCATTCGGCCACCAGGCGTTTCACGCCCGGTCGCGCAGGAAGCCCGCTGCGGGCCACGATGTCGGTGTAGAAGCGGTTCTTGCGGCCATGCACCTCGAGCATCAGGGCCTGGCGTTCTGCGCCTGCGGGTGGCGCATCGGGCCGACGCGCCATGTCGTGCAGCAGCCGCTCCTGGCCACCCGCCACATGCAGCAGTTCTGCATACAGCGCGAGGTCCCAGCGCCAGGCCAGGCCCAGCGCCTCGAAGGCCAGATTGAAGGCGATGCGGTGGCCGTCGCGTTCGGTCTCGGCAATCGTGCCGTCGACATCCCAGATGAGCGCCTTCAGCATGGGCGGCTCAGATCGCACCCAGGGCACGCTGGCGGCGTTCCATCATGCGCCATATGAAGGGCGTGAAGATCAGTTGCATGGCCAGTTCCATCTTGCCACCGGGCACCACCACGGTGTTGGCACGGCTCATGAAGCTGTCGTGGATCATGCTCAGCAGGTAAGGGAAGTCGATGCCCTTCGGGTTGGCGAAGCGTATGACGCACAGGCTCTCGTCGGGCTGCGGAATGTCGCGGGCAATGAACGGGTTGCTGGTGTCGACGATGGGCACCCGCTGGAAATTCACGTGGGTGTGCGCGAACTGCGGCACGATGTAGTGCACATAGTCGGGCATGCGGCGCAGGATGGTGTCGGTGACGGCTTCGGCCGAATAGCCGCGCACGTGCTTGTCGCGCCAGAGCTTCTGGATCCATTCCAGATTGATCACCGGTACCACCCCGATCAGCAGGTCGGGGTAGCGCGCGATGTTGACGTCTGGCGTGACCACGGCGCCATGCAGGCCTTCGTAGAACAGCAGGTCGGTGTCGGTGGGCAGGTCTTCCCAGGGTGTGAAGGTGCCGGGCTCCTGGCCATGAGGCTTGGCTTCGGCCGGGTCGTGCAGATACTTGCGGCTGCGTCCCGTGCCACTTTCGCCGTAGTCGCGGAACAACGCCTCGAGTTCCGGAAACAGGTTGTTCTCGGGTCCGAAGTGGCTGAAGTTCTTGTTGCCGGCCTTTTCGGCCTCGGCCTGGCGGGCGCGCATCTCCAGGCGGGTGTAGCGATGGAAGCTGTCGCCTTCGACCACCGCGGCCCGAACTTTCTCGCGCCTGAAGATGTTCTCGAAGGTACTCGTCACGGAACTGGTGCCTGCACCGGAAGAACCGGTGATGGCGACGATGGGATGCAAGTGGCTCATGCTTGGGCGGCTCCGCGCGGTCAATCCCGGAACAGGCTGCGTTCGGCGAACAAGGGGTTGGCGACATCGCGGGTAGCGGTGTCGGCGTGATAACGCTCGATTCTCTCGACCTCGTTGCGGCTGCCGAAAACCACGCCGACACGCTGCTGCAGTTCGCTGGGCTGCACGCCCAGCACGGGCTGGCGACCGGTGCTGGCGCGGCCACCGGCCTGTTCCATGATCAGCCCGATCGGGTTGGCTTCATACAACAGGCGCAGGCGGCCTGGCTTCCTGGGGTCCCGGGTGTCACGCGGGTACATGAAGACACCGCCGCGCAGCAGCACACGGTGGGCCTCGGCCACCATGCTGGCGATCCAGCGCATGTTGAAGTCCTTGCCACGCGGGCCGGTCTTGCCCGCCAGGCACTCGTCGACATAACGCTTCACCGGCGGCTCCCAGAAGCGCGAGTTGCTGCTGTTGATGGCGAATTCCTGGGTGTCGGGCGGTATCCGGATGTCAGGGTGGGTCAGCTTGAATTCGCCCAGGTTCGGGTCGAGCGTGAAACCCACGACGCCTGCGCCCACCGTCAGGATCAGCATCGTGGCCGGCCCGTACAGCGCATACCCTGCCGCGACCTGCCGCGTGCCCGGCTGCAGGAAGTCGGCCTCGGTGACGTCACGCCCGGGTGGTTCTTCTGCCTCGTTTGCATCCGAGGGAAGACGAAGGATGCTGAAGATGCTGCCCACCGAGACGTTCACGTCGATGGTGCTGCTGCCGTCCAGGGGGTCGAACACCAGCAGGTACTTGCCACGCGCGTAAGCAACAGGTATCTGGTGGGGAGCATCCATTTCCTCGCTGGCCATGCCCGCGAGATTGCCGCTCCATTCCGTGGTGCGGATGAAGATCTCGTTGGCGACCAGATCCATGGACTTTGACGCCCCGCCCTGCAGCTTGAGATCAAGCCCGGGGTCGGCGTCACTGGCCTGATCCGTGTTCGGGTCGCCCAGCGCACCAAAGGCGACCGAGCGGCCAATGGCCTTGCAGGCCAGCGAGACATCCAGGATCAACGCATTGAGCTCGCCACTGGCACCCGGGAACCGGCGGCGCTGCTCGATCAGGTACTGCGTCAGGGTACGACGGTTGGACAAAGACATGGCGTGTTCGAGGCAAACGCGGGGAAAAGCAACAGGCGGACAAGGTCGAGCGCATTGCGCACGCTGCGGGCATGGGCGAAATGCGGCTGGCCCTTGCGCCGCTGCGGGTAGGTTTCGACGACCTCGCGCCTGCCCGGGCCGAAGCAGTAGTGCATGACAGCCACCATGCGGTTCTTGTCGCCGGCCAGTATCGCCACCAGGTCGTCTTCCAGTTCGTCGATGACCGACAGCACCTGGCTTTCGGCCAGCACCTGGTTGACGGTGCGGGCGTCGCTGTTGCCCACAGTGCCAACACGGACCCCAGCGGTCATGAGCGTGGCGTCGTCGTGGCCGGCCAGCGCCGCCACCTGTGCACCCGGCATGGAATACAACGGTGTTGCCATGGCTTGTCCCACTGTGTTGTTCGGCCTGTGCAGCGCTCTGCTTCGAACGCCATGACCGGAATGTAGTGCCTGGACAAGATCTTTAGACAACCGACCGAGCCAAGGCTCAAGTCACGAACCAGCCCCTGCACAGCACTTTTCGTCAGACTCGGGTTTTCACTGAGGCCACTGCCCGGTACAGCACGCCGTTGGGCCGACCCCCGCTCGAGGGGGCCACACGCGGCGAGTCGTTCGCGGCCCAGCTCCTGGTGTTGATTGATCGCCCCCGCGCGGGCTTCGGACGGCGTGCCAGCCTGGGTCAGGACTTCCGCTGCGTCTTTTTGGCTGCAGCCGCCTTCTTCGCCGCCGGCGCCGCGGCGCGGCTGCTCTTGCTGAGCAGGGCGTCCAGGTTCTTCTCGATCTCGCTCTCGATCGTCTTGCTGAAAGCGCCGAGCAGGAAACCCAGCTTGGCGTTCAGGTCGAAGTGGTCGGCCGCCACCACCAGGGTACCGTTGACGCCGCTGCGCGTGAATTCGACGGTGTCGCTGAATTCGCCTTCGATCACGGTGCAGGCCATGTCGAACTTGGCCTCGACTTCCTCAGCCCACTTCCAGGCGATCTTGCGGGCCTTGGTCAGGCCGAGTTCGTGGTCTCGGTGGATGTGGATGTCGGCCATGCGGTGCTTACCTCGGTTTGAATGCCTGGAGTCTGCTGCGGCGCTCGGCCTTCGGCAAGTCGGACAACAGCTTGACCGCGGCGTAGAAGCGGTCGAAGTCGCGGCCCTGGGCTTCAAACAGCGCTTCGAAGGCTGGAACCAGTTCATCGTAGGCGGCCTGAACGGCAAACGCGGCGTTGTTGGCGCGGGCCACCCAGCCGTCATAGCCGCTGAAGCCAGCCCAGGGGCCGGCCTTCAGGGTTTCAACCTCGGCGCGGAAGTCGGCCATGGCCTGGGCCTTGGCCTGGCGCTTGTCGGCGTCGGGCTGCGGGCCGGCGTAGATGGCCGCCAGGCGCAGCCGCGTGCGCAGGGTCAGCGCCCGGAAAGCCTGGCGGCGGCGGTCGAGCGCGGCGTACTCGGCCCGCGCTGCCTCGCTGGCGTGCTGTTGCAGCCACATGGCACCGCCGATGCGCTCCACCGCCACGGCGAAGGACTCGTTGAACATCGTGTCGTCGTCGGCATAGGCCACCTGGTGGCTGAGTTCATGGAACAGCAGCCGCGCCAGTTCGCCTTCGGGCCAGAAGATGAAGGTGTTCAGCAAGGGGTCTCCGCCCAGCCAGTCGGTCCGGCCCAGCGTGCTGTAGGCCGGCACGCCGTAGACGCTGGTCTCCCAGCCCTGGCCGCGCAGTTCGGCGGCCAGCGTCTCGGCTGGTTCACGGCTGAAGTAGCCGCGGTAGCCCACGCAACCCACCACCGGAAAGCACCAGGTCTTCAGTTCCAGGGACAACTCGCCAGCGGCCACGACGTTGTAGACGACCGACGGCCGCTTCAGGTCGGCGTAGCCGCGGTAGCTGCGGTTGTCGGGCAGTTTGAGGTCACTCACCGCGAAGTCGCGCATGCGCTGGCTGAGCAGCAGGCGATCGCGCAGCGGCGCCGCGGTGGCGGGGTCGGCCACCAGCTCGGCCACGGGACGGGCGGCGTTCACCAGGTGCAGGTGGCCGCCAGCGGCCTGGGCGTAGTAGCCCACGCTGCTGCAGCCGCTGGACAGGACCAACGCCACCGCAGCCGCCACGAACGCGGCACCCAGCCACCAGCGCATCAGGCGCCAGGTTCCGGCGGCACCGGCGCAACGTCCACCAGGCAGTCGTAGAACGAGGGCGCACGGCCCATGTCGGTCAGCCGCTGGTGCGTCAGTTCATTGACGTTGGTGCCGTTCAGGCCGAATTTGCGCCACCAGATGCCCAGGCCATTGACGACGCCAGGCCGGGCGCGTTCGCTCACGTCGGCCCGGCACAGGTAGCTGCCGCGGTCGTTGAACACGCGAACCTTGTCGCCGCTGGCGATGCCGCGTGCGGTGGCGTCCAGGGCGTGGATCTCCAGCCGTGGCTCCTTCTCGGCGGCGCGCAGGCTGGGCACGTTCACGAACGTGCTGTTCAGGAAGTGACGGGCGGGCGGCGAGATCATCGCCAGCGGGTAGCGCCGCGCCAGCGCCGGCGCGCTGGCCGCGCACTCGTGGTTGGGCACATGGTCTGGCGCGACGCCGTCATCAGAGGCCACGGCCCGACCGCTGGCCGTGGCGAAGCCGCCTTCGGCGAATGGCGCATCGGGCAGGTTCAGGCGCACCCAGCCTCGAGCGGCCAGCCGCGCCGGGTCGACCCAGTCGGGCCTGAACGCACCTCGGGCCAGAGTCTCGTCGCTGTCGCTGAAGCAGGCCTCGTCGAAACCCATGCGCGCAGCCAGCAGCCTGAAGATCTCGGCGTTGGAACGGGCCTGCCCCACCGGCGCGATGGCCGGCTCGTTCAGCATCGCGTAGGTGTGGCCATAGGCACTGTGGGCGTCCCAGTGCTCTAGTTGGGTGGTGGCCGGCAGAACGAAGTCGGCGTGGTCGGCGGTGTCGGTGAGGAAATGTTCCAGCACCACCGTGAACAGGTCTTCGCGCCGGAAGCCCTGGACCACGCGGCCGCTGTGCGGCGCCACCGCCACCGGGTTGCTGTTGTAGACGACCAGAGCTTCGATCTTCGGTCCGAAGGCGGGGCTGGCCTCGCGGTTCAGGTCGTCGCCGATGGTCGACATGTTGACGGTGCGCGGTGTGCGGCCGGCCAGCAGGTCGGGCCGCTGCAGCCAGGCGTCGTTGCGGGCACGCGGAAACCAGCCGCTCGACGACATCAGCAGGCCGCCGGCACGGTGTCGCCAGGCACCGGTCAGGCAGGGCAGCATCGCCACCAGGCGCACGGCGTTGCCGGCACCGTGCACACGCTGCATGCCGTAGTTCAGGCGGATGGCGGCCGGCTTCGTGGTGCCATAGTCGCGCGCCAGTTGGCGCACTTCGTCGGCGCCGATGCCGCACACCGCGGCCGCGCGTTCGGGCGGCCATTGCAGGGCCCGTTCGCGCAGCGACGGCCAGCCTTCGACGTGGTGCGTCAGGTAGTCGTGATCCAGCCAGTCGTGGGCGATGAGCTCGTGCATCAGGCCCAGCGCCAGCGCGCCGTCGGTGCCGGGCATCAGCGCGATGTGATGGTGGCATTTCTCGGCGGTCTCGGTCTTGCGCGGGTCGATGCACACCAGCCTGGCGCCGGCGCGCTTGGCCTGCTGCGCAAAGGTCCAGAAGTGCAGGTTGCTGGCGATGCTGTTGCTGCCCCAGATCAGGATCAGACGGCTTTCGGCGAAGAACTCGGTGTGCATGCCCAGCTTGCCGCCGTAGGCCGCCGTCAGTGCCGCGCCGCCAGCACTGGCGCAGATGGTGCGGTCCAGCAGGCTGGCGCCCAGCCGGTGGAAGAATCGCGCAGCCATGCCGTCGCCCTGCACCAGCCCCATCGTGCCGGCGTAGCTGTAGGGCAGGATGGCTTCGGGGTCGCGGGCGGCGATCGACTTCAGCCGCGTGGCGATGGCGTCCAGCGCCTCGTCCCAGCTGCAGGGCAAGAACTGACCGCTGCCCTTCGGCCCGCTGCGCTTGAGCGGGGTGAGCACGCGCGTGGGGTCGTAGCTGCGTTCGGTGTAGCGGCTCACCTTCGTGCACAGCGCGCCGTGCGTGGGCGGGTGCTCGGGGTCGCCCTGCACCTTGATGGCCACGCCGCCCTGCACGCTGACCTGCAGTGCGCAGGTGTCGGGGCAGTCGTGCGGGCAAGCACCCCTGACAATCTTCACGGGAAGCTGGGCGGCGTGGGGCGAAGTCATGCCGGGAACTGTGCCACAGGGGCCGACCGGTTGCCCCGGGCGCGCGGCACGACGCGGTGGCCAGGCCTGGCTCAGCGTGAGATCTTGCGGTCCACCCGGGCCACGACTCCGGCGCGCAAAGTCAGGATAGTGAGGGTCTGCGGGTCGCGCGAATGCGGGAAATAGGTCCAGGTCTTTTCCTCGGGCTGGCCCTTGACCCCACGCACCAATGCTTCGTGGTCGGGCTTGCCGATCTTGAAGACGACTTCGCCCTCGCCCATGCCGCCGCGGATGAACTTGCGTTCAGCGGCGTTGGCCGCCAGAGCAGACGTGCTGGCGCAGGCGATGAACGCGATGGCGGCGAGTCGAAGGGCGCAAAGGGCTGTCGTGGTGGTCATGGCGGTTACAGCAGTTGCCGCAAGGTAAAGCTCCAGCACAAACCTTACCACCGCCGGGCCACGGCTAAGATGTCCCGGATACCGAAGCCCGCCCGAGGAACGCTGCATGAACCTGATCGAACCCATCCTGGCCGACGCCGCGGCCGTGGCCGCCATCCGCCGCGACATCCACGCCCATCCGGAACTGTGCTTCAAGGAAGAGAGGACGGCCGATGTCATTGCCCAGGCCCTCACCGACTGGGGAATTCCCATCCACCGTGGCCTGGGGACGACGGGCGTGGTCGGCATCGTGAAGAGCGGCAGTTCTTCACGCGCCGTGGGCCTGCGAGCCGACATCGACGCGCTGCCGATGACGGAGCACAACACTTTTGCCCACGCCAGCAAGCACCCCGGCAGGATGCATGCCTGCGGCCATGATGGCCACACCGCGATGCTGCTCGCGGCGGCCAAGCACCTGGCCAGGCACCGCAACTTCGACGGCACGGTCTACTTGGTGTTCCAGCCCGCCGAAGAAGGTGGCGGCGGCGCACGCGAGATGATCAATGACGGCCTGTTCGACAGGTTCCCGATGGAGGCCATCTTCGGCGCCCACAACTGGCCAGGCATGGCGGTGGGGCAGTTCGCCATCAAGGACGGACCCTGCTTTGCCAGCAGCAACGAATTCAGGATCGTCGTGCGCGGCAAGGGCGCCCATGCGGCCATGCCGCACAACGGCATCGACCCGGTGCCGGTGGCTTGCCAGATGGTGCAGGCCTTCCAGACCATCATCACACGCAACAAGCGCCCCATCGACACAGGCGTGATCTCGGTGACGATGATCCACGCCGGCGAAGCCACCAACGTCGTGCCCGACAGCTGCGTCATCGAAGGCACGGTGCGCACCTTCACGATGGACGTGCTTCAGCTGATCGAAGACCGCATGAAACTGGTGGCCGAACACACCGCCGCGGCCTTCGGTGCCACTTGCGAATTCGAGTTCCGGCGCAACTACCCGCCCACCATCAACCACAGCGCCGAAACCGCGTTCGCGCGCCGCGTGATGACTGACATCGTCGGCGCCGACAACGTCCACGAATTCGAGCCGACGATGGGTGCGGAAGACTTCAGCTTCTTCCTGCAGAAGACCCCCGGCGCCTACTTCCTGATCGGCAACGGCGACGGCAGCCACCGCGCCGGCGGCCACGGCCTTGGGCCCTGCATGCTGCACAACCCCAGCTACGACTTCAACGACGAGCTGATTCCGCTGGGCGCCACGTGCTGGGTGCGCATGGCCGAAGCCTGGTTGAACGGCACGCACCGCGGCTGAGCGCGGGCCGCGCTTCGGTACCGGCCACGGGCCCTCAGGGCGTGCCCAGGAACAGGTAGGCGTTGCTGGCGCCGCGGTCGCCCAGGCCCAGCCCCAGGTAGACGGGTCCGAAGGGGGTTTCGCCGCCCAGATACACCGCCACAGAACCCAGCCAGCCCTCGCGGCGCTGGCGGGCATACGGTACCGCCACACGTCCTGCCTCGAGCGCCAGGCCCAGCCGCATGTCGCCGCGCAGGCCCAGCGGGGCCCGGCCGATGATGCGCTCCGCACGCACATGGCCGTAGGCCACGCCATCGCCCAGGAACTGGCCCTTGGCATAGCCCGACAGGTTCAGGAAGCCCCCCAGCCGGCCCGCGTCGTTCAAGGGAAGCCGTCCGCGTGGTGAATCGACCCAGCTGCCACGCGCACCCAGCACCCATTCGCCCAGCGGCAGCGCGGCCCTGGCGGCCAGCGCCAGTCGCGTGTAGTCGTCGCGGTCGGCGTCGAAGTAGCTGGCCTGCAGTTCCCAGCCGCGCCGGGGAAAGTACAGGCTGTCGCTCTGGTCCAGGTCCAGCGAAACGATCAGGCCGCCCGTGTTGCGCACGGGAAAGAGCGAAAACACGTCCACACCGGTTTCCAGAGAGTTGCTCACCCGCTGTTCGCGCCAGCCCACGCGCAGCTGGCCCAGCAAGGCGAAGTTCATGCCCAGGCCCAGCTCGGCCTTGGAAGTGGCGCTGCGGTACTCGGCGATGCGTTGTTCAACCAGGAAGTAGTCGATGCGTTCGCGCAGGTAGCCCGCATCGGCATAGCCGAAGAAGCGCTGGGTGGGTTCCAGCGGTTGGTAGAACTCGGCTGCGACCCCTGTGTTGCTGCCCAGGTCGCCCGTGAGCAGCAACTCGCCGCCCAGCGCGTTCAGCCAGGTCTTCTGGTAGCCCACGCGCAGCTGGTAACTGGCTCCCAGCTGCAGAGATGTCTCGAGCCCCAGGCCGAAACGCAGATAGTCCGGACCCCAGCTCTTTTCCACCGGCATCACACGAAGCAGGTTGCGGCCACCCACCTGGACCAGGCTGTAATCGACGCGCTCGTAGCTGCCGTCTCCGAAGGCGCGCAGCAGGTCGCGGTTGAGCAGCGCAGTGTCCAGAGGCAACCCGGACAGCTGCTGCAGGTGGCGGGACACGGCCGCGGGATTGACACGTTCCACGCCGGCGATCTCGATGTCGTCGACGAGTGGAGCCACCCCGCGCCTGACCGCGATGCGCTTTCGCCACTGCGCGTATTCCTCGGGGGGAAGCGACAGCACAGCCAGCTGTGCGGCTTTCAGTTCCGCCGCCAGCCGGCCATGGCCAGCTGCCTCGGCATGGCGCTCGAAGTCGGCCGCGGTGATGGTGCCCAGCCCCGGCTGGATGTAGACGTCGCGCGCCGTCAGCGAAGCCAGCGAGGCGCTCACGTTCTGTTCGGTCAGCAGGGCCACCATCTGGGCCGCAACGCTGAAGAAGCCGCTCACTTCCTCGGGCTTGAGCAGCGGTGAACCCACGTTCACGGCGATCACCACCTGCGCATTGCAGCGTTCGCGTACCTCCCGGATGGGGACGTTGTCGACCAGTCCGCCGTCCACCAGGCGTCGGCCATCCAGTTCCTGCGGCGCCATCAGGCCGGGCACGGACATGCTGGCGCGCATCGCCAGGGTCAGGCTGCCTTCGCGCAGCACCACCCGAGCGCCATTGCCGATGTCGGTGGCGATGATCGAAACCGGCAAGGGCAGCTTGTCGAGTTCGCGCTCGATGACGTCGGCATGAACCAACTGGTTGAAGAACAGCTTGATCTTCTGCCCCGACACCACGCCGGGTGGTGCCACCAGGCCGCGCTCGGTCACGCCGGTCTCGCTGCCGGGCAGGAAACGCTGGGCCAGACGCTTGCTGCGGAAGTTCAACTCGTTGAAGTCCGGGTTGTCGATGAACATATCGTTCCAGTTGGCCTTGGCCAGCTCGGTGCGCATCTGCGCCGGGCTCAGGCCTGCAGCCCAGGCACCGGCCACCAGGGCACCCATGCTGGTGCCGGCCACGCAGTCCACCGGCACGCGCAGGCGCTCCAGAACTTCCAGCACGCCGATGTGGGCGGCACCACGGGCACCGCCACCGCCCAGTACGAGCCCGATCCTGGGCCGTTCTTCAGCCCGGGAAGGGAGTGGCGCCAAGGCCGTTGCGGCCAGCACGGCAACAAGCGCTGGCGCAACCCAGCCCCGCCTCTGGGCGTTCATGGTGAATGTCATTGCCACATTCTGGGCCCGGCCCAGTGCCTGGGCCGGTGGCAGGCAGGCCCTTACTGGATGAAACCCATCGAAGAGCGCTTTGCGCCGGCGTCGGGCAGGTCGGCGAGTTCGATGCTGGCCCGCCCGGCCAGACGGGCATTGCCGAAAGCCGTCATCCAGGCGCGGCGCATCTCGCGCGGAGCCATGGCGGAAAGGCGTTCCAGCACAGCTTCGGTCGGCTGCTGCTCGAAGCGCCGCCCCCAGTCGTGTTCGCCGCGCAGGCTGCTGTACAGGCGCAGCGCAATGGCGCGGGCGGCGTCGGCGTCGGGTGCCAGCACCTCGTAGACGTTCATCCGGTTCAGCAAGGGTTCGGGGATGCTGCGTTCGTCGTTCGCGGTGGCGACCCAGATGACCTGGCTGGCGTCGATGGCGACTTCGGCGAATTCATCGGTAAAGGACTGTGCGGTGTCGTGCTCGAGCAGGCTGTACAGGGCCCCCAGCGGGTCATAGGCATGCTCGCCGCGCGCCTTGTCGATCTCGTCGACCACCATCACCGGGTTGGCATAGGCGCCGTCGACCAGAGTTTCGAAAACCTTGCCCGGGCGTGCGCCCTTCCACTGGCTGCTGGCGCCCGACAGCACCCAGCCCGCAGTCAGGCTGCTCATGCTGATGAACCCCAGGCCGGTACCCAGGAGTCGCGAGATTTCGCGCGCAAAGTGGGTCTTGCCGATGCCGGGGGGACCCAACAGCAGCATGGGCGTGATCTCGAGCGCGTCACGGCTGTCCTGGCACAGCGCCAGTTGGCGCCTGACGTCGTCGAGCACCTCGGTGAAGTTGGGCATCTCGTCATACAGATGCTCCATCGCCGGCAGGCCGCCGGGCTTGACCTGGAAACGTTCAGGGCCCTTCTCGATCATGCGTTCGTAGGTCGCCCGAAGGGTTTCGTGTTCACGCTGGGGCAGCTTGTCCAGCCGCTGGGCGACATCGCCCACGCGATAGACCGAACGCATGCTCGCGATCGGCAACGCACTGGATGTGAAGGGAACGAGTTCCTGCAAGCGTTCGCTCATCCGGGGCTCCTTACAAACTGACTGGGGGCGACTTCATTCAAGCACAGCGTGCCACAACTGCGGAAACGAACAAGCGGCTGGGGACACCGCAGTTGCGGGGATCGGCAGCGCCTGGTGCACGGCAAAAGCATAGCAAGCAGCGGGCCGGCGCCACTCATCGCCTTCGGCTGCAGGTCGTCGGCGATGTCTGGCAATTCGTCGCAAGGGCATGGCCCGCAGCGGATGCGCTGCCTAAAGTGCACCCATCGAACAAGCCTTTCCACCCCACCAGGAAACACCATGAACACCCCTTCGTCCATCGCCGCCCGCAGCCTGCAAGCCCCCGCCAACACTCGCATCGCGGGTGCCGGCCTGGCCGTTGTCATGACCCTGGCCATGCTGCTGGGCGTGAACCTGCTGGCCAGTGTCGACCAGCCCGCAGCGCAGATGGCCACGGCCCAGCCGGCCGCCTCTGGTGCGCAGACCTGAGTCCGGTGCCGCGATCTCCCCCGTTCCTCCTGCAGTCTCGACAAGAGACTTTCCACGCGCCTCGGCTTGCCGGGGCGCTTTTTTTTGCGGCCGGTTTACGGGCACGCCCCCAAGCGGACTCAGTAAGACCGTCCCTTGCGGTACTGCGCATGCTGGCGCCGCTGCAGCGAGGTGCCACGTGCGATGGCGGCAAAAGAACTGCCGGCATGGGCGTGCGCAATGGCCAGGCCCAGCGCGTCGGCGGCGTCCTTGCCGGGCAAGGCCGGCAGCGCCAGCAGCCGCTTGACCATTTCCTGCACCTGCGACTTGTTCGCCAGGCCATGGCCGACGATGGCCTTCTTCATCTGCAGGGCCGTGTACTCGGCCACCGGCAGGCTGCCTGACACCAGCGCTGCCAGTGCTGCACCACGCGCCTGGCCCAGCAGCAACGTGCTTTGCGGATTGACGTTGACGAAGACGATCTCGACCGAGCAGGCCTCGGGTGCATAACGATCGACGACTTCACGCACGCCGTCGAAGATGATCTTCAGCCGTCCAGGCAGGTCGCCACGGGGAGCTTCCAGGGTGCTGATGGTGCCGCTGGCGACATAGGCCAACTGCGTGCCCAGGGCCTCGATGACACCGAAGCCGGTGCGCTGCAGGCCGGGGTCGATGCCGAGGATCCTCATGCCGGGCCGCCCTTCAAACCGAAAAATACCAGCGCACGGAATGGAAGAACACCGGTGCGGCAAAACACAGCGGTGCCACGCGGTCCAGCAAGCCCACGGCACCGGTCACGCTGGCGGTGTTGCCCCACCAGCGCACGCCGGCGTCCTTCTTCAGCGCCTTCATCACGAATTCGCCCAGGGTGCCGGCGCCGCCGGCAATGACGGCCATCACGAGTGCCTGGCCGGCCTTGAAGGGCGTGATCCAGTACAGCCCCAGGCCCACCAGACCTGCGGCCAGCAGCCCGGCCGACCAGGCACGGTAGGAGAAGTCGCGATCGATGTGACGGGCCACCGGTCGGCGGCGCAGCCAGCGGCTGGCAGCTTCCTGGGCCAGTTGTGCGGCCACGGTCACCATCACCAGGAAAAACAACAGGAAGGCGCCGCGACCCTGGACGTTGCTGAACTCCAGCAGCAGCAGCGCGGGCGCATGGCTCAGGCCATAGACGCAGACCATGATGCCCCACTGGATCTTGGCGTTGCGTTCCAGAAAACGCTGCGGATCGCCGGCCAGCGCACTGATCACCGGGATGACCAGGAACACGTAGACCGGAATGAACACCGTGAACAGGTCGAAGAAGCGGCCGCCGGCAATCACGTACTGCAGTGGCAGCACCACGAAGAAGGCCAGCAGCAGGCTGCGGTGGTCGCCGCGCCGGGTGTGGGCCAGCGTGATGAACTCGCGCAGCGCGAAGAAAGAGAACAGACCGAAGGCCAAGGTCGCGCCCACCGGCCCCGACAGCCAGGCTACCCAGAAAACAATGGCGCCCACCCACAGGGCGCGCAGGTCGCGCAGCAGGCGCTGGCGGCGGTGCCCCAGCGTGTCGCCTTCTTCCTGCCGGACAACGAACCAGGCCACCGCCGCCGACGCCAGCACCAGCAGGCCGAACAGGGTCAGGAACAGCAGGCCCACCTGCTGGTCGGCGGAGAGGTCGCGCAGGCTCCGCATGGTCTTCAGGCGGGCTTGGGACGGGCGGCCAGCACCGCGTCGCGCGCGCGCGCCAGGAAGCCGCGCTTGTCTTCGCCGGGCTGCAGCTGGACCGGGGTGCCGAAGGTCACGGTGCAGAGGATGGGCACGGGCACGACCTCGCCCTTGGGCATCACGCGCTGAACGTTGTCGATCCAGGTTGGCACCAGCGCGACCTCGGGAAACTGCTCGGCCAGGTGGAACAGGCCGCTCTTGAAAGGCTGCGGTTCACCCTTGGCGCTGCGCGTGCCCTCGGGGAAGATCACCAGCGAGTCGCCGTTGCGCAGCGCCTCGACCAGCGGCTCCAGCGGGTCCTGATCATCGGTCCGCGTGCGGCTCACGTACACCGCATTGAAGACTTCGGTCGTGATCCACTGCTTGAGCGGCGTGGCCGTCCAGTAGTCGCGCGCGGCGATCGGCCGGGTCACGCTGCGCAGTTCGCGTGGCAGCGCTGCCCAGATCAGCACCCAGTCCAGATGGCTCTGGTGGTTGGCAAAGTAGATGCGCTGTTCGGCCTTGGGCGGGCAGCCCTTCCAGTGGCCCTGCGCGCCTGTCACGAGCCTGGCCACGAAAGCCAGCAGCCAGCCTGCCAGGTCGGCCTTGCTAGTCAAGCTTGAGCTGCATCAGGGACGACTGCTGGGGGCTGCCGCGCAGCCACAGGGCCAGGGTCTCGCGCCCGCTGTCGTGCATGCCGGACCAGCTGCATCCCACGCGGGCGCCGCTGTCCGCCTCGGTACTGCCGCTGCGTGGCGTCACGTGCTGCACCACCAGGTCGGTGAAGAGGAAGTTGCGCTCGTCCAGCTGGACTTCCACCCCCTGCAGCAAAGTACCCGGCGCCAGTGGCATCTCGCTGGCGGGCTTCCACATGGCACAGCCTTCGCTGCTGATGTCGACGGCCGACAGCAGCACCAGCGTTTCTGGCGCCAGCGGATGCCTGAAGCGCAGCCGCGGCCCGCGATGCCGGCCCTGGCGCACACGGTAGGCATTGCGGCGAGGCAGCCGGTAGATGAACAGCGGCAGCAGCGCCTCGATCTGGATGCGCGCACCGCCGCCCAGGCCGACCGCCATCGGCGAAGCAGCGATCGACAGGCGGTTCACCGGAAACTGCAGCTTCACGTCGCCCAGGTAGGCCGCCGCCCAGGCATCGGGCAGCGCGACCAGCCGATCCAGGCCGGGGGCTCGCGGGTCGACACTGAAGTGCAAGCGGCTGGCATGATCGTCCACCGCCCACAGGGCTGCGGCCACGACCGGTCCGCCCGGGGCGCCCACGGCCACGTGCACGTCGCCGATGCGCAGTTCGCGCAACAGCGCCAGGCGCTTGCGCGGATCATCGACCCGGAACTGCATCCAGGCGCCGGTCGGGTCGATCGGGTCGATGGCGACGGAGTCGTTGTCGGCGAAGCGCATGGCGTGGGACAAGGCTGGGTGGCAGGACAGGCGACTCAGTGCCTGAAGTGGCGGGTACCGGTGAAGACCATGGCCACGCCGCGTTCGTCGGCGGCAGCGATGACCTCGTCGTCGCGCATCGACCCCCCGGGCTGGATGATTGAGGCAGCGCCGGCGTCGACGACGACGTCCAGCCCGTCCCGAAACGGGAAGAACGCGTCGCTGGCCACGGCCGATCCGGCCAGTGCCAGCTGGGCATGCCCGGCCTTGATCGAGGCGATGCGGGCGCTGTCGATGCGGCTCATCTGGCCTGCCCCCACGCCCAGGGTCATGCCACCGGCACAGAAGACAATGGCATTGCTCTTGACGAACTTGGCCACCTTCCAGGCGAACAGCAGGTCGTTCATTTGCTGCGGCGTCGGCGCCCGCTTCGTCACCACGCGCAACTCGCCCGGTGCCACGTTACGGCTGTCGTTGCCCTGCACCAGCAGGCCGCCGCCCACGCGCTTGAAGTCCAGCGCATTCGTGGTGGTGGCCAGGGGCACTTCCAGAAGGCGCACGTTCTGCTTGGGTGCAAAAACGGCGCGGGCCTCGGCGCTGATGGCCGGGGCGATGATGACTTCGACGAACTGCCTGACGACATGCTCGGCAGCGGCGGCATCCAGCGGTCGATTGAAGGCGATGATGCCGCCGAAGGCCGAGGTCGGGTCGGTCTGCAGGGCCTTCGCATAGGCCGCTGCAGCGCTGTCGGCCACCGCCACTCCGCAGGGGTTGGCGTGCTTGACGATGACGCAGGCCGGCTCGCTGAAGGTCTTCACGCATTCCCAGGCGGCGTCGGCGTCGGCGATGTTGTTGTAGGACAGCGCCTTGCCTTGCAGCTGTTCCCAGCCCGCCAGCAAGCCCGGCACGGCCGCACCCCCGTCGCGATAGAAGGCGGCCGCCTGGTGCGGGTTCTCGCCATAACGCATGTCCTGAGTCTTGTTGAACTGCAGCGTGTAGACGGCTGGGAAAGCGTCGCGGGCCGGCACGGATGCGGCAGCGTCCTCGGCCCCCGACTGCAGCGCGGTGAGGTAGTTGGTGATCATGCCGTCATAGGCGGCGGTGTGCGCATAGACCTTCTTCGCCAGCATGAAGCGGGTGCTGCGCTCTACGCCGCCGGCCTGCAGTTCGGCCAGCACCCGAGGGTAGTCGCTGGGGTCGATGAGCACGGCCACGTCGGTCCAGTTCTTGGCCGCTGCACGCAGCATGGCCGGGCCGCCGATGTCGATGTTCTCGATGGCGTCTTCCAGCGTGCAATCGGCGCGCGCCGTGGCTTGAGCAAAGGGGTAGAGGTTGACGACCAGCAGGTCGATGGTCCCGATGCCATGTTCGGCCAGCGCAGCCATGTGCTCGGGCAGGTCGCGCCGGGCGAGCAACCCGCCGTGGATGTTCGGGTGCAGGGTCTTCACACGCCCGTCGAGCATTTCAGGAAAACCGGTGATCTCGGCGACCTCCGTCACGGCCAGGCCGGCATCGGCCAGCAGCCTTGCAGTGCCGCCCGTGGACAACAGGCGGGCGCCCAGGCCCGAAAGCGAACGCGCAAATTCGACGATACCGGTCTTGTCGGAGACGGACAGCAGGGCAGTGAGTTCAGGCATGGGTTCGTCGAATTCTCAGCGGAAACGCCGGCAGGGGCTATTTGTCTTCGGCCTTGAGCAGCCGATGGTCAAGCAGCTTGCGGCGCAAGGTATTGCGATTGATGCCCAGCCAGTCGGCGGCCTTGCTCTGGTTGCCTTCGGCGTGGCGCATGACGACGTCGAGCAACGGTTTTTCCACCGCGCAGATGACGAGCTCGTGCAGGCCACCGGGTTCGGCACCACGCAGGTCCTTGAAATACTGCTCCACGCTGGAGCGTATGCATTCGTCGATGTGCTTCCTGCTGGTCATGCCGCGATGGCCTCCTCCTGGGGCAGTGGCGGATGCGCTGCGCACTGGGGCAACAGGACATGGCGGCTGCCGAGTTCTTCGAAGTACGACTGCACCGCGCGCAGTTGGGCGTTGCAGTCGTCCAGAGTGTTCATCATGCCGCGGAAGGCCTCGCCCCCCGGCAGGGTTCGCACCGCCCAGCCGATGTGCTTGCGCGCGCTGCGTACGCCGATGTATTCGCCGTAGAGCGCGTAGTGGTCCTGCAGATGCTCGATCAGCCAGGCCTGGACATCACGCACAGGCGGCGCAGGCAGGTGCAGGCCGGTTTCGAGGAAGTGGGCGATCTCGCGGAAGATCCAGGGCCGGCCCTGGGCCGCGCGGCCGATCATCACGGCATCGGCGCCTGTGTGGCGCAGCACGGCCAGCGCGCGCTCTGGGCTGTCGATGTCGCCATTGGCCACCACCGGGATGCGCAGCACCGACTTGACTGCCGCCACGGTGTCGTGTTCGGCATGGCCGCCATAGCCCTGTTCGCGCGTGCGTCCATGCACCGTGACCATGGCCACGCCAGCACTTTCGGCAGCACGGGCCAGCGTCAGCGCATTGCGGCCTTTCGGCCCTGAACTGCACCAGCCGGTGCGCATCTTCAGCGTCACCGGCACGCCCAAAGGCGCGGCTGCAGCCACCACGGCTTCGACGATGCGCAGCGCCAGCGGCTCGTTTTGCATCAGCGCCGAACCGGCGTAGACGTTGCACACCTTCTTGGCCGGGCAACCCATGTTGATGTCGATGATCTGCGCGCCGCGGTCGATGTTGTAGCGCGCCGCGTCGGCCATCTCCGCGGGGTCGACGCCGGCGATCTGCACGGCAATGGGTCCGGGTTCACCGCTGTGGTCGGCGCGGCGGGAAGTCTTCAGCGAGGTCCACAGCGCACGTTGGCTGGTCACCATCTCGCTGACGGCGTAGCCCGCACCCAGGCGCCTGCACAGCATGCGAAAGGGACGGTCGGTGACGCCGGCCATGGGCGCCACGAACAGTCGGTTCGACAATTCGATGGGGCCGATGTGCATGGCACTGGGAGGGGCGGAAGTGGCCAAGGCGGCAAGCAGCCGGGCTGCTCAAAAATGAGGCGCGAGTATACCGGCCGCCTTGCCGCGGCCACCCAGGCGGCTGGCCGGGCGCCATCGCGAATAATGAGACCGACGATGGAAGCTTGGCTGCAATCACTTCTAACCACCCTGGCCCTGCCGGAGTACGGGCTGAGCACGGTTTTCGTGGTCTCGCTGCTGTCGGCCACGCTGTTGCCAATGGCCAGCGTGCCTTTCGTGTTCGGGCTGGTGAAGGTCAACCCGGAACTGTTCTGGCCTGCCATCGTCGTGGCCACCGCCGGCAATACGCTGGGCGGCTGCATCACCTACTGGATGGGCTACGGGGCCGAACTGGCCTACGAACAGCTGGCCAAGCGGCGGCCCACCACCGACCGGGCGCTGGCCTGGGCCCGGCGCTGGGGGCCACCGGCCTGCCTGCTGAGCTGGCTGCCGGTGGTGGGAGACCCGCTGTGTGCCGTGGCCGGCTGGCTGAAGCTGCCGCTGGGACCCTGCGTCTTCTACATGGCCGTGGGCAAGTTCCTGCGCTACCTGTTCTACGTGGGCGGCGCGTTTTGGTTCTTCCCCGGGGCGCTGGCTGGCTGAAACACAGACAATCGCGATTTCGTCTTTTCACACAGTCCGCCATGAGCAGCATCCCCACGCCCGCCTACGACGAACTCGCCGGCACCTGGACCCGTATGCACCACTTCGGCCACCTGCAGAGCATTGCAGGCTGGGACCAGGCCGCGAACATGCCCCCCAAGGGCAACGAGGCGCGTGCCGCGGCGCTGGCAGAGATGGCAGCGCTCCTGCACCGCATGCGCACAGACCCGAAGCTGCCTGAGCAGCTGTCCCGCGCCGAACAGGAACCACTGGACGCGCTGCAGCGAGCCAACCTGCGCGAGATGCGGCGCGAATGGCAGGCGTCGAACGCGCTGCCCGAATCGCTGGTGCAGCGCCAGCAGCTGGCCACCTCGCGCTGCGAACATGCCTGGCGCACGCAGCGGCCGGCCAACGACTGGGCCGGCTTCGTCGAGAACTTCCGGCCGGTGCTGGCCCTGGCGCGCGAAGAGGCCGCGCTGTTGAGCGCGCAAAACGGCATGGGCAAGTACGACGCGCTGATGGACCGCTTCGAGCCTGGCATGACCTGCGCCCAGGTCGACCGCGTTTTCGGCGAAGTTCGGCAATGGCTGCCCGGCCTGATCCGCCAGGTGCGCGACAAGCAGGCGGCTGAACACGCGGCCAGACCCCTGCTCGACCCCGTGGGCCCGTTCGCACTGGACGCACAGCGGCGCCTGTGCGACCAGGTCATGCGCGTTCTGGGCTTCGATTTCGCCGGCGGCCGGCTCGACGTCAGCACCCACCCCTTCTGCGGTGGCGTGCCTGAGGACGTGCGCATGACCACGCGTTTCCGGGAAGACGACTTCCTGGGCAGCCTGATGGGCACGGTGCACGAAACCGGCCATGGCCGCTACGAACAGAATCTGCCGCGTGAGCTGCTGGGACAGCCTGTGGCGCTGGCACGCTCGATGGCACTGCATGAAAGCCAGAGCCTCAGCTTCGAGATGCAGCTGGGCAGCCACCCGGGCTTCGTGCACCACCTCGCGCCCATGATCCACGATGCGCTGGGGGAACAGCCCGCCTTTGACACCCACAATCTGCACCGGCTGATGACCCGCGTGAAGCCCGGACTGATCCGCGTCGATGCCGACGAGGTCACCTACCCGGCGCACATCATCCTGCGCTACGAGATCGAGCGCCCCTTGATCGAAGGCGAGATCGATGTCGAGGACGTGCCGGCGCTATGGGACGCCAAGATGCAGGAGCTGCTGGGCCTGGACACCCGAGGAAACTTCAAGGACGGCCCCCTGCAGGACGTGCATTGGCCAGAGTCGCTGTTCGGCTACTTTCCCTGCTATTCGCTTGGCGCGATGTACGCGGCGCAGTGGTTTGCCGCCATGCGCCGCGCCACGCTCGACCTGGACGCGCGCATCGGCAGCGGCCAGTTCCACGTCGTTTTCGACTGGCTGCGCGACAACATCTGGCAGCAGGCCAGCCGCTGGAGCACCGACGAGCTGGCGCGCCGCGCCAGCGGCGAACCGCTGAACCCGGCGCACTTCAAGGCCCACCTGGAGGCGCGCTACCTGGGCTGAGCAGGAACCTCAGTCGCTGGTGGCCGCCCGGGGTGGCTTTGCCAGCGTGGCATCCAGCCGCACGGCCTCGAATTCCTGGATGAACGCGCTATGGCTGACTTCGCGCACTTCCATGCGCGTGGAGTCATGAAAGTCCGACAGGTAGTTCGACTCGGCGTCGACCTCAGGCAGCGCCGGCACGGGCGGAGGCGATTGATGCCGTTCGATCGCCTTGCACAGGCAGCTCAGCAGATCCTGCAGTTCCAGGTCTTCGTCGCGCAGTGGCAGGCTGCCCAGCTGGGTGGTGATTTTCGCCAGCCAGTGCAGCGGCACCTCGTCGATGGCTGCCACGCCGCGCCGGCCCAGGGCCTCTTCCAGCGCCGCCAGGTGGGGGAATGCCGCGCGGGCGCCACGCACCTGATCGAGCAGGGCCTTCAGCGCCGACTGCATCAATCGGCCGCGCACGCGGTCGGCAGCACGGACGCGCGCCAGTTCAGCGAGGGGGGCAGGTAGTGTCATGGCCAGGTGAAACTGATGTAACACCTGGATATCGGCCCCTGACGGCCGCAGCTTGAACGAGGCTCAGGCAGCAGAGGCCAGGGTACGCTCGAGCTGGTCGAGCACGGCGTCCAGCCTTTGCAGCGCCGCGCCGGTTCGCGTACGGTAGGCTGGCTGCCGCGAAGGCCCGCGCAAGCCACGCCGGGCCCGGGGCAGCAGCCGGCGTCCGGGGTCGGTGAGCATCGCGAGGTCCAGGGCCAGGCCGTGGCTCGCCAGTATCGGGCCCAGCCTGTCCTGCTGCTCCAGCAGGTGCTCGCGGGTGTGCAGGTATGCGTGTTCGGCCAGGCGCCGGCGCTGCGAATAGTCGAAAGTGTTGGCCAGGAACAGCTCGAGGTCGCGGTGGTCGGGCTCGAACAGCAGGATGTCGGTGCCGGGGTGGCTGTGGGCGTAGCCCTGCAGTCCGAGTTCGAGCCGGGAATGGATGAAGGAGCGGAAGGTCTGGCTCAGCACCATGGGCAATCCGCCACGCACCAGCTGCGGAATGGGCCTGTTCGCGGCACCGGCGGCACCGGCCATGAACGGCACCAGCGGGTTCACGCACAGCAGCAGGTCCAGTCCCATGTCCAGCAGCACGCGGGCGTGCAAGGTCTTCTTCAGGGCACCGTCGACATACCAGTGGCCGTCTATGGCCAAGGGTGGGAACAAGCCGGGCAGCGCCGAACTGGCCGCCACCGCTTGCGACACCGGCACATGGTCCCAGCCAGGCAGGCCGAAGGGCACGGCTTCGCCGCTGTCCAGGTCGGTGGCAACGATGACCAGCCGTTGGCGCAGCTGCCGGAAGTCGTTGCTGCGCCCCGGCGCGGTGAACATGCGCTGCAGTTTGGCCTGCAACGGCGCCTGCGTGAACAGGCCCGTGGGCAGCGCTGCGCCCAGCAGTTCCATGCTGGACAGCAGCGACCTGCCGTGCAGCAGGTAGCCGGCTCCGGCGCGTGCCAGATGGGCCGGCAAGGCGGCCAGCCGCTGCGCCACTTCGCCCCAGGCGGGCCGGAAGAACAGGCTCGGATCGACGCGGTCACCGGGCGGTCCGGCGTTGCCGATGAAGCCTTCGCACAGCTGGCGTGGTGTCATGCCGTTGGCCAGCCCGGCAGCGACGAAGCTCCCGGCCGAAACGCCAACATAGCCGTCCAGTGCATTCAGGTCGAGGCCGATCACGGCCTCTTCCAGCGCGCAGAGCGCGCCAATCTCGAAGATGGCACCCAAAGGCCCGCCGCCGGCCAGCGCCAGGCCGATGCCGCCACGGCCGGCCTTGCGGCCAACCCAGGCGGCGCGCATGCGGGCCATCAGGCCGCGGCAGCCGCCTTGCGGGCAGCGCGCTTCACCGGCGCCTTGACGGGCGCTGTCACGGGCGCTTTGGCGGACACTTTCGCGGCCCGCTGGATCGGCGTCGCGGCGGGCTTGGCGGCGGCCCGACGCCGAACGGGCTTCGTGGCCGGGCTGGCCGTGCCGGCTGACTTGCCAGCGGCACCCTGGCGCGACAGCCTGGCCACTGCGGCAGCCAGTTCGTCGACACGCTGGATCAACGCCTCCACGTCCTTGGCCGTGGGCACGCCCAGCTTGGCCATCGCCTTGGCGGTGCGGGCTTCGAAGATGCCTTCGAGCTTGTCCCAGTTCTGGTTCGCCCTGGCCTGCACGGTGTCGGCCATGGCCGTCATCTTGCCGGTGACCTCGCCGATTTTTTCCTCGGCCACGGCCTGGGTCTTGCGCTGCAGGCTCTGACCTTCCTTGACCAGGGCCTCGAAGGCCTTCGTGCCTTCCTCCTGCACCTTGCTGAAGGCGCCCATGCCGGCCAGCCAGATATGCTGGGCCGAATCCTTGACCGACTTGGCCAGGGCGCTGTCCTGCAGGCCGCCGTTCATGGCGCTGGCCTTGCGGCCGGAACCAGCCCGGGACCTGGAGCCGGGGCCCGACTTCTTGGCTTCGGGGGTGGGGCTGGCGTGCATCTTCTTGACCATGGGGGCTTCCTCTGGGGTTGTCTATGGACTCGAATATAGGGTTCACCCCTGGAGAGCGCAGCCTATTTCGCTAGTGAGACGGCTCTATGCTTTCTGCCGCATCCAGCCAACCCGACCCAGGAACCGACCTATGCACTACTTCGTCACCGGCGCCACCGGATTCATCGGCAAGCGTCTCGTCAAGGCCCTGCTGGCGCGCAAGGGCGCGGTCGTGCACTTCCTGGTTCGACCGGGCAGCGAGGGCAAGCTCGAGGCGCTGTACGACTACTGGGGCACCACGAAAGCGCGCGCGGTGCCCGTGACGGGCGACCTGACGGCGAAGAAGCTGGGCGTGGCCACCGACACCCTGAAGGCCCTGAAGGGCCAGGTCGACCATGTGTTCCACCTGGCAGCGGTCTACGACCTGGGCGCCGACGAAGAGAGCCAGGTGCAGGTGAACATCGAAGGCACGCGCAACCTGTGCGAGTTCGCCAAGGCCATCGACGCCGGCCACCTGCACCATGTGTCCAGCATTGCCGCGGCGGGCCTGTATGAAGGCGTGTTCCGCGAAGACATGTTCGACGAAGCCGAGGGCCTGGACCACCCTTACTTCATGACCAAGCACGAGAGCGAGAAGATCGTGCGCAAGGAATGCAAGCTGCCGTGGACGGTGTACCGCCCGGCGCTGGTGGTGGGCGACAGCAAGACCGGCGAGATGGACAAGATCGACGGGCCCTACTACTTCTTCAAGCTGATCCAGCGCATGCGACAGATCCTGCCGCCCTGGATGCCCAGCGTGGGCATCGAAGGCGGGCGCATCAACATCGTGCCGGTGGACTTCGTGGTGGCCTGCCTGGACCACATCGCGCATTCGAAAGCCGAGCTCAAGGGCAAGTGCTTCCACCTCGTCGACCCGCAGGGCTACCGTGTGGGCGACGTGCTGGACATTTTCAGCAAGGCCGCTCACGCGCCGAAGATGAACCTGTTCGTGAACGCGGCGCTGCTCGGCTTCGTGCCCAAGAGCGTGAAGAAGGGGCTGATGGGCATTGCCCCGGTGCGCCGCATCCGCAACGCGGTGATGAAGGACCTGGGCCTGCCCGACGACATGTTCACGTTCATCAACTTCCCCACGCGCTACGACCGGCGCGAGCTGGACGCGGTGCTCAAGGGCAGTGGCATCGAATGCCCGAACCTGCGCGACTACGCCTGGGTGCTGTGGGACTACTGGGAACGCCACCTGGATCCGGACCTGTTCATCGACCGCAGCCTGCGTGGCACGGTGGCCGGCAAGGTGGTGCTGGTCACCGGCGGCAGCAGCGGCATCGGCCTGGCCGCGGCCCATAAATTCGCCGAGGCCGGCGCCATCACCCTGATCTGCGGCCGCGACCAGGACAAGCTCGACGAGGCCT
The DNA here is from genome assembly GCA_001464055.1 of Burkholderiales bacterium Ga0077543. Lineage (GTDB taxonomy): Bacteria > Pseudomonadota > Gammaproteobacteria > Burkholderiales > Burkholderiaceae_C > Rubrivivax. Next base: position 75,731 of record LNET01000105.1, read on the forward strand.
GCAAGGAAGCCCAGGCCAAGGGCTACCAGTTCGTGGCCTACGCCGCCGACATCGCCGACATGGCCGATTGCGACCGTTTCATCCAGCAGGTGATCGCCGACCACGGCGGTGTCGACTTCCTCATCAACAACGCCGGCCGTAGCATCCGGCGCGCCATCGAAAGCAGCTACGACCGCTTCCACGACTTCGAGCGCACGATGCAGCTGAACTACTTCGGCTGCCTGCGCGTGACCATGGGGCTGCTGCCAGGCATGACGGCGAAGAAGAAGGGGCACGTGGTCAACATCAGCAGCATCGGCGTGCTGACGAACGCGCCGCGCTTTTCGGCCTATGTCGCGAGCAAGGCCGCGCTGGACGCCTGGACGCGCTGCGCCAGCAGCGAGTTCGCCGACGTCGGTGTCACCTTCACCACCATCAACATGCCGCTGGTGCGCACGCCGATGATCGCGCCCACGCAGATCTACAAGAACGTGCCGACATTGGCGCCCGAGGAAGCCGCCGACATGATCGCCCAGGCCTGCATCGCCAAGCCGGTGCGAATCGCCACCCGGCTGGGCATCACCGGCCAGCTGATGCATGCACTCATGCCGCGGGTGGCGCAGATCGGCATGAACACCAGCTTCAGGATGTTCCCCGACTCTTCCGCCGCCAAGGGCGACAAGGCCGCCAAGCCGCAGCTCAGCGCCGAGGCCGTGGCCCTGCAGCAACTGATGCGGGGCATTCACTTCTAGGCAAAATCCCGGCATCAACTCTTGCCCGAAGGACACCCACATGCCTGCGAAGACACTCGTCACCCGCCCCAGGCTGCAGCGCCGCGAACTGCTGTTGGCCGCAGCAATGCTGCCCTGGCTGGCACCGGCCGGTGCGCTGGCCCAGGGCAGCAACACCATCACGACCCTGGGCGTGTTCTCCTTGCTGGGCGACGGTCTGCAGATCACGCTGCCGGGCGTCATCACCGACACGCGCCTGGACCGCAACATGCGCGAAAGCCTGCCCACGCGCGACATCGGGTTCGACCAGGCAGCGCTGCGTGCGGTCACCGACTACATGGCGCGCCAGCGTTCCGGTACCAAGCTGCAGATGTTCCGCGCCACCACGCCGCTGTCGCTGCCCGACCAGCGGGCGGTGGCCGAAGGCGCAACCCGGGCGGAACTGCCTGCCTGGATCATCGAAGCCATCAACAGCGCCAAGCTGAGCCATGTGCTGCTGATCACCCGTCACCGCGGTGACGCCGCATTCCCCGTGACCGACGGCTACACCGTCGGCCGTGGCACGGTCGAAGGCATCGGCTACTACCTGGACGCGGACACCGAGATCAAGAACAAGGACACCGGCATGACCAGCCAGGGATTCCTGGGGGCTTACACGATGATGCGCCTGCAGTTGATCAACGGCATCACGGGCGACCTGGTCGGCAGCCAGGACGTCCGCGCCGGTCGCGCCTATGCCGGGCGCCGTGACGTCGAGGCCGAGAACGTCTGGAACGCGCTGACGCCCACCGAAAAGGTCGACGCCCTGCGCGAGATGGTGCGCGAAAACGTGGCGCGGGTGCTGCCACTGGTGATGGCCAAGGCCTGAAAACAGCGGCTGCGGCCGCCGGGCTGGTTCAGGCAGCCGCCACCTGCAGCACCAGCTTGCCGAAGTTTTCGCCACTGAACAGCTTGGGCAGCGTGCCGGGAAACGCCGCCACGCCACCTTCGACCACGTCTTCGCGGCTTTTCATGCGGCCGTCCTTCAGGTAGCCGGCCATTTCGGCCACGGCCAGGTGGTAGCGGTCGGCATAGTCGAACACGACGATGCCCTCCATTCGGGCGCGGTTCACCAGCAGCGACAGGTAGTTCTTCGGCCCCTGCACCGGCGTGGTGTTGTTGTACTGGCTGATGGCGCCGCAGATGACGATGCGTGCGCGCTTGTTGATGCGGGTGAGCACGGTGTCCAGGATCTCGCCGCCGACGTTGTCGAAGTAGATGTCCACGCCTTCGGGGCAATGCTGCTTCAGGCCGTCCTTCACGCTGCCCGACTTGTAGTCGATGCAGGCATCGAAGCCCAGTTCCTTGACCACCCACGCGCATTTCGCGGGGCCGCCGGCGATGCCCACGACGCGGCAGCCCTTGATCCTGGCGATCTGCCCCACCGTCTGACCGACGGCCCCGGCTGCGCCTGACACCACCAGCGTTTCACCCGCCTTCGGCTGGCCTACGTCCATCAGGCCGAAGTAGCCGGTCATGCCGGGCATGCCCAGGACGTTCAGCCATTGCCCCAGCGTCCCCAGGCGCAGGTCGATCTTCGCCAGACCCGAGCGCTTCACCTGGTCGGCGGCCACCAACCAGTATTCCTGCACGCCAGGGCCGCCGCTGACGTGGTCGCCGACCTCGAAGCCCGGATGCTTCGACGCCACGATGACGCCCACGCCGCCAGCGCGCATGACTTCGCCGATGGCCACGGGCGGGATGTAGCTCTTGCCTTCGTTCATCCAGCCGCGCATGGCGGGATCGAGCGACAGGGCCAGTGTCCTCACCAGCACCCCGCCTTCGGCCGGCTCGACCACTGGCGATTCGCTGAACTGCCAGCACTCGGGCCCGGGCAGGCCCTGCGGGCGGGCGGCCAGACGAACCTGATGATTGACGAGGGTGGCAAGCGGGGCATGAACCATGACTGTCTCCGGGTGTTCTGGAACGAGCCGGGCATGGTAGGCCCGGGCTGCAACCGGGCGCGTCACGCGCGCGACGGCACCCCGCCCGCCGACCGCTATTTCTCCAGCCGCACCACGGTGTACTGGCCGTTCACCTTTTCAGCGACGAACCGCACCTTCTGGCCAGGCGCCAGGCCGTCCAGCCAGGTCCGGTCGGTCACGCGGAAATTCATGGTCATGGCGGGCATGTCCAGGTTCTTCAATTCTTCGTGCTTCAGCGTGAGCTTCCCGCCGCTCTTGTCGACTTTCACGACCTCGCCCGCAGTGAGCGCCGTCTGGGCCAGGACGACCCCCGCAAGCAGCGCAGCGGCAACAGCGGCAATCAGGGTTTTCAAGAGCGTGCCTCCGAGGCATCGGCGACTTGTGCCGACCTTGTTGAGAGCCCTGAGCTGGCCAAAGGTTCCCGGCCCGGAACTGGCGGGCAGCGCAAGACATCGGGTCCGGCCCGTCGACCCTGCCCGGGATTCCTACAATCTGGTCCATTCCAGCTTGCCTCGCCCGCCCCGCCATGAGCACCACCGACCCCGACCTGAGCCACATCACCCCGCGCGACCAGGCCGAGATCCTGGCCCAGGCCCTGCCCTACATCCGCAAGTTCCACGGCAAGACGCTGGTCATCAAGTACGGCGGCAACGCCATGACCGACCCGGCGCTGCAGCAGGACTTCGCCGAGGACGTGGTCCTGCTGAAACTGGTGGGCATGAACCCCATCGTCGTGCACGGCGGCGGACCGCAGATCGATGAAGCGCTGTCGCGCCTGGGCAAGAAGGGCACCTTCATCCAGGGCATGCGCGTCACCGATGAAGAGACGATGGAAGTCGTCGAATGGGTGCTGGCCGGCCAGGTGCAGCAGGACATCGTGGGCCTGATCAACGCCGCTGGCGGCAAGGCCGTGGGCCTGACCGGACGCGATGGCGGGCTGATCCGCGCCCACCAGATGAAGCTGGCCGACCGCAACGACCCGGCCGTCGAGCACGACATCGGCCAGGTCGGCGAAATCACCTCGATCGACCCCAGCGTGGTGAAGGCGTTGCAGGACGACCAGTTCATCCCTGTCATCAGCCCCATCGGCTTCGGCGAACGAAACGAAAGCTACAACATCAACGCCGACCTGGTGGCTGCCAAGCTGGCCACGGTGCTGAGGGCCGAAAAGCTGGTGATGCTGACCAACATCAAGGGCGTGCTCGACAAGGCCGGGCAGCTGATCACCGAGCTGACACCCCGCCAGATCGACGAGCTCATCGCCGACGGCACCATCAGCGGCGGCATGCTGCCGAAGCTGGCCGGTGCCATCGACGCGGCCAAGAGCGGCGTCAATGCCGTGCACGTGGTCGACGGGCGCGTACCGCATGCCATGCTCCTGGAGATCCTGACCGACCAGGCCTATGGCACGATGATCCGCAGCCACTGATGGCGCCGGCCCGGGCCCCCCGGACAGATGCCCGCGTCTGGCTCTTCGACCTGGACGACACGCTGCACGACGCCGGTACCGCCGCCATGCCGCAACTGGTGGAGGCGATGACGGACTACGTGGCCGAACACGTGGGTGTTCCGCCGGCCGAGGCCACGGCCTTGCGCAGGACCTACTGGGCGAAGTACGGTGCCACGCTGCTGGGCCTGGTGCGCCACCATGGCGTGCAGCCCGCGCATTTCCTGCACCACACCCACCTGCTGCCGGGCCTGGAAGGCCGGCTGCACGCGCACGTGGCCGACCTCCATGCGCTGGCGCGCCTGCCCGGACGCAAGTACATCCTGACCAATGCGCCGCTGGCCTACGCCCGCAGGGTGCTGAGCAGCTTGGGCATGCAGCGGCTGTTCGACGGACTGCTGTCGATCGAGGACATGCACATGTTCGGCCAGCTGCGCCCCAAGCCCGACGCCCGCATGCTCCGCCGCACGGCAGCGCGCCTGAAAGTGCCGCCGCACCGCTGCACGCTGGTGGAAGACACGCTCGTCCACCAGAAGGCGGCATGCCGCGTGGGGATGCACACGGCCTGGATGCAACGCTGGCTGGGGCCGCGGGCGGGGCGCCACCGGCCATTGCGGCCAGCCTACGTGGGGCGGCGGATCCGTGGTGTGCACGAGCTGCTCAAACCCGGACGCTGAGCCGGCACCCACCGGCCATTTCTGGATGTCCGCTTGGTGTTTACCTGCAAGCGAGTGCTTGCCCCCACTGTGCCAGAATGTTTTTTCGAGTTTGTCCCACCCGCACGCCCCAGCGGCCAACCCCCTCGCCCACGTTTCCATGGCCGACCTGCCCGATGACTTGCCGCTGGCCGGACCCGATGACGTGGTGGAACCCGTCGTCACCAAGCTGGCCCAGGCACCCACGCGTACACGCCCGAAACCGGGCGAGCGCCGCGTGCAGATCCTGCAGACGCTGGCCCGCATGCTGGAACAGCCCGGCGCCGAGCGCATCACCACCGCTGCGCTGGCGGCGCGGCTGGAAGTCAGCGAAGCCGCGCTCTATCGCCACTTTGCCAGCAAGGCGCAGATGTTCGAAGGGCTGATCGAGTTCATCGAGTCCAGCGTCTTCACCCTGGTGAACCAGCTCGTCGAGCGCGAACCCTCGCCGTCGCTGCAGGCCCAGAAGATCACCACCGTGCTGCTGCAGTTCGGCGAGAAGAACCCGGGCATGGTGCGGGTGATGGTGGGCGACGCGCTGGTGTTCGAGCACGAGCGCCTGACGGCGCGTATGAACCAGTTCTTCGACCGGGTGGAATCCCATCTGCGCCAATGCCTGCGCGCAGCAGCCGAGGCCGCGGGCTCGAGCACGCCCACGGTCGACGCCCAGGCCCTGGCCTCGGCGCTGACGGCGCTGGCGGTGGGCCGTCTGCAGCGCTACGCGCGCAGCGGCTTCAAGCGCCTGCCCACCGAACACCTGGACCTGGCGCTGCAACGCCTGACCGCCTGAAGGCCGTGACCGGGCCGGAAGCAGCCGCGCCGGTGGCGGCCGGCTTTACCGTGGGGGGTGCGCAGTTGCGCCTGCTGCCCGAACGCGCCGTGCACCTGCCGCAAGCCGCCACGCTGCTGGTGGCCGACGCCCACATCGGCAAGGCGCAGTCGTTCCGCCGGCTCGGGGTGCCCGTGCCCAGCGGCACCACCGCCGAGGGTCTGGCCCGGCTGACGGCGCTCCTGCAAGCGACGAGCGCCCGCCGCATCGTCTTTCTGGGCGACCTTCTGCATGCGGCCAGTGGTCGCAGTGCCGCGGTGCTCTCGACCGTGACGGCATGGCGCGAACGCAACAGCCAGATCGAAATGCTGCTGGTACGTGGCAACCACGACCGCCATGCCGGCGACCCCCCGGCGGCGTGGGGTGTGCGCTGCGTGGACGAACCCTTCCACCTGCCTGGCCTGCCCGGGCTGGCACTGGCCCACCACCCCGAAGCGGTGGACGGCGCGTATGTGCTGGCTGGCCATGTTCACCCGGCGGTGATGCTGGGCGGCCGTGCGCGCCAGCGCCTGCGCCTGCCGTGCTTCCACTTCGGGCTGCACGTGGGTCTGCTGCCGGCCTTTGGCGGGTTCACCGGCAGCCATGTCCTTCAGCCGGCACCTGACGATGCGGTATTCGTCATCGCCGGCGACGAGGTGCGGCGACTGAAGGGCGGCGCCTGAAACACGGCGCCTAAACTCCGGAGCATGAACCCTGCCTTCGAGCACCTGCTGGTGCGTGCCGAGTCCCTGTTGTCGCGCCTGGAAGCACTGCTGCCGCATGCGGCCGACCCACCCGACTGGAACGCGTCCATCGCCTTTCGCTACCGCAAGCGCGGCGGCCTGCATGCCGCAGGCGTGCTGGAACCGGTGCGCCACGTGGCCGGCATCCGCCTGGTCGACCTGAAGGAAGTGGATGCGCAGAAGGAACGCCTGCTGCGCAACACCCGGCAGTTTGTCGCCGGACAGGGTGCAAACAACGTGCTGCTGACGGGCGCGCGCGGCACGGGCAAGAGTTCGCTGGTCAAGGCCGTGCTGAACGAGTTTGCGCCGCAGGGGCTGCGCCTGATCGAGGTCGACAAGGCCGACCTGGTCGACCTGCCCGACCTCATCGACCTCGTCGACGGCCGCCCCGAGCGCTTCATCGTCTTCTGCGACGACCTGAGCTTCGACGACGGCGAGCCCGGCTACAAGGCGCTCAAGAGCGTGCTCGACGGCAGCGTGGCGGCGGCGGGCGACAACCTGCTGATCTATGCCACGAGCAACCGCCGCCACCTGCTGCCGGAATACATGAAGGAAAACCTGAGCTACCAGCACACCGAAGACGGCGAGGTCCACCCGGGAGAGGGCGTGGAGGAAAAGATCTCGCTGTCCGAGCGGTTTGGGCTTTGGGTGAGCTTCTACCCGTTCACACAGGCCGAGTACCTGGCCATCGTGGCCCAGTGGCTGCGCCACTTCGGGCTCGACGAGGACGCGATCGTCGCAGCTCGTCAGGAATCCCTGGTGTGGGCTCTGGAACGGGGCTCACGGTCAGGCCGTGTGGCCCAGCAGTTCGCGCGCGACTACTCGGGGCGGCGCGATGGCTGAGCGAAGCGGCCGGGACGTCGGGAACCAGGAGGGGCGACGTCCGGTGGACGTCGGGAACCAGGAGGGGCGACGTCCGGTGGACGTCGCGGTGGGCGTGCTCATCGACGGCCAGGGCCGCTTCCTGCTGACCACGCGCCCGCCCGGCAAGGTCTACGCCGGCTGCTGGGAATTCCCGGGTGGCAAGCTCGAGCCCGGCGAGACCGTCGAACAGGCGCTGCGGCGTGAACTGCAGGAAGAACTGGGCATCACGATCGGCACGCCCCAGCCCTGGCAGCAGGAGGTGTTCGACTACCCGCATGCCCTGGTGCGGCTGCACTTCTGCAAGGTCTTCGACTGGCAGGGCGACTTCGAGATGCGCGAAGGCCAGGCGATGGCCTGGCAGACCCTGCCGGTGGCGGTGACGCCGGTGCTGCCCGGCACCGTGCCGGTGCTGGGCTGGTTTGCCCAGGAACAGGGGTTCAGCGGCGCCACCCACCTGACCGCGGCAATTGGCTAGACTGCCCGTCATGAACTGGCTCGACAGCGTGAAGTGGGACCGCGACGGCCTGGTGCCCGTGATCGCCCAGGAACTGGGCAGCAACGAAGTGCTGATGTTCGCCTGGATGAACCGCGAAGCCCTGGCCGCCACGGCAGCGCGCGGCCAGGCCGTGTACTGGAGCCGTTCGCGCCAGCGCCTTTGGCACAAGGGCGAGGAGTCCGGCCACTTCCAGCAGGTGCACGACATCCGTCTGGACTGCGACGCCGACGTCGTGCTGCTGAAGGTGACGCAGCAGGGCCAGCCGGCCATTGCCTGCCACACGGGGCGGCACAGCTGCTTTTTCCAGCAGCTGCAAGGGCAGGTCTGGCACAGCGTCGAACCGGTGCTGAAAGACCCGGAGAGCATCTACAAATGAGTCCAGGCGCCATCCCAGAACCCGACACCCTGAGCCGGCTGGCTGCGGTCATTGCTTCGCGCTGCCCCGAGGCCGGCGGCGACCCCGAAAAAAGTTATGTCGCCCGCTTGCTGAGCAAGGGTCCAGACGCCATCTTGAAGAAGATCGGGGAAGAAGCCACCGAGGTCGTGATCGCGGCCAAGGACGCCGACCGCCCGAAGATCGTGGCCGAAATGGCCGACCTGTGGTTCCATTGCCTGGTGGCCCTGCAGGCCTACGACCTGCACCCGCAGGACGTGCTGGCCGAACTGGCGCGGCGCGAAGGCTTGTCCGGGCTGGAAGAGTTTGCCTTGCGCAAGGTCCGCCTGCGTGAAGCGGAAGCTGCATCCGTCGCTGAAGGAAAGCCGCCATGAACCCCGTGACCGTGCCTGACCACCCAGCCGCCGGCCAGCGCAGCAACCTGGTGCTGCTGACGCACCTGATGTACGGGCTGCACACGCTGTCGTTCTTCTCGGCCGGCGTGTTTTCGGTGGTCGCGCTCATCCTCAACTACGTCAAGCGCAACGAACTGCCCGACGACTTCTTCCGCAGCCACTTCCGCTGGCAGGCACGCAGCTTCTGGTTCACCTTGCTGTGGCTGCTGCTGACCCTGCCCTTGTGGGCGTTCTTCGTTTTTCCGGGCTGGGTGGCCTGGACCGTTGTCGGCTTGTAGTACCTGTACCGTTTCATCAGGGGCTGGTGGATGTTCATCGAGAATCGTTCATTGCCCCTGCCCACCCCTTGACCGCCTGCATCCCATGAGCGCCGACCCCCACTGCATTTTCTGCAAGATCGTTGCCGGACACATTCCTTCGCGGAAGGTGTTCGAGGACGATGAACTCCTGGCCTTCCACGACATCAACCCCTGGGCACCCGTGCATGTGCTGGTGATTCCGAAAGCCCACATTGCCAATCTGGATGCCGTGGGACCCGAGCACGACGCCCTGCTGGGCCGCATGCTCGGCCTGGCGCCTCGACTGATGCGAGAACTGGGGGTAAACAATGGTTTCCGTACGCTCATCAACACCGGCCCCGACGGCATGCAGGAGGTTTACCACCTCCACATGCACGTGATGGGCGGCCCGCGGCCCTGGGCCAAGGGTTAGCCGCCGCCGGTTTTCGTGCCGCCCTGCCCGCCGTCCCCGGCGGTGGCATGGGCAGCGACATCAACGCTCGACGCCCGTCACCTAGAATGCCGGGCTAGTCTCTGGAGAATAGATCATGGGTTCGTTCAGCATCTGGCATTGGCTGATCGTGTTGCTGGTTGTCGTGGTGATCTTCGGCACCAAGAAGCTTCGCAACATCGGTTCAGACCTCGGTAGCGCCGTCAAGGGCTTCAAGGACGGCGTCAAGGGCTCCGGCGATCAGGCTGAAGCCGACAGCAGCGTGGCGCCCCCGCAGCAGGTCACGGCCCGCAAGGCCGACAGCCAGACCGTCGACGTCGAGGCCAAGACCAAGAGCTGACGCCTGTCGCGCGCTGGCCGGGCATCTTGCCCGGTGCCAGGGTGCATGCAAGCCCGGCAGCCCACCCCGACATGATCGACTTCGGATTCGACAAGATCGCCCTCATAGGCGCTGTGGCCCTGATCGTCATCGGGCCCGAAAAACTGCCCAAGCTGGCCCGCACCGTTGGCCACCTGTTCGGCAAGGCCCAGCGCTACGTGGCCGACGTGAAGGCCGAAGTCAACCGCTCGATCGAGCTCGATGAGCTCAAGAAGATGAAAACCGACTTCGAGGATGCGGCGCGCAACGTGCAGGAGTCGGTGCGCAGCGAAGTCGATTCGGCCAGCGCTGCGTTCCAGAGCGACTGGAACAGCATCACGTCCGGGCTGACAACCGACGGGAACGGTGACAGCAGCAGCGGCTACGACCCTGCGCCCCTGCCGCCGCCCAGCTACAGCAAGCCGAAGAAGAACTGGCGTCTGAAGCGCGGCGCCATGCCGCAGTGGTACAAGCAGAGACACGGCATCCGCGGCCGGGCCCAGTCGGGCGCAGCGCGGGTCGCACGCTTCCGGCCGCCGGGCTTGGGACAGCGATGAGCACCACCCCGCCCAAGGACGAGCTCGAAGGCTCGGAACAACCTTTCGTCTCGCATCTGGTCGAACTGCGCGACCGCCTCATCCGCGCTGTCATTGCGGTGGCGATCTGCTTCGCTGCGCTGGCGCTCTACCCTGGCCCGTCCGGGCTTTACGACCTGCTGGCCGCACCCTTGGTGGCGCACCTGCCCAAGGGCGCGACACTGATTGCCACCAACGTCATCTCGCCTATCCTGGTGCCGCTGAAGATCACCTTGATGGCGGCCTTCATGATTGCGCTGCCCGTCGTGCTCTACCAGGTGTGGGCCTTCGTCGCGCCGGGGCTGTATTCGCACGAGAAGAGGCTGGTCCTGCCGCTGGTGGTGTCGAGCACGCTGCTGTTCGTGGCGGGCGTGGCGTTTTGCTACTTTCTCGTGATTCCGGGCATGGCAAAGTTCATCCAGGCCTTTGCCCCGGCCAGCATCACGGCAGCGCCTGACATCGAGCAATACTTCGGCTTCGTGCTGACGCTGTTCCTGGTGTTCGGCATTTCTTTCGAGGTGCCGATCGCGGTCATCGTGCTCACGCGAATGGGCGTCGTCAGCATCGAACAGTTGCAGAAGTTCCGTGGCTACTTCATCGTCGGCGCCTTCATCGTCGCGGCCATCGTCACGCCGCCCGACGTCATCTCGCAACTGGCCTTGGCCATCCCGATGTGCATCCTGTACGAGATAGGCATCATCGCCGCCAAGCTGCTCATGAAGACCACCAAGGCGCCAGAAGAACAGCCGGCCAGCGACAAGCCTGCGGCTTGAGCGCTACTTCACGAAACTGTTGATCTGCATGATGGGCAGCATCACGGCCAGCATGATCAGGATGACGATCACGCCCATCACGACGATGAGCACGGGCTCCAGGATCGTGGCTGCGGCAATTGCCCGCCTCTGTACTTCGGCAGACATCTGGTTCGACGCACGCTGAAGCATCAGCGGCAACTGGCCGGTTTGCTCGCCCAGCCGGGCGAACATGGCCAGCAGACCCGGAAAGCGCTTCTTCGCGGCCAGGGCACTGGCCAGCGGTGCACCTTCGCGCACCTGGACCAGCGCGTCCATGGCGTCGGCGCGCATCGCACGGTTGCCCAGCGTCTCGGCCGCCGCCTGCAAGGCTTTCAGGATGGGCACGCCAGCACCGGCCAGCATGGCCAGCGTGCCACCAAACCGCGCTGCGTTGTAGCCCCGGGCCAGCCTGCCGAAGAAGGGCACACGCAACAGGAAGGCGTCGCTGCGTTCGTGGAATGCCGGGCTGCGCCTGGCCAGCGTGAACAGCGTTATGCCACCGACCCCCAGCACCAGCACCGCCCAGCCCCAGGTGCGGACGAAGGCGCTGATGGCCAGCATCACCACGGTCAAGGTCGGCAGCGCACGCTTGCTGCTGGTGAAGACACCGGCGATCTGCGGCACCACGTAGGTCATCAGCACGATGACGATGATGATCGCCACGAGCGAGACGATGGCCGGATAGAGCATCGCGCCTGTGACCTTGGCGCGCAGCGCCTGCTGCTGCTCCAGGTCGTCGGCCAGGCGTTCGAGCACGCCGCCAAGCGCGCCGCTTTGCTCACCGGCGGCAACCACGGCACGGTAGACCTCGTCGAATTCCCGCGGAGCGGTGGCCAGGGCGCGGGCAAAAGGGCTGCCGCCGTTGACCTCGCTCTTCAGGTGCGCCACCAGTTCACGCTGGCGCGGTTCCTCGGCCTCGTCGGCCAGCGCCGTCAGCGCACGCTCCAGCGGCAGGCCGGAGCCCACCAGCCCGGCCAGCTGCCGCGTCCAGACCGTCAGCCCGGTGGCGCCGAAGACACGGCCGCGGAACTTCGGTGCCGTGCCGTCGGTGGTGGCGGTGGTCACCGGTGTCACGGCCAGCGGCACCAGCGCACGTGCGCGCAACTGGCCACGCGCGGCCTTGACGTTGTCGGCCTCGAGCAGACCGCCCTGGGTCTTGCCAGCGGCGTCGAGCGCTTCGAATCGGTAGGCGGGCATGGGCTGTCTCAGAGGCAGTCAGCGGCCGACGCCGGGCCGCCCCAAGGCGGCCGCAGCACCCCCGCGGGGTGGCGAAGGAGCGAAGCGACAAGCCTGGGGGCCTTCGCGGTCGACGCCGGGCCGCCCCAAGGCGGCCGCAGCCCCCCCGGGGGGTGGCGAAGGAGCGAAGCGACAAGCCTGGGGGCCTTCATTCACGTGTGACACGCAGCACTTCTTCGGGGCTGGTGATGCCAGCCTCGACCAGGCGCTGCCCGTCCTCGCGCATCGAACGCAGGCCCGCGGCCTCGGCTGCGACAAACAGCTGGTTCTCGCCAACCCGGTTGTGGATCAGCGCGCGCAGCTTCTCGTCGGCCACCATCAGTTCGTAGACCCCGGTGCGACCCTTGTAGCCGGTCTGGCCACAATGGTCGCAGCCCACCGGGTGCCAGTGGCCCCGCGAGTCCTCGCGCTTGCACAGCGGGCACAGCTTGCGCACCAGGCGCTGGGCCAGCACACCCAGCAGACTGCTCGACAGCAAGAAGGGCTCCACGCCCATGTCGATGAGCCGGGTGACGCTGCTGACCGCGTCGTTGGTGTGCACCGTGGCCAGGACCAGGTGACCGGTGAGGCTGGCCTGGATGGCGATCTGCGCGGTCTCGAAGTCGCGGATCTCGCCGATCATGATGACGTCCGGGTCCTGGCGCAGGATGGCGCGCAGGGCCTTGGCAAAAGTCAGGTCGATCTTCGGGTTGACCTGTGTCTGCCCGATGCCCTGCAGTTCGTACTCGACCGGGTCTTCCACCGTCAGCACGCTGCCCTCGTCGCACGGCGAACGCGCGGTGCTGCGCCTGCTGGACAAGAGCGAATCGAAATTCACGCTCGAAGGCCTGGGCATGGGCCC
>LNET01000106.1 GCA_001464055.1 Burkholderiales bacterium Ga0077543
GTGGGCAATGGCTTCCTTGGTCTGCGGCATCACGCCGTCGTCGGCCGCCACCACCAGGATGACGATGTCGGTGGCCTGGGCACCGCGCGCACGCATGGCGGTGAACGCAGCGTGACCCGGGGTGTCCAGGAAGGTGATCATGCCGCGCGGGGTTTCCACGTGGTAGGCACCGATGTGTTGGGTGATGCCACCGGCCTCGCCAGACGCCACGCGGGCGCGGCGGATGTAGTCCAGCAGGCTGGTCTTGCCATGGTCGACGTGACCCATGACCGTGACCACCGGCGCACGCGGCAGTTGTTCGGCCGCGTCGTGCAGCGCCGTTTCCTCTTCGGTGAAGGCTTCCGGGTCGTCGAGCTTGGCGGCCAGCGCCTTGTGGCCCATTTCCTCGACGACGATCATCGCCGTCTCCTGGTCGAGCTGCTGGTGGATCGTGACCATCTGCCCCAGCTTCATCAGCTGCTTGAGCACCTCACTGGCCTTGACCGCCATCTTGTGCGCCAGATCCGGGATGTGCACTTCCTGCACCAGCTGTTCAGGCGTGGGCGTGAAGCCGACGCCAGCATCGCCACGCTCGCCACGGCGGCCGCCGCCACGCGGGGCGCGCCAGCCAGCACGCGAACCCGAGGAATCGGTACGCCCCTTCTGGGCGGCCCGCTTCTTCGCGGCGTCGTCGGCCCAGCTGGACGACAGCTTCTCGCTCTTGACCTGTTTCTTGTCGCCCGGCTTGGCAACCACCGGCGTCGCTCCGGGCACGCCAGGTTTGGCCGTGGGCTTGTGGATGGTGCCCTTGATGGCTTCCTTGCTGGGTTCAGCTGGCTTGGGCTCCTCGGGCTTCTTCGCCACCAGAACCTTCTTCGGCGCGGACATCATCGCCCGAATCGCAGCAGCCTCGGCCTCGGCGGCCTTGCGGCGACGCTCCAGGTCGACCTGCTTGGCATTGTCTTCAGCCGCCTTGTCGGCCGCCTTGACGATCCGCAGTACAGGCTTGGCCGGCTCGGCAGCTTTCGGTGCCTCGGCCACGACTTCCGGCGCTTTCTCGACGGGGGCAACATCGGCCTTATCGGCCTTGTCTGCTTTCTCAGCCTTGTCGCCCTTGGCAGCGGTCGATGACTTCCCTTCGGCCTTCACCTTCGCAGCCAGACGCGCCGCTTCGGCTTCACGTTCTGCGGCCTCGGCAGCAGCCTTGGCAGCGGCTGCTTCAGCCGCAGCGGCGGCAGCGGCGGCGGCCTCGCGGGCCAGGCGTTCCTGCTCTTCACGAACACGACGTTGCTCGGCAAGCTCGGCTTCCTGCTGGCGAATGGACTCGGCCTCGATGCGAGCTTCTTCCTCGCGCCGCTGCAGGTCCAGGTCTTCGGCGCTGGGGCCGGACGATTCCTCGACACCCGCAGGTGCGTCATCGCGCTTGACGAAGACACGCTTCTTGCGAACCTCGACCTGAATCGTGCGCGCGCGGCCGCTGGAGTCGGCCTGCTTGATTTCAGTGCTGGTCTTCTTCGTCAGCGTGATCTTCTTGCGCTCTGCCGAACCGGCGGTGCCGTGGGCGTTGCGCAGGAAATCGAGCAGTCGCTCCTTGTCAGCCTCGGTGAGCGCGTCGTCGGGGGATTGCTTGGTCACACCGGCGCTGTGCAGCTGCTCGAGCAGTGCATTCGTCGGGCGATTGAGCTGAAGCGCGAACTGGGCGACAGTCGTCACGGCCATGTGTCGATATTCCTAGAGTGTTTGCAGGCGTTCAGGCTTCACCATCAGGCGGTGAACCAGTGTTCGCGAGCTTTCATGATGAGGGCGCGGGCGCCTTCATCGTCGATGCCGGTCATGTCGGTGAGTTCGTCGACGGCCAGATCGGCAAGGTCGTCGCGGGTATGAATGCCACCCTCGGCCAACTTGCCGATGAATTCAGGCGTCAGGCCTTCCAGGTCGCGCAGGTCCTGAGAAACCTGTTCGACCTGTTCCTCGCGGGCGATCTCCATCGTCAGCAAGGCGTCCTTGGCACGGGTACGCAGTTCGTGAACGGTGTCTTCGTCGAAGCTTTCGATTTCCAGCATTTCGGTCAGCGGCACATAGGCCACTTCCTCGAGGCTGGTGAAGCCTTCGGCGATCAGGATGTCCGCCACCTCTTCGTCGACGTCGAGCTTGTCGACGAACAGCGCGCGCACCGTCTCGCTTTCGGTGGCCTGCTTGGCCTGCGATTCCTCGGCAGTCATGATGTTGATGCGCCAGCCGGTGAGGTCGGACGCGAGGCGCACGTTCTGGCCGCCGCGACCGATGGCGATCGCGAGGTTCTCCTCGTCGACCACCACGTCCATGGCATGGCGTTCTTCGTCCACCACGATGCTCTGAACGTTCGCCGGCGCCAGTGCGCCAATGACGAACTGCGCCGGGTCGTCCGACCACAGCACGATGTCGACACGTTCGCCGGCCAGTTCGGTGGTGACGCCGTTGACGCGCGAACCCCGAACGCCGACGCAGGTGCCGATGGGGTCGACGCGACGGTCGTGGCTGACGACGGCGATCTTGGCGCGGCTGCCAGGGTCGCGGGCACAGCTCTTGATCTCGAGCAGGCCTTGTTCGATTTCGGGCACTTCCTGGGCGAAGAGTTCGATCATGAAGCCCGGCGCGCTGCGCGACAACATGATTTGCGCGCCACGCTGGGTGGGGTCCACGCCCTGGATAAACGCACGCACTCGGTCGCCGGTGCGCAGGTTCTCCTTCGGGATCATCTCGCTGCGCTTCAGGCGCCCCTCGACGCGGCCGCTCTCGACGATGATGTCGCCCTTGTCCAGGCGCTTGACGGTGCCGACGAAGATCTTCTCGCCGCGACTCAGGAAGTCGTTGAGAAGCTGCTCGCGTTCGGCATCGCGGATCTTCTGCAGGATGACCTGCTTGGCGGCCTGCGCGCCGATGCGCCCGATCGTCACCGAGTCGACGGCTTCCTCGATGTAGTCGCCTTCCTCGATGTCGGGAATGCGATCCAGTGCTTCAGACAGCAGTTCCTCGGCGTCCGGGTTCTGCAGTCCGGCAGAGTCAGGCACCACCAGCCAGCGGCGGAAGGTTTCGTACTCGCCCGTGTCGCGGTCCACCGCCACGCGCATGTCCACTTCGCCGCCGTGCAGCTTCTTGCTTGCCGAAGCCAGCGCAGCCTCGACGGCGCCGAAAACGACTTCGCGGTCCACCGTCTTCTCGCGCGAGATGGCGTCCACCAGCATGAGCATTTCGCGATTCATCGATTCCCTAGCCTCCATTGACGCCGGATGTCGCCGCGGGCACCTCGCCCGGGGCAGCAACACCTTCGGCTGCCGGCACGTCTGCAGGCTTGCTGCTGCGACGGCCCTTGAAATCGAGCACCGGCACGAGCCGGGCCTCACGGACTTCGTCCAGGGTGAAACCCAGGACCTGATCAAGATTCTTCGCGCTGAAAGCCAGCGTCCAGCCGTCTTCGGCACCCTTGCCCAGCACGCCCTTGAACACCTTGCGGCCTTCGAAAGGCAGCTTCAAAGTGACGCTGACCGCCTGCCCTTCGAAACGGGCGAAATCGGCCTCGCGCTTCAAAGGACGGTCCAGCCCAGGGGAAGACACCTCCAGCCGGGCGTAGTCGACGCCATCGACTTCCATTGAATACTGCAGCTGGCGCGTGACAAGCTCGCAATCCTCGACGATGACGAATTCGCTCTCGACGGGGTAGACGTGGCCGGGCAGGCGGTCGATGGTGACGCGAAGCAAGCCACGTGCAGCGCGCTCGACGTCGACCAATTCGTAATGCAGGCCCGTCACGGTGCGCTCGATCGCCTCGCGCCAGCCCGGACGCATGACAACCAGACCCGCAGCGTCCAGCTTCAGAGGGCGCTCGACAAGCGCAGGGCTGCGTGCAGGCGAGCGCTTGCCGCCGCCCGCAAGAGACTTGCCGCCTCCGCCGGTGCCGCGCTTGCTGCCTGCCTTGCCGTGTAATCCGCTGACGCCCAAGTAAACCTGCCTGCCCGCTGCTTGCTGCCCGTTGCATGAACTTCGGGCGAAGCGTCTCAACCGAACAGCGCGGATCCGATGACAGGCCAAGCTTTCAAAAAAAGCTTCGCAAACATCGATGCCGCAAGACGATCGAGCAAAAAAAATGGGCAGAAAATCATCCGCCCACGCAGCTTTACCCGGGAAAAACGCATTATAGACCGGGGTTCAGACCCGGGCAAGACCGACCTCCGGCCATACCCTGCTGCATGCCAGAATCCGGCGCTTTTCCGACACAACTGTCCCTGGAGCACGCATGAGTTTCCTGACTGGCAAGCGCTTCCTGATCACCGGGGTCTTGTCGAACCGCTCGATCGCTTACGGCATTGCACGCGCCTGCAAGGCCCAGGGGGCGGAGATTGCCCTCAGCTACGTGGGCGAGCGGTTCCGCGAACGTACCCGGGAACTGGGCGCCAGCATCGGCACTTCGATGATCTTCGAGTGCGACGTGGCCGACGACGCGCAGATCAGCCGCCTGTTCGAACAGCTGGGCGAACACTGGCCCGAGTTCGACGGCCTGGTCCACGCCATCGGCTTTGCACCGCGCGAAGCCATCGCCGGGGATTTCCTCGATGGCCTGAGCCGCGAGTCATTCCGCATTGCACACGACATCTCGGCCTACAGCTTTCCGGCCCTGGCCAAGGCCGCCCTCCCCCGTTTGCGACCCGGCAGTGCCCTGCTGACCCTGTCCTACCTGGGTGCGGAACGGGCAGTGCCGCACTACAACACCATGGGCCTGGCCAAGGCATCGCTGGAAGCCAGCGTGCGCTACCTGGCGTCCAGCCTGGGCAGCAAGGGTGTGCGCGTGAACGGCATCAGCGCCGGCCCCATCAAGACGCTGGCAGCTTCGGGCATCAAGGATTTCGGCCGCATGCTGGAGGTCGTCGGCAGCCAGGCGCCACTGGGCCGCAATATCACGATCGACGACGTCGGCAACGTCGCCGCTTTCCTGCTGTCCGACCTGGCGGCCGGCATCACTGCCGAAATCACCTATGTCGATGGCGGTTTCAGCAAGGTCATGAGCGTGCCGGGCGCCACCAGCTGAGGCCCGCACCTCTCAGTCGCGCACGCAGTCCACGTAGTAGCGGCGCTTGCCGTCGGTGTTGCTGTCGTCTTCGACAAGGCCGTGGACGTCGGTATCGAAGCCCGGGAAAGCGGCGTTGAAGGCGCGAGTGAACTTCAGGTAGTCGACGATCTTGCGGTTGAAACGCTCACCCGGAATCAGCAAGGGGATGCCCGGCGGATAGGGCGTGAGCAGGGCCGTCGTGATGCGGCCTTCCAGGGCGTCGATGTCCACACGCTCGGTCTTGCGATGGGCAATGTAGGCAAAAGCGTCGCTGGGCTTCATGGCTGGCTGCAGGTCGCTCAGGTACATGTCGGTGACGAGCCTGGCGATGTCGCCCTGGGCATAGTGCTGGTGTATGGATTGGCACAGGTCCTTCAGCCCCATGCGTTCGTAGCGCGGGTGCGCGGCACAGAACTCCGGCAGGGCGCGCCACATCGGTGCATTGCGGTCGTAGTCGTCCTTGAACTGTTGCAGCGCCGTCAGCAGCGTGTTCCACCGGCCCTTGGTGATGCCGATGGTGAACATGATGAAAAACGAGTACAGGCCGGTCTTCTCGACGACGACGCCATGCTCGGCCAGGAACTTGGTGACGATGCTCGCCGGGATGCCGGTCTCGGAGAAGGTGCCGGCCATGCCCAGACCGGGCGTGATGATGGTGCACTTGATCGGGTCGAGCAGGTTGAAGCCATCGGCCAGGTCGCCAAAGCCATGCCAGGTCTCGCCAGCCTTCAGGATCCACTCGCTGCTGCGGCCGATGCCCTCAGGCGCCAGGGCGTCGGGGCCCCATACGGTGAACCACCAGTCCTTGTCGCCGAACTCCTGCTCCACCTTGCGCATGGCGCGGCGGAAGTCCAGTGATTCCTGGATGCTTTCCTGTACCAGGGCGGGGCCCCCAGGGGCTTCCATCATTGCTGCAGCCACGTCGCAGCTGGCGATGATGGCGTACTGGGGGCTGGTGCTGGTGTGCATCAGATAGGCCTCGTTGAAGAGGTGCCGGTCCAGCTTGCGTTCCGTGGCGTCCTGCACCAGCACCTGGCTGGCCTGGCTGATGCCGGCCAGCAGCTTGTGAGTGCTCTGGGTTGCGAACACCAGCTGGTCGCGCGGTCGCTGCCGCTTCTTGCCCATGGCGTGGTACGGGCCGTAGAAGGTGTGGAAGGCTGCGTGCGGCAGCCAGGCTTCGTCGAAGTGCAGCGTGTCGATGTAGCCGTCGAGCGCGTGCTTGATGGTCTCGGTGTTGTACAGGACCCCGTCGTAGGTGCTCTGCGTGAGCGTCAGGATTCGCGGCTTCACGCTTGCGGCGTCCACATGCGCCAGCAGCGGGTTGGCGGCGATCTTCCTGCGGATGGCCTCGGGCGAGAACTCGCTCTGCGGGATCGG
>LNET01000107.1 GCA_001464055.1 Burkholderiales bacterium Ga0077543
CGAGATCGTGCTGGACTTCTTCGACAAGCTCAAAAGTGTCAGCCGCGGCTACGCCAGCATGGACTACGAGTTCAAGGAATACCGCGCTGCCGACGTCGTGAAGGTGGACATGCTGATCAACGGCGACCGCATCGACGCGCTCAGCCTGATCGTGCACCGCAGCCAGAGCCAGTACCGCGCGCGCCAGGTGGCGTCGAAGATGCGCGAGATCATCCCGCGTCAGATGTACGACGTCGCCATCCAGGCGGCCATTGGCGCGAACATCATCTCGCGCGAGAACATCAAGGCCCTGCGCAAGAACGTGCTGGCAAAATGCTACGGCGGTGACATCACCCGCAAGAAAAAGCTGCTGGAAAAGCAGAAGGCCGGCAAGAAGCGCATGAAGCAGATCGGCTCCGTCGAAGTGCCGCAGGAGGCCTTCCTCGCCATTCTCCAAGTGGACAACTGAACATCTTGATCTCCTCCCTGACCGCGGGTCTGTTCGGCCTGCTCATCGCCTACCTGGGCGGCTGGTTCTTCGGTTACTGGACCGGCAACTTCTCGCTGCTGCTGTTCGTGCTGACCGTGGTGACGCTGGCTTACTGGCTGGCTGAACGGCTGGTCTTCCTGCCCCGTCGCCGACAGGAGGCCGAGGCCGCCGTGGCGGCCTGGGAAAAGGACCAGCAGGCGCGCGGTGGCGAACTGAACATTGCCGCGCGCACGCAGGTGGCTCAGACCCGCCTGCAGCAGCCCTGGTGGCTGGACTGGACCGCCGGCCTTTTCCCGGTGATCCTGGTGGTGTTCCTGCTGCGTTCCTTCCTGTTCGAACCCTTCAAGATCCCGTCGGGTTCGATGATCCCCACGCTGCTGGTCGGCGACCTGATCCTGGTGAACAAGTTTCACTATGGCGTGCGGCTGCCGGTGATCAACAAGAAGATCATCGACAACAACCCGGTGGCGCGCGGCGACGTGATGGTGTTCCGCTATCCGGTCGACCCACGCCAGGACTACATCAAGCGGGTCGTGGGGCTGCCCGGCGACGAGGTCAGCTATGTCAACCAGAAGCTGTCGGTGAACGGGCAACTGGTCGAAACCCAGGCCCTGGCCGAGTTCTACGACGAAGACAGCCTGCGTTATGCGCCGCAGTTCAGCGAAAAGCTCGGCGAGAAAGCGCATGGCATCTTGGTCGAACCGCAACGCCAGGCCTACTACGGGCCTGACCCGAAGCGCTTCCCCATGGCCGAGAACTGCCGCTACACCGCCGAAGGCGTCACCTGCAAAGTGCCTGCCGGGCACTACTTCCTGATGGGCGACAACCGCGATAACTCCCAGGATTCACGCTTCTGGGGATTTGTGCCCGACCAAAACATCGTCGGCAAGGCATTCTTCGTGTGGATGAACTTCGGCAATCTGGGGCGCATCGGCCCGTTCCACTGAACATGACTCCAGGCTGCCTGACAGGAGACTGCACTGCATGATCAAAGGCCTCCACTCCCATCCCTGCCGCGGCCCTGGCCGCCAGCGTGGCATCACGCTGTTCGGGTTGATCTTCTGGGCCATCGTCGTCGCGTTCCTGGGCTACGTGCTGATCCGCACGCTGCCCACGATCAACGAATACTTGACGATCCAGCGCAGCGTCAACAAGATCGCCTCAGAGACGCCAGAGACCGTGGCCGACGTGCGCCGCGCTTTCGACCGGCAAAAAGAGGTCGAGTACTCGATCTCGGCCATCAGTGGAAAGGATCTGACCGTGACGAAGGAAAACGACAAGCTCGTCATCGCCTTCGCCTACGACAAGGAGATCCCGATCTACGGGCCGGTGTACCTGGTCATCAAATACGAGGGGCGCTCGAAGTAGCGCAGGCATGGTTCCACGCAACGACACCGGTTCAGGGGCGCTGGGCGCCCTGCAGAAGCGCCTGGGCTATTGCTTCACGCAGCAGCCCTTGCTGGTGCGCGCGCTCACCCATCGCAGCTTCGGTGCCGACCACAACGAACGCCTGGAGTTTCTCGGCGACGCCGTGTTGACCCTGGCGGTGTCCAGCCTGCTGTTCGAACGCTTCTCGGGCAGCGACGAAGGCGACCTGACCCGCGTACGCGCGCACCTGGTGCGCGAGGACAGCCTGCACCGCGTGGCGCTGCAGCTGGGCTTGCCCGAGGTGCTGCGCATGTCCGAGGGCGAGGCACGCGGCGGTGGCGCGCAGCGCCCTTCCATCCTGGCCGACGCGGTCGAGGCCCTGCTGGGCGCCGTCTACCTGGACGGCGGTTTTGCGCCAGCGGCCGAGCTGGTGCGGGCCTTGTTCGGCGACATCATCCTGGCCACCGAGGCTGAAAGCTGGAGCAAGGACGCCAAGACCGAACTCCAGGAATGGCTGCAGGCGCGTCGCTTTCCGGTGCCCGCCTACCGCATCGTCGCCACCCGCGGGCAGGCGCATGCCCAGACCTTCGAGGTCGAATGTGCCGTCGCGGCGCTGGGCTTGGCCGAACGCGGCGAAGGCAAGTCGCGGCGCACCGCCGAGCAGGAGGCTGCGCGCCGCCTGCTCGAATCCCTGAAGGCCAGCGACAAGCCCGGCGGCCCGCTCAGGTCCTGATGAACGACCACCCCGAGGCCCCCGCCATCGACCCCACTTCCCAGCGCTGCGGCCTGGTCGCCATCGTCGGCCGGCCCAACGTCGGCAAGAGCACGCTGCTCAACGCCCTGGTCGGCCAGAAGATCAGCATCACCAGCAGCAAGGCACAGACCACGCGCCACCGCATCACGGGCATCCGCACCGTCGGCGATTCGCAGTTCGTCTTCGTCGACACGCCCGGCTTCCAGGTCAAGCACGCGGCGGCGCTGAACCGCAACCTGAACCGCACCGTGCTGTCGTCCTTGTCCGACGTCGACGTCGTGCTGTTCGTGGTGGAGGCCGGCCGCTTCGGCCTGCCCGATGCCAAGGTGCTGGACCTGCTGCCTGCTGGCAAGCCGGCGGTGCTGGTGGCCAACAAGCTCGACGCGCTGACCCGTCGCCAGGACGTGCTGCCCTGGCTGAAGACGATGCAGGACCGCCATCCCTTCGCCGAGTTCGTGCCCATGTCGGCCAAGCGTGCGGCCGATGTCGAGCGCCTCTTCAAGATCCTGGAGCCCTACCTGCCGCAGCAGGCCTGGCTGCACGAGGAAGACGCGCTCACCGACCGCAGCGACCGCTTCCTGGCCAGCGAGATCGTCCGCGAGAAGCTGTTCCGCCTGACCGGCGACGAGCTGCCCTACACCAGCACCGTCGTCATCGAGAAGTACGAAGAGGAAACCAGCGGCATGCGCCGCATCAGTGCCGCCATCGTCGTCGAACGCGAGGCGCACAAGGGCATGATCATCGGCGACGGTGGCGAACGACTGAAGCGCATCGGCAGCGAGGCGCGGCAGGAACTCGAGCACCTGCTCGACGCCAAGGTCTTCCTCGAGCTGTGGGTGAAGGTGCGTTCAGGCTGGGCCGACGACGAGGCCCACCTGCGCTCCTATGGCTACGACTAGAGCAAGCACCCGCGCCAGCGCCCCGCTGCAGGCCTATGTGCTGCACAGCCATGACTGGAGCGAGACCAGCCTGATCGTCGAGCTGTTTACACGCGCCCAGGGCCGGCTCGTCGTCGCTGCCAAGGGCGCGAAGCGGCCCACCTCGCAGCTGCGTTCGGTGCTGCTGCCGTTCCAGCCCATCCAGGTCCTTCTGGGCAAGCTGCCGGCCGACGCCCAGGCCGAGATCCTGAACCTGCGCAGTGCCGAGTGGCTGGGCGGCATGCCCTTGCTGAATGGCGCGGCGCTGCTGCCGGGCTTTCACCTGAACGAACTGCTGCTGAAGCTGCTGGCCCGCCAGGACCCGCACCCGGCGCTGTTCGATCTGTATGCCGACACGCTGGCCGCTCTGGCCGAAGGTGAACCCGAAGGCGCGACGCTGCGGGCTTTCGAACTGGGGCTGCTGCAGGGTCTGGGCCTGTTGCCCGACCTCAGCCAGGACACCCAGACGGCCCAGCCCCTGCAGGCTGCCAGGCGCTACGCCCTTCAGGCAGACACGGGCCTGGCGCCCGCTGCCCGCGACGGTCTTCCGGGGGCGGCCTGGACAGCCCTGGCCGCGGCACTGCTGCACGGCGCTCCGGCGGCCTTGCGTGCGGCCTGCTCGCCCGTTGCGGCAGGCCTGCGTGCGCCCTTGCGCGGGCTGCTTCAATATCATCTGGGCCATGCGCCGCTGCGCACGCGCCAGGTCTGGCAAGGGCTGCAGCGGCTCGCGGCAGTGCCCGACACTCCCCCCAGTCCACCCGTCTGAGCCTTCTGCCCATGAATCCCCTGGTCGCCCCCGAAGCCGGCAGTACCGGCCGTGCCCACGGCACCGCGCTGTCGGTCAACGTCAACAAGGTGGCCCTGCTGCGCAACACCCGCCATCTGGGCATTCCAAGCGTCGTGCGCGCCTCGCTGCTGTGCCTGCAGGCCGGGGCCCAGGGCATCACGGTGCATCCGCGGCCTGACGAACGCCATGTTCGAGCGGCCGACGTGCATGAAGTCGCAGCGCTGCTGCACGACTGGCCGCAGGCCGAATACAACATCGAAGGCAACCCTTTCCACAACCTCATGGGCTTCGTCCGTGCGGTGCGTCCGCAGCAGGCCACCTTCGTGCCCGACAGCGAAGGCCAGTTCACCAGCGACCACGGCTGGGACATCGCGGCCGACGGTGCGCGCCTGCGCCCGCTGATCGACGAATGTCATGCGCTGGGCGTGCGCGTCAGCCTGTTCATGGATCCGCTGCCCGAGGCCATGGCCCAGGCGCGCAGCATCGGTGCCGATCGGGTGGAGCTGTACACCGAGCCCTATGCTGCGGCGCATGGCACGCCCGGCCACGCCGGGCAGCTGGCACGTTTCACCGCGGCCGCGGCGGCGGCCCAGGCGGCGGGCCTGGGTGTGAACGCCGGCCACGACCTGAACCAGGCCAACCTGGCAGATTTCCTGCGCGCCGTGCCCGGGGTGCTGGAGGTCTCCATCGGCCACGCGCTGGTGGCCGACGCGCTGGAATCCGGCCTGCCCGAGACCGTGCGCGCCTACCTGCGCTGCATCCGCGCTGCAGCGTGATCTACGGCATCGGCACCGACCTGTGCGACGTGCGCCGCATCGCGGCCACGCTGGAACGGCGGGGCGACCGCTTCGCCCAGAAGGTGCTGGGCCCGGCCGAATTGCGCGTGTTCCATGCCCGCCGCGAGCGGGCGCCGTTGCGCGGCCTGCGCTTTCTGGCCACACGTTTTTCGGCCAAGGAAGCGTTCTCGAAGGCCATCGGCCTGGGCATCCGCAGCCCGATGACCTGGTCGGCCTGCGAAGTGCTCAACGAAGCCAGCGGCAAGCCCGTCATCCGGCTGTCGGGTGCGCTGGCCGACTGGTTCGCGGAACGCCAGCTGGTGGCGCATGTCACGGTCACCGACGAGGGCGACTACGCCGCCTCGTTCGTCGTCGTCGAAACGAAGGAAATTTCTTGAACATCACCATCCCGCATGCCCCGGTCGTGCTCGACATCGCCGGACCGTCGCTCAACGCCGACGATCGCCGCCGCCTGAAGCACCCGCTGACCGGCGGACTGATCCACTTCGCGCGCCATTGGGTGGACCGGCGCCAGCTGACCGAACTGAACGCCGAGATCAAGTCGATCCGGCCCGACATCCTGGTCTGCGTCGACCATGAGGGCGGCCGCGTGCAGCGCTTTCGCACCGACGGCTTCACCCACCTGCCGCCGATGCGTGCGCTGGGCGATCTGTGGATGAAGGACGCGATGACCGCGACCGACGCCGCCACCGCCACCGGGCAGGTGCTGGCGCTGGAGCTGCGCGCCTGCGGTGTCGACTTCAGCTTCACGCCCGTGCTCGACCTGGATCATGGCGGCAGCAGCGTCATCGGCGACCGCGCCTTCCACCGCGACCCGCGGGTGGCCGCGCTGCTGGCCAAGAGCCTGATGCACGGCCTGCTGGCCGCGGGCATGGGCAACTGCGGCAAGCACTTCCCCGGCCACGGCTTCGTCAAGGCCGACAGCCATGTGACCGTGCCGGTGGACAAGCGCAGCCTGAAGACCATCCTGGCCGACGACGCCAGTCCCTACGAATGGCTGAGCACCGCGCTGACGGCGGTGATGCCGGCGCACGTGGTCTACCCCAAGGTCGACAGCCGTCCCGCGGGTTTCTCTGAACGCTGGCTGAAGGAGATCCTGCGCAACCAGTTCGGCTTCACCGGCGCGGTCTTCAGCGACGACCTGAGCATGGAAGGAGCGCGCCACCTCGAGGGCGGCACGCTCACCTACGCCGAGGCCGCGGCGCTGGCGCTGAACGCCGGCTGCGACCTGGTGCTGCTGTGCAACCAGACCCTGCAGGGCGGAGGCGAGGCGGTCGACGAACTGCTGCAGGGCCTGGAAGAAGCAGCCCGCGACGGCCGCTGGCACCCCGACCCCGACAGCGAGCGTCGCCGCCAGGCCCTGCTGCCGCAGACCACCCCGCTGGGCTGGGACGACCTGATGCACGACCCGGTGTACCAGCGGGCGCTGGAGCGGCTGCCATGAGGGGCCTCACCCGATGAACCCCGACGCCGACGCCAGGCGCCTGCAGATGGCCGACATCGCCCGTCTCGCTGGCGTGTCGGTTTCCACCGTCTCGCGTGCGCTCAACGGCAGCAGCCTCGTCAACGAGGCCACGCGCCAGCGCATCACCGAACTGGCGCGCTCGCTGAACTACAGCATCAACCTCAGCGCGCAGAACCTGCGCTTGAAGAAGAACCAGACGATCGCCGTCGTCGTGCCCTTCGACGCACAGTCGCGCCAGCACATCAGCGACCCGTTCTTCCTGTCCATCGTGGGCAGCATCGCCGACGCATTGACCGACCGTGGCTACGACATGCTTCTGTCGCGCGTGGATGCCGAGCGGCTGGATTCGGCCTCGTCGCTGTACGACAGCGGCAAGGCCATCGGCATCGTCGTCATCGGTCAGTGGCGCCACCACGACCAGCTCAACGACATGGCCGCGCGCAAGGTGCCGCTGGTGGTGTGGGGCGGGCAGCTGCCGCAGCAGCTGTACTGCAGCGTGGGCGGCGACAACCTGGCGGGTGGGCTGGTGGCCACGCAGCATCTCATCGCGGGTGGCCGCCGCCACATCGCCTTCGTCGGCGACGCGGCCCTGCCCGAGGTCATGCTGCGCCAGCAGGGCCACCATCAGGCCCTGGCCGCCGCCGGCATCGCGCGCGAGCCGCGACTGGACCTGCCCGTGCCCTTCGAGATCGGCGCGGCCCGCACTGCGCTCGACGGCTTGTTTGCCAGCGGACTGCCCGTCGACGGCATCGTCGCCTGCAGCGACCTGCTCGCCCTGCAGGCGGTGCAGGCGGCACAGGCCGCCGGCCGCAGCGTGCCCGAGGACGTCGCCGTGGTCGGCTACGACGACATGCCGGTGGCCACCTACAGCAGCCCCCCCTTGACCACGGTGCATCAGCCGGTGGACCTGGCCGGCGCCGAGATCGTCGACGCCTTGCTCTGCCTGCTGGCCGGCGAACGTGCCCTGCCGCGCACCCTGCCTGTGCATCTGGTGGTGCGGGGCAGCGCGCCCTGATCCCGCTGCAAATCGATTGCAACGGCCAGTAGCCCAACCCACAGGGGATTGGTTTTCCCTAGTTTGCAATCGATTGCAAACGGCTTCCAATCGCTCCTGCACAGGCCACATAACAACCTGACGGAGACTTCGCATGTCCACTCGCCCCGCCTTCACCCGCAGCCCCCTGGTCGCCGCCCTCGCGCTGGCATTCCTGCACCTGCCCGGCGCCCAGGCGCAAGGCACGCCACCGGCTGCCGCCCCCAAGCCGGCCGAAGCCGATCAGGACGGCCTGAAACTCGACCGCATCGTCATCACTGGTTCCACCGGCACCACCAGCAAGATGCGCTCGAGCATCGCCATCAGTTCCCTGGAAGGCGACAGCCTGGTCACGAACACCGCCACCAGCGCCAGCGAGGTACTGCGCTCGGTGCCCGGCCTGCGCAGTGAAAGCAGCGGCGGCGAGAGCAATGCCAACGTCGGCGTGCGCGGCATCCCCATTTCCGCAGGAGGTGCGCGCTACATCCAGTTCCAGGAAGACGGCCTGCCGGTGCTGCAGTTCGGCGACATCGCCTTCGCCACGCCTGACACCTGGATCCGCGTCGACAACAGCCTGGACCGCCTGGAAGTGTTGCGCGGTGGTTCGGCCTCGACCCTGGCCACGGGCGCGCCCGGCGGCATCATCAACTTCATCCAGAAGACCGGCGAGACCGAAGGCGGCAGCGTCGCGCTGAGCTTCGGCCTGGGCTACGACGAGAAGCGGGTCGACGCCGGCTACGGCGGCCGCATCGCGCCGAAGACGCGCTTCTGGGTGGGTGGCTTCTACCGCACCGGTGACGGCGGCCGTGACGGCGCCGACGGCACCGCCCAGGGCGGGCAGATCCGCGGCAACATCACGCAGGAACTCGACAACGGCTTCATCCGCGTCAGCTTCAAGCACCTGAACGATCGCACGCCCACCTTCATGCCCACGCCGGTGCGCTTCAACGGCAGCACCATCGAAGAGATTCCTGGCCTGGACCCGCGCACCACGGCCTTCTACAACGCCAACTGGCCGCTGGACAACACCCTGCTGGCCAACAACGCCCGTGGCACCAGCCGCATCCAGGACGGCCTGTCGGCCAAGAGTGATGCGCTGGGCGCCGAACTCGACGTCACCGCCGCCGGCCTGCGCTTCCAGAACAACTTCCGCTGGTCGAAGAACAGCGGCCGCTTCATCGGCATCTTCCCGGGCACCGACGTGACAGCCGCACCGGCCGGCACCACGCTGGTGGGCGGAGGCGCCTACACGGGCAACCAGTTCACCGCTGTCATCTTCAACACGAAAGTCGACGACGCCGGGCTGCTGGCCAACGACTTCAAAGTCAGCAAGGCCTTCGCCATGGGCCCGGGCAGCAAGCTCACGGCCACAGGCGGCTTCTACATGTCGCAGCAGCAGCTCGACCTGACCTGGAACTTCAACCAGTACTCGCTGTCGGCCGTGGGCGACAAAGCGCAATTGCTGAACGTGCCGGGCCTGGTGAACGGCTCGCCGGGTTTCGGCGGCTGCTGCTCGAACACCCAGGCCTCGAAGTACAAGACCAATGCGCCCTACGTGCTGCTGGGCTATGAAGCCGGACCGCTGACGCTGGACGCCAGCCTGCGCCGCGACAGCAACAGCGCCAGCGGCAACTACTGGCAGTCGAATGCCGGCGTCAGCTACACCCTGAACGCGCCCAACCGCATCGACTACAGCTTCAGCAACACCGCCTACTCCGTGGGCGGCAACTATCAGCTGAGCAAGGACCTGTCGCTGTTCGCCCGCACCAGCAAGGGCGCGGCCTACAACGCCGACCGCATCACCTTCTTCAACCCGCCGGCCCTGGTCAACGGCAGCAGCTCGCGCATTCCCATCAACGAAGTGCAGCAACTCGAGGGCGGCGTGAAGTGGCGCAGCGGCGGCACCAGCGTCTTTGCCACGGTCTTCGTCGCCAAGACCGACGAGATCAACGTCGACCCCACCACCAACCCGGTGCGCGTCACCACCAACCAGTACGACGCCAAGGGCATCGAGCTCGAGGCGGCCTTCCGCGCCGGCATCTTCAGCATGCAGGCCGGCGCCACCTACACCGACGCCGAGGTCACGCGCAGCAGCAATGCCGCCCTGGTGGGCAAGGCGCCCAAGCGCCAGGCCAAGCTGGTCTACCAGCTCACCCCCAGCGTCACTTTGGGCGAGGCGCTGCTCGGCGCCAGCATCGTCGGCACCACGGCGTCCAAGGACGACGGCCCCGCCGGCCCGGTGACGATCACGCTGCCGGCCTTCGTCGCGGTGAATGCCTTTGCCAGCTACAACGTGACGCAGGACGCCACGGTCTCGCTGTCGGTCAACAACCTGTTCAACGCCATTGGCTACACCGAGAGCAACGACGGCCGTGGCGCAGCGCGCTCGATCAACGGCCGCACGGCCAAGCTGAGCCTGAAGTACAACTTCTGATCCCGCTTAGCTCGCACTGCCGGCCATGACCGAGAACCTCGCACCCCGTTCATCCCGCGCCGCCGGCGTGGCCGTCCTGGGCGAGGCTCTGGTCGACGCCTACCCCGACGGCACCCAGGTGCCGGGCGGGGCTCCGTTCAACGTGGCGCGCTGGCTGGCAGCTTTCGGCGTGCCCACCCTGCTCATCAGCCGCCTGGGGCAGGGCGACGCCGCCGCCGCCGTGCTGCATGCCGAGATGGCGCGCTTCGGTCTGGCCACCCAGGGCATACAGACCGACTTGCTGCACCCCACCGGCCTGGTGCAGGTGTTGCCTGCGCTGCCCCCAGCACAGGGTCACCGTTTCGAGATTGCAGAGCAAAGCGCGTGGGACCACATCGATGCAGAGTCCGCGCTGCCACTGCTGCAGGCTGCGGCCCCGGCCTTGCTGTGTTTCGGCAGCCTGGCGCTGCGCCATGCCGACTCGCGTGCCGCCATTGCCCGCTGCATGGCACCAGGCACGGCCCTGCGTGTACTGGACCTGAACCTGCGCGAGGTGCCGGGCCTGCGCGGCCTGGCCGAACAGGCGCTGCAACTGGCCGACTGGGTGAAGGTCAACGAC
The DNA here is from genome assembly GCA_001464055.1 of Burkholderiales bacterium Ga0077543. Classification (GTDB taxonomy): domain Bacteria; phylum Pseudomonadota; class Gammaproteobacteria; order Burkholderiales; family Burkholderiaceae_C; genus Rubrivivax. Next base: position 10,623 of record LNET01000107.1, read on the forward strand.
GAGGAACTGCACACCCTGCTGGCCTGGTTCGTCTGCGGCGGCTCACAGGTGCCGCAGCCGGCCACGCCCGAACATCAGCAGGCGCTGCAGGCCTTGTCGCAGCGATTCGCCATCCAGCGCTGGATCGTCACCTGCGGTGCCCAGGGCTGGTTCACGGCCGACGCCCAGGGCCACGTGAACGCTCAAGGTACTGCGGTGCCCGCGGTGAAAGTGGTCGACACCGTGGGTGCCGGCGACGCCTTCACGGCCACGGTGCTGGCTGGTCAGGCCCACGGCTGGCCGCTGGACAGAACCCTGGCGGCAGCCAACCGCCTGGCCGCCGCCGTGTGCACCTGGCGCGGTGCCCTGCCTGCCGAAGACGCCATCGTTGCCCAATGGCGCGACGCACTGGGCTTCGGCCCGGGCGCCCACTCCGACAACACCGCAGGCCCGACATCGCCATGATCTTCTCCACGTTCACTGCCAAGCCGCGCCTGTCGTTCTGGCAGATCGTGAACATGAACTTCGGGTTCTTCGGCATCCAGTTCAGCTTCGGGCTGCAGCAGGCCAACATGAGCCCGATCTACGCCTACCTCGGCGCCGAGGGCAAGGATCTGCCGCTGCTGTGGCTGGCCGGGCCGATGACGGGCCTGCTGGTGCAGCCGCTGGTGGGGGCGCTGAGCGACCGCACGGCCAGCCGCTGGGGCCGAAGAACCCCGTATTTCCTGATTGGCGCCATCGTCTGCAGCCTGGGCCTGCTGGTGATGCCCTTCAGCCCCACGCTATGGTTCGCAGCCGGGCTGCTGTGGATCCTGGACGCGGCCAACAACACGACGATGGAGCCCTACCGGGCCTACATCAGCGACCGTCTGAATCGCGACCAGCATTCGCTGGGCTTCCTGACGCAGAGTGCTTTCACCGGCCTGGCGCAGACCATGGCCTACCTGGCGCCCAACATCCTGGTCTGGATGGGCATGAACAAGGACGCGGTGGGCGACAACCACATCCCGCAGGTCACGCTGGCGGCCTTCATGATCGGTGCCGTGCTGTCCTTCACCACCGTCTGGTGGAGCATCCGCAAGGTGCCCGAACTGCCGCTGACGCCGGGCGAACTGGCGCACATCCGCGCCCAGCCCACGGGCTTCGGCAACACCCTGCGCGAGATCTGGGGAGCCATCAAGGTGATGCCGCCCACCATGCGCCAGCTGGCCTGGATGAAGCTGTTCCAGTGGTACGGAATGATGTGCTACTGGATCTACATCGTGCCCAGTCTGGCCAAGACGATGTTCGACACCAGCGACGCGAAATCGGCGGGCTTTCGCGACGCCAGCCTGCTGAACGGGCAGATCGGAGGCTTCTACAACTTCATCGCCTTCATGGCCGCCTTTGCGATGCTGCCCTTCGTGCGCAGGCTGGGTCCGAAAGCCGTGCACGCCTTCTGCCTGCTGGCCGCCGCTGCCGGCATGTGGGCCATTCCGAACATCACCGACAAGGCCTGGTTGTTCCTGCCCATGGTGGGCATCGGCCTGGCCTGGGCCAGCATCATGGGCAATCCCTACGTGATGCTGGCCGGCAGCATCCCGCCTGAGCGCGCCGGGGTCTACATGGGCATCTTCAACATGTTCATCGTGATCCCGATGCTCATCCAGATGCTGACGTTGCCGCTGTACTACGAAAGCCTGCTGGGCGGCCAGCCCGACAACGTCATCCGCCTGGCCGGCACGCTCCTGGCCTGCGCCGCGGTGGCGGTGCTGTTCGTGAAGGTCACTCCGCCCCCGCCCGCCCCCGGCACCGCTGCCGCCACCGACCCGGGTCGTACCGCCGCATGAAGAACCAGGTCCAGCTCATCACCTACGTCGACCGCCTGGGCGGCGGCGGGCTGAAGGAACTGCAGGCGCTGTTGACCGAAGGCGGCGCGCTCGCAGGCCTGTTCGGCGGCGTACACCTGCTGCCTTTCTTCCACCCCATCGACGGCTCGGACGCCGGCTTCGACCCCATCGACCACACCCTGGTCGACCCGCGGCTGGGTACCTGGCCCGACGTACAGGCGCTCACGCGACAAGTGGACGTGATGGGCGACGTCATCGTCAACCACATGTCCAGCCAGTCGCCGCAGTTCCTGGACTATGCGCAGCGTGGCGATGCATCGCCCTATGCCGGCCTGTTCCTGGGCCTGGACGATGTCTTCCCGAACGGCGCCACCGAAGCCGACCTGCTCGCGGTTTACCGCCCGCGACCGGGCATGCCCTGCACCGTGGTGCCTCTGGCGAACGGCAAGAAGCGTCTGCTGTGGACCACCTTCACCCCGAGCCAGCTCGACATCAACGTCCTGCATCCGCAGGGCGCGGCCTACCTGCAGGGCATCCTGCAGACCTTTGCCGACAGCGGCATCCGCATGGTGCGGCTGGACGCCGTAGGCTATGCCATCAAGAAGCCCGGTACGGCCTGCTTCATGTTGCCCGAGACTTTCGACTTCATCGCGGGTTTCGCGGCCCAGGCACGCGCCCTGGGCATCGAGGTGCTGGTCGAGATCCATGCCTACTACCAGCGCCAGATCGAGATCGCGCGCCAGGTCGACTGGGTCTACGACTTCGCCCTGCCGCCGCTGGTGCTGCATGCGCTGTTCTTCCACACCAGTGCACCGTTGAAGCGCTGGCTGGAACTGCGGCCGAACAACGCGCTGACGGTGCTGGATACCCACGACGGCATCGGCATCATCGACATCGGTGCCGATGCTTCAGATCGCGAAGGCCGCCCTGGCCTGGTGCCCCCGGCCGAGCTCGACGCCCTGGTCGAACGCATCCACGCCAACAGCGGCGGCAGCAGCCGCCAGGCCACCGGGGCTGCGGCCAGCAACCTCGACCTGTACCAGGTGAACTGCAGCTTCTACGACGCGCTGGGCCGCAAGGACAGTGCCTACCTGCTGGCCCGTGCCATCCAGTTCTTCATGCCAGGTGTGCCCCAGGTCTACTACGTGGGACTGCTGGCCGGCGAAAACGACATGGCGCTGCTGCACCGATCGGGGGTCGGGCGCGACATCAACCGCCACCGTTACACGCTTGCCGAGATCGACCGGGCAGTGCGCCGCCCGGTGGTGGCCCGGCTGCTGGACCTGATCCGCCTGCGCAACGCCCACCCGGCCTTCGGCGGGCAGTTCAGTGCGCCCGCATGTGCCGACGACCAGCTGCTGATGCGCTGGCAACAAGGCGAATCCTTCGTCGAACTGCAGGCCGATCTGCGCGCCGGAACCGGCTGTATCCAGCACGGCGAGGCCGGCAGGCGCAGCCAGACGCTGGTGCTCTGAGCGCCGCAAGCGCGGCCGGCCGCCAATGCAGCAGGTCCCGCCATGGCGGGACCTGCTGCATTGCGGGACTGGTTTCCGGTGCAGGTGCGCCGGCTGCGCCGGCTCAGTGCGCCGACTGTTCGAAGGGCAGCTTCATCTGCGACAGATCCTTGCGCGTCTCGACCAGCACCAGCGGACCGGTGTCCACCACCACCGGCGGGCGGATCACCCGGGGCACGTGAATCGGCTTGGGTTCGGCAGCCATGGCCGCCTGTACGGCAGCGATCTTCTCGGCATCTGAGTTGACCCACTCCAGGCCGGCGGTGGTCGCCACGCCCTGCAGGCTGGCAACGGGCAGGACGTAGGGCTCGACACGCACAGGCGTCCTGGCGGCCGGGGCGGGGGCCTGGGCAGGTGCAGGGGCCGGGGCGGCCACCGGCTCGACGGGCTCGGGCGTCTGGGCAACCATCGGCTGTGCAGGCTCGGACAGGCCCGGTGCCGGCATCGCCATCGTCAATGCCGAAGGCGCTGCGTCGGCTTGCGCCGCAGCCGCGTCCCCGTTCAGCGTGTCGACCGATGCGTCGGCGCCATCGCGTCGGCCACGGCCACCGCGGCCGCGACGACGACCACCTTCGCGCTCGCTGCCGTCGCGCTCGCCGGAAATGCTGTCGCCCGCTTCGCGCGGGGCGCGTTCACCAGCCTCGGCCGATTCGGCCCGCTCGTTCGTCGACGCGGCGTCGCCGGCGATGTCCTCGGGACGGGCGTCGCTGGCAGTTTCGGCTCTGCCTTCGGTGCCGCCATCGGCACGGTCGCGGCCACCGCGGCGGCGGCGGCGACGACTGCCTTCGCGTTCGCCACCAGCTTCGCCGTCGGCCGGGGCCTGGCGCGGGCTCTCAGTGCCAGGCATGGTGTCGACGAAGGCCGGCATGGCGGATTCGGGCGCCACGGCGCCTTCGGCCAGCGCCGAAGTGGTGGCGGGCCGGTCCTGGCGCGGGCCGCGGCGGCTTTCGCCGTTGCGCTCGGTGCGTGGCGGGCGGTCGCCGCGGTCGGCGCGTTCGCCACGCGGCGCAGGTGCAGCATTGGGGTCGCGCGGCTCACGGGCTTCGCGCGGTGTGCCGTCGCGGCCTTCACGGCCTTCCCGAGCTTCTGCGCCACCCCGTCCACCGCGTCCTCCACGATCGTTGCGGCCGCGGCCATCACCGCGTTCACTCCGGTCGCCACGGCCTTCGGCACCGCGCTCACCGCGGCGGCCTTCGCGCTTGTCGCCCGCCGGCACGGCCGGGGTTGCCACAGGCGTGGGGGCCACGACAGCCGGGGTCGGAGCGCGGGCAGGCGCGGGCGCGGGCGCGCCGCCGAACAGGTTCTTGATCCAGCCGAAGAAGCCCGTGCCTGGCGGCGGCGACAGCGGAATCGGTGCCGGTGGCGGCACGGGGGCTGCCGCCACGGGGGCCGGCGCGGGTGCGGGCTTGGGCGGGGCCATCGGGGCCGGGGTGTCGGGCAGAACGCCCTTGATCAGCGGCTCCTGCTTCGGCTTGGCCTTTTCACGGCGGGTGATGCCGACCTCGTCGTCCGGCTCCTCGATCATCGTGTAGCTGGCCTGCAGGCCTTCCAGGCGCGGGTCGTCGTGACGCAGGCGCTCCAGCCTGTAGTTCGGCGTTTCCAGGTGCTTGTTGGGCACCAGCAGCACGGTCACGCGCTGCTTCAGTTCGATCTTGGTGATTTCGGTACGCTTCTCGTTCAGCAGGAAGCTGGTCACCTCCACCGGCACCTGCACGTGCACCGCAGCGGTGTTGTCCTTCAGCGCTTCTTCCTGAATGATGCGCAGGATCTGCAGCGCGCTGCTCTCGGTGTCGCGGATGTGGCCGGTGCCATTGCAGCGCGGGCAGGTGATGTGGTTGCCTTCGCTCAGCGCCGGGCGCAGGCGCTGACGGCTCAGTTCGAGCAGGCCGAATTTGCTGATGGTGCTGAACTGAACCCGTGCACGGTCGCTGCGCAAGGCGTCGCGCAGCCGGGTCTCGACCTCGCGCCGATTCTTGCTCTCTTCCATGTCGATGAAGTCGACGACGATCAGCC
>LNET01000108.1 GCA_001464055.1 Burkholderiales bacterium Ga0077543
CTTTTCTTCCGGCGCCGCGTCGATCTGGTCGTAGGCCTTGGCTTCGCCACCGAACTTGGCCGCCAGGATCGTCGTGATCGCCGCCGTCAGCGTCGTCTTGCCATGGTCAACGTGACCGATCGTGCCCACGTTCACGTGCGGCTTGGTGCGTTCGAATTTACCTTTTGCCATTTAGAGAGCTCCTGGCTGCAAAGACGGGTACTTGATTTGACGACGAAGTGGCCGATGGTTCGACCACTTCACATTTTCTTGGTGCCCATGGCGCGGATCGAACGCGCGACCTCTCCCTTACCAAGGGAGTGCTCTACCACTGAGCCACATGGGCATCGTTACGGGTCTGGCGGCGAACCTGGGCCCGCAGGCAGACCCGTAACGACACTGAAAAAACAAAGAACGACCTCGGCTTCCTTGGAGCGGGAGACGGGAATCGAACCCGCGTCATTAGCTTGGAAGGCTAAGGTTCTGCCATTGAACTACTCCCGCCGGGGCACTTGCGACCATACCCAACAGCTACCGCCTTCGGTTCCTGCCGCGGCTTCAACGGCAAGAGGTCTCTGGTGGAGGAGGCTGGATTCGAACCAGCGTAGGCGTAAGCCAACAGATTTACAGTCTGCCCCCTTTAGCCACTCGGGCACCCCTCCGGAGAGCCGGTGACTATAGCATGGCCTTGAAGGCGGTGGAAACCCTGGCTAGGCCAATGACCAACACAACTCGCCACGCCCTGTTGCGGCAAGAAAACGGCTGGCCTGCCCGAAGTGCCCGCAGCCCATGAACGGCGCCGAGCCCCGCCGCGCCGCCAGCGGTGACGGATGGTTGCAGCACAGGACCAGATGGTGCCCTGCTGCTTGAATGCGCGGCGCTGAGGCCTGGGCGTGAGCCCCCCACAAGAGGAAGGCGATGGGTTCAGACGAAGCAACCAAAGCTTCAACGATCGAATCAGTGAGCACTTGCCAACCCAAACGTGAGTGTGATCCGGCAAGGCCGTCCTCCACCGTCAGCGACGCGTTCAGCAGCAACACGCCCTGGTCGGCCCATCGACGCAGCGATCCGGATTGCGGCAGCGGCTGGCCCAGGTCGCGATGCCACTCGTGGAGGATATTGCGCAGACTGGGCGGCCATCGCTGATCGGACGCCACGGAAAACGCCAATCCCTCGGCCTGACCAGGCCCGTGATACGGGTCCTGGCCCAGGATCAGCACGCGCACGGCTGAACGAGGCGTCAAGCTCAGTGCGCGGAACACTTCACCTGGGTAGACCCGCGCACCAGCAGCCACCCGCCCATCCACCGCGGCACAAAGGGCCCGTCCGTGAGCGCTGTCGGCGAAGGTCTGCAGCAAAGGCGCCCAGTCGTTGGCAACCCGGAAGAACTGCGCTCGAAGCGCCGAGGTCAACGCCATAGTGCACAGCGTCCCGCGCCGGAATGCCCTGCGTCAGGCAAACAATTCCGCCAGCGCCCGCCCTGGATGCGGGGCCCGCATGAAGGCCTCGCCAACCAGGAAGCTGTGGACACCTGCAGAACGCATGCGCTGGACATCGGCGCGGCCCAAAATGCCGCTTTCGGTGACGAGCAGACGGTCTGCCGGAACATGAGGCAGCAGGCCCAGCGTCGTGTCCAGGTGCACCTCGAAATTGCGCAAGTTGCGGTTGTTGATGCCCACAAGGGGTGTTTTCAGTTTCAGTGCGCGGTCGAGTTCGTCGCCGTCATGCACCTCAACCAGCACAGACATTCCAAGAGCGAGTGCGCAGCTCTCCAGGGCGATCATCTGCGCGTCGTCCAGGCACGCCGCGATCAACAGGATGGCATCGGCGCCCATCGCCCGGGCCTCGAACACCTGATAGTCGTCGACCATGAAATCCTTGCGCAGGACCGGCAGGGTGCAGGCTGCACGCGCCTGTTGCAGATAGGCGGCGCTGCCCTGGAAGAACTGCTCGTCGGTCAGCACGCTCAGGCAGGCTGCACCACCCTGCTCGTAGCCGATGGCAATGTCGGCCGGCACGAAGTCCTCGCGCAACACGCCCTTGCTTGGGCTGGCCTTCTTGACCTCGGCAATCACGGCGGGCTGGCCGGCGGCCAGACGGCTGCGCAGGGCAGCCACGAAGTCACGCTGCCCGCCCAGGACCTCGGCCGCTGCACGCACTTCGGACAGCGGACGCAAGGCGCTTGCCGCAGCGACTTCCTGGTGCTTGACGGCAACGATGCGCTTGAGGATGTCTGACATGGACCTTGCCTTCAGCCCAGCGGCCTGAACTTGTTGCTGACGCTGACGAACTGGCTCAGCTTGGCCAGCGCACGGCCCGAAGCGACTGCCTCGCGCGCCATGCGTACGCCTTCAGTCACGCTGGCACACACCCCAGCGCAGTAAAGCGCCGCCCCGGCATTCAACAACACCACATCGCGCAGCGGCCCGTCTTCATTGGCCAGCACGCGCTGGATGCACTGGACCGACTCGTCCTTGTTCGATACGCGCAGCACGCGCGAGTCATAGACCGGCAGCCCGAAGTCGCTGGGATGGATGGTGTACTCGCGCACCTCGCCGTCCTTCAGCTCACCGACCAGCGTTTCGCCAGACAGCGAGATCTCGTCCATGCCGTTCATGCCGTAGACCACCATCACATGCTCGCTGCCCAGGCGCTGCAGCACACGAACCTGGATGCCGACCAGGTCGGGGTGGAATACACCCATCAGCTGATTGGGGGCGCCGGCCGGGTTCGTCAAGGGACCCAGGATGTTGAAGATGGTGCGCACGCCCAGTTCCTTGCGCACCGGCGCGGCATGCTTCATGGCCGCGTGGTGGTTGGGCGCGAACATGAAGCCGATGCCGGTCTCGGCCAGACAGGTCGCCACTTGTTCCGGCAGCAAGCCGATGTAGGCGCCCAGGGCCTCCATCACGTCGGCCGATCCGCTGGTGGACGACACGCTGCGCCCGCCATGCTTGGCCACGCGCGCGCCAGCTGCTGCAGCCACGAACATCGAGGCGGTACTGATATTGAAGGTGTGCGAACCGTCGCCCCCGGTGCCGACGATGTCGACCAGGTGCGTTCGGTCGGCCACTGCCACCGGCGTGGCGAACTCGCGCATCACCTGCGCGGCAGCAGCGATCTCGCCGATGGTTTCCTTCTTCACGCGCAGACCCATCGCGAAAGCGGCGATCATCACCGGCGACATCTCCCCGCTCATGATGCGGCGCATCAACGCCAGCATCTCGTCGTGGAAGATCTCGCGGTGGTCGATCATCCGCGTCAGCGCTTCGGTGTTGGTGATGGCATTGGGCATGTCGTTAGCCTTGCAGGTGCTGGCGCAGCAGCGGGATGGCACGTTCGATGTCGGCGGCCGAGACGTCCAGGTGCGTCACCAGCCTCAGGCGATACAGGCCGGTGCACAGGATCCCGGCCGCGCGCAGTCGATCGACGGCGCCGCTGGCCATCTCGGGCGCCAGGTCGACGAACAGGATGTTGGTCTGCGGCGGCTGCACCAACACCCCGCGCAGGCCCTGCAGGCCCTCGGCCAGCTGGCGGGCATGGGCGTGGTCTTCGGCAAGGCGGTCGATGTGATGATCCAGCGCATGCTGCACGGCCGCGGCCAGCACGCCGACCTGGCGCATGCCGCCACCGGTCATCTTGCGCCAACGGTGGGCGCGGTCGATGAGCTCGCGGCTGCCGCACAGCGCCGAACCCACGGGTGCGCCCAGTCCCTTGCTGAAGCAGACCGACACGCTGTCGAGATGGCTGCAGATCTCGCGCGCGGCATCCTCGTTCGACTGGCCGGGGCGGGCGCCGGCCACCGCCGCGTTGAACAGGCGGGCTCCGTCCAGATGCGTGGCCAGGCCACGCCGGCGAGCCAGCGTGGTGGCCGCCTCGATATAGGGCAGCGGCAGCACCTGCCCACCCCAGGTGTTTTCCAGCGCCAGCAGGCGGGTCTTCGCGAAATGCGCGTCGTCGGGCTTGATGTTGGCTTCGATGTCTGCCAGCGTGATCGACCCGTCTGCCTGCTGCGGCAGAGGCTGCGGCTGGATGCTGCCCAGCACCGCGGCACCGCCGCCTTCCCAGCGGTAGGTGTGGGCCATCTGGCCGACGATGTACTCCTCGCCGCGCTGGCAATGCGCCATCAGTGCGCACAGATTGCTTTGCGTGCCGGTGGGCATGAACAGGGCGGCCTCGAAGCCCAACATCGCAGCCATGCGTGCCTGCAGAGCGTTCACGGTGGGGTCGTCGGCGAACACGTCGTCGCCCACTTCGGCCGCGGCCATGGCCGCGCGCATGGCCGGCGTGGGCCGGGTGACGGTGTCGCTGCGCAGGTCGATGAAGTTCATGTCACAGCCCTAGGAGGAAGTTCTTCAGCATGGCGTGGCCATGCTCGCTGAGGATGGACTCGGGGTGGAACTGCACGCCCTCCAGCGGCGTGGCCGTGCCCGCCAGTCCGCGGTGGCGCACGCCCATGATCTCGCCGTCTTCGGAAGTCGACGTGACCTCCAGCACCGCCGGCAGGCTCTCGCGCTCGATCGCCAGCGAGTGGTAGCGGATGACGTCGAAACGCTCCGGCAGGCCCTTGTACACGCCACGGCCGTCGGTGGTGATGGTGCTGGCCTTGCCGTGCATCTGGACCTGGGCCCGAACCACCTTGCCGCCGAGTGCCGCGCCGATGGCCTGGTGGCCCAGACACACACCCAGCAGCGGCAGCTTGCCCGTGAAGTGCTGGATGGCTTCGATGCAGACGCCGGCCTCTGCCGGGCTGCACGGGCCGGGCGATAGCACCAACCGGTCGGGCTTCAGCGCGGCCATGCCCTCGACCGTGATCTCGTCGTTGCGAAACACGCGGACCTCTTCGCCCAGTTCGCCGAAGTACTGCACCAGGTTGAAGGTGAAACTGTCGTAGTTGTCGATCATCAGCAACATGTCAGAACCCTTCTTCCACCAGCTCTGCTGCGCGGATCAGTGCCCTGGCCTTGTGCTCGGTTTCCTTCCATTCCAGCTCGGGCACCGAATCGGCCACCACGCCGGCAGCCGCCTGCACGTACAAGGTGTTGTCCTTGACGATGCCGGTGCGAATGGCTATTGCCACATCCATGTCGCCAGCGAAGCTGAGATAGCCGCAGGCGCCGCCATAGATGCCACGCTTGACGGGCTCGAGCTCGTCGATGACCTGCATCGCGCGGATCTTCGGCGCGCCCGTCAGCGTGCCGGCGGGGAAGGTGGCTCGCAGCACATCCAGGCTGCTCAGACCGGGCAAAAGCTGGCCTTCGACGTTGCTGACCAGGTGCATGACATGCGAGTAGCGCTCGACGACGAAGGCCTCGGTGACCTTCACGCTGCCCGTCTGCGCGATGCGGCCGATGTCGTTGCGCGCCAGATCGATGAGCATCAGGTGCTCGGCGCGTTCTTTCGGGTCGCTGGACAGTTCGGCTTCGAGCGCCTTGTCCTGTTCAGGCGTGGCACCGCGCGGCCGGGTGCCGGCCAGCGGGCGGATCGTCACCTTCGTGCCTTCGGGCGTGGCCTCCTGGCGCACCAGGATTTCCGGGCTGGCGCCGACGATCTGGAAGTCGCCCATGTCGTAGAAGTACATGTACGGACTGGGGTTCAGTGAACGCAGCGCCCGGTACAGGCTGAGCGGGCTTTCCGTGTATCGCTTCTTCAGGCGTTGGCCGATCTGCACCTGCATCATGTCGCCGGCGGCGATCAGTTCCTTGCTGTGCAGCACGGCGGCCAGGTAGTCGGCCTTCTCGAATTCACGTTCCACCGCGTAGCTGGGGCCGCGCTTGACGGGCGGCGCGGTGACGCTGAAGCGCAGCTTGTCGGCCAGGTCGGCCAGGCGCTTCTTGCCGTGGAAGTAGGCCTCGGGCGCGCCCGGGTCGGCGTAGACGATGAGGTACAGGCGTCCGCTGAGGTTGTCGATGACGGCCAGTTCCTCGGTCTGCAGCAGCAGGATGTCGGGCGTGTCGATGCCGCCGCTCTTCCAGGTGCTTGCGAGCTTCGGTTCCATGTAGCGCACGGCGTCGTAGCCGAAGTAGCCGGCAAGGCCGCCGCAAAAGCGCGGCATGCCCGGGCGCAGCGCCACCTTGAAGCGCTGCTGGTAGGCGGCGATGAAGTCCAGCGGGTTACCGTCGGCAGCCTCGACCACCTTGCCGTCGGTGACGACCTCGGTGCGGAAGCCGCTGGCGCGCAACAGCGTGCGCGCCGGCAGGCCGATGAAGCTGTAGCGCCCGAAGCGCTCGCCCCCGACCACGCTTTCCAGCAGGAAGCTGTTCGGCCGGCCGCCAGCCAGCTTCAGGTAAAGCGACAGCGGGGTTTCAAGGTCCGCGAAGGCCTCGGCCATCAGCGGGATGCGGTTGTAGCCCAGCGCAGCCAGGCTCTTGAATTCGAGTTCAGTGATCACGGGTCAACCTTGTTCCTGGGGGCCGGCCGGCGCGGCCAGGCCCGTTGGCCTGCAGCCGACCTGCACGGGGCAGGACCGGCCATGGTTCAGCGAATGCAGGAGCAGGGTCGCCAGGGCCAGGCTCCCCGGCCCGCGGGGCCAGAGGAAAAAACGGCAAGGGTGGGCAGACTCATGACCATGACGAGCTTCAGTCTAGCAGCCCTGCACCTGGCGGCAGCCGCGCGTGGCAGACTCCGCCCATTCCAAAGAATGGGCCCGGCCGCAGGCTCCGGCCAGAGAACCATGCGAAGCATCCTGTCGACGGGCGCGCTATTGCTTGCCTTGGCCGCTGCAACCGTGCAAGCCCAGCCGGCGCCGGGTGCCGAACTGGCGGGGGTGAAGTACGCCCCCGGCGTGACCGTGGCCGACCTGCCGCTGCAGCTCAATGGCGCCGGCATCCGCTTTCGCTTCGTGGTGCAGGTCTACACCGCCGGCCTGTACCTGTCGACCCGGGCCGACACGGCCGAGGCGGTGCTGGCCACGCCCGGCCCGAAACGCCTGCATGTGGTGATGCTGCGCGACATCGACGCCAGCGAACTGGGTCGCCTGTTCACTCGCGGCATGCAGGACAACGCCGCCAAGGAAGAGTTCAGCAAGTCGATCGAAGGCACGATCAAGATGGCCGACATCTTTTCGGCCAAGAAGCGCCTGAGCAAGGGCGAGAGCTTCTCGGTCGACTACCTGCCAGGCGTCGGCACCCAGGTGCTGGTAAATGGCAAGCCAGCCGGAGAACTGATCACCGAGCCCGAGTTCTTTCGGGCGCTGATGGGCATCTGGCTGGGCCCGAACCCGGCCGATGCCGGGCTGAAACAGGCCCTGCTGGGCCGGGCGCCGGTGTCGGCCAACCCACGCCAGCGCTAGGAGCGGCCGCCCAGCAGGGCCGGCAAGGCCGTGAAGCTGTCGACCACGGCATCGGGGTGGGCGCTGGCCGCCGGCTCGCCGTGGTTGTAGCCATAGCTGACCAGCACCACCGGGCAGGCTGCGGCACGCGCCGCCTCGCAGTCGTTGCGGGAATCCCCGACCATCAGCGTGCGGCTGGGCGTTGAACCCAGGGCCTTGCAGGTCTCCAGCAGGGGCAGCGGGTCGGGCTTCTTGCGCGCAAAGGCGTCGCCGCCGAAAACGTGCTCGAAGAACTGGCTCAGCCCCTTTTGCACCAGCAGCGGGCGGGCAAAAGCCATCGGCTTGTTCGTCAGGCAGGCCATGGGCAAGCCCAGGCGTTTCAGGGCATGGAGGCCTTCGACCACACCGGGGAACACCGCCGAATGCTGGCCATTGATGGCGATGTAGTGGTGCTGGTAACGCTGCCAGGCTTCTTCGTAATGGCTGGCCGGCGCGCCCACTTCCTCGAGTGATCGTTTCAGCAGGTGTTCCGACCCCTTGCCCACCGTGCGGGAGATGAAGTCGCGGGTCACCGGCAGCAGGCCCAGGTCGGCCAGCGCCAGGCGCAAGGCAAGCTCGAAATCGCCGACGGTGTCGACCATGGTGCCGTCGAGGTCGACGATGACCGCGTCGATCGGGCCGATGACAGGGCTGGGAATCGAGCTCACGAAGACACGCCCGGGGGTTGGCTTGGCGAAGCGGCTGCTGACCGGGCAGCGCGAAGGGGCCGGTCATGCCGCTTCAACCAGGCCAGGAACTCGCCATACCACTGCCTGGAGTTGCGCGGCTTGAGCACCCAGTGGTTTTCGTCGGGGAACCAGAGCAGGCGCGCGTCGACACCACGCGCCTTCAGCGTGTTGTAGTAGGCCAGTCCGTTGCAGTCGGGCACGCGGAAGTCCTGCGCGCCGTGGATCACGAGGGTGGGGGTGTCCATGTACCCCGCGAAGGCGTGCGGACTCTGGGCCATCACCCGGGGCATGTCCTCCCAGTATCGGGCGGCCAGATCCTTCGGGCGAACGGGGTAGGAATCGGCGCTGAAGGTGGCGATGCGGTCGAACACGCCGGCATGGCAGACATAGGCCCGATATCGGCCCGGCGGCACATGACCGTTCATCCAGGCGACCAGGAAACCGCCGTAGCTGCCGCCGGTGGCGAACACGCGCTGGCGGTCGGCCCAGGGCTGGGCCAGCAGCCAGTCGGTGGCGGCTTCGATGTCCTGCAACTCCAGTTCGCCCTGGCGTCCGGTCAGGCTGCGCTTGAACTCGAAACCGAAGCCGCTGGAGCCGTGGTAGTTCAACTGCGCCACCACATGGCCCTGGCTGGCCAGCACGTGGGCGTTCCAGCGGTACGAAAAGGTGTCGCCTGCTGCAGCATGCGGCCCGCCGTGGATGACGTGCAGCAGCGGGTGCTTGTGCCGGGGCTGGAAGCCGGGCGGGAAGGTCAGCCACATCTGCACGCTGTCGCCCAGCGCGCCCGCAAGCTGTACTTCCTTTACCGTGCCCAGCCTTGCCGGGGCCAGCGCCGCGTCGTTGAAGGCTTCCAGGCGAAGAGGCTCGGCCGCGCCATTGGTGCGCCGGGCATGCACACGGGCCGGGTGGGAATGGGAGTCGGCCACGGTGATCAACATGTTCCCGGCCAGATCGAAACCCTGGACCCAGCCACCTGGCACCAGCCTGTCGGTCGTGCCATCGGCCAGCCGATGACGCCACAGCGGGCAGCGGCCCCGGTCCTCGGCCGTGAACATCAGGCTCTCACCGTCGGCGGCCCAGTGCAAAGGGGCATTCACCTCGAAGTCCCACTTCGGCGCCCGCACCGAGGCCGCCTTGAAAGGCTGGCCGCGTTGAACCACGGCCAGCTGGCCCGGGGCGCCATGGTGCAGTTCCACCTGGGCAGCGATCACGGCAACGCGTTCGCCATCAGGGCTGTAGCGCGGCGAACCGATGTCCCAGCCCGTCCTGCCGGCCAGCCGGGTGACGGCACGGGTTCGCAGGTTCATCTCCGACACCACCGTCGGCTGCCCCAGCACCTGAACCTCAGCCGGGTCGTGCTGGAAGGCGATGTGCTGCCCGCCCGGGTGCAAGTCAAAGAGCTCGTTGCCGCCGCCCTGGCGTGGCAGTTCGAGGCGGGTACCTTCGAACAGGTCGGTGACGCGGCCGCTGGCCAGGTCCAGCAGCATCAGGTGCAGCACCCTGCCTTGCGGCAGGTTGCGGTCCCAGTAGCGGTAGAAGGCTTCGCTGGTGGCGTAGCCGCTGTCCTTGCGCTCTTCGTGTGCTTTGTGCGCCTTCGCCTGAGCCGAAGCGCCCTTCACCCCAAGCCACACCCAGGCGGAAAACACGATCCCCCGGCCGTCGGGCAGCCACTTGAACGACTCGATGCCGGGCGCGAAGTCGCTTCGGCGCACTGCCTCGCCGCCAGCCGCGGGCAGGGTGTAGAGCTGCGGGGTCTTGTCCTTCTTGCCGC
This sequence comes from Burkholderiales bacterium Ga0077543, assembly GCA_001464055.1. Taxonomy (GTDB): domain Bacteria; phylum Pseudomonadota; class Gammaproteobacteria; order Burkholderiales; family Burkholderiaceae_C; genus Rubrivivax. The sequence goes on from LNET01000108.1 coordinate 9,749, forward strand.
CTTGCTCGCGCCGGGCAACGAAAGCGATGGCGTCACCCCGGGGTGACCAGGCGGGCTGGCCGTCCTTGTCGCCGCAAGTGGTCAGGCGGCGTGGTTCAGCGCGATCGGTGGGCAACAACCAGAGCGCCGCGCTGCTGCGGTTGCCCTCCATGTCGTAGCTGGCCACCGAACAAACCGCGTGGCGGCCGTCGGGGGACAGACCCAATGCGCCCACCCGCTGAAGCCGCCACAGCGTATCGACGTCCAGGGGTGTGACAGCGGCTGAAGCCAGGCTTGCGGCGGGTGTGGTCTTGGGCATGCCCCGTAGTGTCTTACGAGTCCGGGGCGTCACCGAACGCGCCGGGACAGAATGCCGACACCTCAGGCCAGCAGCGCAAGCCCGATCGAACCGGCGCCGGCTGCAGCCACGGCGGCCCCCAGCAGCCTGGCGCCCAGCCGCACGCGCGGCGCCCGCACACTGGAGGCACGGCGCACCATCAGGAAAACCGCCATCAACAAACCACACTGAACCGTCAGCAAACCCAGCAGATAGGCTGCGACGGGCGCTGCTTCGGCACCGATCACCGCTTCGCCATAGACCTGCCCGTGCAGAAAACCCCCAGCACCCGCCGCCATCAGCAGCACGGGCCCGAAGCCCAGCGATCGGCGCCGCCAGAGACACGCTGCCGCCGCCAGCAGGCTCGCACCGATCAAGAGTTCCAGCATCGGCAGCGCTGCACCGGGCAGGCGCAATGCCGTTCCAATCAGGCTGGCACCGGTGATCAAGGCCAGTGCCATGGCGCTCTGCCCGGTAGACGCCCGAGACAAGCCAAGCAGGGTGGCGGCAGCCAGCAGGAACAGCAGGTGGTCCATGCCGATGACGGGGTGGGCCAGACCCGACAGCAGGCCTTGCATCGCGGTGACCGGCATGGCGCCATCGAGCGGGTGATGGGCCAGTGCGGCGCCTGTCGTCACCACGCCTGCAGCCAGGACAGCGAAACTTCGGAAAGCCTTCACAGAGAGATCCGGGGTATTCATTTCGACTCTGGCGAGAGGGCTTGCGCCACGCCAATCATGCTGTCACGGGTGACCAGCCGGCTCAGCGCGTCTTCGTCCAGCAACTCGCTGCCCGGCGGCCGCATGGGCACCACCAGGAAACGCATGTCGGCCGTGCTGTCGTGCACGCAGATCGACGTCGAGGCCGGCAGTTGCAAGCCGAATTCCTGCAACACCCGGCCGGGTTCGCGAACCGTGCGCGCGCGGTAGGCCTTGCTGATGTACCAGGACGGCGGCTGGCCCAGGATCGAACGCGGATAGCACGAGCACAAGGTGCACACCACCACGTTGTGCAGCTCGGGCGTGTTTTCCACCACCACGAGTTGCGCCTCGCCGACCTTGATGCCGAGTTCGGCAGCACCGTCCTTGCCATTGGCCAGCAGGCGTTGCTTGAAGGCGGGGTCGGCCCAGGCGCGAGCAACGATGCGCGCGCCCAGGTGCGTGCCAGGCGCTTCCAGCGCCTGGATGGCCAGGGGCACCTCGCCAGCAGACAGCAGGCCCTTGCGGATCAGCAGCGCCTGCAGCGCGTCGACCATCTGCTGGGCCAGCAGGTTGCCTGCCTCGTCTTCGACCACCAGCGATTCGCCTTCGTGGCTGGGCAAAGGGTGGTCATGACCGTGATCATGGTCGTGGTCGTGGTCGTGGTCGTGGTGACCCTGGGAGTGGGGCGTCGTGTTCATGTCGATGCGTCTTCAGCGGCCTTCAGCCAGTGCCCGTAGATCTCGATGCACAGCGTGTCGGCGGGATGGTGTTGCGGTTCGGGCCAGAGTTCGCTCATGCGGAACTGCACCCGGTAAAGCGGGACGACCGGGCCATTGGTATGCCCCAGGGACAGGTCTTCAGGGTTCAGGAAACAGCCGCAGAACTGCACCACGACACCGGTGTGTCCCAGGATGTAGTCGGGGGTTCGAACATGGCCCGGCTTGCGCAGGTCGAGCACGGTGACGCGCTCGCCCACGGCGAACGGCGCACCTGCGGTGACGGTGGTCGCCATGGGCTCAGCCCTCACGACAGGGCGGCGCCCAGTGGCGCTGCACCTCGGCCAGTTCGGCTTCGAACTCTGCCCGCGTGAGCAGGCCCTTCTTTTCGAGCGTGTCGATCATGGCTTCGAGCCTGCGGCGATAGAACGAGTAGGCCTGGTACTTGTCCAGCCCGAAGCTTTCGAAACCCAGGCGGATCTCGTCGAGCGAGACCAGCCTCCTGGCGCCATCGCCCAGCAGATTGCGGATGGCCTCGGACTGCTTTTCCCAGTGCTGGAAGGGCAGTTCCGTCTTCGGGATCGGGCCGGCCGGGTGGCCGCCGATGTCGTGATAACCACTCATGGTTGCGCCTCTTTCCGGTCAGGCCAGGTCCGATGCCTTGAGCAGCACCGTGCGAACGTCGATGCGTTCCTTCAGCACGCCTTCCTTCTGGAACACGTCCACCAGCGCCTGGTAGGAAGCGACATCGGTGTCGTTCAGTTCGTTCCAGGCCCGCAGATAGGGTTGGGCGATGTTGCGCACGTTGTCGCCCTTGATGGCCGTGTACTTGGCGAAGTAGGGGCGCACGCGCTCGAACTCTGTGTTGGCGATGCGGGTGGCGTCGTCGAGCACCGCCACGAGCTTGCGCGCCACTTTCGGGCGTTCCTTGATGAACTTGGTGGTCAGGACCGAAACACCTGAATAAAACGGGTCGGCGATGACCGCCGCGCAGGGGTTGACCATGGCGCGCGTGGCCTCGCCCGATGCCACGGCGATGGAACCCACGGGTTCCAGCGATAGCGTGGCGTCGACGTTGCCCGCCACCACCGCCTGCACCTGCAGGCCCACGGCCATTTCCTGCAGGCGCACGTCCTTGTCGGGGTCCAGGCCGCTGGCGCGCAGCATGTGGCGCGAAATGGTGCGCCACTGGATGCCCGGCAGATGTCCCATCGACTTGCCGCGCAGGTCCTTGAAGCTCTTGATCGTCGAGCCGTTCTTGACGATCAATCCGTCGTTGATGCGGTTCACCTTGATGCCGCCACCCTGCAGGCCGAACACCTTGAAGCTGCCCGGGTAGCGGGCCTCTGCAATCATCGTGATGCCTGCAGCCGCACCCGGAGCGCCCGCGTCGGACTGATTGGCCACGAGGGAATCGATGATCTGGTTCGGGTTCTGGAACTGCACCAGTTCGACGTCGAGCCCGGCGCGTTCGAACAGTCGGTCCTGAACCGCAACATACAGTGCCGTGGTCTGCATGATTGGCAACCAGGACAGCTTGACCTTGTCGCGCTGCTGCGCGTGCACCCAGGGTGCAGACAAGGCGGCAGACAGCGCCGCTGCGGATTTCAGGACATGACGGCGGTGCAGGCTCATGCAAGGCTCCTAGGCAATGGGAGGAGGGGCGGGCCGGACATCATTTGCCGGACCAGTAAACCAAGCGGCGCTCGAGCCACAGGAAAATGACGTTCAGGCCATAACCCAGGCAACCCGTGGCGATGATCGATGCGTACATCTGCCGCAGGTCGAAGATCTGCTGCGCGTCGATGATGCGGCGGCCCATGCCGTTGGCCGAGCCGATGAACATCTCGGCCACGATGATCACCACGAGTGCGTACGACACGCCCAGACGCAGCCCGACGCAGGTCTGCGGCAGCGACTCGAAGAACATCACGTCGCGGAAGATGCGGCCGCGCGAGGCGCCCATCACGCGCGCCGCCAGGATGCGCGTGGGTCGCGCGTTCATCACGCCATAAGCCACGTTGAAGACGATCACGAGCCAGGCCGAGAACGCGGCCACTCCGACCTTCGACTCCTCGCCGATGCCAAAGATCAGCAGGAACAGCGGGAACATGGCGGTGGCCGGGGTCGATCGGAAGAAGTCGATGGCGAACTCGAAAGCGCGATAGATGCGCACGTCAGAGCCGAGCACGATGCCGACCGGCACCCCCAGCACGGCGGCCACGGCGAAGGCGGCCAGCGTGCGATTCAGCGTGCCCATGAAGTCGCCGACGATCGAACCGTCGGCGATCGAGCCCCACAGCGCTGCCAGAGTCGACACCGGGTCGGGCAAGAGCTTCGGGCTGATCCATTCGCCTGCAGCCGCCACCCACCACAGCGCGAACAGCAACAGGGGGCCGACCCAGAAAGGATGCTTCAGCACGGCCTGCAAGCGGCTCATCGGCGCACCTCGCGCTGAAAGATCGCCAGGCTGCTGGCCTTGCAGGCAATGAAGGCCGGGTCGGACAGGGTGGCGTCGGTGCGCGGGCGCGATGCTGTGACGTCGACGATGTCGGCCACGGCGGTGGGGCGCTTGGTCAGCAGCAGCACGTGGTCGGCCAGGTAGACCGCTTCCTCCAGGTCGTGCGACACCAACAGCATCGTCACGCCGGTCTGCTGGAACACGGTCTGCAGCTTTTCCCGGATGAAGAGCGTCATCTCGTAGTCGAGCGCCGAGAACGGCTCGTCGAGGAACATCACTTCCGGCTTGGGCGCCAATGCGCGCAGGATCGACACCAGTTGCTGCTGGCCGCCCGACAGGTCTGAGGGCCGGCTGCGCAGGTCGAAGCCCACTTCGAACTGCGCAATCAGTTCGTCGACCCGGCGCTGTCGCTCGGCCGGCGCCATGCCGCGCACCTTCAGCGGGTAGTCGATGTTGTCGCGTGCGCTCATCCAGGGGAACAGCGCGTCGCGATAGTTCTGGAAGACATAGCCGATGGTCACGTCCTTGACGGCGCGCCCGTCGAACAGGATCTCCCCCCCATCGATGGGAATCAGACCGGAGATCAGGTTGATCAGTGTCGACTTGCCGCAGCCATTCGGTCCGAACACCGAGATGAAGCGACCGCTTGGGATATCGAGGTCCAGCCCGTCGTAGAGCGTCGCACCGCCGAAGGTCTTCTTCAGGCCACGGATGGTGATCGCCGGGCGCTTGCCGGCGTCAAAGTTGCGTCTGACGGATGTCGTGGTCATTCGTTCCGAGGCTGCGATCCGGGTGCATGGTCGAGAACACCGTGCATCGAGTCACCGTTATGGTGCACCGGGCGGTATACAAGTTGGCTTTCACCAAAAGTACGCAAGCCTCATGCCATCGCGGCGGCGGCGCGCTCAGCCGATGCTCTCGACCTGCCTGCTCTGTTGGTAGGCGCTTCCGAATCGGTTGGCCAGGAACGCCGGCAAAGCCACCTGTTCCTGGCGGATGAAGCCCTGTTGCGGCAAGGCGCCTTCGCGGAACAGGTCGACGGCGGCGCAGATGCCGGCGGCGGTAGTGATCTGGATCGCAGACAAGGGGTTGGCCTCGCTGCGATCAGCGAAGATCTTCCGGGCAAACACCTCCTGCACCAGCGAGCCGCCCTTCATGCCGCTGACGGTGACGAAGACAAGCACCACGTCCTGCATCGTGCTGGGGATGCTCTTGCGCATGATGGCCTTGAGCGTCTCGGGGTCCTGGTTCAGCTGCAGTTCTTCCAGCAGCATCTTCATCAGCGACTGGTGGCCGGGGTAACGCACGCTCTTGTAGTCCAGGCTCTGCACCCGGCCCCGCAGGGTTTCGGTCAGCGTGCCCAGGCCACCGCTGGTGTTGAAGGCTTCGTACTCGGTGCCGTCCAGGCTGAAGTGCTCCAGACCCTCGAGCGGCAGTACTTCGATGTTGCGACCCTCTCGGATCGCCTCGCAAGGGTGGCAATACTCGTTGATCAGGCCGTCCACGGACCAGGTCAGGTTGTATTTCAAGGCGTTGGTAGGAAACGCAGGCAGCGCACCCACGCGCATCTTCACTTCCTGAAGCGTGTCGAACTTCAGCGCCAGATGGTGCGCGACGATGCCGATGAAACCTGGCGCCAGCCCGCACTGCGGCATGAACGCCGTTGAGGCACCTTCGGCCAGTTTCTGGATCGCCCGCGTGGCGGCCACGTCCTCGGTCAGGTCGAAGTAATGGCAGCGGGCCTCGCGCGCCGCTGTGGCGGCCAGCGTGGCCAGGTGATAGGGCAAGGCGTTGATCACGGCGTCCTGCCCGCGCAGCACCTCCAGCAGGGTGGCGGCCTCGCTGGTATCGGCCACCCGGGTGCCCACCCGTGTACCGGCAATGATCTTGGCCAGCGCTTCGGCGCTGCGGTCAACGACGGTGACGTCGTAATCACCACTGTCGCCCAGCAGGCGGGCGATGGTGTTGCCGATGTGGCCGGCGCCCAGCAGGGTGATGCGCATGGTCAGACTCCCAGATTGCGATTGAACAGCCTGGAAGTCTAGGAAGGCTCGCCGACGAAAGAAAGCATGATTCCGTCGAAGTCGCGCGAAACTTCGACGTTTCGTCAGGCGCTTCTTGTCAGATCGTCATGCTGCTGCGCGCCTGATCTTTTTCAAGGCCGTCGCTTCTGCTCGCCGGGCGCGCGTTTCAGCGCGGTGGTAAGCCTCTTCGGCGGCGCTGCGCATCTCGATGGCCCGTGCCAGCGCTGCATCGAAACGCGCTGGCGTGTAGGTGTTTTCGGTGCCGATGTAGATGGTGCGGCGGCTAGGCGAAGCGCCGAATCGGGGAATCAGCACCGCCAGACTGCAGTCGCGCACCTTGCCACCGCGGCGAACACGCACGACCGGCCCGCTGATGCCCACGGGCAGGTTGTTGCTCTTGTTCTGGCTGGGCCCACGCTGCAATCGCGTGGGCGCAGGCATCGTGGCGATGCGCTTGAGCAATTCACGCGTGGCGAGCTCGAGAGACCTGGCGGCACCGCTGCCGTCGTTGGTATGGTCTGAAAAGAGCTTGGTGCCACCGTAGCGCAACTGCCACCCGTGAGTGGCTCGGTGGTCGATTCGTTGTACACACTGGGGAACCTGGAATACATGGCCGCTGAAGATCACGACCTCTCTGAATTTCATGGGATGCCTCGAGCTTGGCGTTTCGCAAACTCCCTGGGGCGATTCTTTTTTGGATGTCCGGGAAATACACGGTGCGTTTTGTCCCTGCACCGCGCCAACGCAATGTAGGACATATTCGGCCCGGCCGGAATCACAGCATCCCCCCACCTGCCGACGACAATCTGTCGAAAAGTGCACAGATCGTCCACATGAACACCGATTCACTCGACCGTCAGCTGATCGCATTGCTGCAAGCCAACGCGCGCGCCAGCACCGCCGAACTCGCGAGACAGCTGGGCGTGGCCCGCACCACCGTGCTGGCCCGCCTGGTGCGGCTGGAAAGGCAGGGCGTGATCGTCGGCTACACCGTGCGGCTTGGCCAGGACGAAGGCGAGCGCGGCGTCGAGGCCTTCGTCGGCATCACCACCGAACCGAAGTCCGCGCGCGACGTCACACAACGGCTTGCTGCCCTGACGGAACTGCGCCAGCTGTGTTCGGTCAGCGGCGAATTCGACTACATCGCCTTGCTGCGAGCGGAGTCCACCGCGCGGCTGGACGGATTGCTCGACGAGATTGGCGCCATTCCCGGCGTGCTCAAGACCACCACCTCGGTGGTGCTGGCCCGACGCGTGGACCGCGTCGGCTGAACACTGGAACACGATGACATCCCCCGACCCCAAGGCTTTCGACACCCTGCCCCTGTCCGCCGCCACGCTGGCCACCTTGCAGCAGCTGGGCTATGCCGCGATGACGCCCGTGCAGGCCGCGGCTTTGCCGCTGGCGCTGGCCGGGCACGACCTCATCGCCCAGGCCCAGACCGGCAGCGGCAAGACAGCCGCCTTCGCGCTGGCCCTGCTGGCCCGCCTGGACATGCAGCGCACCGACACGCAGGCCCTGGTGCTGTGCCCCACGCGCGAACTGGCAGACCAGGTGGCGCTGGAGGTGCGTCGGCTCGCGCGTGCGGCCAGCAACGTGAAGGTGCTGGTGCTGTGCGGCGGCGCGCCCATCAAGCCGCAGGCCGACAGCCTGGCCCATGGCGCGCATGTGGTGGTGGGCACCCCGGGGCGCCTGATCGACCACCTGGAACGCGGTACGCTGGTGCTGGACGCGCTGCAGACCCTGGTGCTGGACGAGGCCGACCGCATGCTCGACATGGGCTTCATGGACGACATCGCCAGCATCGCCAGCCGTGCACCCAAGGCGCGCCAGACACTGCTGTTTTCGGCCACCTACCCCGAAGGCATCCAGCAGCTGGCCAAGAAGTTCCTGCGTGAGCCAAAGGAAGTCAGCCTGACGCAGCGCCCCGGCAGCCAGCAGATCCGCCAGCGCTGGTACGAGGTGACCGAAGAAGAACGCCTGCACGCGGTGGGCCTGCTGCTGAACCATTGGCGACCCGCCAGCACCCTGGCCTTCTGCAACACGAAGCAGCAATGCCGTGACCTGGTCGACGTGCTGCAGGCCCAGGGCATCAGTGCGCTGGCGCTGCACGGCGACCTGGAGCAACGCGACCGCGACCAGGTGCTGGTGCGCTTCACCAACCGCAGCTGCTCGGTGCTGGTGGCCACCGACGTGGCGGCGCGCGGCCTGGACATCGCGCAGCTGGAAGCGGTGATCAACGTCGAGATCACGCCTGACGTGGAAGTGCACACCCACCGCATCGGCCGCACAGGTCGAGCTGGCGAAAGCGGCTGGGCCTTCAGCCTGGCCAGCCTGGAAGAAATGGGCCGGGTCGGTCGCATCGAACAGCTTCAGGGCCAGGCACCTGACTTCCACCCGCTGGCCGAGTTGACGAGCAGCGACAGCACGCCACTGCAGCCACCCATGGTGACGATCCAGATCCTGGGGGGCCGCAAGGAAAAGATCCGTGCCGGCGACGTGCTGGGCGCGCTGACCAAGGACGCCGGCATCCCGGGCGCACAAGTCGGAAAGATCAATGTCAACGATTTCAGCACCTACGTGGCCGTGGCGCGCACAGTGGCACGACAGGCCGAACAGGCATTGAACAACAAGCCGGTGAAGGGCAAGCGGGTGAAGGCCCGTGTGCTGGAGTGAGGGTGCTGGGCGGCAGCCTGTGATCAGGCCGCCAGTTCGCGCCGCATCGCGTCGATGACGGCCTTGTAGTCGGGCTGGCTGAAGATGGCGCTGCCGGCAACGAACGTGTCGGCGCCAGCATCGGCCACGCGGCGGATGTTGTCGACCTTGATGCCGCCATCCACTTCCAGCCGGATGTCGCGGCCAGTCTGCTCGATCAGCTTGCGCGAGCGCTCGACCTTGCGCAAGGCACTGTCGATGAAGCTCTGACCGCCGAAGCCCGGGTTGACGCTCATGATGAGGATGAGGTCGACCTTGTCGATGACGTAGTCCAGCGCGTCCAGGGAGGTGGCGGGGTTGAACACCAGCCCGGCCTGCTTGCCTTCGGCCTTGATCAGCTGCAGCGTGCGGTCCACGTGCGGGCTGGCATCGGGGTGGAAGCTCACCAGGTCGGCCCCGGCCCGGGCGAAGGCCTGTGCCAGTGCGTCCACCGGCTGCACCATCAGGTGCACGTCGATAGGAACCTTGCTGTGCTTGCGCAGCGCCTGGCAGACCATCGGGCCGAAAGTGAGGTTCGGCACGTAATGGTTGTCCATCACGTCGAAGTGAATCCAGTCTGCGCCGGCCTCGATGACGTTGCGCACCTCTTCGCCCAACCGGGCGAAGTCGGCGGACAGGATGCTGGGGGCAATGCGGTAAAGGCTCATGCAGCGATTCTAGAAGTCGCTGCCTACAATGAAGCGCATGAGCTCATCTCCGACGAAGCAGGCTAGACCCACGCAAGCCCGATTCGACTGCAGCGTCAGCGTGCAGTATCTTCCCGAGCAGTCGCGTCCACCGCAGGGGCCGTTTGCGTTCTCCTACACGGTGACGATTCGCAACAACGGTGAAGTCGCCGGGCAGTTGATGGCCCGCCACTGGGTGGTCACCGATGCCGATGGCCATGTCGAGAATGTGCGGGGTCTGGCCGTGGTCGGCCACCAACCCCTGCTCAAGCCGGGTGAGGAATTCGAGTACACCAGTTGGACCCGCATCGCCACGCCACATGGCCGCATGGAGGGCACCTTTTTCTGCATGAGCGAAGACGCCTACCCCTTCGACGCCGCCGTACCACCATTCGAACTGGTTTTTCCCGGCCTGCTGCATTGACGCGGGCTACCACCGCCAGGCCGGCCGGCTGAAGCACCGTGGCGAAATCCTGGGACCTGACCGCACTCTTCAACGCCGCCGACCCACGCGCCGGCCAGGCTGAGCGCCATCTCTGGCTGGTGCGCCTGATCGAATGGCTGCGCCATGCACCCCATGGTGTGACAGTTGCCGTTGCGACCGGCGACGCGCCAGGCGACAAGCCAGCAGACGAAGGAAAGACGCCCTTGCCTGTGGTGCGCTTGCGCCACTTGCTGAATCAGCTCGAGCGTCAGCCCGAGATCCGCGACCGGGTGCAAGCCATGCTGCAGGCCTTCTGGCGCGAGGTCGACGCGGCTTCGCTGTTCGCAGACTTCGGCTTCGGCGCACGTGTGTCGCTCGGGGGCGAGGTTCTGGCGCGGCTGCAACTGCGCTGGCTGCCAGGTACGCCCGATACAACAGACCTTGCCGCGCTGTTCCACCTGCTGTTCGAAGCCACGGACGCAGGCTGGATCGATGCCGTCGACCCGGCCAGCCAGCAGCGACTGGCCATCCTGCTGGCCCCTGGCATACCCAACTGGCGCAGAACGCTGCTCGACGCCATCACCATCCTGGTCAGCGCCGTGCATGCCTCGGGCTACACGCCGTCGCTGCGCCAGCGCATGGACCGAAGGCTGCTCGACAGCGACCCCTTCCGCCAGCTCACCCGCAGCGCCGATGCATTGCGCAGCGCGATGATGGAAGACCGTGGCGCCGACGCGCTGCGCGAAGCGGCACTGTTCCGCGCGGTGCTGGGCGCTTGCCGCGCCGCAGCCGACAGCGTCACCACCCACCTCGAAGAGTTCGGAATTTCGGTGGACATCGTCTACCAGCTCGACCAGTTGCATGGCCGCACGACCCGCATCGAGCAGCTTCTGGAATGCGTGCTGGCACCAGAGCCCCAGGCCGACTGGCATCGCCTGCTGGCCGACCTGTTGCGCGCCCTTGGCGAGGCCACGGGGCTGAGGGCCTTGCTGCGCCGGCACTATTCACTGCTGGCCCGGCAGGTGACGGAGCGCAGTGCCGAAGGTGGGTCGCACTACATCACCCGCAGCCGTGGCGAGTACCGCGAGATGCTCCGCCGCGCCGCCGGTGGTGGCATCGTGATTGCCGGCACCACCTTCGCCAAGTTTGCCATCGGCGCAATCGGTCTCACCGCCTTCTGGACCGGCTTCTGGTCGGGCGTGAACTATGCCGCCAGCTTCGTGCTGGTGATGCTGTTGCACTGGACCGTGGCCACCAAGCAGCCGGCCATGACGGCCCCGGCTCTGGCGGCCACCTTGCCCACCAACGCCGAGGCCACGCCCGACGAGATCGAACGGTTCGTGGACCGCGTGGCGCAACTCATCCGCTCGCAGATGGCGGGCATCGTCGGCAACCTGGCGCTGTGTGCGCCCGTGGTGCTGGCGGTCCAGGGCATGGCCATGCTGGCCCTGGGTACGCCCCTGGTCAGCGCCCGCGACGCCGACTATGTGCTGAACAGCATCACGCTGCTCGGGCCGACGGCCTTGTTCGCGGCCTTCACGGGAGTGCTGTTGTTCGCCAGTTCACTGGTGGCGGGCTGGGCCGAGAACTGGTTCGTGTTCCATCGCCTGGACAGCGCCATTGCCTGGAACCCCCGCATCGTCGCCCGGCTGGGCGCGGCGCGGGCCCGGCGCTGGGCGACCTGGTGGCGGAACAACATCTCGGGCCTGGCAGCGAACGTCTCGCTGGGCATGATGCTCGGCCTGGTGCCGGCACTGCTGGGGTTCGTGGGCCTGGACCTGGAAGTGCGCCACGTCACCCTCGCCACCGGGCAGCTCGCCGCGGCGGTCGGCACCCTGGGCTGGCCGACCTTGCTGACACCGGCGTTCTGGTGGTGCGTGGCCGGAATCGCCGTCATTGGCGTCCTGAACGTCACAGTGAGCTTCTGGCTGGCCTTCAAGGTGGCGCTGCGCTCGCGCGGTGTGCGCCTGCGGGACCGCAGCCGCATCCACAAGGCGGTGCGCCAGCGGCTGTGGCGCCAGCCCATGAGCTTCGTGCTGCCGCCCCGGCATCAGGAGCACTGAGGCCTGGAGTGTTCAGCGCGCCGGAGGCTCCTTGTCGTCGGGCACTTCAGGTTCGCCGTCGCGCCGGCGGCCCGAGAACATCGTCCACCACACGGCACCAATCAGCAAGGCCAGTGCCGCCATCGCTTCCAGGATCAAGAGCCACATTGCAAGTTCACTCTGTAAGTCAAGCTGCCACGACGATGCAATTGCCGCCCTGCGCCTTCGCTTCGGCGCGGGCCGCATGGGCTCGGTCCAGAGTCTGGCCAGCGGTCTCGCCTGCGTGATGCTGGGCCAGGCCGCCACTGATTGTCACCGCCAGGGCTTCCTGACCATGCACGATGCGCAAGGCACTCATCCTCTCGTGCAACCGCTCGAGCCCACCCCGGGCCAGGGCGGCGCGGGTGTCGGACATCATCAGCACGAATTCGTCGCCAGCCTGGCGCGACAGCACGTCTGACACCCTCACATGGCGCGCGGCTTCCTGGGACAGGGCACGCAGCACCGCGTCCCCGGCACTGTGGCCATGGGTGTCGTTGATGCCGCGCAGGTGGTCGATGTCCAGCACTGCCAGACAGAAGGTCTGGCCCGAGCGTGCGCAGCGCTGGTGCTCCTGCGCGATGAGCTGGTCCATGTGGCGGCGGTTGATGAGCCCGGTGAGTTCGTCGCGCGTGCTCTGCTCGCGCAGTCGGCCCAGCGCCAGCGCCAGCTCGGCCCGGTGCTGGCGCGAACGCTGGCGAATCAAGGAAAGGCGCCCGGCCAGGATCGACACGGCCGGCATCATCGTGGCCACCAGCAGGAAATGCCCGAGCTCGGTGGCCGGCGGATAGCGCTCGGGCTGGGCCCAGGCGCACCAGCTCATCACGCCGCCAAAAAGCACCACCGCATAGACGCTGACCCAGCGCATCTGGGCTGGCGTGGCCACGAACAGGCCGAACATCAGGATCGTCATCACCATCGGAAAAACCGCGCCTCGACCACCGCCGAGAAGGGCGTAGGCGACAGCACCGCTGCTCAGCGCAAACAGCATCTGCGGCACCGTGAGCGAAGGCTCGCGCCAGCGCCGGGACAAGCCACTGCGGATCAGGGCGAAGAAGACCGCCATGCCCGCCAAAGTGAACACCGACCACCACCACACCGCCGCTGACTGAGCCTGTCCGATGGCCACGAAATAGTGCATGGCCAGCACCCCTGTGGCCAACAGGCCCATGGCCAGCAAGGCCTGGGACAGCCGCTCGCGTTGCCGCGGATCATGGGTCAGCAGAGCGTCGACCAGGGGGCGCATCAGTAGTTCGGCGACATCGGCACGGTGGAGGGCATTTCGAGCGCGAGGGTAGCGCAGTCACCACGTTCGTAACAGGCCCGTCATGCGGGGTGCTTGAGGTGGGGTCTATCGACGGCCCCGAGGTGCCCCAGCGGCAACGCCGCGCCGGCCTTGACTTCACCCAGCGAAAAACTGGTGTGCAGATCCTTCACGTTCGGCAGCTTGAACAGAGTCTGCATCGTCCAGCGCGAGAACGCGTCGAGGTCGGTGGCCAGCACCTGCAACTCGAAGGTGCCGGCACCGCTGATGTAGTGGCAGGCAACCACTTCGGGCAGGGCCCGAATGGCTTCTTCCAGCGCGCGCGTGGCATCGGCGTTGTTGCGTTCGGCGTCCACGCGAACGAAGGCCAGCACGCCCAGGCCGATCTTGCGTCGGTCGATCTCGGCCCGATAGCCGGTGATGTAGCCCTGTTGTTCCAGCCACTTCACCCTGCGCCAGGTGGGTGCAGCCGACAGACCGATGCGTGACGCGAGTTCGGTGTTCGACAGGCGCGCGTCTTGCTGCAGCGTGGCCAGGATGGCGACATCGAACTTGTCGAGCGCAGCACCGGCCGGAGCATTCAGCGTTTTCCCTGACTCCGCAGATCCTGGCGCGATTTCTTCGTTTGATGCCATGTTCTTGAACTGTCGTTGCGCGCGGGAGTCTATTCCGGGCATCGAAAGCAAAGACATTAATCAGGTGCAACCCTAAACTGCCCGCGCAGCGCCACAGGAGTCCGCCCGCATGAATGCCCCCCTGCCCGAATCCGTCCGCAAGGCCCTGGAAACCGTCACCCTGGACGACAAGTACCGGCTGACACAGGGCCGCGCCTTCATGAGCGGCGTACAGGCCCTGGTGCGCCTGCCGATGCTGCAACGCCAGCGCGACGCGCGGGCCGGGCTGAACACCGCGGGCTTCATCAGCGGCTATCGGGGCAGCCCGCTGGGCGGCTATGACCAGGCGCTGTGGGCCGCCAAGAAGCACCTGGCCGACAACCACATCGTCTTCCAGCCCGGCGTGAACGAGGAACTGGGCGCCACTGCCGTATGGGGCACCCAGCAGCTCGACCTGTTCCCCGCGAAGGCGAAGTACGACGGCGTGTTCGGCCTGTGGTACGGCAAGGGCCCGGGCGTGGACCGCTGCAGCGACGTCTTCAAGCATGCCAACATGGCCGGCACCAGCCGGCATGGCGGCGTGATCGCGATTGCCGCCGACGACCACGTCAGCAAGAGCAGCACCGCCCCGCACCAGAGCGACCACATCTTCAAGGCCTGCGGCCTGCCGGTGTTCTTCCCCAGCAGTGTCCAGGACATTCTCGACATGGGGCTGCACGCCTTCGCGATGAGCCGCTTCTCAGGGGTGTGGAGCGGCATGAAGACGATCCAGGAAGTCGTCGAGTCCAGCAGCTCGGTGGTGGTCGACCCCGACCGCGTGAAGATCGTTCTGCCCGAGGACTTCGTCATGCCGCCCGGCGGCCTGCACATCCGCTGGCCCGACGCACCGCTGGAACAGGAAGCGCGGCTGATGGACTACAAGTGGTACGCGGCCCTGGCCTACGTGCGTGCGAACCGGCTGAACTACAACGTGCTGACCACCCCGCACGACCGCTTCGGCATCATCGCCACCGGCAAGGCCTACAACGACACGCGCCAGGCCCTCAGCGACCTGGGCCTGGACGACGACGCCTGCCGCGCCCAGGGCATCAGGCTGCACAAGGTGAACGTGGTCTGGCCGCTGGAAGCCACCATCACGCGCGACTTCGCACAGGGGCTGCAAGAGATCCTGGTGGTGGAAGAAAAGCGCCAGGTCATCGAATACCAGCTGAAGGAAGAGCTCTACAACTGGCGTGCCGACGTGCGGCCGAACGTGCTGGGCAAGTTCGACGAACCGGAAGGCGACGAAAGCGGCGGCGAATGGAGCCGCCCCAACCCCAGCGAGAACTGGCTGCTGCGCGCCAAGGCCGACCTGACTCCTGCGATCATCGCCAAGGCGATCGCCAAGCGGCTGAAGAAGCTGGGGGTGTCCGCCGACATCGCTGCACGCATGGACCAGCGCCTGGCCATCATCGAAGCGCGCGAACGGCAGTTGAGCGAGCTGAAGATCGACACCGGCGAGCGCGCGCCGTGGTTCTGCAGCGGCTGCCCGCACAACACCAGCACGCGCGTGCCCGAAGGCAGCCGCGCCGTGGCCGGCATCGGCTGCCACTACATGGCCACCTGGATGGACCGCAGCACCGCCACCTTCACGCAGATGGGCGGCGAAGGCGTGCCCTGGGTCGGGCAGGCGCCCTTCACGAACGAGGACCATATCTTCGCCAACCTGGGCGACGGCACCTACTTCCACAGCGGCCTCTTGGCCATCCGCCAGAGCATCGCCGCGGGCGTGAACATCACCTACAAGGTGCTCTACAACGACGCCGTGGCCATGACCGGCGGCCAGCAGGTGGGTGAGCGCGCCGAAGGCCACACCGTGCTGCAGATCATGAAGAGCCTGACGAGCGAAGGCGTGACCAGGCTCGTCATCGTCACCGACGAGCCCGAGAAGTACAGCGGCGCAAGCCTGGAAGCCGGCGTCACCGTGCACCACCGCGACCGGCTCGACGAGATCCAGCGCGAGTTTCGCCTCGTCAAGGGCACCACGGCCATCATCTACGACCAGACCTGCGCGACGGAAAAGCGCCGCCGCCGCAAGCGCGGGAAGATGGTCGACCCGGCCAAGCGCGTGGTCATCAACGAGCTGGTCTGCGAAGGCTGCGGCGACTGCGGCGTGCAGAGCAACTGCCTGAGCGTCGAACCGGTGGAAACCGAGTTCGGCCGCAAGCGCCAGATCAACCAGAACAGCTGCAACAAGGACTATTCCTGCGTCAAGGGCTTCTGCCCCAGCTTCGTCACCGTCGAGGGCGGGCAGATGAAGAAGCCGAAGAAGGAAAGGAAGGGCGACCTGTCGACCCTGCCGCCGCTGCCCGAACCCGGCCTGCCGCTGGCCGAGGCGGCCTGGGGCATCGTGGTGGGCGGCGTGGGCGGCACCGGCGTCATCACCATCGGCCAGTTGCTCGGCATGGCCGCGCACCTGGAAGGCAAGGGGGTGGTCACGCAGGACGCCGGCGGCCTGGCCCAGAAGGGCGGTGCCACCTGGAGCCACATCCAGATCGCCAACCGGCCAGACGCCATCTTCACGACCAAGGTCGACACCGCGCAGGCCGATCTCGTCATCGCCTGTGACAGCATCGTCGGCGCAGCCAAATACACCCTGACCGTGATGCAGCAGGGCCGCACCTATGTGGCGCTGAACACCCACGGCACGCCCACGGCCGCCTTCGTGCGCAACGCCGACTGGCAGTTTCCGGGCGGCCACTGCGAGGCCGCCATCCGCAACAGCGTGGGCGACGCGCTGGTGGGCGCCTTCGACGCCGAGGCCGTGGCCGTGGCCATGCTCGGCGACAGCATCTACACCAACCCGCTGATGCTGGGTTATGCCTGGCAGCAGGGCCGCATTCCGCTGACGCTGGCCGCACTGATGCGCGCCATCGAACTCAATGGCGTGCAGATCGACAACAACAAGGCCGCCTTCGAATGGGGCCGGCGCTGCGCCCACGACCTGGCCGCGGTGCAAGCGCTGTTCGCCGCGCGGCAGGTCATCCAATTCGTGAAGAAGCCTGGCCTGGACGACATGCTGGCCAAACGCGTGGACTTTCTCACCGGCTACCAGGACGCGGCCTACGCCGCGTCCTACAAGGCCTTCGTCGAGAAGGTGCGGGCTGCCGAATCCCCCCTGGGCGGCACGCTGCTGACCGAAGCCGTGGCCCGGTATCTGTTCAAGCTGATGGCCTACAAGGACGAATACGAAGTCGCCCGTCTTCACACCGACCCGGCGTTCACCGCGAAGATCGCCGATATGTTCGAGGGCGACTACAAGCTGGTGCACCACCTTGCACCGCCGGCCATCGCCAAGACCAATGCCCGCGGCGAACTCATCAAGCAGCCCTTCGGCCCCTGGATGCGCAGCGCTTTCGGTGTGCTGGCCAGGCTCAAGGGGCTGCGCGGTGGCGCGCTCGACATCTTCGGCCGCCACCCCGAACGCCGCATGGAACGGGCACTGATCACCGAGTACCGGGCCTGCATCGACGAGCTGCTGGACACCTTGAACACCGGCAACCGGGCCCTGGCCACGGAGATCGCACGCATCCCCGAAGACATCCGCGGCTATGGCCATGTCAAGGCCAGGCACCTGGCTGCAGCGCGCGCGAAGTGGGAGCGGCTGATGCGGCAGTGGCGCGAAGGCTCGACGGCCGGGCGCCGCGCTGCCTGAAGTCAAGCATTCGTCAAGCGTTCGCCGGACCTGACCGCGGCAGACAAACGGCTTGAACGCCGGCGGCGGGGCGGGGAGTGACACTCTGTTCGTGATGAGTCCACACCCCCGCTACCACCCCGTCAGCATGGCCCTGCACTGGCTGCTGGCCCTGTTGATCCTGGGCTCGCTCGCCGTCGGGCTCTACATGACCGGCCTGCCGTTCTCACCGCAAAGGCTGAAGCTCTACAACTGGCACAAGTGGGCCGGGGTCGCCATCCTGGTGCTGTCGGCAGCCCGGCTGCTCTGGCGCCTTGTGCAGCGCCCACCGGCCATGCCTGCCATGCCGGCCTGGCAGGCCAGGGCGGCTCATGGCGCGCATCTGGCGCTCTACCTGCTGTTCTTCGCCGTGCCTCTGTCAGGCTGGGCCTACAGCTCGGCTTCGGGCTTTCCCATTGTCATGTTTGCGGTGCTTCCCCTGCCCGACTGGGTGCCGGTCAGCCGCGAGCTTGCCGAGACGCTCAAGCCCGTTCATCACTACCTGGCCTATGCGCTGGGTGGCGTCATCGGCCTGCACGTGGCCGGCGCGCTGAAACATCATTTCATCGACCGCGACGGTCTGCTGCTGCGCATGATGCCCGGCCGCAACTGAAGCACCCCAGTCCATCCGAGATTCGAATGACATCAAACATGCTTTATGCGCTGACGCTGAGCAGCGCGTTGCTAGCAGCCAGCTTGCACCCCGGCAAAGCCCATGCGCAGCCCACGGCCGCACAACTGCAGACGGCTGCCAGCGAGATCGCGTTCACCACGCGGCAGATGGGCGTGCCCGTCGAGGGCAAGTTCACCCGCTTCACGGCCCAGGTCATGCTGGACCCCAGGAAGCCCGAGACCGGCTCGGTCGGTCTTGTCATCGAAACCGGCAGCGCCCGCTTCGGCAGCGCCGAACTCGACGCCGAGGTCCCCAAGCCCACCTGGCTGAACGTGCCTGCATTCCCGCGCGCCACATTCCAGTCCACCGGCATCAAGCCCGCCGGCCCGGGCAAGTTCGAAGTGGCCGGCAAGCTCGCCATCAAGGGCTCGACGCGGGAACTCGTGGTGCCGGTGCAGGTGGTACAGACCGGCAGCGGCGCCGCCCTGAACAGCACCGTCACCGGCAGCTTCGTCCTCAAGCGCCTGGACTTCAAGATCGGCGAAGCCGAATGGGCCGATACGTCCATGCTCGGCAACGACGTGGCCGTCAAGTTCAAGCTGGTGCTGACCGGCCTGGCACCGCTGTAGTCACCCCCATCCTTAGCCCACCCTCCACGGAGAATCACCCATGAACCGTTTTCTCATCGGCGCCGCTATGGCGGCGGCTTTCGGCCTGGCCGGCACGGCGCAGGCCCAGACCGCCACCTACACCATCGACCCCACCCACACCTTCGTGACCTTCGAAGCACTGCACTTCGGCACCTCGACCACGCGCGGGCGCTTCGACAAGAAGGAAGGCAGCATCCAGTTCGACCGTGCCGGCAAGACCGGCAAGCTCGACATCACCATCGACATGGCCTCGATCAACACGGGCGTGGCGCCTTTCGACAAGCACCTCCAGGGCACGGATTTCTTCAACGTCGCAGCCCACCCGACGGCCCGCTTCGTCGCCGACAACCTCGGCTTCGACGGCGACAAGGTCACGCGCGTGAATGGCATGCTGACGATGCTGGGAAAGACCGGGCCGGTGGTGCTGACCGCAAGCCGCTTCAACTGCTACGACAACCCCTTCTTCAAGCGCCAGGTCTGTGGCGGCGACTTCGAAACCACGATCAAGCGCAGCCAGTGGGGCATGAGCTATGGCCTGCCGGGCATCCCCGACGACGTGCGGCTGACCGTCCAGGTCGAAGCCATCAAGCAGTAAGTCGTGTCATGCCCCAAGATCCGGGGCATGAAGACAGTTCACTTCGCGCTCGCCGCGGTGGCGCTGCTGGGTTCAGCGCACCCTGGCTCAGCACAGCCGCTGGACTTCACCCTGCTGCCGGACCACAGCTTCGTCCAGTTCGAAGTCCTGCACTTCGGCACCAGCACGACACGCGGTCGCTTCGGCCCCTTGTCGGGCCAGGCGACCCTGGACCGCGCCGCCGGCCGGGGCGAAGTCAGCCTGCGCATCGCCACGGCCGGGGTCAGCACGGGCCTGCCTGTGTTCGACGCCCGCCTGCGCCAGCCCGATCTGCTGGACAGCAGCGGGCACCCGGAAGCCTTCTTCGTTTCGCGCAATTTCCGCTTCGAAGGCGAACGCCTCGTCGAAGTGCGTGGCGAGTTCACGCTGCGCGGCATGTCCAGGCCATTGACCCTGAAGGCTCAGGGTTTCCACTGCCGAATCGAGCCCACCGCCCGTCGCGAGGTCTGCGGCGGCGACTTCGAAGCCAGCTTCAAGCGCAGCGACTACGGCGCGAGCTTCGGTCTGCCGCTGGTGGGCAACGACGTCCGGCTGCTGATACAGGTCGAGGCGGCGCGCGCGATCCCGTGAATCAGGGGCGACGCTTTGTCGGGCGTTCCTCGGGTTACACCGACTTGTTCTACCCGGCAAGGCCCTCCAAACTCGAGGCACTTTGTCTTGGACAAAGCTTTATCCCGTATTTGACCTTGTTCAGGAGAAACCTTATATGACCGACGCCAAGAAGGCCGCCCCTCGCCGCAAGTTTCTGCACAGCGCCGCCGCCGGTGCGGTGGGCGCGGGCGCCCTGGCTGTACCCGCCGTCTCCAGCGCCCAGACCACCAGCCTGCGCTTCCAGAGCACCTGGCCGGCCAAGGACATCTTCCACGAGTACGCCAACGACTTCGCCGCCAAGGTGAACAACATGGCCGGCAACCGCCTGAAGATCGAAGTCCTGCCGGCAGGCTCTGTCGTTCCCGCGTTCCAGTTGCTCGAAGCCGTGGCCAAGGGCACGCTCGACGGCGGTCACGGCGTGGTGGCTTACCACTACGGCAAGAATTCGGCACTGGCGCTCTGGGGCTCGGGCCCATCCTTCGGCATGAACCCGAACATGCTGCTGGCCTGGCACAACTACGGCGGCGGAAAAGAGCTGCTGACCGAGATCTACAAGAGCCTGAACCTGGAAGTGGTGTCGTACCTGTACGGCCCGATGCCCACGCAGCCTTTCGGCTGGTTCAAGAAACCGATCGCCAAGCTCGAAGACCTGAAGGGCGTGAAGTTCCGTACCGTGGGCCTGGCGGTGGACATGTACACCGAAATGGGTGCAGCCGTGAACCCGCTGCCCGGTGGCGAAATCGTGCCGGCGCTGGACCGCGGCCTGATCGACGGCGCCGAGTTCAACAACGCCAGCTCGGACCGCCTGCTGGGCTTCCCCGACGTCGTCAAGAACTGCATGCTGCAAAGCTTCCACCAGAGCGGCGAGCAGTTCGAGATCCTGTTCAACAAGGGCAAGCTCGACGCCCTGCCGACCGAGCTGAAGTCGATCATCGACTTCGGCGTGCAGGCCGCCAGCGCCGACATGAGCTGGAAGGCCGTGCAGCGCAACTCGCTGGACTACATCGAGCTGAAGAAGGCCGGCGTCAAGTTCTTCAAGACACCCGATGCCATCCTGCGTACGCAACTGACCACCTGGGACAAGATCGTGGCCAAGCGCAGCGGCGAGAACCCGCTGTTCAAGAAGGTGATCGACTCTCAGAAGGCGTTCGCGGGCCGTGCCGGTTCCTGGTGGAACGACTACACGGTCGACTTCAAGATGGCCTACAACCACTACTTCGGACGCAAGTAAGCGCTACCGTCGCAGACTGAGACTGAGTCGACAATCCCGGGGGCGCCGCGCGACGGCGCCCCCGTCGTTTGTGCGACGAACCTGTAGAGCTCGAGAGGAAACCCATGCAGAAGTTGCTGCTGGCGGTCGACCGTTTCTCCACCTTCGTCGGGCAGGCGTTCGCCTGGTCGGTGGTCGGTCTGACGGCCTTGATCAGCTGGGAAGTGTTCAACCGCTATGTGTTGAACAACCCACACGCCTGGGTGCTGGACGCCCAGATCATGCTTTATGGCACCCTGTTCATGTGTGCCGGCGCCTACACGCTGAGCAAGGCAGGCCATGTGCGCGGCGATGTGCTGTACGGGTTCTTCCGGCCCCGGGTGCAGGCCAGCATCGACCTGACGCTGTACATCATCTTCTTCCTGCCCGGAATCCTGGCGCTGACCTGGGCCGGCTGGGCGTACTTCGGCGACTCTCTGGCGATTCGCGAACAGACCTTCAACGCCGACCCGCTGCCGGTCTATCCGTTCAAGTTCATCATTCCTTTCGCCGGCGCCGTGTTGCTGCTGCAAGGCCTGGCCGAGATAGCGCGCTGCGTGATCTGCCTGCGCCAGGGTGAATGGCCTTCGCGTGAACAGGACGTCGAGGAAGTCGACGTCGAGAAGCTGAAGGACATGGTCCACGTCAAGGACGCCGACATCGAAGCCCTCGACGACCTCGTCGTGAAGCAGGGCAAGCACTCATGAAACTGCGCAAAGAACTCTGGTTCGGCTTCACGCTGATGGCACTCATCGGCGGCGCAGCGCTGACGATGCTGGTCAGCGTCGACGAAGTCACGAACGGGCACATCGGCCTGCTGATGCTGTCGCTGGTGGTTGTCGCCATCATGCTGGGCTTTCCCACCGCCTTCACGCTGATGGGCATGGGCATGATGTTCGCCTACTTCGCCTATCACTCGGGCGGGCAGTCGGTGGAAGGCGCAGCGCGGCAGACGCTGGACCTGATGGTGCAGCGCGCCTTCTCGGTGATGAACAGCGACGTGCTGATCGCCATCCCGCTGTTCGTGTTCATGGGCTATCTCGTTGAACGCGCCAACCTGATCGCCAAGCTGTTCAGCAGCCTGCATCTGGCGCTGGCCCGAGTGCCGGGCTCGCTGGGCGTGGCCACGCTCGTCACCTGCGCGGTGTTCGCCACCGCCACCGGCATCGTCGGCGCGGTCGTCACGCTGATGGGCCTGCTGGCCCTGCCGCAGATGCTGAAGGCTGGCTACGACGTGCGCCTGTCGGCCGGCGCCATCACCGCCGGCGGCTGCCTGGGCATCCTGATTCCGCCCAGCGTGTTGCTGATCGTGTACGGCGCGACGGCCGGCGTCTCGGTGGTTCAGCTTTACGCCGGTGCGCTGTTCCCCGGCATCATGCTGGCCGGCATGTACATCCTGTACGTGATCATCATCGCCAAGCTGAAGCCCGCGATGGCGCCACCGCTGTCGGCCGAAGCGGCCTTCGTGCCGATCCCCCTGAAGCTGGAGAAGGTTGGCGCGACGGGTTCGGCGCGCGCCCTGCCCGGGCTGCTGGCGGCGCTGAAGGGCAAGCGCAACCAGGACGTGAGCACCGGCTACCTGCTCAAGCAGTTGTTCATCACGCTGATGCCGCTGATCCTGTTCACCGTGGTCTCGCTCTGGAGTTATCAGACCGTGACCCGCGTTGCCCCGGTCGAGGTACCGTCTGAACTGGAACAGATGGGTGGTGGCTTCAACACGGAGTCATCGTCGTCCGGCGGCCTGGCCGAGCCACCCAGCGAAAGCGGTGGACTGGCAGAGCCTCCGGGAGCCAGCGAAGAAGGCGCGCTGGGAGAGCCCCCCGGTGCCGCGCAGGACAGCGCTTCCGAACCCGTCGCCACAGGTGGCCTGACCGAGCCGGGTGCTGCAGCCCCGGCCGCGACAGCATCGTCGCCAGGTTCGCCCACGGCAACGCCCGACCGTCAGGCAGCTCCGGCGGGCTACTGGATCGGCCTGGGGGTCGGTGGTGCGGCGATGCTCGTCTACTACGGCCTGCTCAGCTTCGCCCGGCTCGAGATCTTCAAGATGCTGCTCAGCAGCTTCTTCCCGCTGCTGGTGATGATCATGGCGGTGCTGGGCTCGATCGTGTTCGGCCTGGCCACGCCCACCGAGGCGGCTGCCATCGGCGCGCTGGGCGGCTTCGTGCTGGCTGCCGCCTACCGGCAGCTGAACTTCACGGTGGTGAAGGAAAGCGTGTTCCTCACGGCCAAGACCAGCGCGATGGTGTGCTGGCTGTTCGTGGGCTCGGCCATCTTCTCAGCGGCGTTTGCGCTGCTGGGCGGCCAGGAACTGGTGGAAAACTGGGTCCTGGGGATGAACCTCAGCAAGACCGAGTTCCTGATCCTCAGCCAGGTGATCATCTTCATCCTGGGCTGGCCGCTGGAGTGGACCGAGATCATCGTGATCTTCATGCCCATCTTCATTCCGCTGCTGGACAACTTCGGGGTCGACCCGCTGTTCTTCGGCCTGCTGGTGGCACTGAACCTGCAGACGGCGTTCCTGAGCCCGCCGGTGGCGATGAGCGCGTTCTACCTGAAGGGCGTGGCACCCAAGCATGTGACGCTGAACCAGATCTTCGCGGGCATGCTGCCGTTCATGGGCATCCAGGTCATCGCGATCATCATGCTGTACCAGTTCCCGGCCATCGGCATGTGGCTGCCTGAAGTGCTGTACCGATAAGTGGAAAAGCCCGCCAGCGCAAATGCGCTGGCGGGCTTCTTCTGCTGCTCGCCGACGAGGCGAGCAAGGTGTTCAGCGTGCGAAAGAACGGCCGAAAGCGAACACGGAGTTCGGTGCGCGCGACGCCAGAGGCTTGGCGATCGGCTTGACGGGTTCGGCGCGGCGCGGCGCGGAGCTTGGCTCGATGCTGACGCCCTTGGCCTGTTGTTCCTGCACCAGGCTCTGCAGCGAAACCGTGGCCATCTGCTCGCGCATGACCTGGTTCAGGCGCAACCAGAGCTCGCGCGAAGGACCCGTGTCTTCCGCACTCTGGTTCTCGCTGTCGGCCAGTTCGTCGACGGCACAGACGATGTCTGCCACCGAGATTTCCTCAGCCGTACGGCCCAGCGTGTAACCACCGCCGGGGCCACGCGTGCTGACGACCATGCCCTGCTGGCGCAGCCGGGCAAACAACTGTTCCAGGTAGGACAGGGACACGCCCTGGCGTGCGCCGATGGCTGCCAGTGCGACCGGACCGGTGTGCTGGCGCAGTGCCAGGTCGATCATCGCGTTGACGGCATAACGGCCTTTGGTGGACATGCGCATGATTTGCTCCTCGATGGGAAACGAGTGGATGGAGGGACAACAACACCTTGAAATCTACGGGTTCGAAGACTTTGCGTAAATTCGAGTTTTAGGGTCAATTCACTTCGACTTTCTCGAAGTGTTCGTTTGCTGCTGCAAAGGAACTTCCAGGTGAACTACAAGCATCTCCAGTACTTCTGGGCCACAGCCAAGGCGGGGGGCTTGCTGCGCGCCGCCGAGCAGCTTTACACCACGCCCCAGACCTTGTCGGGCCAGATCAAGCTGCTGGAAGACCGCCTGGGGCGAAAGTTGTTCCGCAAAAACGGGCGGGAACTCGAACTGACCGAAGACGGCCGGGTAGCACTGGGCTACGCCGAAGACATCTTCACCCTGGGCGGCGAACTCGAAGCAGCGCTGCGAGACCGCCCTGATGGCGCGCCCCGGCCGATTGAATTCCGCGTCGGCGTGGCCGACTCCGTGGCCAAGCCCGTGGCCTACCGGCTGCTGGAACCAGCGCTGAACATGCCCCAGCCCGTGCACATGCTCTGCCACGAGTGGAAGTTCGCCGACCTGCTGGCCGAGCTGGCGCTGCACCGGCTGGACCTGGTGATTGCCGACGAGCCAGTGTCCCGCCGCGTCAGCGTCCAGGCCTTCAACCATCCGCTGGGCTCGTCGACGATGAGCTTCTTCGCCGCGCCATCGCTCTTGTCCAAGCTCGAAGGCAGCTTCCCGGCTTGCCTGAACGGCGCGCCGATGCTGATTCCCAGCCGGGCGTCGTCGGTGCGTTCGCAGTTCGATGCCTGGCTCAAGCGCAACCGGCTGGAGCCGCGGGTGATCGGCGAGTTCGACGACGGCGCGCTGATGAAGGCTTTCGGCCGCGAAGGCCGTGGCGTGTTCATCTCTCCTTCTGTCGTGGAAGAGCAGACCGCCGAGCAGTACAACGTCGAGATCCTGGGGCGCAGCGACGAGTTGATCGAGAACTTCTACGCGATCTCGGTCGAGCGGCGCATCACCCATCCCTGCGTGGCCGTGATCACGCAATCGGCACGAGGCAAGCTCTTCGGCCATTGACGGCTAGTCAGGCTGCCGGGCTGTCGCCCGGACGCGCAGCCTGTCGGCCTGCGTGCGCGCTGCATCGGCTGGTGCTGGCGCAGTGCGGCCGCTGCTGCGTACAGTGCGAAGCATCGGCCTTCGCCCCAGATGACCCCGCATTCGATGAACCCCACGCCGTCCGGCCCAGCACTTCCGCCGCCCAGCCCCTGGCTGCTGCGCTGGCAAGCGCTTTCCGCCAGCGCCGTGCGGGCCTTTCACGCCTATGCGAACTGGCTGGTCGGCATCAGCTGGCGGCGCTTCATCGTGCTGTCGCTGCTGCTGCTCATCACGGTGGCGATCCTGCACGACTCGCCGCCGTTCACCTGGCGCATCACCGAAGAGGTGCCGGTCCGGCGCGTCGCGACGCCGCCCCGTGCGCCCGCGCCCGCTGCCCCACCCGCGCCGGCCGCACGCAGCATCGAACCCGCGCCAGGGGTGCGCATCGACATCCCGCCCGGCATCAAGCCGGGCGACGGCACCGGCCTGGACATCAGCATCGGCAAGGACGGCGTGCGCATCACGGCCAAGCCAGCCGCCGACGCGGCGTCGGCCGCCGAGGCCGCGGCTTCGGAAGCGGCCCGGGCCGCCGACGCCCTGGCTTCGGCCGCCGCGGGCCTGCGCATCACGCTGCCGCCGGGTGCGGACACGCAGTCGATCCGGGAGGCAATCGAAGAAGCCAAGCAGGAAATGGTCGAGGCCGTGCGCGAAGCTCGCCGCGACGCAGAACAAGCGGCGCGCGACGCAGAACAAGCGCGGGAGGACGCCAGGCAAGCCATTCGCGACATCGCCGAAGGCTTCACCGAACCCCGCACCCGCACCCGCACCACGCGGGTGGGCGTGGGCGACTTCATGATGAGCTTCACGCTGGTCTGGATCCTGGCCTCGTTGATCCTGAAGATCACCTACAAGGGCCGCATCGTGGCCGAGGTCAAGGCGGCGCAGGCCACCGAAACCGCCGAAGCCGAATCGCTGAAGCGCCAGGTGCTCGAGGCGCGCATGGCGGCCATGCAGGCCCAGGTGGAGCCCCATTTCCTGTTCAATACGCTGGCCAGCATCGACCACCTGATCGAGACCGACCCGCCGCGCGCGAGCCAGATGCAAAAGAACCTGATCGCGCTGCTGCGCGCCAGCATGCCCACGATGCGTGAAGCCAACGGCAGTGCAGGCGCTGGCGGCGGCACCCAGGGTGTGCGCGACCTGGGGCGCGAACTGGCCGTCATCCGGCCATACCTGGAGATCCTGAAGGTGCGCATGGAAGAACGGCTGACGACGCAGATCGACGTGCCCGACGGTCTGCTTTCAGCCGAGTTCCCACCGATGATGGTCCAGACGCTGGTGGAAAACGCCATCAAGCATGGCCTGGAACCCAAGGCCGAAGGTGGCAACCTGCGCGTGGCTGCCGAGGTGCTGCATGGCAAGCTGGCCGTCAGCGTGGCCGACACCGGCCTGGGCTTCGGCCGCGCGGCCACGGCCGGCACGGGAGTGGGCCTGGCCAACATCCGCGAAAGGCTGCAGCTCTTGTTCGGCCCGAAGGCATCGCTGACGGTGACCGAGAACCAGCCCAGTGGCACCCGCGTCACGATCAGCGTTCCGTACAAGCCGGTCGAAGGCGCCGGAACCTGAAACCCATCGCATTCCAGGAGAACCCCGCATGAACACGACGATGGATGCCCCCATGCCCCACCGCAGGGGGCCAGCGCGCCGCTGGATCTGGGCAGCCCTGTTGGCGCTGGCCGCGGTGCTGGCCATCGCCGGCGCCTGGGCCGTCGGCAGCATGCCGTGGCACGAAGCCGCGGGCCTGCACAGCGAATTCGACGTTACGGTGAATGGCCAGCCCTGGCTGGGCAAGGAACCGGGCCAGTGGCTGGTCTGGGCCTTCGCTGGCACGGCGGTGGCGGTGCTGCTGGTGGTGGCGCTGGCGGTGGTGCTGCCCTTGGCGCTGGGAGGCATGGTGCTGGGCGTGCTGCTCTGCGTCGGCCTGGTCCTGGGTGTGGTGGCGCTGCCGATCCTGCTGGTGCTGGCCGTGCTGCTGTCACCGCTGCTGGCGCTGGCGGGGCTGGCCTGGATGCTGTTCGCCTGATCTAGCATGCACCCCATGAACACCCCTCGCCTGACCGCCGTGCTGGCCGACGACGAACGCCTGATGCGTGACCAGCTGCGCGCGCGCCTGGCCGAAGTCTGGCCGGAGCTGGACATCGTGGCCGAGGCCAGGAACGGTCTCGAAGCCGTGCAGCTGGTCGACGAACACCGGCCCGACATCGTCTTCCTCGACATCCGCATGCCCGGCCTGACAGGCGTGGACGCAGCGCGACAGATCGCCCAGCTGCCGCCGCGCGCCGCGCAAGACGACGATTCGGCCGATGACGACGACCCGCCGTTGCCCGAGATCGTCTTCATCACCGCCTATGACCAGTACGCGGTGGAGGCCTTCGAACAGGGCGTGGTCGACTACGTTCTGAAGCCTGCCGAACGTGAGCGACTACAGCTCACGGTGCAGCGCCTGCAGCAGCGCCTGGCGGCGCGCCAGGCAGGCACCGAGCCAGCCACGACGGGGCGCCCGCTGCAGCAGTTGCTGCACCAGCTGTCGGCGCAGCTGAACCCGGGCAAGGCGGCCAGCTATCTGCAGTGGATCCAGGCCACGGTGGGCTCGACGATCCAGATGATCCCGGTCGAGGAAGTGCTGTTCTTCGTCAGCGACGAAAAGTACACCCGTGTGCAGACGGCGCAGGTGGAGGCCCTGATCCGCAAACCCATCAAGGAACTGGTGGACGAGCTCGACCCGCAGCTGTTCTGGCAGATCCACCGCAGCACGCTGGTGGCGGTGAAGGCGATTTCGGGCGTCACGCGCGACTTCCGCGGCCGCCAGATCGTCAGCGTCAAGGGCCACAACGAGAAGCTGGAAGTCAGCCGCAGCTATACCGGCCTGTTCAAGGGGATGTAGGGCAGGCAGCGCGCGCGGACGCGCTCAGGTGATGGGCGTGGATCTGCCCGCCTTTGCGGCCATCGCATCACGCAGCTTTTTCAGGCGTTCACGCGGGTCGCCCTTGTCCACGGCCTCGTCGAGCTTCATTTCCTTGACGAAGCGGCTGGGCACGCCCTGCACCGTGTCGCGGCCCTTCTTGCGCCGGCGCAGCGTGCTCACCAGCAGGGTCTGGCGTGCGCGGGTGATGCCCACATACATCAGCCGGCGCTCTTCTTCCAGGCGCTCGGGGGTCATCTCTTCGTCGCCGCTCCTGAAGGGCAGCAGGCCTTCGTTCACGCCCACCAGCATCACGTGCGGCCATTCCAGGCCCTTGGCGGCATGCAGCGTGGACAGGGTCACCACGTCCTGATCGTCGCCGCGTTCGGCCAGGCTGATGATGACGCTGATGGTCTGCGCCACCTGCAGCACAGTCTGGCGTTCGACTTCGAAGGTGCTGCCGCTGTCCTGTTCGGTCTGGCCGCCGCAGCGCCTGGCCATCCAGTCGATGAAGTCGAGCACGTTGGTCCAGCGCGAAGCGGCCAGCTTCTCGCTGTCCTCGCCGTCGAACAGGTGCTGTTCGTAGCGGATGTCCTTCAGCCAGCCCAGCAGCAGTTCACGCGCCTGGGCTTCGCCACTGGTGTGCTTGGCGCGCTGCTGCAGGTCGTTGATCTCGCGGCCGAACTGCTGCAGGCCTTCGACGGCCTTGCCTTTCAGCGACATCGCCAGGCTGGGGGCGAACAGGGCCTCGAACAGGCTGACCTTCCACTTCGCGGCGAACTCGCCCAGCGCCAGCAGCGTCTGGTGGCCGATGCCGCGCTTGGGCGTGGTGACCGCGCGCAGGAAGGCCGGGTCGTCGTCGGGGTTCACCAGCAGGCGCAGCCACGCGCACAGGTCCTTGATCTCGGCGCGGTCGAAGAAGCTCTGGCCGCCACTGACCTTGTACGGGATCTGTGCGGCGCGCAGCTTCTGCTCGAACACCCGCGCCTGGTGGTTGGCGCGATACAGGATGGCGAAGCTGGACAGCGTGTTGTTGCCATCGTCGGCGCGCAGCGACTGGATGCGCGCGACCATGCGTTCGGCCTCGTGCTCCTCGCCGTCGCATTGCAGCAGGCGCACCGGCTCGCCGTCGCCGAACTCGCTCCACAGCTTCTTCTCGAAGATCTTCGGGTTGTTGGCGATGACGGCGTTGGCCGCGCGCAGGATGTGGCCGGTGCTGCGGTAGTTCTGTTCCAGCGCGATGACCTGCAGTTGCGGAAAATCCTGCGGCAGCCGCTTCAGGTTGTCCAGCGTGGCGCCGCGCCAGCCGTAGATGGACTGGTCGTCGTCGCCCACCGCGGTGAAGCGGCCACGCTCGCCCACCAGCATCTTCAGCAGTTCGTACTGCACGGCGTTGGTGTCCTGGTACTCGTCGACCAGCACATGGCCGAACACCGCCTGCCACTTGGCGCGCAGTTCGGGCTGCTGCTGCAGCAGGCGCAGCGGCAGCAGGATCAGGTCGTCGAAGTCGACGGCCTGATAGGCCTGCAGGCGTTCCTGGTAGCGCAGCATCACGGCAGCGGCCACGCGTTCGTCGGCATCGACCGCGGCGGCGGCAGCACCGTCGGCGTTCAGCCCCTGGTTCTTCCAGCCGCTGATGGCCCATTGCCAGCGCCGCGCCAGCGCCGCGTCGGTGGTGCCGCCGGCGTCGCGCAGCACGCTGAGCACGTCGTCGCTGTCCAGGATGCTGAACTGCGGCTTCAAGCCCGCAGCCTGGCCGTCGCTGCGCAGCAGGCGCACGCCCAGGCTGTGGAAGGTGCTGATCGCCAGATCCCGCGCCGCGCGGCCGCCCACCAGGGCCTTGGCGCGTTCGCGCATTTCGGCAGCGGCCTTGTTGGTGAAGGTGATGGCGGCGATCTGCTTGGCTTCCAGCCCGCTGTGCAGCAGCTGTTCGATCTTGTGCACGATGACGCGGGTCTTGCCCGAGCCCGCACCGGCCAGCACCAGGCAGGGCCCGTGCAGGTGGCGCACGGCCTGCATCTGGGCGTTGTTCAGGCTTGCGGGTGGGGCTCCCATGGCCGCGGGATGTTAGCCCGCGGCCGGCACCGCCAGCGATCAGGCATTCATGAACCCGAGATTCCGCCTGCCGGCGTTGAAGTTCGCCAGATTCGGAAAAATGTCCAGGAGCTGGCCTTCGGACAGCCCCATCCAGCGCCCGAGCGTGAATCCGAGCTGGTCGACCGAACTGGTGGGCAGCAGGGAGCCGTTGCCGATCTGGTCAGGGCTGCCGTCGAAGTTGTTGTTGTTGGCGTTCTTCACCGAAAGCCGCGGGAAGCTCCCGAAGAGACCGCCGCCCCGCACGGCACCGCCCATCACGAAGTGATGCGAGCCCCAGCCATGGTCGGTGCCGTCGCCGTTGCTCGTGAAGGTGCGACCGAAGTCGCTGGCGGTGAAGGTGGTCACCTGGTTGCGCACCGCCAGGTTCCCCAGCGCGTCGTCGAAGTACTTCAGGGCATGGTCGATCCGCGCCATCAGGTCGGCCTGGTTGCGGTTCTGGAAGTCGTGGGTGTCGAAACCGCCCAGGCTGACGAAGAACACCTGCCGCGACACCCCCGTGAGCCCGCGCTGGCCGGCATCGATCATGCGGGCCACCACCTGGAACTGCTGCGCCAGGCCGTTGGGCGCGGCGACACCGGTCAGCGGGTTGTCATAGCGCAGCTTCGGGTCATTGCTCGGGTTGTAGCCGCCCGTGGCCGGGGGGGTGCCGAAGGCCGGGTCGCTGGGCGGACGCAAGGCCGTGCGCAGCACCAGCTCGGCGTCGATCGAGCGGCGGGCCACGGCCGCGATGTCGGCGTCGAAGGGATGGATCGACGTGGGCGTGGTCACCAGCCGATGCAGGGCCGCCCCCACGTCGGCCGAGCCGTACAGCTGTCCGGCGGTGTTCACGCCCAGGGGCACGGCACCGCCCGCGCTCACCTGGTACTGCTTGATGGTGTCGCCGGCGAGCCAGACCGCATTCCCGCTGGCCGAGATGGCCGTGAAGACCGGCCTTGCGTTCTGGCTGGCCAGCAGGTCGCCCATCAAGCCGGCCCAGCCACGGGTGGTGCCTTCGGGGCCCAGCGCCTGCCAGGTGTTCTGCTGGTCGTTGTGCGAGAAAAGGCGGGCCGGCTTGGGATGACTGGCCTGGGCGTACTGCGCCTTCGTGGTGGGCATGATCAGCGGGCCGATGTTGGACAGCACCGCCAGACGTCCTTCGGTGGAAAAGAGGCCCTGCGTGGACCGCAGCAGGGGGTGCAGCGCATAGGGCCCGGAGCGCACGTTGTTCGGGATGATGGGCAGGATGCCACCCAGACGCGCAGGCGAACCGACCGGCGCCGTCAACACGGGTTCGGTGTACGGCGGCATCAAGGCAATCGGGTCGGGAGTCTGGGTGCGGGTCAGGGTGTAGGCACGCCAGTTCGAACGTTCCAAAGGCAAGACCATGTTGAAGGAGTCGTTGCCACCGAACAGGAACAGGCAGACCAGCGCCCTGTATTCGCCACCGGCCGGTGCCGACTGCGCGGCCGCGGTGCCGAGCGCGGCGAGGTTCAGGGCGACGGGCGCCGCTCCGCTGCCGACCAGCGCCGTCATGGCGGCGGAGTGGCGCAGGAACTGGCGGCGTGAAGCAGGGGATTGGGGTTGCATGAAGGGCTCCGGGTCCAGCGCGTCGGCGCAGTCGTTTCAGGGTAGTGCAGCTGGGCGAGGCACAGGGCCTTCAGCGCGTGGCCAGGAACTCCGGCGAAGCCAGCACCAGCAGTACCGCCGACTTCACGCGGTTGAACTTTGCGGTGTTGATGGCGGCCTGATTGGTGCCCCCGGCATTCAGCGCCGGGATGGTGATCTTCGCGATGGCCGTGGCGATTTCGTTGACCAGCACTGCGCTTGCGCGGCCGTTCAGCAGCTTGTCGGCCACTGACGCCGTCAGCACCGCCGGCTGGGTGGCCAGGTTCATCTCGGCCGTCCAGTCGCGCTGCAGGTCGCGGCGGTTGAGTGCGACGCCGTTCACGGTGTTGTTGAATTGCCCGACCCCGCTGTTCAGGTTGTCGCGCATGGTGTTGACCCAGCCCGAGACGCTGCTCTCGTTCAGCAACTGCATCTCGGGCGCCACCAGCCCGGCCGCGGCCGATTGCGAACCCGGCGCCACGTAGCCGGGGCGATAGAAGTTGAACACCGACGGTGCCCGCAAAGGCGTCTGGCCCAGCGAGCTGGTCGGGCTGTCGGTGTTGCCCACGCGAAAGAAGCCGGTGTCGCTGGTGTGCGGGAACGCCCTGAGATAGGCCGAAAGGCGAAGCACTGGTTCGCGCAGCTTGCCCGCGCTGTTGCCCGAGACCTGCGCCTGCGGATGCAGCAGGATGGCCCGCACCACGGCACGCAAGTCGCCCCGCTGGCCAGCGCCGTTGTTGTCGAACACCGCAGCCACGTCGCGCACGTACTGCGGTGAAGGATTGCTGGTCACCAGGCGCTGGATCAGCTGGCGCGCCATGAACGGGGCGACATTGGGGTGGGCGGCCAGCGTGTCGAGGGCGATGCGCAGGCTGGCTTGTGGATCGGCCACGGCCTGTTGGGGGATGGTCACGCCCAGGAAGCTCTTCGCCTCGGTGCTGTGGAACTGCGGGTAGGCCTTCATCGGCTTGAAGAAACGGTCGGGGTCGCTCACGCCGCCGGTGCTGCCGTTGAAGAAACAGGCGTTGTTGGTGGCGCCGCAGGCGTAGCTGAACCCGGTGAACACATGCGACAGGCCGGCCACGTCGGCCGAGCCGTAGCTTTCAACCGGCGCGCCGTTCACCAGCAAGGGCGTGCCGTCGGGGTTCAGCCTGAGCACGCCGATGGAAAACAGCTGCATCGATTCCCGCGCGAAGTTCTGGTCGGGAATGCGCCCGTTCACCGGGTCGGCCTTCTGGTTGCGAAGGTGGGACAGATAGAAGCCCATCAGCGGGTGCAGCGCTACGTCTTCCAGCAGTTGCCGGTAGCTGCCGAAGGCGCGCGCGCCCAGCATGTCGAGCCAGGCTGCCATGGCGCGCGGCTGGTTGCCGATGTTGCCGTCGAGCGCAGAGATGACGAAGATCTGCGACAGCGCAAAGGCCACGCGCTGTCGCAGTTGGTCTTCGCCCGTGGTGGCCTGGCGCCAGAAGCTTTCCCAGACCTGGTCCTGGTTCGCAGAGGCGTTGGGGTCGACTGCGCGGATGGCTGCGTCACGCGCTTCCCACCAGGCTCGGTGCGACGCTGCAGGCAGGGTGAACTGGCGGTCGACCCAGGCCGAATAGCCCTGTGCCATCAGCGCGTCGATCTCGCCTGAAGTGGGGCCGAAGCTGGCCTGCGTCAAAAACCGCGCGGCATCGGCGCGCGATGCAGGCAGGTCAGCGGCGCGAACCGCGGCGGGCCCCTTCCCGGAAGCGACCTGGGCACCCGCCGACGGTGCGACCAGTGCGGCCAGGGCCAGCATGACGCCTAGAAACACTGGGGTCGCAAGCCCGGGCGGCCGCAGTACGGCATTCAACGAAGTTGACACTGGTTCCTCCTGCCGAGCCCCTCAGCCCGATTCGAAGAGGATTCTGGAGAGATCCGGGCCTGCTGTCTTGCGTGCTTTGTAAAGACTGGTGAGGCGCGGTTGCAAACGCCCGGTGTGGCGTGCCGAAGGCTTCGCGGCACCCCCCAACCCCGCTGCATGATGTCGCTTTCCTTGAAATCTTTCTTGTATTCGAACTCGACGCTGAACTTGCCGCTGCGTTCAACAGTGACGATCATCTTGCACCAGCGGGGGCGGCCGAGGTCTTGGGTCAATTGCCAATGCTCGCGCCTCAAACGGTCAATCTCGCGCGTCAGCGCCAGCCGCGAGCACGTTGTTCAGGGCCAGCGACTGCGCCAGGTCCTTTGGCAGAGCTTGCGCGTTCAGCTCTACTGGGCCTGCTGCATGGCGCTGCTGTAGTCGTTGCGCACGGCCTGCATGGCATTGGCCGGGCGCGTCATCTGTTCGTAGCGGGCCTGGCCGTGCAGGCGCATCTGTTCCAGGGCGATGCCGCTGGTGGCCGGGGCCACGCTGCCGCCGTAGCGCTGGATCAGGTCGGCCACCTGCGGGTCGGCCATGTAGAGGTCGAGCATGGCCAGCTGGCCGGGGTCGCCCATGACGCGGCCGGCCGGGGGCGGGCCGGCGTTGAGCGCATGGTCGCTGGTGGCCAGGCCCCAGATGTCGGGGTGGCGGGCCAGCAGGGTGGCGGCATCGGTGTCGTAGAGATCGGCCAGGGCCTGCAGGGGTGCACCACCCTGGGCCCGGTAGTTCGCAGCGAAGGCGTCTTCGCTGAATTCGACGTGGCGGCCGGCCGGCTGGCGGTAGACGGGGCCGCTTTCGTCGTAGCCGATGACTTGCGGGGCGGCGCCGGGGTCGGTGATGAAGACGGTGGCGGCGCCGCTGGCGCTGACCATGCGGCCGCTTTCGTCGGTGACCATCTGCGCTTCGACCCAGCCGGGGCCCTGGCCGGCGCTGGCCTGCGCTGCGGCGCGCTGGGCTTCGTAGTCGCTGGGGATGGTGGTGAAGGCGGTCTCGCGGGCGGCCAGCCAGTCGGCAGTGACAGGGGGTTCGCCGATGTAGGTGCTGGTAGGTGCTGCGGCGACAGTGGCCGAGGCAGCCACGGGCGCGGGGTCGTTGGCGGCGACGGTGGCCGTGGCCGTGGCCGTGGCCGTCAGCTCGAAGTGCGTGGGCACCAACTCGTTCAGCACGCTGGCCTGCGGCAACTCGCCCACGGCCACGTACACCGGGGCCAGCGGGGCGGCGGGCAGGCTCAGCAGCAGGTTGCGGGGGGCGCCGTCGGCGGCGGGGGCCGCAGCGGGGGCCTCGGCGGCCACCTCGGGCGCTGGCGGCGGCGGCGGCGGCGGCTGCAGGTGTTCAGGCGGCTCGAAGGGCTCGAAGTCTTCGATGAAGTGGCGCTGCTGGAAGCGCGAGAACTCGATGGCCATGGCAGAACGTCCCGGTCGAAAGGGCGTTCTAAGGCTTTGGCTTCGCTACGGATTTGTGACCCTAGGATCGTGCCTAGGGTGTGGGCGCTGCACCCCTAGGATCGACCCCCAGACGGGTCCATCAGGCAGGCTTGATGGCGTCGTCCAGCAGGTCGTAGGGGTGCGTGACACCCAGGTGTTCATTGCCCACCCAGGCCCTGCGCGAAGCGTCCCAGTCGAACCAGGGGCTGAAGCCCAAGACGATGTGCACGCGGTCGCTGCCGGGCTGCGCACCGGCAAACACGCGGTGCGGCAGTTCGGTGTTCCACGAGTAGCAGCCGCCCACCTCCAGGTGGCCGCGCCAGCGCAGGTGGCGCCCCGGCGGCCGCCGGTCGGGCTGGGCCGCGGGCACGTGTTCCGAGTCGATCTCCAGCAGGTACTGCGGCGCCGACAGCAGCGGGATGTTGATGCGCAGGTTGCAGAACGGCGATTCGTCGATGTGCCAGCTGAACTCGGGCTCGCTGATGCGCGGGTAGTCGGTGTGGGACAGCGTGGCGATGCGCGAGCGCACCAGCGTGCGCCGAAAACGCGCGAAGAACCAGCCGAAGTGCTGCGCCATCGTCGGGTGCACGGCGTGGAAGCCCAGCGTGTCCCAGTACGAATGGCGGCGCGCCGGTGCCTGATCGGGGCGCATCAGCGCGTAGAACTCGCGCGGGCCGTGGCGCGGCGAGCCCAGCGTCGAGAAGAAGGGGTCGAGACCGTCCTGGTGCGCGGGGTTGTGCACCAGCGAGATCGAGCGGTAGGCGCTTTCGACACCCTCGCGGTTGGCAAAGCCGCGCGGCGGCCCCACGTCGCGCAGGCAGTCCACATAGCTGGCGCGCAGGCGCGGCAGGTCCACCTCGATCGGCAGCCGCCACAACAGGCCTTCGCGCGGGCGCTTGGGCTGCACGGCGTGCATGGCCTGGCGCACCTGGGGGTGGGCCGAGATCACGTCCCAGACGGTGCACTCGCGCGGGATCTCGTCGGCGAAGAACTCGAGCGGCATGGAGCTAAGCAGCAAAGCCGGGTTCAGCCACGCTGCATGATCTCGCCTTCCTTGTAGTCGTCCTTGTATTCGAAGTCGACACTGAACTTGCCGGAGC
Source organism: Burkholderiales bacterium Ga0077543 (assembly GCA_001464055.1). GTDB lineage: Bacteria > Pseudomonadota > Gammaproteobacteria > Burkholderiales > Burkholderiaceae_C > Rubrivivax. The sequence goes on from LNET01000108.1 coordinate 46,582, forward strand.
GTTCGACGGTGATGGTCATCTTGTACCAGCGAGGCAGGCCAAGATCTTGGGTGCGCCGCCAATGCATCCGAGTCAGGGCATCGATCTCGTGCTCCCGCTGTCGACTGGGCGCCGACCTCTTGTCCAACACGCCCGAATCCAAGAGGAAGTCGTAGTCATGACCGCTGACGCTGCCATCAGGTGTGTACTTTGCGTAGTGCCGCAATTGCCGCCAATCGCTCATCGGCGCTCCAGTGAAGAGGGCCTGGGCCAATTCGGTCACGATAGCGTCGAGCTCCAACAACAAGGTCATTTCAACCTCCTTGAGCATTCGGGAAGCTACGTCTGACGCGGACTTCTTCGATGAAATAGGTCACGTCGATGCTTGAGGGCACCTTTGGATCGGTCGTGTAGACCGGACTCACCTCCACCTCCACCTTCTTTCCATCCAGCACCGCCTGCGCCCACTGCCGTTCCATCTCTCTGAACTCGCCTCGGTTCACCGTCGAGAGCTGCGGAACGAGATTGATACGTTCGCCCGCCCCGCCGAACAGGCTGGCGATCAGATGGCCACCATCGTAGCCTTCGCCGCCCACATGTCCAGCCGCAGCCTGCTGCCAGGTGTTGCGGTCGGCGCGGCTCACGTCCAGCATGCCTTCGGCCCGCACCACGCGCCCCGCGCCATCGGTCACGTAGGAATGCCCGTTGTCCAGCAAGTACGCTGCATTGGGCTTGAGCTCGCCGTTGAGCGCCGCATTCCAGTCGCCGCGTGAACCATTGCGGGCACTGATGAATTCGAGCCCTTCAGCCTGCGCCCGTTGGCTGACTTCCGCCACGCGGGCCTCGGTGGCTGCCGAGACGGCCCGACTCTCCGCCCGCACCACCTGCGCCACCTCATCGGCCTTGCCGCCCGACCGGATGACAGCGGCTGCAGCGGTGATGCCCTTGCCGGCCCCGCCGGCAAAGTCCAGCGCGTTGGTGGGCATCAAGGCCTCGTTGGCCGCGTAGAGCGTGCCGAACAGGATGATCTCGGCCTCGCTCAGCCCCCCGGCTGCCGCTTTGCCGTCCAGATATTCGCGCGTGCGTTGCTGGAAGTCTTGCAGTGCCGGAACATCCAGCAGGCTCAAGCCTTGCGCTGCCAGGTCCAGGCCCTGGGCGGCGATGTCCTTGCCTTGCTGGTACAGGTCGCCCAGCGCGCCGCCGATGCGCTCGGCCAGGTCGTCCGCCAGCGTGATGCGGCGGCCGGTAACCGTGACGGTAGGCAGTTGGATGACCTTGCCGCTTTCATCCACGCGCACCGGCGTCGGCTCGGGCTCTGGCTCTGGCGGCCCCACTTCGGCTGCCCCGAGCGAGGCACGTTCCGCCATGACATCCCTCAGCGCCAGGTCGTGGCTCTCGTCGGGCACGAAATAGCCGCGCACCGTGCGCGCGTCGGCACCTGCCGTGACCAGGCCATTCAAGGCGAGTGACTGCGCCTGCTCAGGCGGCAGGCCCTGTGCCAGCAGGGCGGACTGCAGTTGCTGGTAGCGCTGGCTGGCAGGGGCATTGGCATCCACCACCCCCGGCATCAAGTTGCCGTCATCATCGAACACAGTGCCCGTGAACGTCGACGCGGGCGCCGGCCGCGTCGCATCCAACCCGGCATTCACGATGCTGCCCACCAGGTCGCTGGCAAACGCGTACTGCGGGTCGCCAGGGCTGCCCAGGGTGCGCACGGCCGAGGAGAACACGCGCGCCATGCTGCGCGCGGCGATGGCTTCTCCGGCCGTCATGGTGCCGGCCTTCACGGCGTCGTCGATGCTCCTGTTCATCTGGGCGCCGCTCAGTTCGGCCAGGCCCGAGGCCAGGCCGGCGATGGCGCCTTCTTCGAACTTGCCACCCAGCAAGGCCTGGATGCCGCCTTGCACCGTCATCCGGGCTACCACACCGGCTGCGGCGCTGCCGCCCAGCGCGTTGCCCACGGGGCCCACCAGCCCGGCGGTGAGGGCGCCGCTGAGCGCGCCGCGCAGCACGTTCTTCAGGCTCAGGTCGCCGTTCATCGCACCGCCGACGAAGGAGCCGGCTGCTCCTGCCGCTGCAGCCGAGCCGATCACGCCCCAGCCGGCACCGGCGGCGGCCCCGCCCGTCACCCAGGCCGCGGCTGCGACGAAGGCCACCTGCACGACGGTCTCGAACCAGTCGCGTTTCTGGTGGATGTTGCTGTGGTGGGTGGCCCAGCCGGCTTCGAAGTCGAAGCCGACCGCGCTGTCG